>JBBRLP010000154.1:0-11779 GCA_038231295.1 Chthonomonadales bacterium
GCCTCTGAATCAAAAGAGCCGTCCTGAATTCTCAGGGCGGCTCTTTTTTTCGTGTCTTGCCGGGAAAGAGTGACGGTCTCTCGGCAGTTTACAGTGGCACAGTCTGACGTACCAGATTACTGCCAACGCAGGAACGGGGTTCACGGGTGAGGATGGTGAGGGCAGGGACGCCGAGGCGAAGTAGGTAGATACGTGCCACTTCCAGTCCGTCCCCCACCTGCGGAGGTTTATGGCTGTCGTCGCCGAAGCAGAAGGGGATGCCCATTGCCTGTGCCTGCTCCACTAGCCAGGGGGCAGGATAGGGTTCGCCCAGCCCTTTGCGCCACCCGGCAGTGTTCAGATCCAGAATGCCACTGTGAGCGCGAACCGCTTCGAGCGCGGTAATGGCGGCGCGGCGAATCGGCGGGGTGTCGAGCGGCGTATCGCCGAAGCCTGCGAGGGCGGCATTCCTTTTAATAAGGTCGAAATGCCCGACGACTTCCGGGCGAACCGCAGTCACCATTTCGGCGATAGTCTCATAATAGCGCACGACCAGCATTTCCGGCCCGCCGAGGGCTTCTGCTGCCCGCGCCCAGCTTTCCGGCGGGCCGTCAATCTGATGCTCCCGCACGTAGTGGACGGAGCCGACAAAGTAGTCGAAGACAGGCCGACCGTCCGGCAGTTTCTGCTGCTGATAGCCGCGTATCTGCTCCGCGTAGGTGTCGGTGGGAATGACTTCCGCCTCGAAACCGCGCAGTACCGTCAGCCTGTCCGCAAACTCCTCGGCCAGTGGTGTTAGCACGGCGGAGTAACGCGCAAAATCGGCGGTGATCTTCGCCATGTCCCAACCCCGGTCTCGCTCCTCCGCATAGAGGAATCGCTCCGCACTGCGCGGCACATGCTCACTGACGCCAAAAGTGTCATAACCCGCCGCGACCGCCGCCGAAAGTAGCTCCTTCAGCGTTCCCTCCGCATGGTCGCAAAACTCCCCGCTATGTCCGCCATGCAGCGAGACCCGCCAGCGCTCTCTTGCCAAAACTACGCCTCCTCTTTCCCGTAAAATAGCCGCCCCCCAACCCCCAATTCTGGGGGAGCAGGCATTTTCATGCGATTAGGCACCTGGAGGGGCATGGGGGACTGTCCCGTAAAAACTATGGGCTGTTGCGGGCCTGCCCGAACGCCGCCGCAAGATTTTTCATGCCGCCTGCGACCATACCGCCATCGGAGCCGACGGCCAGAAAGGTGAAGCCGTCCGCAATCGTCGGGGCGATCTGGTCGGCGGTGGCGAGCAGTATACCTGCCGCTTTCCCGGCCTTCTCGGCGGCAGCGGCGACCCGGTGCAGCGCGGCGCGGAAGTCGGGATGGGTAAGCTGCTGCGGGATTCCCAGGCCGACGCTCAGATCGAGCGGCCCGACGAACAGCACATCCACGCCCTCCACCTCTGCGATCTCTTCTACGTTCGCGACGGCCTGCGGGGTCTCGATCTGCACAATGGTCAGCAGCTTCGCATTGGCCTCCGCGAAGTAGGTTTCAAACTCCTGTGCGAACCCGGCAGCGCGGGTGAACCGCGCCGCGCCGCGCACTCCCTGCGGCGGATAGCGCATCGCGGCGACGGCCTGACGCGCCTCGTCCGCCGTATTGACGTAGGGAACCATGATTCCCGCCGGGCCGAGATCGAGGGTACGCTTGAAGCGCGGTAGCTCGTTCCAGGCGATCCGCACGATGGCGGCGGCCGGGGTCGAATCTATCGCCTGCAACTGCCCCAACAGATGCGCCTCGTCGCCGGAGCCGTGGTCGAGGTCTATCAGCAGCCAGTCGAACCCGACTCGGCCCGCGATCTCCGCCGTAAGGCTGGAACCCAGGTTCAGCCATGTCCCGCTCAGGACTTCCCGCTGCAATGCGCGTTGTCGCAAGGTCTTCACGCTAACTCCTCTCTGCGTTCAGGCCGCGCCCTGAACTGTCTGTAACAGCGCCCGGATATAACCAAAGGTGTAGGCATAGGCGAGGGCGCCACCCGTATCGCCCTCGATAACCGGAACATGATCGGGCATAATCATGCCGTCGTAGCCCACTTCCTGATAGACCCGCAGGGCGCGACCCATGTCCACATCGCCGTTATCGGGCAGCGTCTCCTGAAAGTCGAGTGCATGGCCTTTGATGTTGCGGAAATGGACGTTGAAAATCTTGCCCCGACTGCCGAAGTACCGAATCACATCGAAAATCTCCCTGCCTGGAGCCTCCAGCATCTCGCTGACCGTACCCTGGCAGAAGTTCAGGCCATGATACGGGCCGGGCGCAATTTCGATAAAGCGTTTCAATCCTTCTACTGTTCCCAGAGGACACTCTATCCCCCGATACCGTTTCTTCTGCATACTCGGATCGTTGGGGTGGCAGGCCAGCCGCACCTTATTGGCCTCAGCGACGGGCATCACGTGCTTCAGGAAGTAGGTGACACGCTCCCAGTAGTCGTCCGCGCTGACCTGTCCTGCCAGGGTCGGCGTGTCGTGGTCGGATCGGGCATAGGTGAAGGTGCTGTAGCGGGCATCGCCACGTCCGGGAGTGGAGGCGGTGCGGGGAACGCCGAGCAGTGTCAGATTGTATTTGAGCAAAAAAATTCCGGCCTTCGCCGCATTGCCGATCATCTGGCAGATCTGGTCTATCTCCCGGTCACGCTCCGGGCTTTTGCCGAGCAGAATGTTTGGCATCTCCGCCTTCTCGACCGCGACGGAACTCATGGGCAGCGGCACTGCCGCCAGCGTGATCCCGTGCTTTTCGACGCGCTGCCGCAGGCGGCTCAGGCTCGCCACTGTCCACGCCTCGTCGAGCGTACGGGAGGGCAGCGCACTGCAAATATGACTCACTCCCAGAGCGGCCATAATCTTCAGATCGCCCTCGCTATCGTGATGCTGATGCCCCAGTTTCATTCGGGACTTTGCAGCGGGCCGCGCCTCCTGCGCGACGACCGGCTCTGCTCCCGTCGTGACCGCCGCCACTCCCGCCACAGCGCCGGTGAGAAAATCTCGGCGCGGCAGACTCTTTGCCATCGGGTTCCCCCTTTCAGAAGTCGTGTGTTGCCGGAAGGAGTATTGCCTGTCGGCGAACGGATTTCCTGCCGGGCCAATCGCAGGGGAGGTATAATGAAGACATGGAAAGACAACACACCTCCGCTGTGCCGATTCGGGCGCTGTTTCTGGATATTGACGGGACTCTGGTGGGCATGGAGGATCGCGTGTCTCCCGGCGTAGTAGCGGCGCTGACGGCGGCACAGGCGCAGGGCTGCCATGTCGTTCTCTGCACTGGACGAACGCGGTTTCGCATCGAACCCATCGCGACGTTTCTGGGCGAACCCTACGGCTATGTGGTGGCGTCGAATGGCAGCGTGGCCGCTCATGCGGGAACGGGCGAGATACTCTATCGCAGGCTGATGCCGATTCCGCTGGCATTGGAGGTGGTTCGTGCCATCGTCGCGGTCGGGTCGGAACCGTATGTGTTCGAGGACTCGGACAGGCCGGGTATCGAGGGAGCGCGAGTGCTGTTTCATCCCGAGAAGACCATTGGCCCCTGGGCCGACCGACCGCGCTATCGGCCTCATCCACGCCTTCTGGAAGAGCTTCCCTTCGAGCCTGTCTCCGTCAGCGCGTATGGCCCGCCGGAACGGATGCGTCCTCTGGCAGAGCAGCTACAGACCCGACTGGTAGGCCAGGTCAGCGTGGTGCAGTCCGGCTCCGAACACAACTGGGGAATCGAAATCTATGTGCCGGGCGTCAGCAAACAGATTGGGGTAGCCCATGTCGCGCAGCATCTGGGCATCACGCAGGCCGAGACGATGGCAATTGGCGACCATCTGAATGACATCGAAATGCTGCGCTGGGCAGGCATCGGCGTGGCGATGGGCAATGCGCTCCCCGAAGTTATCGCGGCTGCCGACTATGTGACGACAGGCTATCGGGAAGACGGAGTCGCCCGCGCTATCGAGCGTTTCGTGTTACACTCGTCTTCCTGAATCGGGTGTAATGCGAGGGAACAAGGAGAGAAACGGTGAAAAACGGGATTGTGCGCTGGATCGCCAATATCGTCGCGCTATTCGCGGTGACGCAGTTTGTGCCGGGTGTCAGTTTTAAGATGGGGCATCCGCTTTCCATTTTGATCGTGGTGGTCGGCCTTAGCCTCGCCAATGCCATCCTTCGCCCTATCATTATGTTCTTCGCCTGGCCCGTCAACTGTCTGACATTCGGTCTGCTTGGTTTCGCGCTGAACGTGCTGTTTTTCTGGATCGCGGGCAGCGGCATCGTTCCCGGCTACCATGTGGAGGGGCCGGTCGCCGCCCTTATCGGCTCTGTCGCGATGGGCATTCTCAGCGGCATTATCAGTTTTCTCTTCAAAGACCGTGAGAAAGACAAATGAGGTTTCCCGGGGGTTGAAAACCCCCGTCATTAAAAAGCAAACGTCTTGCAGACGGAAATGCCCAGTGGAGTGACAGTTTACGGAAGGCCCTGCACAGGAACGTGCCGGGCTGGAACAGCGGTCGTCCTACGGACGAAGGCTTCAGAGGCTCGTACTTGTCAGGTTGGCTTGATAGGCGAAGAGATAAGGAAGAGTTTGGCGTAGTTCCGTCTGAAAGACGTTTGCTTTTTAATGACGGGGGGTTTCAACCTCCGGGCTACCTCCCAGGCAACGAGAGAACCGGGAGTTTCCGAAATCTTCGTCCGTAGGACGACCGCTTTTTCCAGCCGGGTACGTTTTTGTACCCGGCTGCTTCAAACTCGGACAATCTCACAGTCCTATTCGGGCCTGAAGCGTCAGCAGAGGATCGCCGGTGCCGGAGAAGTGGACGGCGCCTTCGACCCCGACACGCACGGCCAGATCTGCCCCGATGAACAGTTTGCCCCCGAAACGGGTCTTGTCGGCGATGTAAGGCCCTGCGCCCACCCCGAGATAGATGCGATTGCCGCCGATAAGACCCTTCGCATAGATCTGATCCAGAGTGACCGGAACCAGAGTGGAAATGCCCGCGAAACTTGCCGACAGAATCACGTCGGCATCAATGCGCGTGGACGTGCCGGGGAAAATACCGCGACCGAGCGTCACGTCTATGCCGCCATCGAATTTGGTGCGTGGGGAGAGCAAAGCGCCGAGGCGCAGATGCAGCGGAAACGGCTTGGGAATGAGACTGAGCGGGCCAAGCTGCCTGGCGCAAGGTTGCGCGGCATTGCGCTGCAGCTGTAGAGGTACGACACGAGCGAAAACGTCTGTGGAGGTCTGGGCCAGCGCAGATGTTTCGTCAGCCTTTGCCGGGACCAGGAACGCGGAGAGAAACAGGGAAGACAGGGCGGCGGATACCAACAGGCCGCGCTTTCCAAAAGTAGTTACACCACCAACCTTGTGCAGAAACATTCGCTCTTTTCTCCTTATTTTAGCGTGGCCTGAACCGTTCGGCAGGCCGCTTCGCTTTGCGACGCAGACATCGGTACGACACAGTTCTGTGTTTCTCTCCAGACAGGTGGAACTCCTTCTAAAGACGACTTTGCGTGGACAAAAAAACATTGCGGGCCGTTGAGAGTGAGAGCCAAAATCGCCCTTGCGGACTCGGTTCGATATTTGCTATAATCAGCCCGTCCCGGCGATACAGCAGACAACCCGAGACGACAGCGAGCAGGGAGATCCGCGCTTCGGACACAACGAACAAGCGGACGGAGAGCGGAGGCCAGGGTGAGCGGACAGCTCGAGTTTGGAGAAGAAGACCGCTCGGCAACGCTGCGCCGCGCCTGGGAACTGTCCCTGCATCTTCTCGCCTCCAAGATCAGCACCGTCACCTTTCAGAGTTTCATTGTTCCGATTCAGCCCCTCACCTACGAAGACAATGTCGTCACCCTCGGCGTCAGCAGTTCGTTCGCTCGTGACCGCCTGGAACACAACCACCTCAACGCCATCCGCAGCGCTCTGGAGTTTCACCTCGATACGACTGGCCTGCAAATTCGATTCGTCTTTTCCAACCGCGACACGAAGTCGGAAGCCTCGCGCAAGTCGGATGCGGCGGCGAATGCCCAGCCCTCTCTGCCGCTTGACGTGGATTCCGAGGACGACGCCGACACGCCGGTAGTATCTGCTCGTGTCGAGCCGGTACCGGAGCCTCCCTCTGTCCTGCCGCGTCCTGCTCCCCGCGCCACTACGCGCAAAACCGAGAGCAGCGGAACCGCCAAGCGCACACAGCCTGCCCTGCCGGACATCCCCTGTATGCCGTTGAACGACCGTTTTCTGTTCGAGAACTTTCTGGGCGGCGGACGCTCGAATCGGCTGGCCTACGCCAGCGCGACCGCCGTTGCCGAACGTCCCGGAGATGTCTACAATCCGCTTTTCCTCTATGGCGGGCCGGGCCTCGGCAAGACGCATCTCCTGCACTCCATAGCTCACTCCATTCGTCGGCGCGAACCCAAAACCCGAATCGCCTATGTCTCCGGGGAGTACTTCACCCAGCACTACGTCTCCGCGCTCGGAGGGCGGGTCACCGAGGAGTTCCGGCGGCAGTATCGGGCGGTAGATGTCTGGCTGGTAGACGATATTCAGTTTATCGCAGGTAAAGAGCAAACGAAGGAGGAGTTTTTCCACACCTTCAGCGCCCTCTATCAGACCGGCAAACAGATCGTTCTCGCCAGTGACCGCAGCCCCCGCGAACTGAACACGATGGACGAACGCCTGCGCTCACGCTTTCAAAGCGGCCTGATTGCCGACATAAGCCCGCCCGAACTGGAGACCCGCATCGCCTTCCTCAGAAAATGCCGGGAGCGCGAGAAAGTGGACGTGCCGGACGATGTGCTGGTCTACATCGCTGACGCCATACAGTCCAATATGCGGACGCTGGAGGGCGCTCTGACGCGCCTTATCGCCTACTGTTCGGTGATGAACCAGATGCCGACGCAGGAGGTCGCACAGGGCGTTCTGAGCGAGTATTTCATTGGCAAGCCGATTCGCATCCGGCGCATCACCATTGACGAGATCGTCGAGGCGGTCGCGGAGCAGTTCCAGACCACCGCCGCGCAGATCAAGGGGCCGGGACGGCACAAGGACATCGCGCTGGCCCGCCATATCGCCATGCACCTTTGCCGGGAACTCATGCCGGAGCTGAATACGTCCATTACAGGAGCTGCCTTCGGTGGGAGAGATCACGCTACCATCGTCTATGCGTGTCAACGGATTCGGACACTGCTCCAGGACGACATGGAACTCAAGGCGCTGGTGAGTCAGATGATTAAGAGTCTCTCAAGTTGAACTCTGAGTCGTAAACTTGTACAGGAGCGCGACTGAGTTATTAACAATGGCTCTCAAGCGAAGGAGCGATTCCAGTGGCTATTCTGTACAGGTTTCTCTCGTTAAACCTGCACATGTATGGGGACTATGGACTACTAGGGGGATAGTTATTAACAGTTTCAACCGATTCGGGGCGAAGTTATTAACAGCAGGACTCATAAGTGGTTGTCAACAAAACTGTCAACGCGGATTTGTTAGTAAGTGGGCAGTTATGAGTCGAGTTATTAACAGTTTCGCGGGGCCATTGTTAATAACTATCCCCCTAGTAGTTCGGACAGATGTAGACTCAATTGCGTTATCGGTAACTGGCAGAATCCATCAGAATCACTGATTCATTTGATTCAAGCGCAGGCAAAATACGATTCGCCTGTCTACTATCCCCCTAGTTATGAGTCTTATTCACCATATAAGCATCAGCACAGACTCTTTATATATAACATGAAGCCTTGATTCTTTAGAATCGTTAAGTGCGTCTTGACTCTCGAATGGAATGACTCTTGATGAGAAGAACGAATGCTTCGATTTCGGAGAGACGAATCGGGAATGAAATGAGGACGAAGGAATCGAAGATAGGGAGAGACGGAAAGGTTACGGAAGAGACGAATCGTTCGTTCGTCCTGTTGGTATTGTTAACAACCTGTTGATAACTTTCCGGTTTTGCGGAATCGGAAGCAGTTTTCCTGAAGAGAAGAGGAGACGGGAAGCGCTATGCGTGTGTGCCAACTGAAACTGAGCGGATTTCGTAACTACCCGGAACTTGAGATGACGCCGGGAGAGGGACTGAACATTCTGCACGGGGCAAACGCACAGGGCAAAAGCAACGTACTCGAAGCCCTTTCACTGCTTGCTACCACACGCTCCTTCCGGGCCGGGCGTGAATCCGAGATGATCTTTCGGGATTCCGAGATGGCCCATGTGACGGCCGAGGTGTCGCGGGAGCGGGAAGGCGATGCCGAACTCCAGGTCTCGGTGTTTCAGGGCGATAAGAAAGCGGTGCGGGTCAATGGCCTGAAGCGTGGGCGGGTCGTGGACCTGCTGGGGCAGTTCAATGCAGTCTTTTTCGGCTCGCTCGATCTGCCTATCGTGACAGGGGAACCCTCCACCCGGCGGCACTATCTCAACGTGGAGATTTCGCAGATCAGTCCGCGCTATGTCTACGATCTGGGCCACTACAAGCGGGTTCTGGAGCAGCGCAACCGTCTGCTGCGCGACCTGCGGGAACGTCCGCGCCCTCCCACCGAAGTCGGTCTGGACATCTGGAACGCGCAGTTGATTCAGTACGGCTCCCCGCTATTCGAGAAGCGGCGATTTTATATAGAGCGTCTGGCCCCGCTGGCCGATCAGATTCATCGCGAACTGACAGACGGGAATGAGGGTCTGGAGGTGCGCTATCTGCCCAGCATTCCCCTGCCCCGCTGCGGTGAACCCGAAACGGTGCGCGAATCTTCGCCCGAAGCGAGGTATCTGGCGCAGATGCGGTCGGAGGCAGAGTCGGACACAGCGAGTCCGCCCCAGACTCGCCCGGACTCGCCCCTCAGCGCCACCGACGCGATTGCAAATGCGTTCCGGCGGGCATTGGAGGGGGTCGGCGCGGATGAGGCGCGTAGAGGCACGACACTGCTTGGCCCGCAGCGCGATGATCTGCTGTTTCTCATCAACGGCCACGACGCTCGCATCTACGGTTCGCAGGGCCAGCAGAGAACGGTCGTTCTTGCGCTGAAACTGGCGGAGTTCCAACTGATTGAGGACTATGTGGGCGAGCCGCCCGTCATGCTCCTTGACGACGTGATGAGCGACCTGGACGATGCCCGCCGCAAGCATCTGCTCCGCTGGGTCCGTCGCCGCTGCCAGACCTTTTTGACCTGTACCAACTTACGCTCCTTCCCCAGAGAGATTCTGGACGAGGCGACGACCTTTCGGGTGGTCGCCGGAACGGTAACGCCCGATGCCAGCCGAAGAACAAAATCCTCGAAATCCAGTCCACAACGTCCGCAGCCCGGAGAACCGGCCCCCGTCCACAAACCGGAAATCCCCGCCGGAGATACTGTCTGAGTTCACGCCGCCCGTCCTCCGCAGCAGCCCCATTGCGGCGGCTCTGGCAAACGCGATCAACCGGATGGACAGCGCCGCGCAGATACGCGAGAGTCTGGCGCTGGCCTACTGGCCGCGTGTCGTAGGAGCGCAGGCGGCGGCGGCAACCGAAGCCGAATCGGTGCGGGACGGTATTCTGTTTATCCGCACCAAGAGTTCCGTCTGGTCGCATGAACTGACGCTGCACAAGGCGCGGCTGCTGCTCAGTCTCAATCGCCTGCTCGGCGCGAAGGTCATCACGGAGATCATTTTCCGTGCTCAGGGCATTACGCCTCCTCCCCCTCCCGCCGACCCCGACAATCCGACCGACGAAGAGCTGGCCGCGCTGGTGCTGGAGCCGTTCGAGCGGGAGCAGCTTCGCACCAGTCTGGAAGCCCTCTTTTCGATTACGGACGAACACGCTCGCGAGAGTATCGCCCGCCGCATTACCCTGGAAGCGCGTCTGCGTCACTGGCGCCTCGAGCATGGCTGGAAGGTCTGCCCGCGCTGCAACTCGCTGCACAATACCCCCTACCGCATCTGCCCGATCTGCCGCCTGGGATAACGTGCGGCACGGCCCCGGCATTCTGAAGTTCAGGAGGAGACATTCAGGCCATGTTGAGTCGTCCGCTGACGCTGTTCACGCTCGCCCTGACAGCGGGGATACTGTTCTCGGCAACGGCAGGGCAGTGGGCTGTCTGGGCGCTGCTGACGGGAATGGCGGGGACAGGCGGAATCTGGGCGCTGACGCGGCGCGACTTCTGGCGCAATACGGCTCTGTTTCTGGCGGCAGGTCTGCTCGGCGCGATGAACTTCGGTGTACGAAGTCGGCTGGCGGCAGACGATGTGGCGCAGGTGGCTCCGAACTATGTTACGTTGACAGGCGTCGTACAGTCGGATGTGGAGGCGATAGACGGTGGGGCTGATAAGGAAGCCCGTGCGGCCCGGCTGACACTTGCGGCGGGGCAGGCCGACCTGCCTGCCTCGGCCTCTCTTCCCACCGGAGGAACGGTGCGTGTCGGTGGGAATGTGGAAGTTCGGCTGGCGCTGCACTCGAAAGTTCAGGAGACAGCTGTAACACAGAAAATTCCGCGTTACGGCGATACGCTGACGGTGCGCGGACGGCTGGAACTGCCGGACGGCCCGCGCAATCCCGGCGGCTTAGACTATCGCACCTACCTGGATCATCAGGGCATCCACTCCACTCTGTTTGCCCTTCGCCCGGAAGACTGGAGCGTTGCTGCCGAGTCGGGAAGCCGCGCCAACCCTTTTCTGACGCTGGCCTATATGCTGCGGCAAGCCATTCTCCGCCATGCCCGCGCCTCCTTCTCCCCTGACCACGCCGCCGTTCTCAGCGGCATACTGCTCGGAGACCGCGCTAACCTTCCTCCGGCGTTGCGCGACGATTTCGAGCGGACAGGAACGACGCATATTCTCGCCACCGCTGGCCTGCATATCGGTATGGTCGTGGGACTGATGTTGGGGCTGTTCCGCTTGATTCGCATTCCGCGCAAGCCCGCTATTTTATTGACCCTGCTCGGTCTGCTGCTCTATATTCCCATGACAGGCGAACGCGCCGCCGTCACCCGTGCGACCCTGATGGCGGCGGTCTTTCTGGGCGGCATTCTGCTGGAGCGTGAGGCGTATCTTCCCAATGCGCTGGCTCTTGCCGCGCTGGTTCTGCTGGTTCTCAATCCCCTGAGTCTGTTCGAGGCGGGATTTCAACTCTCGTTCGCGATTGTGATTACCATCGCCTTGCTGCTTCCTCTGCTGCGACCCTTACAGAAGAGCGTAGAGGAGGAACTGCCCTCGCCCAAACCCTTGCGGGCGGTAGGACGCTTTGTACTCAATCTGTTTCTTATCGCCCTCGCCGCGCAGATCGGGTCTTTGCCACTCGTCGCCTACTACTTCCACGAAGTCTCGCTCGTGGGCGTCTTCGCCAATCTCCTCATCGTGCCATTCCTCTTTCCTATCATCGCGCTCGGCTTTCTGGCTGCCGGATTGGGGTTTCTCTCGCCTGCGCTGGCCGCTCCCCTCGACAAGCTTCTGGATTTCCTGCTCACCTACATCCTCTCTGTCGCACACGCTTTCGCCTCTCCAACCTGGGCAATCTATCCCACCGGAGAACTCTCGCCTGTTTTGATAGTCGCTGTTTATGTGGTCTTATGGGGCGGTGCCTGGATAATACATCGGAAAGCAAAGGAAGAGCATTTACATTAAATTTCTGTTAAGAAGTGAATTTTAAGCACAATGACTGCATATATCATAAACAAGTATGTTATAATATAGGAGTTACGCACATGTTGCTTCCAGTAAATTGCCTGCTCTGCAACTGCGCCTGACGGCATCCCGGATGATGTCCAGCTTGGTTTGATACCAGCTCACGCCGGTCTTGAGGCGGATCGCTTCCAAGCGAACAAACGCC
>JBBRLP010000155.1:0-11668 GCA_038231295.1 Chthonomonadales bacterium
TAGGGCGCAATCTCCAATCTGGTGCACTCGATCAGGGCTGAGGAACCCCGTTCCAAGCCACATTTCGGGCAATTCTGGTCGAGATTACTGTTGTTCGCAGTAGTTAATACTTCTCAACCCAATACTGGGGTTAACTCACTGTCTCAGACGAGGGGCGCATTCCAGTATGATTAGCTCGCTTCTTTCAAGTCGCATTGCCTCTGATCTGGCTCCTGACAGTGCAAGCGTACCACTGCTTTCCTCGCGGCGTCCGGATCCCTAATTGGTTGAGTTCGCCCGCGATCTCTCGCAGACTCGCGCCGGCTGTCCGTCGTTCCTGAATCAGTGCGCGCACTTTGGCCGGGGGCTGCTGGATCACGATTGCGGCGCGGGCGGCCACAATGGATTCTGTAAAGCGGGGATTGCCTAGTTTCGTTCCTCTTAGCTTCGCCTGGGCGAGCGCCGCCTTATCATCTCACGCTCGTGTTCGGCGACGGCCGCAAGGACGTGAATGGTGAGCCGGTTCGCTTCCGGCATATCCACCGCCACAAAGTCCACGTTGCTTTCCATCAGTCCAGAGATGAAATGCACATTGCGGGCAAGTCGGTCGAGCTTCGCGATTACGAGCGTGGCCTGGCGGTCCCAGCACTCCTCCAGATAGGGCTTTGTTCTACCATGACTGCTGCACTTGATATAAGTATATGAGGTCTCTCCCTCCAAACGCCTTCCCTCAAGTTTTCGCGCTTTTTATCTACTCTGAGGAACTTTTCAGAATCGACTGCGTACATAAATCTTTATGAGATTTGCCGCCCGGTCGGTCAGCCCGTGTGAGATGGCTTCGAAGGTAGAAAAGGAGAAAAAAACAACTAATGAGCGGATGGGACTTGCACAAGGACATCACCGACATCATGAACGAGTTTGGGGGCTTCCGGCAGAAGAACTGGGCGGAACGCCAGTTGTCGCTCCTATATTCGAACAGCGTTACCAGGGGCGAGACGAAGCTCGCCGACAACTACGAGAAGCGTATGGATGCCAGGATTCGGGCGATGAACATCTCCCTGGAGGGACTCCGGGCAGAAGTAAATCTCGTCAAGGGAAAGCTCGACGCCGACACGACCATGAGGCGTCTCGTCGCGAAAGCCGAGCAGGGACTCCTGAGTTCGGAAGAGCCTGTCAAGGCGCAGCTGCCGCCAGCACCGCCTGCGGCAGCCAGCTCGTCGGGTAGTCCGATGAGTACCCATCTTACGGACGATCAGATCGACGAGGAAATCAAAGATGGGGTCAGAAGCATCCTGGAAGCGGGCGACTACGTTTCCGGTATGCGGGTGGTCGAAAGACGTCTTGAGGCGAAGGGCTTCTCCTCCAACGTCATTCATGAAATCCAGGGCATGATCGCGATGTTCTGCCGCAAGAACGGGATGTAGGAGGGACACCGATGGGTATCTTCGATTTCTTGAAAACGCAGAAGGAACAAGAGAAGGAACTGGCTCAGGACATCCTGGAACGGCTGGAACTGAGGAAGCAGTTGACGGAGAAGGAGTTGGAAACCATTAGAGCCGGCATCGCTTACGAAGTGGAGAAGAAACGCCTGGAAGACATCCGTTCGGGAAGGCTACCCGTTCCTGTGGTCGAAGAGGCCCGTGAATGGCCGTCTCACTGGCCTCCCCTCAGTACGAACTACGTCACCGAAGCGGAACTTGATGTGATCTTCGCCGACCTACCGGACCCGTACGAATCGTACGATAGTCTAGCTGATTTTAAGTTCAAGAAGGCAACTGGCGCATATAGCATAGCAAGGTATCGGACGATGTATGCCGATATCCCGGACTCGGTTCCCTGTTCTTATGGCTTCACAGAAAACTCTGCATGGCGCGAAGCCATGGCCGAGGCTTATGACCGGGAATGCGACTTCAGAGACCGAATGGACATCCGTACAGGGTCCGCCCGCAACGAACGGGAGACTGCGATCGAAGCCGTCGTCTTTGAATTCGTCGAGGATTGGAAGTCACGTGGGCGTAACGAAGAGTCGTTCGAGCAGTTCATGGTCAATACGAAGTCCACAATCAGGGAACGCGGCTTTCACGTCAAGAAACATACCGAGATCGCTAAGCGGATCGCAGACCGCGTAAAATCAGGAAAATGATCCGACCCGCCACCCGGGAGACTAAGCCGGTGCCCCGGACCGTTCATCCGGGGGTGCAGCCACTGCACCCCCGGATGAACTTGAAACTGCCCCGAAACGCCGCAGACTATCCCCTCTTTTCCTATGCCTATGAAAAGCTCAGATACCACCGCACCCATCGTACTCGGAACCCACACAGGGGTGGCAGAGCCGCCCCTCAGAGTCTTCTATGAAAGCCCGGAGCTTGTTCCCCACAACGGTAGGCCTTGGCTCGTGTCATGGCTGGAAAAACGTCACGGCAAGTCGCTGTCTCCCCTTCCACCGCCAGCCGGAGAGGTCACGATTCCTGCAGACTTCCTGACGGCCCATGCGCTACTGGTTGGCAACAGCGGAAGCGGCAAGACCCGGCTTTCGCTGCACCTCTTCCGCGAACACCTGAAACGAGGTTGCAGCGGGGTCTTCATGGACTTCAAGTCGGAAACCATCCGGCAGGCGATCCAGTGCGCAACGGACGCGGGATTGGACAAAGACCATATCACGGTGGTCTGGCCCGCCGATGACATAGGCGGTATCCCCGGCTGGAACCCGTTCGCGGTCCCGCTGGAAGACGCTGAAAAGTCGGTCGGGCGGTTCACCAGCACCATCAGGGGTTGCTTTGACAGCTGGGGCGACCGAATGGACAACCTGCTGAAGAACGCGGCGCTCGTCATGGCCGGGCAGCGGCTGTCGCTGTGGGAACTCGTGCAATTCATCCAACCGACAAACGAGATGTATCGGGCCGCCATCCTGAGGCAGGCGAAACAATCCCCGGCGTGGGATGCCTACCCTATCCGGCACGAGTACTTTGAAACCGACTTCAAGAGCGTCTCCAAGACCGAGAGCGTATCTGCCACCCTCAACAAACTGACGACTCTGCTTTCCAACCGCTACCTCAGATCAATGCTCTGCTCGCAGGATGACCAACTACAGTTGGAGAGGCTTTGGCAACAGCCACGGGCCATTCTGATCCATCTCGACCAAGACGCCCTCACGTACGACGGGGCCGGGTTACTGGCGGGAATGATCGCCCAGAACCT
The DNA here is from genome assembly GCA_038231295.1 of Chthonomonadales bacterium. GTDB lineage: Bacteria > Armatimonadota > Chthonomonadetes > Chthonomonadales > Chthonomonadaceae > JANXLO01. The sequence goes on from JBBRLP010000155.1 coordinate 3,178, forward strand.
CTTCGCGATCGCTATGAGAAAACCAGGAGAGATACCCGTCGTGCTGATGATGGACGAGTTGGAAAGCCAGGAACGCTACCTGGGAGACAGCCTGAAGGACATCCTTTCCAAGAGCCGGTCGCAGGGAATTCGCATGATCGGCGCCTGCCAGAACATTGAGCAGATGTCCCCCGAACTGAGGCGTCTGTTCATGGGGGCCGCCCTGCGAGCGTTCTTCAACCTGGAATGGAACGATGCGAAGACGGTCTCCCCTTCGCTCTGCGCGGGGAACGGAGGCCGGGACACGCGGGTTTCCGTGACCGCTGATCCCGACGAATGGGTTTCGGTCTCAGCGTACGTCGCGGACGGCAAGCGCAACCGCCTCAAAGTAACCGAAGCATCCTGGAAGCTGTTTGAGACCGTCGGTAAGGGTGCCCTTGACGCCCTGAAGATGCTGGGACGGGCGAGCCACATCCCCACCCTGTTTGTCCTCTCTCCCGAGGACAATACGCTGATACCGCTCGACGCCTACGTCAAGGGACTTCATGAGGGCCAATTCCGCTTTCACGGACCGACGCCCATTCGGGTCACCGTCACCTTCCCTCGCCCCGTCTACAAGGTGGAAGAGAAGAAGACCGAAGCTGAGCGCACGGGCGAACTGACGAAAAAGCTCAGTAACCTTCCCAACCGCGAGGCCATCGTCAAACTACGCGGCGGCACCTTCTCCCATATCAAGGTCACCGAGGTCTCGTTCGGCTCGCTTCCCGCCGCCGCGAACTTCCTGGGTAACGGCCAGACGGCGATTGAAATCAATGATACGGCGAAAGGCCGTACGGCCGCCATCGTGCGCCTGAGCGGTGGGAGAGCTGCCGAACACAATGAACCGTACAAGGAGGTCAGCAGTGGCGGAAATCTCTAGGAAGCCCGCACACGGGCTTACCGACTTCAAGCTGGCGCTGCTGCCGCACGTGGCCCACCTCCAGGTCTGCACCGCCATCCAGCTTGCGGGACTTACCGGGCTGTCGTACAAGACGACCCGCGACCACCTGACCGACCTCTTCCGCCACGGCCTCCTGAACCGTACCCAACTTCCCGTGATAAGCGGCACGTCGCCCTACATTTACACCCTGTCTAAAATGGCCACGAAACATCTGGACGTACCCCTGTTCCCGTGCCCTGCGCCCCTGTTCCTGCCGCACGAGCTGGAGATCAGGGACTTCCGGGTCTGGTTGGAACAGGTGCGGAAGTCGTACGGGCATGAACCGCTGAGGCTGTGGAAGACTGGAATGTCCATCGGGAACATCGAGCCGGACGCGGTGTTTATCTACCCGCTACGCGACGGGAAGAAGCTGACCGGAATGCTGGAGGCTGACCGGGGCACCGAAGGCCTGAAACGCTGGCAGGACAAGTTCTCACGGTACGAAGCCATCATGAACAGCAAGCAGTTTGAAGACAAGGTGAAGGAAGATCGGGGGCGCATCTTGGTTGTAACGCCTGACGCCCGGCGCACGGACTTCATCGTGAAGATACTTTCGGGTATGCTCCAGAACGCCCGTATCGAGCCAAAGCGGTTCTGGGTGACCGAACGGGCTACCCTTGAAAGCACAGACCTTTCTGCGGCACTGTGGCGCGTTCCCGAGGGAGGCGACCGGATGCCGCTCGTGCCGGAGAGCGTCCTTTAACGGAACAGGTAGCCGTGGGTTCCTCTCAGGCTGCGGATGTCGTCCTTGCCTATGATCAGATGGTCTACCAGTTCGATCCCGAGGACTGCGCCAGCTCTGTACATCCGGGTCGTTGCCTCCATGTCGCCGTGGCTTGGGGTAGCGTCTCCGGACGGATGGTTGTGCGCCAGGAGGATGCTTACGGCGTTTTCCAAGATTGCCGACCGGAACACTTCTCGGGGATGGACCAGGCTGGCGTTTGCCGTGCCAATCGTCACGGTATGGACGTTCATTACCATTGCGTGCGTGTCCAACGTTATCAGGATGACATGTTCCTGAGCACGGTCACGGAAGGGATTGAGGATGGGGAAGAGGCTTTCAGGGGTTGTGGCATACGTGTCCGTCGAGTAGGCAGCTATCGTGGTGTCGGCTAGCGTGAGCGTGAGCGTCATGGCGGTAATGGTTACGGGGGCGGTCCCCCGCCCCGTTGGTTGGTTACTGTATGTGTGTGACCCCTTCACAGCGCCATTCTATGCATTGTTCTTGCATCGGGGTCACCCCCTGCTCATAGTGTTCTTCAGCCTTTTCCTCTGCTGCTTCATCACTTGAAGCTTCTACCTGGTATTTCATCATGGAAAGTTCCGAAATGTGGACGATGTACTTCATGGGGTGGTTAGGGGAAGGGGAGCGGTTAGCTCCCCATGATCTTTCGCCATTCATCGCAGGTTGCTGTTCTGTCTGCAAACGCCGAAGCCTCGTTGTCCGCGAGCCAGTGCGCCAGTTCTTCCTGCGTCTCGAACGCCGGGCTTAGCGGCGTTCCTTCCGTAGTGGTCTCATACATCTGGTAGAGAACCCGATCCTCTTCCTTCCATTCCACCCCCATGTACTCTTGCGCGTCCGGCCTCTGACCGTAGTAGTTCAGGGCTTCTTCCAATCCTTTCTCCTCTTCCATCTTGTCAAAGTCCTGCGCGTCCCTCTCGTAGTGGTCCCGTAGCGGTTCGTACCGTTCTACCGGATGCTGCCAGCCTTTCGGCACTCTCCTGACTTGCCTTCCCATATCGTTGTGATTACTTGCTTGATGCATTTACTATCTCACAAGCGACAAACGATGTCAATACCCAGATACATTTTAGTAGCGTTTATCAGGTTTGTTTTACTATTTTTCCTTCTCCGGTTCAAAGTCTCTTCGGTCCCACAGGAGATTGTTTCCCTTGAGCACGGCGAGGCGGTTGTCGCGCTCGTAGCGCTTTTTGAGGGTTATCTCGCTAATGCCGGTAAGTGCGGACAGTTCTTTCGTCGTGAGGAGTATCTCGGTAATGTAACGCCTGGTCTGGGTGTTCATGGAAAGGGGTTAGGTATGTCATGGGAACGGTTGGGCAGGCGTTCTCTGCCGTGCCGCACGTTCTTACCTTCGTCTATGCGCGGTGCTTTGTCAATAGCCGGATACACTTCTGTGCACCGGGCAGGCCGTCCGCGCTTGGTTTTGCACGTCAAAAAAAGACCCGTTTGCCTGGATAGTCGGCAAACGGGCAGGACGTGAACGATGAGGGGAACACGCGGGTCAGCAGTGGTCGTCTGCCAGGCCATCACCCTCTTCCGTGGCAGTCAGTGCGATGTTGGGCTCCTCGTCCTCTTCTTCTGTATCCCCGGCCTCCTGCGCGAGAACAGTGGCCGGAACCTCGCCGTCGTCCAGGACAGCATGGTGCCTGGTGATGAACCGTGCCTCCTCCCAGTGCCGGGCTGCCCGGTTGCAGATGCCGACCACAAGCTGCTGCCCGTTGAACAGGCGGATGCCGCTATGCCTGTCTGATTCGATCTCCGCCAGCGCTCCCTCCGGGGCAGGGTAGGTGCCACCGACGCGGATCAGGGTGCCGCTTACGCACTTCACGCAGACGGCGTACCGTCCGGCCAGTTCCGCCGCCATGCGGACGCTTATCGGCGGGCCGTCCTCTCCCCGCCGCAGGGTGCGGGTTCCCGGAGCCTTCTGGCGCATCGCCTGCTGCTCGTGCTGCTGCGCCTGCTGGAACAGCGCACCGGCAAGCGCCTGCGCTTTCGCTTCGAGGCCGGGAAGTCCTCCTCCGATGGCCTCATACGCGTACCCGGTGCGGTTGAGCGGCGCGCCGAAGACGAACGTATGGGACCGCGTCCCGGTGCTGGTGCAGGTTACGTCGCAAGGAGGACCGCCCGGAAGCGTGACCGAGCAGGTGTGGGTGCGGGGCTGTCCCCGGCCATACCCTGCCTGACTGCGTTCCTGGGGACTCAGGGTGATGCCTTTTACCGTACGAACCATATTGTCTCTCTCCTGTGTGGCTGCGCTCTGCGGCTGCCGCGGGTGAAGGGTGGGATTGGCTGCCTCCGGCCTAGACCAGAAACAGCGCACTTCCCGGCCAGTATAGGGACTGTGGGGAAAGAAGCGAGAAGCAGTGCGTCCGTGCACCGGGCACACTCCCCGCCTACCGTGCTTTCAGGTTTTCGCTCTGTGCGACCAGGCGCGCGAGGACGCTTTCTGGGTGTACCCCTTCGTCTGTCTCGGCTACATCCGGGAAGGCAGTGCGTAGGTGCAAGATGGCGGCTCGCAACGCGGCGGGAAGGCAGGTTTCGGGGCGGTACAGGTGGCCTACGTCCAGGGTCTCGATACGGCGCTGCGCGGCGAGCACACAGGCCAGCGCCAGATCCGGGAAGCCGTAGGTCAGGGCCGACCGGGCCTCCGTCAGCAGGGCGAAGGCGTCGCGTCGCTGGCGCAGGGTAGCGATATCCACCGTATCCAGGCACAGCACCGCGCCTTCCGCCCGTTCCAGCGCACGTTGGATGTCAGGGTTCATGGGTGTCTCCGCAAAAGAAAAAGAGTCCTGCCGGAACGTAAGGACCGGCAGGACTCGGGGAGGTTGTGCATACGGGCGAAGCGGTTCGACCCGTGAGGTCTCAGGCAGGAGGTGCAGGCGCGGCTTCCGCCAGGCGGCGAAGTACCTCGCAAGCACCCTTCTTGTAGAGGCAGACACAGACAAGCTGGCCTGTCGCGTCGTAGAGCGCCCAGTAGCGCCGCTTGTATCGGCAGAGGGTCATGGCAGTGGCGTCTCACTCAGGCAGCCGGGTTCGTACTCCTGGGGCAGGGTGTCTCCGTCGTCTGGAGAGGCGCCGACCTCCAGCGCGGCGGTAAGAGTCTGGGCAAGCTGCCGCCGCTCGTGGGCGGCGTACTGCTCGGGCCGGTCAAGCATCGGGATAGCCCGACGTACCAGGGCGCGCAGCGCCAGGCTGTCGCGTCCGGCGTCCGTCACGGCCATCCGGTCGTCCGCGCCTTTCAGGGGAATTCGCATCGAGTTTCGCTCCTCTTCTCCCGTTTCCGGGGTATACTGGGAGCAGGCCGAGGGTTCAAGTTCGACCTGCTTTTGGGACGGAGGGGTAGGCAAGCGTTAGCGCGCTTTCCTATCCCTTTGTGCGTTCAGAACTCACACACCCCGAGTTCGCGCAGGGTTCGCTCGGTTCTGTCGTTCTCCAGGGTGAGCGCCCACGTATCGTGCTGCGCTTCAACCATGGCGATCTGTGCCTCTTCGTACGCTCTTTGCTCAGAGAGCAGTCCGCAAAGCCCGAGCAGGTGTTCGCATGGCGGTGGGGCAGACTCGGCGTCCGGCGTCCGGCAGGTGCAGGTGTCAAACAGCGTGTTGATCCAGTAGCGTTTGCCGTCCGGCGTCTGGATCAGTACCTGCTCTTCACTCACATATTCCGCCCAAAAGCCCTCCCGAAACATCCGGATGGCCGGTGACTTAACCTCCGTGAGGGTTTCGCCGCCATCGCTGGTGAGTTGCATCTCACGTCTCCTTTCGCTTTCTTGGGTTCAGTGGTGGCAACTAACGGTGCCGTTCTGGAGGACGATCGCCCCGCCGTAGCGCCACTGGCTGGTGTTTTGTCCGTGGAAATTGGTGGAAGCCTTCCACGGGAGTGCCGCGTCCGCGACACAGAACTCGCAGAGCCACTGCTTTCCGCTCTGCCGCCAGGGTCGCATGAAAAGGCGGGGTTCCTGACAGTCCGGGTGAATCGCAGCGCTTATGAGGCAGTGCAGCTCGTACCGATAGGCCGTCAGGAGCGCCTCGCGGAGGGTTTCAGTCTGCCACTCCTCTGGGAGGGCGGCATACAGATCGTTGAACAGGGGCAGGGACACAAAGACCTGGCGGGAATCAGGCATACGGACACTCCTTTCTCTTGCGGGGCGTGCCGGGTTTCCTCACGAAACCGGCGCAAACCGCTCCACCGCCCATCCTACCGCTCTCCCCGTGAGTCCGCCCATTGCGTTGCTTCCAGGCACCGGGCGGACACTACAGAGCAGAAAAAGCCCCACGCTCTGAGAGGGAGCGTGGGTCGAAACGGGTAGCGTCAGTAGACTTCTGCTACCCTGGGGCATCGTGGTCATCAACCGGAGTATGGTGGACACGGAGGTTTCCCTCCCAGCAGACGATCACCCCGGCAAAGCTCCACTGGCAGTCCGTTGGAGCCTGCACCGGGGAAGCGGTCACCCAGTACTCGCAGAGATACTGCGAGCCAACCTGCCGCCAGGGAAGCATCATCACGTAGGGCAGCGGACACTCCAGCTGGAGGGCCGCCAGGACAAGTGCCGTCACTGCATTGCGGTAGGCGTCTGTAAGCTTGTCCCGCAGAGCTTTCGTCTGCCACTCTTCCGGCAAGCCGCAGAAGAGGCTATCGAGAGACGGCAGGGACAGAGAGACCTGTCGGGGGTCGAGCATCATCCGTCTCCTTTCATTGCTGAGCGTTCGGGACGAGGGGGCGTGACATAGGCGTAGTCCCCGACGCGGATCGTGACCGGTGTCCGCCTGATCTCTTCGATCTGTACTTGCAGGATCGCCCCCTCCACCTTCTCCAGGGCGATACGGAACTCCGTGATCGCCCCGATGTCGGCAGGGAGGGTGTCCTTCTTGTCCACGAGATATAGGCGTCCGGTGCTGTCTGTCGCGGCGTAGAGGGTAACGGTCGTTTCGGTTGCTGTGCTCATGCTGCCCGGACGAGTTCCCGGACTTCGGCGGCGGGAAGGGCGAAGAAACGCCCGCCTGCCGCTTCCAGTTCGGTCGCCCGGTCGTACGAGGTCGCGTTTCCGGCAGTCGCAGTGACCGCATTTGTTAATCCCCACAAACTGAGGTCGCCTCCCTCGATCAGGTGCCGCAGGGTCTCGTCCTTCTCGGCAGTAGTAAGCCCAACCTTGCGGGCGGCGACCTCCATAATCTTCTCGACACTGCCTTCCAACTTCACTTCGGTCGTTGCCTGCATGGTACCGACAAGCGCCTTGAAGCGCGTCTCGTCCAGGGCGTTTGTCACGTGGTCGCGGATCTTCAGCAAACGGGCGGCGGCTTCGGCTTTGCGGGTGTCGCTTCGGTAGAGGCGGCCGTCATCGTCGGACTCCAGGGTTTTGCCCAGGTGACGCTGCCGGTAGCCTTCTTCCAGTACCCAGAGATTCGTGCACATGAGTTTGTACACGACCTGCTGGACCCGGAGGCTGCCCAGACCCGTCTCCGAGTTAGTAAGGACAAAGCCCGCCTGCACCACCTGGGGTTCTCTCAGCATGTGGTGGTTGCCGTGGGGTCGGGTCAGGTTGGACGGCGCGATCACCGCTTCCAACCGGGGGCTCACGACCTTCAGGTACAGCCGCCGCTCGGTCACTTCGCACGACACCACATCGTCCGGACACAGCCCTGCCTCTTCCAGGGCGCGAGCGGCGACCCGAAAGACGTCGAAGTTGTCCATATCGGGGTTGTAGGCGTCGGACAGGAAGGCGCGAGCCTTGCCATCTAGCGTTCGGACCATGCGCCGGTCATCACCTTTGCTTTTCAGCAGGCGATTGACCATTACATCGAACAGGGGTGCCTCGTCCCACTCGCCAGGCGCTTCTTGAGTTTCGGTCTCACGGAACACAGCAGGGACGCGCAGGTCGGTAGCATTTCGCAGACGGTCATAGAAGCCCTTGGGGATGCCTGAGTACTCGGCGATCTGGCCGTGGGCCACCTCGTTCACCGCGAAGCCCTCCTTCAAGATTAGTTTCGTATGGCCATTGCTGGCCACACGAAGAGCACCTGCCTCAGCGATGAAGTCGCGTTTGGCACTTGCCTGTCTGGTTAATTCCTGCGCCAGGGATGGCAGGGTTCTGCCTTGTTTCATTTCCTCTATCTCCTTTTTTTCTCACAGGGTATTGTCAAAGAGCGAGAGCGGCGGCAGATAGCCGTCTCTCTTGTCTTCGTGATTGAGGATAAAGGAAATATGGGAGAGAGGCTAGGTTCGTTGCATAGATGTCATAAAAGTTCTTTACCCTGGAAGGGTTTTACCAACGTTAAGGAGAATGCTACACAAACAGTTTCGCGCCTGATGTTTCATCATATCTCAGATCTCATTGACCATGCTTATGGCGACTATACTTCCATTTCAAGAACACACGTCGAATATCCCGTCCGTAGCGTTGCTTCGTTCGATGAATCAAACATACTACGAGGCGGTCGTTCAGTTCGCGTTAAGTAACCGGTCCTCGGTCCCGCGCGGACTGTCTCAGAAGTTGAACTCGGCAATTCAAGCTGCCCATGTCAGACCTCAAAAGGGGTTTCAATATCAGCCGCAATTAGCGCCGATGTCCTTACTTTTTCCAGCAGTTCTTTCGAAAGCGACCACAGAAGAAGCCCTTTTCCGCGCCATACTGAGCGTTTGGTGTACAGTTCATGCGTAAGCGTCTAATATTTGCCACCTTCTCAGGTGGTCCGTAATTTTGTAGAATGTAAGCATCTCAAATCGGAGGTGCCTTCCATGACTGCCAGAGAAGCCTTGGCCCAAGAGTGGCGCGATCGTCTCGAAGATTTTGCGCA
>JBBRLP010000156.1:0-11614 GCA_038231295.1 Chthonomonadales bacterium
CTCCAACGAGGATTTCCCGGTGTTACGGGCTGTCGTCCGTACATATAAAGCGATATTGGCCTGTCCAAGAACGGTTTTGAGATCGAAACAGGCACTTCCCAAGTGTCCTTTTGCCCACAAAACAGGTCGATTCGGAGCGTTACGACTAAAGCGCATGCAATTGATTGCGACCTTTCCGAATCACAGGAGGGAATGTCATGCGTAGGAATAGGACACAGACTATCGGCTGGATGGTGATGGCTGTCATCTGCTGGAATGCAGGCAGACCCGCCTTCGGGCAGACCGCAGCGGCGAATGCTGAGTTCTTCGAGAAGAGTATTCGGCCTATTCTCGTCGAAAACTGCGCCCGCTGTCACTCTGCGAGCAGTAAGCCTCCGGGGGGCGGACTGCGTCTGGACAGTCGGGCAGGGATGCAGCATGGCGGCAAGCGCGGGCCGCTGCTGCCGCTCGGCTCCCCAGAAAACAGCCTGCTCCTTCGTGCCATTCGGTATAGCGATCCGGCGCTTCAGATGCCTCCCACCGGCAAGCTCTCTGCCGAACAGATCGGTCTCCTCACCGAATGGATGCAGCGCGGCGCTCCCTGGCCTGCGGCATCGCCCGTCGCTCCTGCTTCCGCTATCCAGCCGTTCGACCTTAAAGTACGCGCCAGACACTGGGCCTGGCAGCCCGTGCAGCCGCAGGCGCCTCCGACAGTCAAACAAAAGTCCTGGCCTGCCAATGACATAGACCGCTTCGTCCTCGCGAAACTGGAGGGGAAAGGCATGACGCCTGCCGCCTCAGCCGACAAGCCAACCCTCTTGCGCCGCGTCACCTACGACCTGACCGGACTGCCGCCTACCCCCGCCGAACTCAGCGCCTTCCTCGCCGACCCCTCCCCGAACGCTTACGAAAAGGTCGTGGATCGGCTGCTGGCTTCTCCCCACTACGGGGAACGCTGGGCGCGGCATTGGCTCGATCTGGTGCGTTACGCGGAGACCGACGGCCATGAGTGGGACATCGAGAAGGCCGGGGCGTACCAGTATCGGGACTATCTGATTCGCGCCTTCAATGCGGATGTGCCGTACAATCAGTTCGTCACGGAGCAGATTGCGGGAGACCTGATGCCGCATCCGCGCCTCCATCCCACCGAGGGCTTCAACGAGTCGGCGCTTGGCACGGGGTTCTACTGGCTTGGAGCGGGCAAACACTCGCCGGTTGACCTGCATGACAACGAGGTTGAGCGGATTGACAACCAGATAGATGTGCTGGGCAAAGCGTTTCTCGGCGTGGGCATCGGCTGCGCCCGCTGCCATGACCACAAGTTCGATGCCATCTCCACCAGAGACTACTATGCTCTCTACGGCTTTCTGAAAAGCACTCGTCTTCAGTATGTTTCGGCGGCGTCTCCACTTCGCGCCGACCGCAAGGCCGCGTTGGAGCATCTGCATTCGTCGCTCCAGACAACGGCCCGGCAGGCGGCTGTAACCGCACTCAAAGACGGGATGCAGGCGGAGATGCGAGACACCGGGCGGCTAGATGCAGTTCGAAACGCGCCAGAATCCGTGCTGTATCCCTGGGCGGCTTTGAGCGAGAATCGGGCGACGGTCTCTGCGGAATCGTTCGTGAAAGTGCGTGAGGAGGTGCGAAGCCGCCTGCGGTCACAGGCGGAACGCGCCGCGCAGGAGGAGAAGAACGTTCACTGGCTGGAAGGATTCGGGAAGGACGGGACGTTCGGACACTGGTCGGTGAGCGGGGAGGCGTTCGGCTCCGGCCCGATGACGGCCCTCTCTGCGCGGGTGGAGGCCGGGAAAGAAGCCGACTGCCGTGCAGTCTTCCCACCGGGCGTCGCCGACAGCGGCAGGCTCTCCGACCGTCTGCATGGAACGCTGCGTTCGCCCACCTTCACCATTACGCAGCCGACCATTCTCTACCATGTCGCCGGAGAAAACGCCCATATCCGGCTGATTATTCACGGCTATCAGCGCCTCCGTGATCCGCTCTACAGCCGTCTAGAACTGGAGATTCACAGCCCGGATCGCCTGACCTGGATGACGCAGGATGTCCGTGACTGGAAGGGACTGCGAGCCTATATCGAGATCGAGGACAGCGGTACGGGTTTCGCCGCGCTGGACAGAGTCGGCTTCGCGGAGAGTGGCCCGCCTGTGGACGCCCCGAATCCGCGCCTTGTGCAGATGCTTGATGAGCCGGGGCTGACCTCGCTGGAGGCTCTGCGGCAGAAGTATACCGCGCTGTTTCAGCAGACGGCGGAGCAGGCAATCCACGACCCTGCGGCGGGAGCTGAGGGGCTGGCTAGAGAAAATTTGCTGGTCTGGGCGCTCCAGACGCGCCAACGTCCCTTTGCCGATGCACTCGGAATGGCCGACCTGCTCAAACAGCGCAGCACGTTGGAGGCCGGAATTTCTGCGTCACAGCCTGCACTGGCGGCGCAGGACGGAGATGGCGAGAACGAGCCGGTGCACCTGCGCGGCAGCTACCGTACTCCCGGCAGTGTCGTGCCGCGCCGATTTCTGGAGGTGTGCGATCACGCCGAACCGCTTGGCTCCGCCCCCGGCAGTGGACGCCTCCAACTCGCACAGCGCATGACAGCCCCTTCGGACCCGCTGCTGGCGCGGGTGATGGTCAATCGGCTCTGGCAGCACCATTTTGGGGAGGGCATCGTCCGCACCCCGGACGATTTCGGCGTCATGGGCGAACGTCCCACCCATCCCGAACTGCTGGACTATCTGGCGTCCGAGTTTGTGCGTCAGGGATGGTCGCTAAAAAAGATGCACCGTCTGATGCTTCTCTCCCGTACTTATCGTATGTCGAGCCAATCGCGGCCGCAGGTAGAGACCCTTGACCCGCAAAATCGTCTGCTGCACCGAATGCCAGTGCGCCGCCTGGAGGCCGAGTGTATCCGGGACGCGGTTCTGGCCTCCTCCGGGCGGCTCGACCCACAGCTCTACGGCCCACCGGTCATGCCGTATCTCAACGCCTTCACACCGGGGCGCGGCGCTCCGGCCTCGGGGCCGCTGGATGGCGGCGGGCGGCGCAGCCTCTACCTGAGCGTTCGCCGCAACTTCCTGATACCTATGTTTCTGGCCTTCGACTACCCGGTTCCGGTCACCACGCAGGGCCGTCGCACCGTCTCGAATGTCCCGTCGCAGGCTCTGACGCTGCTCAACAATCCGTTCGTTGTGGAGCAGGCGCAGGTCTGGGCAAAACACCTGATGGAGACCCCTGGTACCCCGGAACAGCGCATCGAATGCCTGTATCAGACCGCCTTCGGGCGGTCACCACGCCCTGCGGAGCGAGACGCTTCCCTCTCCTTCGTCACCGCGCAAGGCCAGTCTGGCAACGCCAACGACCCGGCAGTCTGGGCAGACCTCTGCCATGTCCTCTTTAACGTCAAAGAGTTTATTTTCGTCTACTAACCTGTACGGCTCCATCGCGTCGATTCCGAGAGAGCAGACTGCAAGAGAGACAATACGTTGGAAGATTTACCCCTACACATCGCACAAACACCGCGATTGCCGTTTCCTGATGAAATACGGCAGCGTCCCGGAATGTTCATCGGCGGTACCGGGCTATTCGGTCTCATTCACTATCTCGTCTGCCCGATTGTGGTGCTGCTGGCGTATGGAGCAAAGCAGATAGCGGTCAAGGTTGGCGAGGAGATTGAGATCGTCTCTGACGCAGCAATCAAAATCGAGCCAACTGAGCAGGGTCTTTTGCCTTTTGCCGTCCTCTCTCCTGTGAAAGACATACGTTATGAGGCCAGCCTGTTGAATGCGCTTTCCCGTACACTGGCGATTACGAACACGAGCGCCGAGCAGCGGGAAGAACTGCTTTTCAATCGGGGCGTATTGGTCTCCCATAATCGTACCGAAGCTCGCAGTGGGTCTATCGGGGTGACGTTGAGATTTACACCGGACAGCGACATTTTTGAGGTGACCGAAATCAGTCCGGCAGCGTTCCTGAGTTACTTTCGTCGGCTCAGTTTTCTTCATGCAGGCGTTCGGTTTTCTCTGTCGGCAGGCGGCGAGACGCACGTCTTTCAGGCGGACAACGGGATTATTGATCTATTTACCGCTGTCTCGTCGCCCTACCAACTCATGCACGAACCTATTCAGTTTGTCTGTCAGGAGGGCAGCCTCAAATTGCAACTGGTGATGGCCTACCATAGCTGGTCGAGTCAACATCTCCTGTGCTTTATCAACAACGGCAGAGCGGTAGAGGGCGGAACGCACGAACAGGGACTGAATCACGCACTGAAACGCCTGCCCGGAAAATTGGGACTGGATAAGACCTTCGAGAACGGCGTCGTCGCGATCCTTTCCGTCCAGTATCCAGATGTGCAATGGCGGGGCTGTATCAAGGCCTCTGTCAACAACCCTGAATTGAAAATGATGGTTTCACGTCTGGTAATCGAAGGAACCCTCCACTGGTTCCATGAACATCCGGAGGTCGCCTCGCATCTGGGCCAGCTCGAAATATTTACGTTTCCAGACGAGTGGTAGACAACGCTAACTGTTCTGGGGCGTGCCGCTGTGGGAGGTGTGAGAATGCACTGTAAGAGGTTTCGGGAGACACCGCTGACGCGGCGGGAGATGCTGTCGGCCTGTGCGAACGGGTTCGGGGCAGTCGCGCTAGCTTCTCTGTTGGGAGAGGAGGCACGGGCGGACGCGAAGGCATCCGCCAATCCGATGGCGCCGAAGGCAGGACATTTCCCGGCGAAGACGAAGAGCGTCATTTTTCTGTTCATGGATGGCGGCCCGTCGCAGGTGGATACTTTTGATCCGAAGCCCCGGCTCATCAAGGAGCATGGGCAGCCTTTCTCCGGCCCTATTCAGCCCTCGCAGTTCATGGCGCGGGGGGCGGTGCTGAAATCGCTCTGGGAGTTCCGGCCCTACGGCAAGAGCGGTATTCCGGTCAGCGATCTGTTTCCGAACGTCGGAACCTGTGTGGACGACCTGACCGTGATTCGCTCGATGTTCTCCGACCACCCGGAGCATACCAACGCGAACTTCTTTCTGCACTCCGGCAGTGGAATGCAGGGCCGTCCGAGCATGGGAGCATGGGCCACCTATGGTCTCGGCAGTGTCTGCCAAAACCTGCCGGGCTTTATCGTCCTTAACAGCGGCATGATTCCGCCTGGAGGCGTAGACTGCTTCACGAATGGCTTTCTGCCCGCCACCTTTCAGGGGTCGCTCTTCCGGGAGGGCGCACAGCCTATCGCGGATGTGCAGCGCACCGAGCGCAGCAGTCAGGCGCAGGAGGCTAAAATCGCGCTGATGCACCGCCTGGATGCGGCGGCGATGGGCAGCAGCCTGCCGGACGACCGGGTCGAAGCCTCGATACGCAACTACGAACTCGCCTTTCGGATGCAGTCCGCCGTTCCCGACCTGATGGATATGAAAGCCGAAACGGACGCCACCCGCTCGCTCTACGGGCTGGACGAGGCGCGAACCCGCGTCTATGGACAGCAGTGTCTGATCGCACGGCGGCTGGTGGAGAGGGGTGTGCGGTTCATCGAACTGCTCTGCCCGAGTACCGGCGGTGACCGCTGGGATCAGCACAGCAATCTGCGCGAAGGCCACCAGAACAACGCGGCAGCCATAGACAAACCGATTGCGGGCCTGCTGAAAGACCTTAAAGCGCGGGGGCTGCTGGAGACCACGCTGGTTGTCTGGGCCGGGGAGTTCGGGCGGACGCCGATGGCGCAGGGCGGCGACGGGCGCGACCACAACCCCTACGGTTTCTCGCTCTGGCTGGCGGGCGGGGGCGTACAGGGCGGCAAAATCTATGGCGCGACCGACGACTATGGCTACCACGCGGTCGAAAACCCCGTCAGCGTCCACGACCTCCATGCGACCATGCTGCATCTGCTCGGTATGGATCACAAGCGGCTGACCTATCGTTACAGCGGGCGCGATATGCGCCTCACCGACGTCTATGGCAATGTCATTCACGACATCCTCGCGTGAGCGAACCCTCACTATGGAGGAAAGGAATCCTATGAAACCAGTTTTTCGGCCGGCGGCAATGCTGCTGTTGGCGTTCCTGCCCTGTTTCGCGTCTGCAGCGGAGGATGTCAAGTCGGTGCCGGTCCCGGCGCGGTTCCTGCTGTGGGACGCGGCCTCCCATCGAATCTATGCAACGGTACCGGGGTCGGCGGCGAACGCGGGCAGCCGGGCGAACACCCTCACCGTTATCAATCCAGACACCGGAGCAATTGTCTCGTCAGTCTTCATCGGCGCGGAACCGGGCCGAATGACGCTGTCGCAGAGCGGCAAGTATCTCTTCGTCGCGCTGGACGGGGCGAATGCCATCCGTGTCTACAATATCGCGAAGCAGGCCGTTGGGCCGATGATTACGCTGGGGATCGGCGTCACGGCGGCAGACCTCTCGGCAGTTCCCGGCTATCCCGACAGCGTGGCGGTCGAGCGGCAGAATCGGTCGGGCAGTCCGAGCGAAAACGGCACCATGATCTTCGATGCGGACGGAATGAGCCGCAAGAACACGATCAACGGAGGTCACAGTCTTGTCTACGAACCGCTGACGAACCAGATGTACGGCTTCGAGAACGAGATCAGCAGCTACGGACTGCGAGTAATGAGCGCGGATAAAGACGGCACGGTGGAGCTGGGGTATGTCGAGGGCGTGCTGATCGGCAACGTCCATCTCGTCTCCGGGCAGAATGGCCTGCTCTTTTCCGATACCGGCAGCGTCGTGGACCCCATTACCCGGCTGAAAGTCGGACAGTTTCCCGGCTACGGTTATGGCTCGGTTCTCGCGCCGGATACGACTACTGGCCGTGTCTTTTTCGCGGATGAGGAGCGGACCGGCACCAAAATCTCGGTGTTCGATCTGTTCACGTTTGGGCCAATTGGCACAACGATCATTCCCGGAAAACGGGAAGGCGCACAGCAGATCATCCGCTGGGGCGACGATGGGCTGGCCTTCACGACTCCGAGCGGGCAGGTGCAGATCGTGAGAACCCCGCTGGTGGGGCCGAAACTGAAGCCCGTAGACCTTGCCGTGAGCGTCACCGGGATGACGGAGGTCTTCAGCACGAACGGTACGACGACCGCCACGATCACGGTGACCAATGCCGGAGCGACTCCCGCGACGGGGGTCGTACTGACCGGGCAGATTACTCGCAATCTTGAAGTCGTCAATGTCACCGGTTCGGTCGGCACGGCGACGGCGGCGAACGGGGTGGCCCGGATGGACGTGGGCAATCTCGCTCCGAAGGCCAAAGCCACTCTGACCCTCCAGTTGAAATTGAAGCTGCAGGACACGAACGACGAACATCCGCTGACCTCGGCCTCGCTCCTGGCCCTTGCCCGTGCCAACGAGCCGGATGCCAACCTCGCGAACAATCATCTGAGCCAGTCGGCGCGGCTGGCAACGGCTGGCCCTGCCGCTGCTGTCTCCGGGGTAGACTTGACAGGTTCCTGGAAAACCCTCTCGCAGACCAGTGAAGGCTCCGGCGATGACCTCCAGGCCACCATTCAGGGCGAGTTCGAGGTCAAGAATGTGGGAACGGAGACGGCTGGCCCCACACGCCTGCGCTTCTTCCTCTCCGGTGAACGCACTTACGATCCTGACTTCGCGAAGCTGATTCAGGAGACGGGCGTACCGGAAATCAAACCCGGCGGGACGTTCAAGGTCATTCTGAAAGCCCGTCTGCATAAGGGCGACGATGCTATCGGGCTGTTCGTCCTCGGCATTGTCAATGCCACAAAGACCGTTCTCGAATCGAATACCAAAAACAACACGATCCCCAGCGCCGCGATTCCATAAACGCGAACCGTCCGTGCCGAGGTGAACATGGCCGCACACAGCCGCCATGCAATCAAGTTTCACCAGGGAGGAGAATCCAATAAAAAACGGCTTTTTGAAAACGTGTGGTGTGCTGTTTGTGCTGGCGGCGTCACTGTCCGGCAACCGCGCCATCGCGCAGGACAGGTCTACCCCGGAGAATACCGTGCGCTCTTTCGCGGAGGCTTTCGCGTCGGGAGACCTGGTCAAAGCCTGCGCCTGTGTACAGGGCGCAAAGTACACAGAATCTATGAATGATCTTGCGAAACAGATTACGAAGCGGCCCGTCGTTATCTTGTTCAGTCAGATGGAGGTGAAGGAGGAGGGCGAGACTGCGAAGGTGAGTGCGGAGGCGACCATGCGTGAAAAATCGGCTTCGCCCGACAATAACAGCGCAGGCAATCTCTTTACACTCACTCTCAAGCGAACAGGCGATTTATGGCTGATTGTGCCGGATATAGAAGCCGTGATTCATCCCGTTGCGGGGCAGAAGCTGAACGCCCTCAACGCCATCGCCGCCTCTCTTGCGGAAGGAAAGATATACACTGGCGCTCGCAACAAAGCCCTTGCGACCTCCTGCCTCTCCAATATTCGTCAGATAGCGCTAGCAGCCATGATATACCTGCAAGACTATGATGGGAAGTTCAGTCTAAAAGCAACCTCCTACAAAAAGAGCCTGTTTCCCTACATCAAGAACGAGCCTATCTTTCAATGCCCGTCCGACAAGAGCGGCCAGATAAGTTACTCCTTCAATGCGAATCTGGCTGGCCGTAAAGTGGCGCGGCTCGCCTCTCCTGCAAAGACGGTGATGCTCTATGAGGGCAAGGACGGCAAACTCACATTCCGGCACGACGGAAGCGCATGTGTCGCCTTCGCGGACGGCCATGCCAAACTTGTCACCGCTGCGGAGGCGAAGAGCCTGCGCTGGCTGCCCTGAATCGGCCTGCGACGTCGCTATAGCTGTAAATAGCCCCCTCTCTGACCGCGCTGCGGATTTTTAGAGAGGGGGCTATACTTACACTGAACAGTGAGGCCGGGGTTAGCGTGTCTTCAGGCGGAGGACTGTGGTCGAGTAGGGCGGGAAAGCGTGGGAGAACTTCGGTCCGCTCGCTTTCATCTTGACGTTGGTTGGCGCGATCTTACGGGGCGCGTCTACCGTGTTCACGTCGTTGGGCTGGCCTGCCAGAACCGTTTCTGTTCCGCTCAGGACGCCGGGAACGCCCTGAAGATTGACTTCCAGTATCTGCGGTGTTGAGGAGACGTTGACAACCTTGACGATGACATCTCCCGTCTTGTCGTCGCGGCTGCTCGTGGCGTAGAGGGGATCGGCAGCGAGCGACTGCGAATCGACTGCCTGCGTGATAAGTTTGTCGTCCAGATAGCAGCGAATATTCCGGCCCTGCACCTCGATCCGCACATCGTACCAGCGGCCCGTCTCGATGCTTGTATCCGTCACGTTGCCGATCTCGCCCTTCGTGCCTTCGAAGGAGCGTTCCATCGCCGTGCGCGTGTTGCCCCATCCCCCGACATTCCACCAGATGTAGTTGTCGGTGTCCTGGACATGAAACAGGATGAGAAAGCCTTCGCGTCCACCGAGTTTGCGGGCTTTCAGGCGATAGGTGTAATCGGTCCAGGTTGGTTTTCCGGCGACAGCGCGGCAGTTCTCCGCATTGCTGGTCTGCCGCAGAACGCCATCCTGCACCTTCCACGCCCCGCCCTGACGTTTCCAGTCTGTCGCCGCGTCCGCGAAATCCTGCTTGTAGAGTATCTGGTCACCGTGCAGGACCTGAATGTCTTTGTACTCCGCCTGAGTGATCCATGTGCCGACGCCGATGCCGCCTTTCGGGACAAACGTCGTTGTCGGCGGGGTGACCTGCGGCACGATTTCGACGGGCAGCACCACATCGCCTCGATTCGCGCCGAACATCGCCTGCACGTAGTAGGAGGGCGAACCGAAACTTTTCAAGGCGTCGTAGCCGATGAGGTTGGTTCCCCACTGCCGCGCACCCGGATTGACATTGACGAGCAACGGTGCATAACACTGGATAGGAACGATGTCGGCGTTGCGTTCCAGGCCGGTCAGCCAGGCGGCATCGCCGAGCGCGGCCTGAAGGGTCGGGGTGGGGCTGCCTTCGGTGGAGGCCCACTCACCCACGAAAATCTTCGGGCCGCTGCGGTTGGTCTTGTCGTAGTGGTGGACATCCCGCTCCATATCACGGGCGGAGCGGTAGTAGTGGTCGTCAATCACGTCCGGTCGGCGGCTTTTGACGGAGGCGGTGGCGATAAGTTCCAGGTTTGGGTATTTCGCCTTGATGGCATCGAAGAACTGCGCGAAGCGTCCATCGTAGCTGCCGGAGCGGTCGAACCAGTCTTCATTTCCGATCTCGACATAGTGGAGCAGGAAGGGCGCGGGGTGACCGTTCTGCGCTCGCACCTTGCCCCAGCGAGTCGTCATGTCGCCTGTCAGATACTCGATCTCGTCCAGCGCATCCTGCACGAACGGTGTCAGTCCGGCTCCGGCAGGAATATGTTCTCCCCCAAGCGCATACCCGGCAAAGACCGCGAGGAGTGGCTCCATGTGCAAGTCTTCGCACCATTCGAGGTACTCCAGCAGGCCGAGGCCATCTGTGGAAGGGTAGCCCCAGGGACAGGGATGCCCCGGTCGGTCGGCGATATTGCCCAGGGTCGTTTTCCAGTTGAACCGCTCGGCAATGGTGTTGCCTTCGAGGTAGTTGCCGCCCGGCAGACGCAAAAACGCAGGCTGCATGGCTCCCATCAGTTCCATCAGGTCGGGGCGGGTCCCATTGGGGCGATTGTGATAGGTGGGTGGAAATAGCGAAGTCAGGCTGAACCAGACAGTGCCGGTATTGGAAGCGGAAAGGACGAACCGGTTCGTCGTAGAGGGGACGGCTTTGCCGGTTTGCAGGGTTACCGAATACCGTTTCCAATCGGTAGTCAGTCGCGGTACGACAGCGTGCGCGAAAAGCGTCTTCCCATCGCTGCTCTCAATTCCTGCGGTCACCGGACCCTGAAAATCAGGTGCGGCCTTCGCATAGAAAGAGGCGCGATAGCGGGTATTCGGACGGACGGGTATTCCCCAGTATCCGTCGTTGGCGATTCCCGCTTTGCCGCCGCTGCCTGCAATTGTCAGTTTCAGCGCAATGGGCAGCGATGCATTGACGGGCTGAGAACTGTCTAGAGCCATCGTGCCGGTAGTTCCGCTGCTCTGAATCAGAGACCAGTGGACGGGATTTGCCGGGTTGTCTTTGAAAGCCCGGTTCTGAATCAGTTCCGCATACAGGCCGCCATCGTAGGAATGGTTGATCTCTTCGGTCATCAGGCCATAAAACATCGGGCTGATCCGCGCTCCGGGCTGATCCACTTTGACCGTGAGACTACCCTGTTGTGCAAGCGCCAGTCCTGTCCAGACCGCCAGAAGCAGTGTGAAGGTAGTGCAAAGCCATTGTTTCGGTATATTTCGCATAGGTTCCAGTTGCCTTTTTCCATCGTTATTAGTGAGTGGTGTTTCACTTAATGGAAGAATGAATCCTGCTGGAAAGCTTCTGGCGTGGGTATCTGTTCCTGTTTGAGCGTTAGCGCTCGCTCGCTACATTGGGGCGACCTCATCCCCCAACCCCCTTCTCCCGGGCGGTCGCAGGCTCCCTGGGAGAAGGGGGCTTTTCAGGCTTGCGAATGTCCTGGCGTGTTCGTTGCTATCAGAGAGGGAGGAGGGGGAGAGGGATTGTCCTTCTCCTCTCCTTCTCAGTCCTCAACATTACTCCTGCATTTGCCCCTCTCCCAGGGAGCC
>JBBRLP010000157.1:0-11359 GCA_038231295.1 Chthonomonadales bacterium
CTTCTGTCTGACAGCGGAGTGAACTCCTCTGCTGTATGGCCTGCGGCCGAGTTTCCTTCGGAAACGTTCGTGCTGACAGGGACTGCCTTCTCCCTTCACACCATTTGTGGCGAAGGGAGACGTCCGCAGGACGTTTGGCCGAAGGTCACCCAGCGGAGGAGTTCACTCCGCCGAAACTGTGTACGTATAGAAGAGGTCGCCTGCGTAAGGTGAGTAATGAATTCCGAAGGGCAACCCAAAGATTTGAATTACCTCAGAGAATGGCGGCGATGTAGGCGCGACTTGGTGGGTCGAGCAGGGTTACGTTGGGTATCTCGAAGCGGTTGCCGTCCACATCCAGCAGAAGCAGATGGGTGTCGGTGATCCACTGCGCGTTCTCCTGAAGGCTCTGCGTGACGAAATCCCGCTGTCCCCTGTCTGTCGCGACGGTCCAGTAGGTCGCGCCGTACTCCTGCCGGGCGTGCAGGATGCGGGCGACCGTCGCGGTCAGATAGCGCTGTTGCAGTTCCCGCTCTATCGCCCCCCACGAGGCTGATGGCAGGTCTTGGGGGTTCTGCACGACGGTGATCTCCTCGCCTTTGCCGTTCATCAGGGCGAGATAGGCGTTGGGGTGCGTCAGCGGCGCGGCCCAGACGGGCTTGACGCTCAGATAGGATTTCTCCTCCCCGACCGTCAGCCGCAGACGCTCCTTCGGCTCGTAGAACAGATTCAGTTCCTCTGGTTTCATGGCTTCCTCCCTACTCTCCTACGCCGAGTATCTGCGTGACCTGGCTCTGCGTCTCGACAAGGCTGTGAAAGACGCCCTTCTTCTCCATGAGTTCGGCATGGGTTCCGATTTCGACGATCTGCCCCTTCTCCATAACGATGAGCCGACTGGCGTTTCGCAAAGTGGAGAGACGATGCGCGATGGCAAAGGTCGTGCGGCCCTGAATCAGCCGCCCGATGGCCTCCTGTATCTGCTTCTCCGTCTCCACGTCTACGGAAGAGGTCGCCTCGTCCAGGATCAGGATACGCGGGTTGTGCAGAATGGCGCGGGCAATGGAGACTCGCTGCCGTTCGCCGCCCGACAATTTCGCCCCGCGCTCCCCCACCATCGTATTGTAGCCGTCGGGCTTGCTCAGGATGAAGTTGTGCGCGTTCGCCGCCCGCGCCGCCTCCATGATCTCGTCCAGGCTCGCGCCCGGTTTGCCGTAGGCGATGTTCTCGGCTATCGTGCCGTTGAAGAGAAACGGCTCCTGAAGCACGATGCCGACCTGACGGCGCATGGCCTGTAGTTCCATGTCCCGGTAGTCTATGCCATCTATGAGGATGCGGCCTGCGTCAGGCTCGTAGAAGCGGCAGAGCAGGTTGATCGTGGTAGACTTGCCCGCGCCCGACTTCCCGACCAGACCGATCATCTCGCCGGGTTTGGCGGTGAAGTTCATGCTTTTGAGGACCGGATTGGACTTGTCGTAGCCAAACCGCACATTCTCAAAGGTCACCTCCCCGACAATCGGCGGACAGGTCGTCGAGCGCGTGTACGCCTCCTTCTCGGTGTCCATGATCTCGAAGATGCGGTCGGCCCCCGCCATCGCCCGCCCGAACCAGTTGTTGACCTGCGCGAACCACTGCATCGGGCCGTAGATGAGGCCCAGGAACTGGTGCATCTTCCAGAAGTCGCCCAGCGACAACTGGCCGCGATAGACCATCACCCCGCCGACTGTCCAGTTGATGAGCGCTCCGAGGCTGGTGAAGAAACTCATGGCCCCGAAGACGGTAAACCAGCGGTTGTCGGCCTGTACTCCGGCATCGCGCAACTCTTTGTTGCGCTGCAGGAAGCGGTTGTTCTCGTGATCCTCCTGCGCGAAGGCTTTCACGACCCGAATCCCGCTCAACGACTCGTTCAAATGGATATGGAATCGCGCCCACTTCTGCCCCACGCGGTGGTACATCTGCGAGACAGGCTTCCAGAAGATGCCGCTGAGAATGAAGACGACCGGCAGCGGGGCGAGAATACAGAGCGTCAGCTTGACATTGATGGAAAGCATGAAGACGCTCAGGCCCACCAGCAGCAGGACATTCGTGACCAGATAGGGCAGACCGTCCACCAGAAAACCCCAGACACGGTCGGTGTCCTGCGTCACGCGGCTGGTGATCGCCCCAACCTGTTTCTTGTCGAAGTAACTCAGTTGGAGGAACTCGATAGCGCGGTAGACACTGCTCCGCAGGTCGGCAGCGATGCTGCCCGCGAGGAAGGCGATCAGACGGCCGTTGATGATCTGCACGACGCAGTTGACCGCGAGCGTCGCCAGCCAGAGGCCCATGAGCGTCCAGAGCAGGCTGAGGTTGCGGTGCGGGGTCAGCACCCCGTCAATCAGTGCGCCCTGAATGGCGGGCGGGGCGAGACTCAGCGCGGTCATCACCAGCGACAGCAGGGTGAGGGTGATGGCCTGCTTGCGGTAGGGCTTCAGATAGAGCGCGATGCGCCCCATCGTTTTGGAGCGATTGACGCAGGCCGGACAGATGCCGTCCTTCTCCGGCAACAGACGGTTGCATTTCGCGCAGCGCGTCCGCTCCTGTTTCAGATTGATACTGAGCGGCTCGCCCTTCGACAACTGCTCGATGCCCCGCGCCGCCTCGGAAAACTGCGCGGAGACGGTGCTGGAGTAGGTGAGAACAGGAAAGAAATCGCCGTTCTTCGCAGTGATCTCCAGACGGCCTCCCCCGACAAGCGGCTCGTTGCGGGCCTCTTTGATCTCGGCAGTGGGAATCTGAAACGTCACGACGCCGTTCGTTTCGCGCACCCGCACGGTCTCGGCAGTGACTTCCAGGGTGCGCTGTCCGTAGACGCTGTTCTCGGCAAAATCGGCTTCCAGTTGGATAAGCAGGTCTTCCCGCAGGAACGCAGGCAGCGGGACCTGCTTCTCCCCTTCCGGCGGCGTAGACTCCATGACAGACATAATGCGACCTCCTTGCAGTAACGGAACAAACCAGAGCGAAAAGTGGGTCGGGAAGGGAGCAGGAGGCAACAAAAAGGCCGCAGGCTCCGCTTCGCAGTAGTGCGTTGCGCCTGTGGCTTTCGGCGGGGATCAGGAGTGGGTGAAAAGGGTTAGGGAATGATTCCTCCGAAAGTCAGGCAGCAGGTTTCCGGCATGCCGATGCCAGCCTTGCGACGAGTCGCAAACCGGCCAGGCATTGCACACAGGTTGGAAAACGTGCGAATATCTATCATAAACGTGTGCTTTGCCAGGTCGCGACTTCTTCGCGCCCTGCCTCCTTTCGGGGAATTGGGCAATACTCGCATAGTATAACCCGGTCTGCCGCCAGTTGTCAACCCAAAGCGGCCTCGACTGCGTGAAATTTGTTTTAAGAGTGGCGAGGGGTGAAACCCTTTGCTCTTTCCGGCCACGGAAACGCCCTCCGACACAAGCCGACAAAGTTACGGGATATTCCCCCAAAAACTAAGTACAGACACGTATAGACCATGAAGAAGGGTCGTGGTATCCTGTATATAGTGGTATGAAAAAATGACCTCGAACCGGAGAGGAACGAGGTCGAAACGAAACATAACTGGTGCTACTCTATAAAACCACAAAAACGCGAAAAAATGCACCCTAACAAGGCTTTTTTATCGCACTCGGAGAAAAAAGTTCGGAAAGCAGTGAAAAATACACTGCAAAGACCTGTTTAGCAGGGACATGCGCGAAAAGAAGCGGGCCTTTATGGCCCGCTTCTTTTTGTCTGCCCTCCGTACCAACGATCTCTGAAAGGGAACGTCGGCACAGAATCACTTGCACTCGCAACGCTATTGCCCCATCAGCCTTCCATTCCCTCTTGGCCCATTATCGCTGAAAATGCCTGCTCCCCCAGAATTGGGGGTTGGGGGCGAATTGGGGGCTGGCTATTTCCCCATGAGCAGGGAGATGGCTTTTTCTAGCTGTGGGTCGCGCTGGGCGAGCCAGTCGTCGTTGGTGAGCGGGACAAGCACATCCGGCTGTTCGCCCATGTCCTCCATCGGAGAGCCATCGGCGCGGAAGACGCCACTGCCAGGCATACGCACCGACGTGCCATCCACCAGCGACCAGCCCGAAGTCCAGATGACATAGCCGGGAGTCGGCGTCCCGACCAGTTTGGCGAGACCGGCGGCACGCATTCCGTAGGGGAACATCTCCGCATTCGAGTAGGAGTGGTCGTTCATCAGCACCACGATCGGTTTCTTCCAGCCGCGTCCGGGAGCGGGGCCGGGATAGCCGTCACGCGGGAAGTAGGTTCCGTACGGTTTCGTGCCGAGCCAGTTGATGAGCGTGTCCGAGATATTGCCGCCGCCGTTGTTGCGAACGTCAATGATGACCCCGGCCTTGCCCTCCGCGTACTCGTAAAGCTCCTTTTCGAAGAGGTCCTGATTTGTCCCGCCCATTCCGGCGATATGCACATAAGCGAGCTGTCCCTTGCTCTCCGTCTCCACCATCTTCTGCGCGAGTTCGATGCGGTTACGGTAGTGAATATCGTTCCACTCTCCTACCGTCAGCGCCTTGTACTTCACCGTTCGCGCTCCGTCCCGCCCCGGCTTGCTGTTCACCAGCAGTACGAAGTCCCGGTCGCCCTTATCGTTCAAGAGCGTGAACAGGTTCTCGTCGAGCGTCACGTCCTTGCCGTCTACCGCGACGATGTACTCGCCGGGTTTGATGCGCGTGGCCTCGTAGGAGCCGGGAGCGCGTTTCGGCACCTCCCGCACCCGGACACCGGGGCCGTCGTAGCTGTAGTCGAAGTAGATGCCGAGGTTATAGGTCGTCGGGCCGGCGTACGTCCGTGCGCCCGGCCCCACTTCCGAGTGGCTCGCCTCCAGTTCACCTATCATCATATTGAGCAGTGTGGCGAATTCGTCCTTTGTGCCGACGCCATCCAGAAGCGGTTCGTAGCGGGCGCGGATACCGGCCCAGTCGCGTCCGTGGAAGTTCGGATCGTAGAAGCGGCGGTTGTAGCCGCGCCAGAACTCGACGAAGGCCGCCCTGCGCTCGGCCACCACATCGCGGTTCCAGCGGGCGACAAAGGTGACCTGCGCGAGAATGTTGTTGACCATCGTGTAGGTGTAGAGGCCGCCGGATTTGAGCAGATAGAGTTTGCCGCTGTCCGGGGAGACGCTCAGATGCTCCACTCCGCCGCCGGTTCCCAGCTTCCGCACCTCTTTGCCGTCGTAGCTTGCTGTCCAGGCGTCCCCTGCGGAGACAAAGAAGATTTTGCCGTCGGCAGTGACCGTCAGGTCGCCCTGCGGCATCTGCCCGGCAATTTTACGGATGCGGTACTGCGTGTCCGTAAAGTCAACATCCACCGCAACGGGCGCTTTGGGCTTCTCCCACTTCATCTCCAGCTCTTCCGCAGGCGCCGATTCCGGCTTGAGCGGCAACACGTAGAGGCCCGCACCCTGCCGGTCGGAGGCGAAGAAGAGATATTTTCCATCCGGTGACCAGAACGGCTGGCCGTGAAAGGAGTTCAGGCGGGTGACATTGACCGGACTGCCCGTTCCATCAGCCCGCATGATCCAGAGATTCCGCCCGCTCGATTCGATGCCGGGGCGTGTGTAGGCGATCCATTTCATGTCCGGCGACCAGGCGAGGTCGCCCTGTGCGGCTGTCGGGAGCGCGAGAATGCGCTTCGGCGCGACGTTCGCCTGATCAGGAGCCGTCGGTTTGACGTAGAAACCGCCGGGGCTGTCCGCTCCGACCGGGCCACTCACCCAGAAGCCGAGCCACTTGTTATCAGGCGAGAGGCGCGGGCTGGAGGCGTCTTGATTGCCACTCCAGATCGGTTTGACCGTCTTCGTCGCGACTTCGAGGGAGTAGACGCGGTCGTTGTTCTCCCGGTCAGAGACGAAGTAGAGCGTCTTGCCATCCGGCGACCAGACGAAATCGCGGTCGGAGCCGGGATAGTCGGTGAGACGGGTGGCATCGTCCGCGCCGCGTGTCTTGGGCTTGTCCAGCGGAATCGTCCAGAGGTCACCGCGCACGCCGAACGCGAACGTCTTGCCATCCGGGCTGATCTCGGCCTCCGTCGCGCCACCGGTCAGCGTCTCGTTCTGGACGGTATTGAGTTTGTCGCCTGCCCCGCCGTAAAGAACGATGCGCTCCGGTTTGGCGGCTCCCTTCCGCAGCAGGTAGAGGTCTTTTTCGTACTCGAAGGCGGTGTCGCCGGACTGCGTGGAGACGACAGGATAGCGCACACTTCCGCCGACAAAATGGGTGAGCTGCTTCGGCTTCCCGCCGGACGCAGGGAACGCCCAGAGATTGGGAGTGCGGAGAGCGGAGTCCTGGAGGCGGGGCAGGGGCTTGTTCAGCCACTGCGCGTTCGGCGTCGGTTCCCCGACGGTCACCGCGACAATGGTCTTGTTGTCCGGCAGATAGTGGGGCCAGAGGTTCTGGCGGTCGTTACTGGTCAGGGCGGTGCGTTTGCCCGTCTGGGCGTCCATCGTCCATATCTGCGCGGCGGCGGAGCCGGTGTAGCGCGGGCGTGTCCAGGGAAACCCGTAGCGCTGAAAGACCAGGTTCTTGCCGTCGGGAGACCAGGCGGCTCTGGCAAGGGTGTCCTGATCCTCTGTCAGCTTTTTGATCCGCAGCGTGACGACATCGAGCGTATAGAGGGTGCTGTTCGGATTGTCGTAGGAGGTCGCGAAGAGCAGGTACTTGCCATCCGGTGACCAGTCCGTTGCGATCTCCGCGTTCGAGGAGAAGGTCATCTGCCGGGAGTCGCCACCCATCGCGGGAACGATGTAGATGTCCCAGTTGCCGTTTCGCATGGAGGAGTAGGCGACCCAGCGGCCATCGGGCGAGAAGATGGGATAGGCATCCAGTTCTTCGTGGCTGGTCAGGGGAATCGCGTGTCCGCCGGTGGCGTCGGAAATCCAGACATCGCCGCGCCAGACAAAGGAGAGCCGTTTGCCGTCCGGGGAGAGGGCAGGCATTCGCGCCCCGACCATCGTTTTTTGTTCCGGGGGCGGAAGCTGCGCCCAGGTGCACTGGGCAACACACAGCAACAGGCCGCATAGGGTGGCCTGAGCAGCCAGAGCTGCAAAGCGTTTCATCATTCGTGAGAACCTCGGTTGGAGTTTGCGCCTGCGGGACGGATTGCCAGCGCAGGCAGGTACCAGACTATTATTGCAGAAAAGTCGGGCGAGAGGCCACCTTGCGGGAACCGCTGGCTTGTCGCAAAATCATTAGACACCTTCCGTCCCAAAACCGCTCACTTTTTTCCGACGCCTCCCTGCGCTCTGCCGAGAACCTCCGCACCGGTCACCGGGCAGCGGACTTTTCGCCTTTCGAGCGGCCCACCCTGCTATTTGCGAACCTTCTTCCGCGCTGAAACGATATGTTAGAGGGAGACGCTGTCGTCTCTGCAAACGCGCCACACCCGGCGCGGCAAATTTACGGCCCTGTCGCTGCAAAAAAGGCGTGGACAGGCTGGAGGGCAGTGTGGTAGAAGAGAGAGTGCAGGAGGCTGTGCGACGCACCGTCCGCAGCGAAAATCCGCAGCAGCACACCCTGCTGGAGGATGCGTTCGCGTTTCTGGCCGGAACGATGATTGTCGCCATCGGACTGGCGCTCATCAAACAGGCGCACCTCGCGACGGGAGGGACGGCGGGCATCGCCTTCCTCATTCACTATGTGGGGAAGATGCCGTTCGGTCTGGTGCTGTTCCTCATCAATCTGCCGTTCTATCTGTTCGCCTGGCTGAGTATGGGGCGCACCTTCACGCTGAAAACCTTTATCGCAGTCGGTATGCTTTCTCTGGAGACCGCCCTGATGCCCCAGTGGGTGCAGTTCTCCATCCTCTCCCCGCCCTTCGCGGCAGTGGCAGGCGGTATCCTCATGGGCCTCGGCGTCCTGGCGCTGATGCGGCACAAGGCGAGTCTGGGCGGCGTGGGGATTCTGGCCTTCTACTGTCAGGAGAAGCTCGGCTGGCGGGCAGGCAAAGTGCAGTTGGCGGCAGATGCCTGCATTGCTCTCTCCGCCCTCGCCGTCATGAGTCCCGCGCAGGTCGCCACGTCCGTCCTCGGCGTGGTCACCTTGAACCTCATCCTGACCATCAACCACAAGCCCGGCCGCTACAACGGGATATAACGTCGCCATTGGAGAGGAGCCACTAAAACACTTCCTTGCCTATGCCGAATCCTCTTTGCCTGCCTGTCTGTTAGACGAAGGAACCCCGTTTCAACGCTTCCTCTGGATCATGCCATACAGATTCAAGGAATTTCTCTACTTCCTGGACGAAGCGATAGATAATCTCTCCGTCAATCGGAAATTCTCTGTGCTGTCTTTCCACTTCGGC
The DNA here is from genome assembly GCA_038231295.1 of Chthonomonadales bacterium. Taxonomy (GTDB): domain Bacteria; phylum Armatimonadota; class Chthonomonadetes; order Chthonomonadales; family Chthonomonadaceae; genus JANXLO01. The sequence continues at coordinate 8,299 of JBBRLP010000157.1, forward strand.
CAGGACGCTGCGTTTGTCGCTCGGCAGGCGTTTAGCGTGGCGAAGCAAAAAGACGTTGTCAATGTCTGTAAGGCGGCTATCTTCCGCCTCCATGTCCAGAAATTCTACCAGCACGAAATACTTTGCGGAAGGGCAGCCCTGCTTCAAACGTGATGCTGTTCCGCAGCACTCCTGAAACATGGTTTTGTCATAATTGACTTTGACTTCTGCCGACAGGACGGAGAGAAACAGTTCCCCACTGGCTGTCTCCGCACCGGGAAAGGCGGCATCGGGAGACATTTGGTAGTGAAGCGTTCTGCCAAGAGTAAAATCCTGATCTTTGGCTTTGATGACAATTTCGGGCTTTCCCTGAAGCGCTTTGACGCTAGAAGGACGAAATGAGAAGGTCATAAAGGCGGTGCGTGGCCCCACCTCCAGATCAAACGGCGGCAAAGCGGTGAGAATGCGCCTGTCAACGAGATGAATAAGGAACTCCTCCATTACGGAATTATCCAGTTTGAGTTGGCCCTTTTGCCGCTTAAGAAAGGCAGAACCCTTCTGTGCGATCAGTTCCACTTCCAGCCGGTCTTTGTACTGGTTCAGCAGGTGTGTCATGTCGAGAACACGCTGCTTTCCCGTGGCAGTCAGACTCTCCATTTGCTTCGTCCAGGTTCCGTAAGCAGCAAGCGCCTCTTGAAGTAACGGCACATCGGCTTGGGCTTTGGGGTTGCCGAGGGCAGCTATCAGTTTATCTTTATGGGGTGTTTTCGGCACAGAGGTAGGCGTCCTTTGGGGAAAATAGTGGGGAGGGGGCGACCATCTCACTCTCGGCGATAGCGGCAAGAATATCCTGTCGCGCTTCCTCATGCGCGGTTGACAGAGCGTTTTCCAGATGTTTTATGGCGACCCTCCGTGCGACCTGCTTCAAACTCGGCTCCTCGGTTCTACGGTAGATCAGAATGTCTTCAACGATGGTGTTTCCGAATTTGTTCAGGAACTGACGTTCGCGCTTTGCTTCTTGCGTAAAGCCCCCAATACCTTTCAGCACGTCTTCGACCAGCAGCCCGTTGTAGAATGGGGTGCTGCGGACGTTGGATTCGCGCCCGATGACGAGTATCATGCGCCCATCCGCTTGCAGAAGCTGCCAGAAGCCACGCAATGCCTGCTCAAAATCGAGGGAGTATTGAATGACGGTTTTGAACCGATTACCCCGGTTTTTGCGGTTGGAACCAAACTCGCTGGCAGCGACTTTGAGCATATCCCAACCGACCGCTTCCAGCAAGGCGCGATGATTTTGATGGTAGTTGAAAACATTGATATACGGCGGACTCGTCAGAATTAAGGTCGGACGAACCGTCGTCTGGTTGTGTGCGTGGCGGGCGTCGCAGAGACGCGTATTTATAGTTCCCGCCGTATGGGGCAGGCTAAGTGCGGCGCGTTTCAGAAAGCGCCATGCGGCTAATACGATCTCGCCCGGATCAGCAGATTTCTGTCCTTCGCAGCGGAACAGCAGGTTCAGCGCGAGCACTTTATCCCATCCACGTTCCAGTGTCGAAAAAAAGTCACGGGCGAATGCCGTCAAATTCTGGTGCTGTTCGCGAAACGTGTTCCCGTCGCCAAAAAGAGGCAGAGCGGAAATAGGCTGCACCCAACGGATCAGTTGACTCTCGAAACATTCTAACACTTCGGCACGAGCCAGAGGGGACAGCGTACAGAGGCCATAGAATTTGGACATGGTATAGGCGGCAGGATTGATCTCGCAGCCCTGCGCGTCAAAATGTCTGCGGGCGCTTTCGAGGAGAACTGTTCCGCTGCCTGCAAAAGGGTCGGCTATGATCGCTCCCGGGGAGGCATAACAGTCAAGCAGATGCTCGATCAGTTCGGGTGTGAACTGTCCACGCCAGTTGAACAGATTTGTCCGCGTCTTGTGCCTCACATCCAATTTCGCCTGTTCTAATCTCAGGACGGACATAGGCTATTACCCTCTTCTCATTTTCCGAATGCCAACATTTTGGTTCATTCTATGGCACGTTCTTCGCGCACTCGCCACAGACATAATTCAGTGCGCCGAGAAGTCCGGGAAGGTCTTCGATGCCGTACAGGTTGGTTTCGTAGGCTTCATTGTCCTGCGTCAGTTTGTAGAAGCGCCATGCCTGCCCGTTGCTGACAATACTATACACCTCAATATCTAACCCACGTTGTTGATTATTCCAACGGCAGGCCGCCATCTCTGCCAGACATTGAACGCGCCCCCTCGCAAAGTCATCTTTCTTCGCTTCGGCAACGCAGAGCAGGGGCGTTGCCATATACGCCCGTTTTGGAGCCACAACATAATCCGCAACGCCTGTTGTGGTGTCCGTATTGAGAGCAGCCTCTTTCCAGACTTTCAGGTTGGCATGGAGTGGCACAATCTCCACAAACAGCGCGTCTATCAACAGCGTTTTCGCAGACTCCGAAGATTGCAGATCGAAGGAGTCAAATCGGTGCAGAATCTCCGTCAGAGTGGGACCAGGCGGACGTGGCGTTGCATTGATTTGCCATGCAGTAAGGTTGTCTTGCCCGATCAACCGCATGACCTCTTCCAGAGTCATCGCAGAGTAGTTCTGTTTTTGCTTCGGTACTCGGTTCATGGTGTTATTTCTGCTCCTGAATCGGAATCCTGATGCTAATTCGCTTACCGACTTGAAGTGCCAGCAAAATTGCGGTATGCTGTTAAGGACGGCGTGAAAACGTCGTTCGTCGTAAATGCCAGCCGCATGGAATTGAAACTACCATGTAACTGCTTTCGTAGCAGTGTTTCAATTTTAATCGAACCAGCACGGCTGGCATTTTCCTCTTCCACGCCCTCTTCCCCTTTCGGTCACTACTTGCACCTGACGAGATATTTTTCCGAATCGCTTTATTCATCCGTACCAAGTAACCGCTTTAATGGTATCATATATTGAGCCTTTTGCAAAAGTCTTTGAACGTTGATAAATGAGAGTTAGCACTCCCTGTCGAATTTGGTTTTGCCGATCAAATCGAGAAAGGAGCGCTAACATGAACATTTTAGCAGATATCTGGGACACAATCTGCAAGACAC
>JBBRLP010000158.1:0-11218 GCA_038231295.1 Chthonomonadales bacterium
GGCACTAGGGTAGAGCAGATAGTCTCCCAAATATCTGCTAAAATCATCGTGTTAGCGCTCCTTTATCGATTTGATCGGCAAAACCAAATTCGACAAGGAGTGCTAACTCTCATTGTTCTAGGACATTTGCAAAAGGCTCTAGAGACTGCGCCTTTCCAGTATCTTCCAAAGTTTCGCTGTCAGACTGTCCCTGCCGACCACTTCGTCCGGGGCCAGTACGCCGCCGGGATTTGCTTGCTGCCCTCTCATAATCCCTGTACTCCCTATACGTCAGAATTGATGTACGTCAATTTCAATGTACGTCAAAAACAACGTGTGTTGTTCCCTTTTCCTATCGGCATCAGAAATCCCTGTGCAAACAGGGCAGGAAACGGGTTTCTTGATGCGGAAAAGGCGAACAGAGGTGGAGATTTCCACTCATTTTTATTTTTTCTGGAGTTCTCTTATGATCGCTGTAGACCTTTCGGGCAAGAATGTGCTGATTACGGGCGGGACACGCGGGATTGGCCGGGCGATTTCGCGGACGCTGGCGCAGGCGGGAGCGCGAATCGGGGCGATCTATCGGAGCAATGGAGAGATGGCGGAGCGGACGCTGGCCGAACTGAAAGCGCTGCCCGATGCGGCGGAGCATTTTGTGGTCCAGGCGGATATTGCGAACGAGGCGGAGGCGAACGAGGCTGTCAGAGTAGCGGGAGAGCGATTCAGCGGGCAGATAGATTTTCTGATCCTGGACGCGGCGGCGGGCGCGGGCGGGCCGATGGTCGGGATGACGCTGGAGGAGTGGAAACGCCAGTTCGAGGTCAATGTACATGGCGCGTTTACGATGGTGAAGGCGACCGCGCCGCTGCTGCGTTCCGGCGGCGGTATTCTCTTTCTCTCCTCGGGAGCCGGACACGATCCTATGGCGAATCTGTCGGCGTATGGCGCGAGCAAGGCGGCGGTCAATCACCTCTCGACCGTGCTGGCGCAGGAGTTGGGGCCGCGAGGCATCCGCGTCAACACCATCAGCCCCGGTCACACCTTCACAGGGGATACCGACCCGAACGCCGACCCCGCCGCCTACACCGACCACCAGCGCAATATCGCCGACACGACGGCACTGCGCCGGATAGGCATCGCGCAGGATGTGGCGAACGTGGTTCTGTTCTTCGTCAGCGACCTTTCCGGCTTCGTGACCGGGCAGTGGGTGCGCGTCAACGGCGGACGCCTTTAGGGCGCTGCCAGAATAAGACATCTTCCGTCCGCAGGACGGTTGGACGCAAAGTCTGTCGGGCGGGGCGCTTACGGCCCGGCAGACCGCAATCGGGAAAGCAGGAAAAATGACGATGAGAGCGAGCGTTTTTACAGGGGCCATCGTGCTGATAAGTTTGCTGCCGTTGCTGATGGCGAACGCGGAGGAACTGCGCGTTCCCGCATTCACGGCCTACAGCGAACCGGACGCAGAGGCGATAGAGTTTTCGCAGCCGAACGGAGTCACAGGCTGGAAGGATGGCAAACAGCAAGTCGTCTGGTACGGGGAAATCAAGAACACCGGGCGGCTCGACCTCGCCCTCTCGATTCACGCGCCACAACCCGCCACCTCCACCCTGCGCCTGAGCGTCAACGGCATGACGACCGGGACTGTCCTCTACAAGAACACGACGGAGGCTTCTGTCTCCTTCGGCTCCATCACCATCGCGAAGCCAGGTTACTATCGTTTCGCTCTGGAGGGAATGAAGAAGGATGGGGCGACCTTCGCGGACATAGACGCCCTTATCCTGAGTGGGCCTGCCGCAGAGAACGCGCATTTCAACCTGAAAGAGCGGCGCAACGCCTCCTCGGTGCATCTCGGCTACCCGCTCCCCAAGGACGCGAAGGTCGTGGCGTTCTTCAACGAAGTCACGGTCAAGACCGATCCCGTCTGGTCGTACTATATGGCCTGCGGGTTTCGGCGCGGCTACTTCGGCATTCAGGTCAACAGCCCGACGGAGCGGCGCATCATCTTCTCGGTCTGGGACAGCGGCAATGAGGGCGTAGATCGAAACAAGGTGAAGCCGGACGATCGGGTGCAGCTTCTGGGCAAGGGCGAGGGAGTCGTCGCGAGCGATTTCGGCAACGAAGGAACGGGCGGACACAGCCACATGGTCTATCCTTGGAAGACGGGCGAGACCTATCGCTTCCTCGTCACGGCGAAACCGGACGGAACGCATACGATCTACAGTGGCTATTTTTTCTTTCCCGAGCGCAAAGCGTGGGGGCTGATCGCGAGTTTCCGCGCCCCCAAAGACGGCGAGACGCTACGCGGTCTCTACTCTTTCAACGAGGATTTCGCCGGGGGCAACGGGCAGCGCCGCCGTCTTGCGGAGTTCGGCAATCAGTGGATACAAACAGCGAACGGCAAATGGTCGGAACTCCGCACGGCCCGCTTCACTCACGACCCGACCGGGAACGCGGATCGCACGGACTACGCCGCCGGTGTCGAAAAGGGCCGATTCTACCTCTCCAACGGCGGTTTCGTCGGCCTCCCCATCCATGCCGGAGACACCTTCACCCGTCCCGCCACGAACCGGCCGCCGACCGATATTCCGCCGTCGCTGCTGCCAAAAGCGCCGTAAGCGGGCAAGGCCGGGCAAGCGGATAGGGTGCCGATGTCAGAAAAGCGTCATTCTTGGCTCCCGTTTGGCCTCAATCACTTTCTGACGGGCGGAGGCAATATCGGAGACGAGGGAGCGGCGGGCGGCTTCGTAGGCTTCGCCCTCCTGCCGCAGGATATAGGCGGGATGCAGGGCGGCCATCGCATATTTGGTGTAGCGGCTCTCGAACCACTGCCCGCGTTCCTGCATCATGCGGAAACCTTTGTGGATGATAGTGTTGGCGGAGGGCGCACCGAGGCACAGGATGACGAGCGGCTGAACGATCTGAATGGTCGTGTCCAGCCACTGGGAGCAGGCTTGCGTCTCGACAGGCGTAGGCGGACGGTTTTTCATGCGTCCGGCCTCCAGCACACAGGCGCGGCAGCGCACGACATTGGTGATATAGATGTGCTTACGGCTGATGCCGTTTTCGCGCAGGCATTCGTCCAGCAGCACCCCGGCCCGCCCGACGAAGGGCCGGCCGGTCGCGTCCTCGTTCTGCCCCGGCCCCTCCCCGATGAGCATCAGCGGCGCTTCCGGGTTGCCCTCGCCGAAAACGACGTGGGTACGGGTCTTCGCCAGATCGCAGGAGGTGCATACCGAGGCGCGTGCCACGACCTGGGCCAGACGTTCAGCCTTGCTCTCCGTCTGCTCACCGGATGTCTCTATCTCCTGACTCTCCGCCTGTTCGCCTGCTGCCTCAATCTCTTCACTATCCACCGCCCTGCTCCTCGTTTGCGTGTCTTTATCTTGCTGCGGACGGCTGCACGGTGGCTCCCTGTCCGTTGTGAATGGAAACCCCGCTGCCTTGCGTCATCGTAACAGGATTACGTTCCGGGATTGTCAGAGGTTGCAAGCAGGGCAGGCAGGAGGGCCGACAGGCGGGAATGGACGACCTGGAGACTCTCCGGGATGACCCGGACATCGGCCAGAACGGGCATAAAATTGGTGTCGCCGTTCCAGCGCGGCACGACGTGCCAGTGGAGATGGTCGGCGATGCCCGCGCCCGCAACGCGCCCCATATTGTTGCCGCAGTTGAACCCGTCCGGCTTGAACGTGGCTTTGAGCAGCCGAATGCTGAGACGTGTTAACTGCATAATGTCCAGAAGTTCCGCGTCGTTGAGGTCATCCATGCTGGCCGTATGGCGGTAGGGAACCACCATGATATGGCCGTTGCTGTAGGGAAAGGCGTTCAGGATAAGGAAGGCATGAGCGCCGCGATGCACGATGAGATTGGCAGCGTCCTGTTCGGGACAGGCGGCGGGAAAGTCGCAGAAGATACAGCCCTGCACCTTGTCCGCGTTTTCGATATATTGCAGCCGCCAGGGCGCCCAGAGTTGTTCGGTCATAGCGTGGGCCTCTTTCAGAAGGGAGGTGAGGAGAGGGCCAATAGCCCTGTCACAGTCCTGCACCTTTCGGCAAAGTCGCTTCTGATTCCTTGTGTGGCAGCCCCTGTCAGGCTACTCATTGCTGCTGTGCAGGAAGCAGGGAAAGCGGACAGGGGTCGCGAAATAGAGCGAGGAGAGGCTGCAAAAAAAGCCGTAAAGAGGACACCCGAATGGCAATCGTAACACCCGCCGACCTGACGCACCTGGACGAACAGGGCTACGTTGTTTTGAGAGGGCTGATACCGCCTGCCGACTGCGAGGCGGTCGTAGACGTGATTTTCGACTTTCTGGAGATGGACCGCGATAACCTGGAGGACTGGTATCGCCTGCCGCTCAAACCGGGCGGCATGATCGAGATGTACCAGAATCAGGCGCTCTGGAATAACCGCCAGAATCCGCGCCTCTACGAGGCCATGAGGCAGATACTCGGAACGCAAAAACTCTGGGTGACCATAGACCGCGCCGGATTCAAGCCGCCGCAGCACCCCGCTCACCCGGACTACGACCATAAAGGCTTCACGCACTGGGATGTAGACACCTCCAGACTCCCCGTGCCGTTCGGGGTGCAGGGCGTCCTCTGCCTGACCGATACCGACGCCGATATGGGCGGCTTCCAATGCATTCCCGGCTTTCATCGTGGCCTGGAGGCGTGGATCGCCACCCAGCCCACCGACCGGGACCCGCACAAACCCGATCTGACCGGCCTGACCGTCGTTCCCATCCCCACGAAACAGGGCGATTTTATCGTCTGGAACAACACTCTGGCGCACGGCAACGGGCAGAATGTCTCCCGTAAGCCCCGCTTCTCGCAGTATATTTCCATGTACCCCGCGCAGGAACAGAACGAAGAGGCGCGTCAAAGCCGCATCGCCTGCTGGCAAGACCGCCATCCTCCCGACAACACCATCTTTCCCGGTGACCCCCGCGAGATCGAACAACACCGCTATCCCACCGCCGAACTCACCCCGCTGGGCCGCAAACTCCTCGGCCTCGACCGATGGTAGTTTCCTCCGGGTTGATGCGACGCCGCATTTATGGCAGAATGTCGGTAGTTCTGAATTACAGGAGTTCTGATATGAGTAATCTCCACACGGAAACAGGCAAGGTTGGCAAGCGCGGCGTCTTCACTATTCCTGCGGCATTGCGAAAACGCTTCGGGCTATCAGACGGTTCGCTCGTGATTGCCGAGGAGCGCGAAGACGGGATTTTGCTTCGTCCCGCGACGGCTACGCCATTAGAAACCTACAGCGATGAACGTTCCGCTGAATTTCTTCTGTCCAATGCAACCGATGACGCGGACTATGAAGCGGCAATGCAAGAAGTAAGGGCTATGGGCCTTGACCCAGAACATATACTGCACCGGAAGTGTCTGTTTCTGGCGGAGGAAAGGAAAAGTTGACGAGATTCACAATGTGGCGATAAGACGGCGTAATTTGGAACCTCCAAACACCTATACCGGTGAGGATGTGGCGGAGCGGTCGGGGTCGAGGTCTACTTCGCCGGTGTAAATGGTTTCGGCGGGGCCGGTCATTTCGATGGTCTCGCCGGGTGTCCAGCGCACCATCAGTTCCCCGCCGCGACTGCGAACCGTGACCGGTTCCCCCGGCGTGACGAAGCCCTGCTGAATGGCGGCGACGGCGGCAGCACAGGAGCCAGTCCCACAGCCGAACGTCTCCCCCGCACCGCGCTCCCAGATACGCAGATGCAGCAGTGAGGGTGAGCAGACGTGGCACCACATCAGGCTCGTGCGGGCGGGGAAGAGCGGATGCTCCTCCACCAGTGGGCTGACGCGCAGGAATAGGGCGTCCTCCGGCAGCGAGTCCACAAAGGCGATGGTATGCGTGGAGCCAGTGGAGAGAGCGGAAATGACCAGTCTCTCACCGTTGTCGAGGTCAAGCGGATAGTCCTCCACTCTCTCGACAGGGACGCGCATGGGGATGGAGGGAGGGTCGAAACGTGGCAGGCCCATGTTCACGGTCACGGCGGCCACCGTCCCGTCGGAACCGCGAAGTATCTCGGCGGCGCGAACGCCTGCCAGGGTCGCGATGCGGAGCCTGTCGGAGGCGACGATACGATGCTCGACAGCATAGCGGGCGATGCAGCGCAGTCCATTCCCGCAGACATCGGGCGTGCCGTCGGGGTTATACATCCGCATCATGAAGTCCGCGTTGTGGGTATCGTCCAGCACCAGCAGGCCGTCCGCCCCCACCCCGGTGCGGCGGTCGCAGAGTTCCGTCGCGATCACGGACCAGTCCATGTCGCCATCGCTGCGTCCGTCTACGACGACGAAATCGTTGCCGACGCCCTGCATCTTTGTAAAGGGTAGTCTGTCCGGCATCCTCTGTCCGTTTCCATCCGTTCGTCATAAAACAGAAAGCAGGAGGCGGGAACGAGCAACCGTTCGCCTTCTGCCTTCTGCTGTCTGCCTCCGCGTTTCGGTTAGCCTTTGAGGGCTTCCGCTCCGCCCACGATTTCGGAGATTTCGCGGGTAATTCCGGCCTGCCGCGCCCGGTTGAGCTGCAAGGTGAGGGTGGTAATCATCTTGCCTGCGTTGTCCGTCGCGGAACTCATGGCGGTCATGCGAGCGCCGTGTTCGCTGGCGGTCGCTTCCAGCAGCGCCTGATAGGTCTGCCCCTCCAGGTAGCGGGAGAGCAGCGAACGCAGCAGCACATCGGCGGACGGCTCGAAAATGTAGTCCTCCGTCTCGTCGCTGGCAGCGGTCTCCTCCGTGTCCGGCGTCTGAATGGGCAACAACTGCACATCCGTCGGCTTCTGGGAGATGGCGGAGAGGAAACGGTTATAGACCATGAACAACTGGTCAATCTGTCCGTTCTCGAAATCTTCGCGCAGGACGCGGGTGATGTCGCGGGCATCAGTATAGGTGACACCGGTATTCGCAAACGAGAACTCCTGCACGACGTTGAAGCCGCGCCGTTTGAGGAACGCGATGCCCTTGCGGCCTGCGACATAGAGCCGAACGCGGTCTTTGTCGTAGCCCTTCAGCAGTTCCACCACGCGCCGCAGCAGCCCGGAGTTGTAGGAGCCTGCCAGTCCGCGATCCGAGGTGACGATCAGGAACCCGATGTTGCGCGGCGTCCGCACTTCCAGCAGCGGATGCTCCACCGAATCGCCAACGGCCCGTGCCAGACTCGTCATCATCTCGCGCATCGCCCGCGCATAAGGCCGTGCGCCCTGAACCCGATCCTGCGCCCGTTTCAGCCGCGCCGCCGCGACCATCTTCATGGCCTTAGTGATCTGCTGAATGTTCTTGGCGACCTTGATACGGGATCGCACCTGTCGAATCGTTGCCATCGGTTCCCCTCTTCCGTTTCGGTTCGTGTACCTCTATTTTACCCCGAAGTTCGCTTTTTTCGGCAAGCAGTCTTTTTTCGCTCCCCTTGCTTCTTTATTAAAAGTGCTGTATAATAAAACATAACCCGCCCATGCTAAAGTATGGGTTGCGAGGCCGCCTTCGGGCGGCTTTGCTTTTTATGAGCCTCATACTGCCTCAAGGACACCCCTTTGAACATTTGGGCTTACATCGATGGCTTCAATCTCTATAATGGGGCACTCAGAAACACGCCCTATAAATGGCTTGATCTGCAAGCGTTCTCTGAGAGCCTGCGGCCTACCGATCAGGTGTCCAGTGTAAAGTTCTTCTCTGCGAAAGTCAATGCGCGTCCAAACGACGTTGCCCAGCCCCTACGCCAAATGCTTTACTGGCGAGCATTACGAACAATACCTACTATCGAGATCATCGAGGGCCATTTCCTGACAAAGCAGACTCGGCTTCCCGACGTCGCTGACACGGATCGCATTACGGCGCTGCAACGGGCAGGCACCAAGACTGCTGGTATGGTGCCACGAATGGCGCACGTTTATCGCTCCGAAGAAAAGGGAACAGACGTTAATCTAGCTGTTCATTTAGTCCATGATGCTCATCTGAGCCGTTTTGACGGAGCTATTGTAGTCTCCAATGATTCTGACCTAGCAGGGGCAATTCGCATTGTCCGCAGAGAAATAGGCAAGCCAGTTTTCGTATTTCATCCGTCGAATGCTAACCCCAGTTTTCAACTCCGTGCCGCAGCCAGTCGTTTTCACCCTGTCGCCTCGCATCATTTGATGAATAGCCAGTTTCCTCCAATGCTTACAGATACACGTGGGACTTTTAGCAAACCCGCGACTTGGTGAACGTAGAACATTTCATCAGGAGGATCAACATGTCGAACAAGACAAAAGATTAAAGACCGTATGCGTAATTGACGGGATCTTCCGTTTGGCGCGACACCCGAAAATTTTGCCTCTACGATGACCGTAGAGACGACTTTCTGATATGAGGTGTCATCTTTGCCACCACAAAATGGGCAAAATGGCAAGGGGACGCCCGTAGACCAATTACGCATACGGTCTTAAGGAGTTCACTCACGAAACGGCATGGGTTGTATAGGAATGGCTACTCTCCGTCCGATATACCACGCGAGCAAAAAAGTGATGAACTCCGCTTTTTTCGGGTGGCAGGCAGGGCCGCGCCGGTGAGGGAGACAAACAGCGCGAGCGTTCCCGCCTCCGGCGTGCCAGAGGCATTCGGCGAGAGCAGGATAGCCTGCTGCTACCCGTTCACCAGTCCCGTTCCCGCGATCTGCCCCTGGTGGTTGACGGCGTGGGCGTCAGTCACCACCCACCGGTCAGGATTGTTGAGCAGCAGATTGGTCAGGTCGAACATCGTCAGCCCCTGAAACGCGAAGAGCCTACCGGCAAGCAGAGATTGATCTTACAGGGGAGCGGTCGTCAGGAACCGGAAAGCCCTCTCTTCCGGCGCGGGAAGAGAGGGCCGGGGAATCAGCGCTGTTTTTCGCGCACAGCGGAGAGGAGCGCATCCACCAGAGCGTTGTCGGCTCCGGCGGGATCGTTTGGGTAACGGGCGGCGATGTCGCGGGCAAACTGCCGGAACTCCTCCAGAGAGACGGCGCGTTTGCCGCTCTTTTCGGAGAGATAGGAAGCCCCGACGATGGCGGAGCAGTCCGCGCCGAACTGCGCGGTCATGATCGAAGGAACGCCGTTGCGGACGCATTCGACCATGTTCTGAATCTCGCCGTAGAAGGAGGAAGGCCAGTGCTGCCAGTTGGAACCGCTGACGCGGAAGCGGCGGCTCTCGTGGCCGTGGGCGTCGGTGACGACCGCGAACCGTTTGCCATCCTCGTTCAGCATTTTGATGGAGCCGGTCGTGCCGATGTAGGCGGTATCCGGCGAGTCCTGTTCGCTCCAGGAGCCTTCGACGTGAGCCGTGCTCCAGGCCCCGGTCTTCGCATCCTCAAACCGAATCAGGATATGGGCATCGTCGTCCACGGTGACCTGATGGAAACGGCCGTCAATGATGCGCTGGGGCATTCGGATGCTCATGCCGAAAGGTGCGGCAGCTTTCACGAGCGTGGGCGTCTTCTCCAGCCCGGCGATAAACCAGGCCGCTCCGATGGCATGGATTCCGTTGTCGAGCAGGGAGCCGCCCCCGCCGAAATCGGAGTTCCAGAAACGCGGATTGCCTTCCGGGCCGCCATGCGCCTGTGTCAGAAACATCATCGCGAGTTCGCCAATCGCGCCGGAATCCACGAGTTTCTTGACGGTATAGTAGTCCGGCTCGAACAGCCAGTTCTCGTTATGCTGATAGAATTTGCCAGAACGCTGCACCGCCGCCAGAACGCGCTCCGACTCCAGCCAGCTTCGGGAGAGCGGCTTCTCGCACATGACATTGATGCCCGCGTCGAGGGCCTGAATGGCGAGCGGCGCATGGAGAAGGGGCTGCGTGCAGATGTCCACCAGGTCGGGCTTCACTTCCGCAATGATCTGGCTGATGTCCTCGTAGAATTTGATCTGCTCACGGTCGCGTTCCAGGCGTTCGATAGTCTCGGTGTCGCCGTTCTCCCGGCACTGCGCGATCTTCTTCTCCACCAGTCCGTCGTAGCGTTTGCGGGTCAGTTCCTGCGCCTGCTTGTCGGGGTCACAGAAGGCGACGAGGTGGGCGGAGGCCAGATCGGGATAGGCGGGCAGATGCGCTCCCCGAAAGATGCCGCCGGTTCCGATGGCGGCGACGCGGACACGCTGAGTCGGGTCCATAAGCGAAGATTCTCCTTGGTTGGGTTTGACGGCGATCTGAAAAGTGGATTCCGCCGCGACTTGCTGCGGCGCAATGTCGGGCGCAGAGGAGACAGCGGACGCAGCAGAGGCAGGCTGGGCTTCCGGCCTATCGTCCAGTTCCAGAAAGCGCGTGTTGGAAGCGGGTGGCTCCGAGCCGTCGTCCTCCGCAGGGGCAAGGCCCAGGCGGGTTTCCAGCGCACTGAGCTGCTGTTCCGCGCTCACTTCGTGGGAGACCGGGGCGGGCGGTGACTGATATAGAGCGCCGGGCAGCGGACGACCGGCGCGGACAGCGGCGATCTCCTCGCGGGCGGAGGCTTCCCGGCCCAGGTCGCGCACCTTCTCGGAGGCCCGCTGCCACATCTCTTCGGTGGGGGAGGAGAGTGCGTCGGGCGCGGCAGAGTTCACCCGGTCTGCGGCGGCGCGAGCAAGCTGCGCCTGCAAGTCGTTGACCTGCTGAAGCAGACGCGCCTCCTCTTCGGGGAGACGCAGTTTCGCGCTCTCCGCGTTGACCTCTGCCTCGACCAGTTTCTCGCGCAGAAAGATGAGTTCCGCCTCACGCCGTTTGCGCTCCGCTCGCAGTTCCGACGCCAGCGCGGTCTGGTGGATGCGTTCGGCAAGCGCGGCCTTCGTCTCGATGTCAGCGATTTCGCGTTCCCGGTCGGTACACTCGTCCTGAAGGCGATTGCGCCGTTGCACGGTCAGCACGACATTCTCATTGAGGGCCTGCCGCGCCTGCCGTATCTCGCGCAGAGCCTCTCGTATCTCCGCCTCCGAACTCATCTCTGTCTCCCACCCCTCTTGCCATCTGCTCTCCCATTTCCCTACCCGACGACCCGAATCCTGCCCGCAGTCAGCACGGCCTCCACGCCGCATTCGCATTTTTTGGGACAGGATGAACAGGATAAATGGTTGGCGCGAAGAAGCCCCGGAATGCAAGGTCATTGCTTTTATACTAACGGCAGGTGATAAGTTCAAAGTTTTCCGTCATCAGGGTGGCTAACTCCTGTCGGTACTGTCCGATGTCAGCGAAAAAGGCGTCAATCGCCTGGGAGAATTGCGCGAACGTCTGGTAGAAGTGACAAAGAA
>JBBRLP010000159.1:0-11058 GCA_038231295.1 Chthonomonadales bacterium
GCATCATGAGATTGCGGTACGCAGTCACCAGAAAGTGAAGGCTCTCAAAAGTGCGGTGGACACGGCGCTGATCAAGAAAGCGAACGCTCTCTTGGCCGCCCAGATAGAAACTACGAACGAACTATGTCCGGCTACTTAGCACGAGGAGCAGAGACCGGTCGCGCCGCTGCTGAAAAGGCTGCTGCCCCTGTTTTCCTGGGGAGGGTTCGCAGTCTCGATCTTCATTGTCCTTTCGGGCTACTGCCTGATGCTGCCGGTGGCGCGTTCTGCGGACGGGCAACTGCGCGGCGGGGCCAGGGAGTATCTTAAACGCCGGGCATGGCGCATTCTGCCGCCCTACTATATCGCCCTCGTCGCATCGCTGCTGCTGATCGCCATTATTCCCTGGCTCCAGCATGAGACCGGTATCAACACGCTGACCTCGCTGCCCGCATTCACGCCCGGAGTTATTCTCTCCCATCTCTTTCTGGTGCACAACCTCCACGGGGCCTGGGTGTATCGAATCAACAGTCCTCTCTGGACGGTCGCGACGGAGTGGCAGATCTATTTTCTGTTTCCCGCCCTGTTGCTGCCCGCGTGGCGGCGCTTCGGAGTTCCCGGCGCTGTCCTCGTTGGATTCATCCTTGGCCTGGGCATCCATTTTGTCTTTCACGGCCATTACGACCTGGCCGCGCCCTGGTTCATTGGGCTGTTCGCGCTGGGAATGGCAGGAGCGGCCATTAACTTCTCGAAAGGTCCGCTGGAAACCCTGCTGCGGAACCGCGTTCCCTGGGGAACGCTGGCGCTGGTACTGACCGGCCTGCTCATACTGCTGGCCTCCCGTCTGACCAACAAATACCTGCCGCATCTGGAGATACTGACGGGCATCTGCGCTACCTGCTTCCTCATCTACTGCGCCCGACGCCAGGCGGAGAGTTCCGCCGAGAACGCTTTGCCGCTGCGCCTGTTGAACTCTCGCTGGGCCGTGACTCTGGGCGGCTTCTCCTATAGTCTCTATCTCACCCACTACGTGATCCTGAATATCGTTCATGGCCTTGCCAATCAGATCCCCTCGCCTACCGTAGAGTGTCTCGTGATGCTCACCGTAGGCGTCCTGACTTCGGTGGCGGTCGCCTATCTCTTCTACCTCTGCTTTGAACGGCGATTCACTCCAGGATATAAAAGCGCGGAAACAACCCGGCAAAACGCCAGGGCGACCTCCGAATCGCCGGGAGTTTGAATCCGCTGGCTTCGCTGTCCAAACCGGGGAGAACTCAGTAGGTTTCAGAGTCTTCTGTGGGCAGCGAGATCGGGAAAGTCACCACAACTCGCCCGCCGCCCTGGGAACGGTTCTCATAGGAGACACTGCCGCGCAGGTCGTAGCGGGCGGTGCTGTCTATGAGGGAGAGGCCCGTATTCGACGCGGTGTGCCAGTCGAAATCCGGGGGGAAACCGGGGCCGTCGTCGCAGACTTCCAGACGGACCAAGCCTCTGTCTGCGGTCAGAGTGACCTCAATATCGCCGCGTCCGTGCTTGACGGCGTTGCTGACGATCTCGGAGACGAGAAGCGTCAGTGCGGTCACGGCTCCCACCGGCAGGATGACATCTACCGCTTCATAGCGAATGGGCCGTCCTCCAGTATTGGCTTGCAGCAGGGGAAGCAGATCGTCCAGAACGCCCTGGCTGGACAGCACATTGGTATGGGCATTCGCGGCAGCCTGTCGTGTGAGAAGGTCGTGGATGGCCGCCAGAGAGCGGGTGTGCAGGCCAATGCGCGTCATCGCCGCCACCGGGACAGTGTCTGCGCTGTCTTCAATCTGCACTTCTACCAGCGCACTGATGATCTGAAGATTGTTTTTGACGCGATGATGGGTCTCGCGAATAGAACGCTGGAGCCGGGCATTCAGTGCCTGAATCTCGTGAAGGTATTGCACACGTTCGGTGATGTCGGTCGTGGTTCCGATCCACTCACGCACCTGTCCCGCTTCGTCTGTAAGCGGAACTCCCCGCGCCAGGGCATTACGATAGCGTCCATCCCGATGACGCAGGCGGTACTCGCACTCGTAGAGGGTCTGCGCCTGAACGCATTTCTCCCAGACATCGCGCACGTGCGGGCGGTCTTTGGGATGAATCGCCTTCAGCCAGCCCCATCCGGCGTACTCTTCCTGCGTCTGCCCGGTAAACTGCCCCCAGGATTCCATCGGCTTGACGTTCGCGCCGGAGGCGTCGGTACTCCATATAACCTGGGCGGTGGCGAAGGCCAGGACCCGGTACCGCTCTTCGCTGGCCCGCAGCGCGTTTTCGGCCTGTTTTTGCTGAGAGATGTCGAGGATGAGCGAGGCCCCTTCGTTGGCCGAATCCTCGAAGAGCGCTCCGCCGATGAGAATGGGAAGGCGGCTGCCGTCTTTGCGAAAATACTCTTTCTCGTAGGGGGAGCCGCTGCGACGGTGGCGAATCTCCTCGACGCCCTCGTCGTTGCGTTCGCGCCATTCCGGCGGCGTCATCTCTTTCCAGTTCAGGAGACCCGCCGCGAGGTCTTCCCGCGTGTAGCCTACCATTTTCAGGAACAGATCGTTGGCATCGGTAATCCGACCCGTATCCAGATTCCAGTGGATAATGCCGATGACATTGGCATCGAAGAGACGCCGTGCGCGTCCTTCCGAAATCGCCAGCGCGTTTTCGGCCTGCTTTTGCGCGGTAATATCGCGCAGAATAGAGAGATGGCGGTCGGCAGCCAGACGACAGGCGGTGTAGGAGACGATACGCGGTTCGGTATCCGCCCGGATAAACGCGAACTCCCCGGCCTGACGGCCGTGCAGAAGGTACTGCTGAAACTGCTCTGCCGCCGAGAGGTCTGAAGTCGTAATGAGGTCCTGGACAGACATCCGCAGTATCCGCTTCCGAGAGAAGCCGAGCAAATCGCAGGCGGCCTGATTCACTTCTACATAGCGTCCCTTATCGTCGGTCATCACCATCGCGTCCAGGCTATTCGCAAAGAGGGTCCAGAACAGTTCGTCCGTCAACCTTGTTATCTCCCGCCGCATTTCCCAGCAATTAACTGGCGCTATTATATCGTATGAACAGGAAAATGGGAAGTCTGCACAGCAATACGCTCGCGACGCATAGGACGGATTTTTTGTCGTGGGCAGTCTGCCGGGAGACTGACTGCTCGCAGGAGGCCCTTCGGAAGGGCCGAAGGGACAAGAACGAATGACAGCCGAAATGCGAGTAGAGTGGCTGGGGTGCAGAGACTATCGGGCGGCATGGGACTTGCAGCGCGAACGGGCGGCGCAGCGACTGGCAGGCGACATTCCCGACACCCTGCTCCTTCTGGAACACCCGCCGACGCTGACCCTGGGCCGCGCCGCCGACCGCTCGCATATCGTGGCGGCAGCAGAGACACTGGAGCGCGAGGGCGTCGCTGTCATTGAGAGTGACCGGGGCGGAGACGTGACCTATCATGGGCCGGGACAGCTTGTCGGCTATCCCATTTTCAATCTGCGCGAAACGCCCCACACGCCCGACCTGCACCGCTATGTCCGCAATATCGAAGAGACGATGATCCGCACCGTCGCGGCCTTCGGCATTCCGGCGGGCCGCTTTCCCGGCTATCCCGGCGTCTGGACGGGTCTCGACACGCCGCATCCTACCAAGATCGCCGCGCTCGGCATCCGTCTCAGCCGCTGGATCACCCATCATGGTTTTGCCCTGAATGTCCAGACCGACCTGTCGCATTTCGACCTGATTGTTCCCTGCGGCATCCACGACTACGGCGTCACGTCCCTGACTCGTCTTCTCGGTCGTCCCGTCACCCTCGACGAAGTGCGTCCGATTGTCGTCAATGCCTTCACGGAGGTATTCAACCTGTCTCTGGAGAATTCGCAGTAAAGTCAAGTTGGCCGGAGGGGCTGGGGGTTGAAAACCCTCGTCATGAAAGTGCAGACGTCTTCCAGACGGAACTGCACTAATCCCTTCCCTATCATTCTTCCTATCAAGTCAACCTGACAAGTACGAGCCTCAGACCGCTTCGTCCGCAGGACGACCGCTTTTTCCAGCCCGGCACGTTCCTGTGCCGGGCAACGCACTCCGAAACCTGGCAGGTGGGCCGGGTACAAAAACGTACCCGGCAAGAAAGTGCGGGCGTCCTGCGGACGCAATCTTCAGAAGCCAATTCTCGTCGGAGTGTCTGTTCTGGTGGGGTGGGGAACCACTTTCCGACAACGCCCTCCGAAACCTCTCAGTACAGAAGGCATTTCCGTCTGCAAGACGTTTGCACTTTAATGACGGGGGTTTTCAACCCCCGGAAACCTGCGAGGGGTTACCCCCCAACCTAAAGGAGCCTTTCCCATGTCGAACGAACCATCCAATCTCAGTCGTCGTGCGCTGCTGCGAGCCGCTTCGCTTGGAGCGCTGGGTCTGGGCGCGACTGCCGCGCAGGGGCAAGAGAAGGCGCAGGGCGACGTCCCGAAGCCGGAAGCCCTCAAAACCGAAGATCGCAACAAGAACAAATCCCTCCCGCGCCGACGCCTGGGCCGAACCAATATGCTGGTCACGACCATCGGTTCCGGCGGCGCGGGCATTACCGGGCCAGAGATTTTGCAGCGGGCCATCGAGAAGGGCATCAACTACATTGATACCGCTCCGGCCTACGGCGACAGCGAGGACGTGTTCGGGGAGGTGATGAAGAGTTCCCGCGATCAGGTCTTCCTCGCGACGAAATGGGTGCCGCTCGGTGACTGGACGGTAGACCAGTGTCTCGAATCGCTGAACCGCAGCCTGAAAAAACTGAAGACCGACCATGTGGACTTGTTACAGCTTCACAGCGTAGACACGAACCCGGCTATCAAAGGCACCCCCCGCGACGGCTACGTCCGCATAGACAACCCGAACCTGCACAAAGCGATGGAGAAGGCAAAGAAGGATGGCAAGGTGCGTTATTTCGGCGTCTCCTCGCACAACCCACAGCGCAAAGACCTGCTGAAACACGCCATAGATACTGGCCTGTTCGACGCCATCCTCGTCGCATTCAACTACCTCAACTACGAGCAGAGTGGGATGCCGGAACTGCTGGCCTATGCCCACAAGAAAGACATCGGCGTCATCGGGATGAAGGCGAGCGCGGGCAATATGACCTTGAACGTCCCGAACGTCAAGCCGCTCACGGCGCAGTTGGCCTGGATGCTCTCGAAGGACATCCACACCATCATCAACTCCAAGACGGTCTTCAACGAGGATTTGCAGGACGCCTGCCTTGCCGCCGCGAAGATCAAACTCGCGCAGGCCGACCGGGACACGCTGGAGCGCTATGCCGCCGCCGTCCACAACGACTACTGCCGGGGCTGCGGTCACGTCTGCGAATCGGCCTGTCCTGCCGACGTGCGTATCGCCGACATCCTGCGCTTCGAGATGTATCACAAGCACTATGGCGGCGGGCATCAGGAGTTCGCCCGCACCTCCTACGCGGAACTGGCAGCGGACGAGCGCGTCCTGCACTCCTGCCACGACTGCCGCAAGTGCGAGGAAGCCTGCCCCTACACCCTGCCCATCGTGGACAAACTGCACTACGTCGAGCGCGAACTGGCCTGAAGGGAAAATAGCCGCCCCCCAATTTCGCCCCCCGGCCCCCCAATTCTGGGGGAGTAGGCATTTTCATGCGATAGGGTACACGCAGGGCATCAAAGCCTGACAAGGAGAGTGGATTTGATTGATAAAGAGTTTTTGAAGACGCTGTCGGAGGTTCCGTCGGTGGGAACGGCCTGCCTGCCCGCGATGAACCTGCTGGCGGAGCGGTTCGGGAGCGGCTACGACCGGACGTTTGTCTCGGACGGCTTCTGCCTGTTCCAGAAGGCAGGCGCGGGGCCGTCCGCCCTCAAAGTGGTCTTTGTGGCCCATGTGGACGAGGTCGGGGGCTGCGTCTACGGCAAGCACAACGACCTCGGCTTTCTGACGCGGGCTTGGGGCAACGACCCGGACATCTTCGCGGACGCGAAACTACAGGCATTCGACTATCTGGCGGAGAGCGGCGCGGAGGCGTTCGCGGTGCAGGGCGAAGTGGCGGAGGTAAAGGGCGAGGAGCGGATGCTGCTCTATGGCGACCCTATCCGTCCCTATCGCACTGGCTGGACGTTCCGACAGGAGACGACCTTCGACGGTGACACGATAGACGGCAAGGCCCTCGACCCCCGCGTCACGGCCTACGCGGTAATGGAGACGGTGCTGGCGCTGGACACGCCGGAGGTCGGGGCGCTGTTCGTGATGGCGGAGGAGTGCGCGATGGATGTGGCCCGTAAAGCGGTCACGTTCCTGCAAAAGAACGCGCCCGCGCTCAGTCTGATCGCCAACGCCGATGTGCCGGGGATTCAGAATATCGGGGAGGGACGGCTGGAGATGCCCGCTATTCGCATCTTCGAGGGCCGCAACTTCATAGACCCCATGTTCGGTATTCGGGTCGCCGAGGTGATGGAGCGGCAGGGCGTGGAGTTTCACCTGTCGGCAGCCCGCAGCGGCAGTCAGACGCTGCTCTTCTCGCCGCTCGCGCCCACGCTCTCCATCGCCCTGCCAAGCGCGGGTGTCCACCTGCCCCGCGTCCTGATGAGTCTCCAGGGAACAGAGCGCTGCATCGCTCTCCTCAAAGCCATCGGCGCGAACGCCCTCGACGGAAGTCTCACTTTCCCGTCCCGCCTATACTCATGAACACGACAAAACGTTTCGGCACACTTATGATTCTCACTTTCATCGTTTTGCTCATCAGCCGCACTCCGCTGGCGCAGGGCGGTCATGTTCCTCACCTCTATATTGCGGACGGGGGTTGGGATAGCGAGGACTGCCGCCTGATTCGCATGGACGACCTGACCGGAAAGGGCTGGATCACATTCGGGGAGAAGGGCAGCGACGCGCACGATTTCGGCAGCGTCACCGATGTCGCGGTAGACAGCAAGGGCCGCATCTATGGCGTGGATCAGGAGCGTAGCCGCGTAGTACGCATAGATGACGTGAGCGGTAAAGGCTTCGTCGCGTTCGGCAAACAGGGCAAGGCGCGAGGGCAGTTCAACTATCCCGAAGGCATCTGCATTGACGCGCAAGACCATCTCTATATCACCGATACCAGCGCGGAGATGGGACCGAAAGCCAACCGCGTCATCCGCATGGACGATATGACGGGCAAGAACTGGCAGGTCTTCGATCTGCTGGAAGAGCCGACCGGCATTGCGGTGGATAAGCAGGGCCGTATCTACATCGCCAACTATGCGGGAGACGCCATCACGCGCATAGACGACATGAGCGGCAAGGGGTTCAAGGAGTTCGGCAAACAGGGCAGCGGTAAAGGAGAGTTCCATCAGCCCTTCCGCATCGCCCTCGACGCGCAGGGTCGCCTCTACATATCCGACTCCGGCAATCACCGCATCCTCCGTATGGACGATACGACGGGCAAGAACTGGACGACGTTTGGCACACAGGGCAAGGGCAAGAACCAGTTCGGCCGCCCCGGCAACATCGCCTTTGACCGTCAGGGCCGCCTCTATATCTGCGATGGCTGGAACAATCGCATTATACGCATAGACGACATGACCGGCAAAAATTGGGCCGCCTTCACCGCTCCAAAGACAGGGCCGCATCAGTTCTTCACCCTCCACGGCCTCTGCATCCGCTGACCTTTCACAGCCGCTTGCCGCCGAACGCAACGTGGTACAATGAGTAACTCACCTTACGCAGGCGGACAACCAAGTTGCCCCAACCGAGGGAGCAAAGGGTTGACACCCCTCGCTACGCGGCTTCGCCGGAGCGTCCTTCGGACGAGACACTGTGCGACAAGGTTAGCGGGCTGCGGAGAGCGGCCCTGACAGCATAGACGTTTCCGAAGGAAACTGGGCCGAAGGTCACATAGCGGGGAGTTTACTCCGTCGCGCTCCCGTAAGGGGCTAACTGATTGCTCGCCTGCGTAAAGTGAGTAAGTAAACTGTTGACAAAAGGACGTACAGACAGATGCGAAATGAACTGACGCCTCTGGCGACGGAAAACCTGATAACCTGGCCAACCCACGAATTTGAAGAGATTCTGCTGGCCTGCGATCCCGGTGAGGCCCTGAAACCAGACGATCCGCGCCACGCTGATCTGTCGCCGCTTCGTTCCGGGGTCGGTGTCCGCCGATTGCAGAACACTCTGCTGCAACGCAAAGCGCCGGGAAAGTATCATCACTGTCTGCTCTGCGGGCATCGCGGCTCCGGCAAATCCACGGAACTCCTCGGTCTGCAACAGTGGGCGAATGAAAACGGCTTCCTCGCTCTATGGGAACAGGTGGATGCTCGTTTCGGCATGATTGACCTCGACTACTCCGATCTCTTTCTGCTTGCCGCCTCGATGGTGGACGAGGGCATTGGGGCCAATGAGCGTCCCCTCCTCGTTCCGAAACTCAGAAACATCCTCAGTTGGTTCCATGACATCACCAAAGAAGACGAGGAAATCCGACAATCCGAAGTCGGCGTGGAGGTGGGCGGGCAGTTGGGCGGAACGCTACCGTTCAGCCTGGGCGCACTCTTCGCAAAACTCACTACGGGGATCAAGGGAACCACCAAACATACGCAGAAGGTGCGCGAAACAATCCGGCGTTACCCGAACGCCCTTGTCAACCTCACCAGAGACTTTCTTGAGGAAGCGAATCGCGTCGTCATTACCGAAGGACATCCGAAAGGGCTTCTGCTGATCTTCGATAACATGGATCGCTACGATCCCGTTCAGATTGACGGCATCCTGATGCGGAGCAGTCAGCAGATTCAGAATATGGCCTGTCATACGGTCTTTACCTTTCCTATCTCGCTTGCCTACAAGCCCATTACCGGGCGTGTGGACTATCCTACAGCGCTGTTGCCGATGTTGGCGTTGCGTTCACGTAAGGCAGGCTGGAAGGAGACGGTGGCGGCAAGTGACTACGAGGAGGAACAGATTGATCGCGTTCGGGAGATGCTCGCCCGAAGAGTTGATCTGGATACCCTGTTCTCCAGCCGTGAGGATGTGCGTCAGATGATTCGCCTGAGCGGCGGCGCGGTGCGCGACCTTATTCAGCTTATCTCGCTTGCGGCGACCTCGACGCAAGAGGGCGATCAGATCACTTCGGAGGCCGTCCACATCGCTGTTCAGGAACTGCGCGGAACCTATATGCGCCTGCTTGCGACGACTCCACAGGACTACCGGTGCCTCGCGAATATCGCGAAGCGGGCCTCCGTCGCGACCGCCGAGTCCAACTATGCCGAAGCCATAAATCGCTTGCTCTTCAATGGCTGTCTGCTGGAATATACCGAGGACGGGGAGCCGTGGTACGACATTCATCCCCTTCTGCTGGAAACCGAGGAGCTACGTCATGCCCTCCGCGCTGCTTAAATCAGAGTCGGGCGCGTTGTCCGCACTGCTGGGCGTCC
Source organism: Chthonomonadales bacterium (assembly GCA_038231295.1). Taxonomy (GTDB): domain Bacteria; phylum Armatimonadota; class Chthonomonadetes; order Chthonomonadales; family Chthonomonadaceae; genus JANXLO01. The sequence goes on from JBBRLP010000159.1 coordinate 9,393, forward strand.
CCGGTGAAAAGGAGTACCGCCGCCTGCTGAGAGCGACCCGCATGGCGCACAGTCGTTTCGCGCTGTTTCCCATTGAAAGCGACCTAACGCCTGCCAACCGAACTGCCTTCATCGAGCGGTTTCGCGCCGACCTCGCACAGCAGGGCCAATGCCTCCGGGTGATTGTTCTCTCCTCCGAAAATTGGGACTTGCTCAACCTGCCCGAAATGGCCGCGCCCCTCGAGCAGAACGACGTTGTGCTCGTGGTTGGCCTGGAAGACACCCCGGACATCGTACAGGCGTCGGGCAGCGTCCGCAAACGCCCACCGCTCCTGGCGCTCCTCAATCATCAGCGCGAATCCCTGCGGAGGCTCGTTCCCACTCCCTTCCTTCTCTGGTGCCGTCCCTACGGCTACGACGCCCTGATGACCGACGCCCCCGACTTCTTCGACCACTTCGTCGGCGCTTTTCACTTTCTCTGTGAAACTCCGCAGGTATCCGATCCCATACAGCGCACAGTTACACCTGGTATAGGCAGTACGCAAACGAATTCGTCTCTCCCGTCGCCAACGATGGTTGAATTCTATCGCCAGAAACTGACGCAACACCCGGAACCGAGAGTGGAACGCGCAGTTACGCTCGTAGACTTGGCAGATGCGCTTTGGCAATTACGGCATGGACACATAACGTCTCAACTCGAAGAAGCCCGCACCTACGCGCTGGAAGCGACCCGCATACTTGCCCCCAAACTCAGTTCACAACAACGTTTCTTCTGGGCTAAAGCTCAAAACACACTTGGTCTAATCCTCACGGACCTTCCCGTTGGCGACCGAAACGAGTGCCTTAAGAAGGCGATTACCTACTATGAGGCTGCGCTGAAGATATATACGCTGCAAGATTTCCCAACCCAATGGGCGGCTACTCAAAACAATACAGGGAATGCTTACCAACAACTAACCATAGGTCAACGCGATCAGAATCTTCACAAAGCGATGACCTGCTATGAGGCCGCATTGGAGGTTTACACATATGAGAAGTTCCCAATGGATTGGGCAATGACTCAGAATAATATGGGAGTTGTGTTCTCCAATCTTACGACAGGTGATCAAGAAAAGAACCTTCAAAAGGCGATTCTCTGTCATGCTTCCGCTTTGAAGGTTTATACACACCTAGAGTTCCCACTGGACTGGGCAGGAACCCAACATAACTTGGGAACTGCGTATCTCAATCTGCCGACTATTAACCGAGATCAACACCTTCCTAAAGCGATTGCCTGCTTTGAAGCCGCGCTACAGGTTTTTACTTTGCAAGAATTCCCAAGAGATTACGGACACAGCCATTTCGGTCTAGGGGATGCATATGCCAAAATGGGAGAGACTGAGAGGGCGACGAAACACTTTCGGAATGCGCTGGAGGGTTATGTGGCGGCGGGACTGCCTGTGGAATGGGAGTGGCGGGCATATGCGGAGGAGCGGCTTCGGGAATTGTGAGGACGTCTCCTTGGCTTCGTTCACGTCTGGCACGATTTGTGGAGGAGGCTTTTGTCCGTAAGCGTCTAATATTTGCCACCTTCTCAGGTGGTCCGTAATTTTGTAGAATGTAAGCATCTCAAATCGGAGGTGCCTTCCATGACTGCCAGAGAAGCCTTGGCCCAAGAGTGGCGCGATCGTCTCGAAGATTTTGCGCA
>JBBRLP010000160.1:0-11015 GCA_038231295.1 Chthonomonadales bacterium
ACACGTCTGCCGAGACGTCTTTTGTCAGGAAAAGGCGAGATTGGCGTCTGTTTGTCAGTAAAATCGACGATCAACCCGCTCTGTGGCATTCTTGGCGGACAAACCAACCACGGCGACAGCCGACTTTTGAAAAAGGCTCACTTGTATTGAATTTCTGATCCTCCTTTGAGTCTGCTATAGATGGCAGACAAAAAAAAAGAGAACAGGAACGAAATGCTTAACGCTCAAAGTTTTCATGAAACCCTCTCTGGCGAAGCGCATCTATGTGAATTTGCTGCTCACTTCTTCCCAACGGCGTCTGGTCATGTTTTCCCGTCGCTGCCGCTCTATCAATGTGAGTATAAGAGAACACTGGATAATTGTCAAGAATGCGAGCCATAACTTCTTCCATGCGCAGATAAGGAAGGTCATGAGACGAACAACGGGCGCACTCTCCATTGTGGAAAGTGCGCCCGTGTTGAGTTGAGGGTTTACGGCCCGGTCGGGTTAGCGACGGGGGCGGAAACGCGCTTTGGGCGTCTCGTCGTCCTCTTCGGGTTCCGGGGCAGACGGTGCGGTAGGAGCGTCGGGACGCGGGCCACGATCCCGGTCACCGCCACCACCGAAGCGGGGAGGCCCGCCACGATCCCGTCCGCCACGATCACCGCCACCGCCGCCGAAGCGAGGACCGCCGCCGCCGCGTCCTTCATCCGGGCGTCTGGACATACTGGCGTCGAAGGGCTGATCAAGGTTGATCGCCGAAAGGTTGATGCGGCCCTGACCGTCCACTTCGATGACGCGCACCTTGATCTCGTCGCCCACCTTGACCGCCTCTTCGGGACGGCGCACGGGCGGGTCCTTGAGGTGGCTCACATGAACCAGGCCCTCTTTGCCGGGCAGGATTTCGACGAACGCGCCCATACCGATAAGCCGGGTGACTTTGCCGGTGAAAAGCGTACCGACTTCGACATCTCCCACCATACCGAGGATGATCTCGGCGGCACGCTGGCCCGCGCTCTGATCCACGGCGGCGATGAAGATTTTGCCGTCCTGCTGAATGTCAATCTGCGCTCCGGTGTCGGCGGTAATCTGCTTGATCGTCTTGCCGCCGGGGCCGATAATCAGCCCGATGCGCTCCGGGTTGATCTCGATGGAGAAGATGGAGGGCGCGAACTTGCTCAGAGTCTCACGCGGCTCGGTCAGCGCTTCCCCGATTTTGCCGAGGATATGAAGCCGTCCCTGCCGGGCCTGTTCCAGCGCCTGCACCATGACTTCACGCGGCAGACCCTGTATCTTCGTGTCCATCTGAATGGCCGTGATGCCCTCGGTGGTTCCGGCGACCTTGAAGTCCATGTCCCCGGAGAAGTCTTCCATACCCTGAATGTCGGTCAGAACGGCGAACTTGTCGTCCAGCGTCATCAGGCCCATGGCGATACCGGCGACCGGGGCTTTGATCTTGACACCCGCGTCCATCAAGGCGAGCGTGGAGCCGCAGACGGAAGCCATTGAGGTCGAGCCGTTGCTCTCCAGAACTTCACTCTGAAGCAGCATCGCATAGGGGAAGCTCTCTAGCGGCGGCAGGACGGGGATCAGCGCACGCTGCGCCAGTGCGCCGTGTCCGATTTCGCGCCGACCGGGGCCGCGCATCGGGCGCACTTCGCCGACCGAATAGGGCGGGAAGTTGTAGAAGTGCATGTACTGCTGTCGCTCGTCGAGTTCCAGGTTGTCCACCACCTGCGCCTCGCTCATCGCGCCGAGGGTGAGGCAGGTCAGCACCTGCGTCTGACCGCGTGTGAACAGGCCAGAGCCGTGGACGCGGGGCAGCAGGCCGACTTCGCAGGTAATCGGGCGAATCTCGTCCAGTTTGCGCCCGTCGGGCCGAATGCTCTCTTCGATGATAAGACTGCGAATGGCCTTCTTGACCGCCTTATCCGCCGCTTCGGGAATGTCCGCGTGGTTCTCGGGGAAGTCCGGCTTGAAGCGGGCGACGATCTCGCGCTTGAGGTCGTCAATCGCGCTCTCGCGGGCCGCCTTGTCCGGGTTCTGGATGGAGGCGCGAATTTCGGCTCCCATGCCCGTCTGAATCGCCTTGAGGATGTCGGCGTTCGGCAGGTGCATGGCGACTTCGGACTTCGGCTTGCCTGCCAGTGCCTTCAGCTCTTCCTGCAGTTCGCACTGTCCCTTGATGATCTCGTGAGCGGTATCCATCGCGGCGAGCATATCCGTCTCAGTCACGAAGTCACAGCCCGCTTCCACCATGATGATCGCCCGTTTGGTTCCGGCAACGACCAGGTCAAGGTCGGATTCGCCGATTTGCTCCTGCGACGGGTTGATGATGAGTTCCCCGTTGATACGTCCTACGCGAACGGCTCCAACCGGGCCTTCCCAGGGAATATCGGAGACCATGAGCGCGGCGGAGGCAGCGACAATCGCATAGGTGTCGGAGAGGTTTTCGAGATCGAGGGAGAGCGGAAGCGCCATGACCTGAACGTCATTACGCATTCCATCGGGGAAAAGCGGTCGCAGCGGGCGGTCAATGAGGCGAGAAGTGAGGACAGCCTTCTCGGACGGTCTGCCGCCGCGCTTCATGAAGCCGCCGGGTATTTTGCCGACTGCGTACTTTCTTTCTTCGTAGTCGCAGGTCAGCGGAAAAAAGTCAATGCCTGTGCGGGGTTCTCGGCTCATCGTCGCGGTCGCCATGACGACCGTATCTCCGACGGTAAGCCAGACCGCGCCTCCGGCCTGTTTGGCGACTTTGCCTGTTTCGAGGCGCAAAGTCCGTCCGGCCAGTTCGCGTTCAACGGATTGTGACAAGTTGATCTCCTGAATTCGGTGGTTGTACCGGCCTGCGCTCTCCAGAAGCGGCCCGTACAGCGAAGACAGAACAGCGTCTCTCGTCCGTGGGGCGGATGGTGGGGAGCGATTTGGCGCGGCAGATGTGCAGAAGCAGTCGGCGGGCCGAAGGGGAGAGGGGTGTTGGGGTAAGGAAGAGGGGTCAGGGAAAACGGACTTCGTAAATCCGCTTACCCTGAACCCTGAAACCGCATTTTCCAACACGCCTCCACTTCGGGGTTTGCCGACTGCGGGGCGACCGGGTCGCCATAAGCGCGTAGTGTGCGGACGCTAAATCTTGCTGCGGATGTTGAGGCGTCCAACGAGTGAGCGGTAACGCTCGATGTCTTTTTTCACCAGATAGGCGAGCAGTCGCTTGCGTCGTCCGACCATCATATACAGTCCACGGCGGGAGTGGTGGTCATGTTTGTGTTCGCGAAGATGCTCTGTCAACTGGTTGATGCGAGTCGTCAGCAGTGCGACCTGCACTTCGGGCGACCCCGTGTCACCCTCGTGGGTGGCATTCTCAACGATGACATTCAGTTTTAGTTCGGTCTTAAGCGGCACTGCCGGGAATCCCTCCTTCAATCCAGTTCGGGGTTAGTTTAGCACAGTTCAGGCAAAAAGTCAATGTCGTTGACACCGTTCGGGGAGCAGGTTATAATGGTCGGTGTGAATTCACGAACTCCACAATCCGCCTCTCCTTCCGTTCAGGTTCTCCTCTCCATCGCGATTGTGAACTGGAATACGCGGCAGATGCTTTTGGAGGCGCTTGCCAGTATCTACGTCGCTCCGCCTGCGTTTCCGTTTGAAGTGATCGTCGTGGACAACGCCTCCGGGGATGAAAGTGCGGAAGCGGTCGCGGCGAACTATCCCCAGGTCGTCTTAATTGCCAATCAGACGAATACCGGGTATGCGGAAGGCAACAATCAAGCGATAAAAGCCGCGCAGGGTACGTATATACTTCTGTTGAACCCGGATGTGCTGCTGCCGGAGGGGGGATTGGAACGAGCGGTCGCCTTTATGGATTCCCACCTGAAGGCGGGGGCGCTCGGCGTCCGGCAGGTGCATCCCGATGGAAAATTGCAGCGGTCGGTGCGCGGCTTCCCCACCCCCCTGACAGTCTTGTGGGAACTGCTTGGTCTGAGTCGCCTGCTGCCACAGAGCCTCCTGTTCGGGGCCTATCGGATGACCTGGTTCGACTACGCCCATGTCGCGGAGGTAGACCAGCCGATGGGAACGTTTTTGCTGATGCGCCGCGCCGTTGTGGAGCAGGTCGGGATGCTGGACGAGGCGTTCCCGATCTTCTTCAATGAGGTAGACTGGTGCCTGCGTTGTAAACGGGCGGGCTGGAGCATCTACTTCACACCCGAAGTCGAAATTATTCACTACGGCGGAGCCAGCACCACGCAGGTAGGAGCAGCAATGGCCTGGGAGTCGCGGCGTGGACTGCTGGGCTTCTACGCCAAGCACTATTCTGCCCCGCGCTACTGGCCTCTGCGTGGCTTTATCGCCCTGGCCTCCTGGCCTCATGCCTGGATTCAGGCCCATCGTCGCCGCAAATAAGCAGGAGAGAGCGTGGACCTATCCGTCATCATTTTGAACTGGAATACGCGGGATTTGCTGGAGAAGTGTCTGCACTCACTCGAATGTCCGCAGCCTGGACTCGAATTCGAGGTGATCGTCGTAGACAACGCCAGCGAAGACCAGAGTCGTGAGATGGTGCGCGAACTCTTTCCGCAGGTCCGCCTGCTCACCAATCCCATGAACATCGGCTTCGGCGCGGGCAACAACACGGCCCTGCCCCATGCCGGTGGCCGCTATGTCCTGTTCCTGAACTCCGATACCGTTGTGCTGGAGGGGGCGCTGGCCGCGCTCGTCGGCTATGCGGATGCCAACCCGGAGGTCGGTATCCTCGGCCCGAAACTCCTGAACGCGGACGGCTCCCTGCAATACTCCTGCCGCCGCTACCCGAACCTCGGCACCGGCTTCTTCCGCAATACACCGCTCGGCAGGCTCTTTCCGAATAATCGCTTCAACACCGACTATTTGATGACCGACTGGGACCATGTCACGCCGCGTGAGGTCGAGTGGGTCTCCGGGGCTGCCCTGATGATGCGCCGCAGTCTGCTGGACGAGATAGGCAGTTTCGACGAAGATTTCTATATGTACTGCGAAGACGTAGACCTCTGCTGGCGGGCCAATCACGCGCCCCGGCAGGAGGCTACCTACTGGCGCGTCGCCTACTTTCCCGACTCGGTCATCTATCACCTCATCGGCAAAAGCTCCGACAAGGTTCCTACCCGCATGACCTACGAGTTCCATCGCAGCCAGTACCTGTTCTATAAGAAGCACTACCGGGCGACGACCCCGATGCTCATCCGCCCGCTCATTCCAGTGGGCATCTGGGCGCGGGCGGCGGGGCAGATAGTTCGTTACCGCCTGCGCTACTGGCGCAAACGCCTGACGGGAGAACAGCCCCCGCCGAAGCGCATTCCAAAATCCAGCGTTCCTCCCCCCGAACGAGGAGAGAAATCGTGAGTCGTATCGAGAAACAGCGCCCCCTGCCCACCGACGAGAAAAACGGCTTCCACGCCCCCGAAAGCGAGACCTCCGCGCCGGATCCCCGTCTCCTCAACCGCTTCGACTGGATGGCGACGGCGCTGCTGGCCCTTGTTCTGGTGGTCACGCCGCTCTGGGCAGGCACGTTCAGCGCGATTCCGCTCTCCGGCAGTTACCCGGTCGGCAATCCGTTCGGCTTCACCGGGACGGGCGGCTTTCCGCTGGCCCTCGCTCTTATCGCCGCTGCCGCCCTGCTCACGGTCTGGCGCGAGTGGAAGCGCCCGGTCGCCATTGGCGCGATTCCAGGGCTGGCGGGGGCGTGTGTCCTGATAGCCGGATGGGCAGTCCTCTCTCTCGCGCACAGTTTTACGCTCGCTGTCAGCCTCAACGCGCTGGCGCTGCTTCTCGGTTCCCTCGTACTTGGTGGACTGGTCTCCCGACTGGCACGTGACCGCAACGGCCTGTTCGCTCTGCTTGGCGCGACGCTGCTCGGCGGCACACTGGTCGCCACCTTCGGCCTGCGCGAATATATCGAGACTTACAAGATGCACGACTACGCGCACCGCACCTTTAGCAGTTTCGCCAACCCGGACTTTCTGGCGGGGTATCTGCTGCTGCTACTGCCGGTAACGCTGTCAGGTTTCGTCGCGGCTAAAGAGAAGATGATGCGCCTTCTGCTCGGACTCGGGCTGGCATTTCAGAGCGGATGCCTGCTGCTGACCGGGTCACGCTCCGGAGTCGGTATGATGCTGATTGCGCTGGCGGTGTGGCTGGGGTTGGTGGCGTTTTCGGGCGGACTGCGGCGCAACGGCAAAGCGATTGCTCTGGGCTTTGCGGTCTTCGGCCTCGGCGCGGTCATCGGGATGGCTCCCACGCTGTCACGGTTTCAGGGGCAAGTGAAGGTGACCGACCGGCAGACCGGACAGGTGAAGAAAGTGAGCGTAGCGGAGGCGCAGGGCAACTCCGGGCAGTTCCGCCGCTGGACATGGAACGGGACGGTGCGGATGGCCCTTGCCAATCCCATTTTCGGCACGGGCATCGGCACCTTCGAGACCGCCTATCCGCGCTACGCCGAAACCGCCTTCACCGCCCACGCGCATAACGGCTACCTGCAATGGCTGGGCGAGATGGGGCTGCCCGGTGGACTGTTCCTGCTGGCCGCGCTCGCCGCCTCGACTGCCTTTGCGACCCACACGCTGCGCCTACAGCGAATCCGACCGGAGAACGCCCCTGCGGACACAGGCTCGGACGGTGCTCTGTTCGGAGACCTCAGCCTGCTTCTTGCAGGGATGCTCGCCGGAGTCATGGCGGCTCTGCTGCATAATCTGTTCGACTCCGACCTCTATATCACCGGCACCGCTCTCACGTTTGCCGCCATTACCGCGCTCATGGTCGCTCTGGCCCGCGATCTGGCCCCGCTCGGCACGCAGACGCCGCGCCCGCTCGGCAGGGAGATGCTCGGTTTCAGCCTGCTGGTCGCGCTGTTCCTCTTCTGGCGCTCTTCCGCCACGATGGGAGTTCGGCTCAACATCGCTACCGGGGAGGAGGCTGTTTCTGCGGAAGCCGCCGCCGAAGCCTACCACGCCGCCGCCGCCGCCGACCCGCTCGACGGAGACCCGCATCTTATGCTGGCGCAGGCCGCGCAGATGCAGCGCAATGCGGAGGCCGCTCGGTCCGAACTCACTGCCGCCGTCCGTCTGGCCCCGACAGGGAAAGCGCTTTATCGGCTCGGACAGTTCTACGCCGCCACCGGAGACAGCGCGGACGCCCTGATCTATCTGGAACGCGCCCGTAGTCGGGAGCCGCGCAATCTCCAGACCCTGCACCTGCTGGCAAAGACGCTACAGGAGGCGGGTAAGACCGGACAGGCCATCGCCATCTACCGGCAGATGACCGCGCTGGAAACGACGCCTTATGGAACCGTCCGCGCCATGCCGGAACTGGTCGAAACGGAGTTCGCCTACGCCCATGCCGCCCTCGGCGATCTCGCCACCGATGCGGGGCAACGCGAAGAGGCTGCCAGAGAGTATCAGGCCGCCGATACGGTGATGAAGGAGTACTGGGAGAAGCGCAAGCTGGACGCGAATCTCAGCCGCACCCCGCAGAAACGCGCCGACCTGCTTCGGCTCTACGAGACCATTTTCACGCGCTGGCAGGAGACGCTAAAGACCCTCAACCGGACACAGGAGGCCGCGCACGTTGCCGACCAGCAGGCCGTCTTCCATACCGAACGCGATGCCGACCAGGCGGAAGCCGACAGAGCGGCACAGCAATCGCCTCCCGCCCCATGATCGAGCGCACCGAACATACCGTCACCGTTCCTCACCTCCCGGAGGCGCTACGCGGCCTGCGTATCGCGCATCTGACCGATTTTCACCGCAGCCATCACACCTCCGACAGCCTGCTGCACCATGCGGTCACCGCTGCCAACGAGGCCCACCCCGACCTGATTCTGCTGACCGGCGACTACGTGTCGAAAGACCCTGCCGACATCGCGCCCTGCGCCCGTATCCTTGCACCGCTCCATGCCCGTCTCGGCGTCTACGCCATCCTCGGCAACCACGACTACTCCACCGACGCCCCCGCCGTCGAGAATGCCCTGACCCATCTTGGCTTTACCGTCCTGCTGAACCGCAGTCTGCTCCTGTCCGGCGGTCTGCGCCTCGTTGGGCTAGACGATGACCGCTTCCATCGCACCAACGTCATGCAGGCGTTTGCCGAGGTGCGCCCGGACGAACCTACCCTCGTCATGGCGCACAATCCAGCCCTTGTAGAGTTGCTGGCAGACAGGGAGTGCCTCGTCTTTTCCGGGCATACACATGGCGGACAGGTGCGCGTTCCGATACTGACAAAGCGCGAGATACGCAGGATCGGGGCAAAACATTACGAACGGGGATGGTATACGGTCGGCAAAGCCAGGGTCTACGTCAACCGGGGGCTAGGGAGCGTCGGCATCCCTCTGCGCCTCTTCTGCCGCCCCGAACTCGCCCTCTTCATGCTTGAGCCGTAGGATGGAAGCGCTGTCTCAGTTCGCAGTCGTCTGATAGGCCGCAATGTACCGCTGGAGAAGCTGTCGGAAACGGTTCTCCTGTTCCGCGCTGAGGAACGCGCTTTTCGGAATCACCGTGTAAGCCGCTTTCCCGTAGCAGAGGAGATAGACTCGCGCTGTTTCGATAGCGTGATTGTAGTGCGTCCATTGGATATGCGAGTCGATAGAAGCGGTCTGGAAATGGATGTCTGTGTCGGAGAAGGTCAGGCGATACTCTTCGCGGTATTTCGGGTCGTTACGGAAATAGTAGCGTGTTCGTAGCCCGCTGATGGAGAGCAGGTTGAACCACTCCACCACTGCCAGCGGAAACCAGACCATCGTCCACCAGTGGATTCCGGCAGTCACAATCAGAGCGACACCGAATAAGGCCAGAAATACTGCAACGACCTTGTCTATCTTCGCGAGTTTGCCCAGGCCATACAGCCGTTTCTGCGCGTAGAGGTGATCGTCCAGTTCGTTCACATAGCGGAGCGAAACGGCATCTTCCGCCTGCACAAGCACTGAATTCCCCTCTGAACCTGACATCCAAAACTCCCCAGTTCTCTCTTCCCAACTCAGCCTTCCAGGCCCTGCGGACACCCTATCGCCTAAAAATAACTGCTCCCAGAATTGGGGGTCAAGGGGCGGCTATTTTCCCAACTCAGGCAACCACCTGTTTCACTATTTCACCGGAGACATCGGTGAGGCGGTAGTCGCGTCCCTGATAACGGTAGGTCAGGCGCGTATGATCTATCCCAAGGCGGTTGAGGATCGTCGCGCCGAGGTCATGGATATGCACCGGGTCTTTGGTGATGTTGTAACAGAAATCGTCCGTTTCTCCTACCACGACGCCGGGTTTGATGCCGCCGCCCGCCATCCAGACGCTGAACGCCCGCCCATGATGGTCGCGCCCGTAGTTGTCCTGCGTGAGGGTTCCCTGCGAGTAGACGGTGCGCCCAAACTCGCCGCCCCATACCACCAGCGTATCTTCCAGCAGACCGCGCTGCTTCAAGTCTTTCAGGAGCGCAGCGGAGGGCTGGTCGGTATCCATACACTGCCCGCGAATCTGTTGCGGCAGGTTGCCGTGCTGATCCCAGCCCCGGTGAAACAGTTGGACGAACCGCACACCACGCTCCGCCAGACGCCGCGCCAGCAGGCAGTTTGCCGCGAATGTGCCAGGTTTCCGCGCCTCTGGGCCATACATATCGAGCGTTGCCTGCGATTCTTTGGAGAGGTCCATCAGGTCGGGAACGGAAGCCTGCATACGATACGCCATTTCATACTGCGCGATGCGCGTATTGATCTCCGGGTCTCCAAACTCTTGCTCCGCCATATGGTTGAGCGATGCCACGCTGTCCAGCATCCGCCGACGGCTGGCATTGTCAATTCCGGGTGGGTTGCCGAGATAGAGAACCGGGTCGCCCGTCGAGCGCAGTTTCACTCCCTGATGCACCGATGGCAGGAACCCGCTGCCCCACAGTCTGCCGAAGAGGGGCTGGTCGTTGCGGTTGCCGGTTCCCTGCGAGATGAGGACGATATAGGCGGGTAGGTCGCTGTTCTCGCTGCCCAGACCATAAGACATCCACGCCCCAATGCTCGGTCGGCCCGGCTGCTGCGAACCGGTCTGAATGAAGGTGATAGCCGGATCGTGGTTGATTGCCTCCGTGTGCATAGACCGGATGAGCGAAATCTCGTCCATCACTTCCCCGGTGTGCGGCAGGAGTTCACTCAGCCAGGTTCCGTTCTTGCCAACCTGCTTGAACTTGAAAATGGTTGGGGCGACCGGGAACGACTTCTGCCCGGAAGTCATTCCCGTCAGGCGCTGACCGTTGCGAATGGACTCCGGCAGTTCGATGCCGCGATGCGCCTGCATCTGCGGCTTATAGTCGAACAGATCAATATGGGAGGGTGCGCCTGACTGAAACAGATAGATGACCCGCTTCGCCTTCGCCGGGAAATGCGGCTGTTTCAGAATGCCATTGTAGCTGCCCTTGACCAGCCCGGTCGTCGCCCCTGCAAAGGCTTCCGGGGCCAGCAAAGACGCCAGCGCCGCCGTGCCGATGCCGGTCGCCATACGCCCGAACAGTTGCCGTCGCGTCATCAGCAGTTCGTACTCTCGTCTCGGATCCATTCCCTACTCCCCTACTGCCATCAGTTCCGCCCAGGTCTCCGCTTCCAGCAGTCTCTCCGCCAGCAGTTCCAGTGTCTCCAAGGACGTTATCGCCATGATAGCCTCTACCGTTGCTTGATTCGGCGTTCCCAGCCGTTTTGTACCCAGCCGCAACACCAACCGGCGAGCTTCGCTGACGACGCCTTCTTCCCGCCCCACTTCCCGGCCCTCCTCACGGCCCTCTTCGCGACCCCGCACCAGACCACGGTTAATAATCAGTTGATAGGTTGAAGACTCTTCGATTCCAGAGACATTCATCAGAAGTTCCTCCGTCAAGACGTTTGGATATTTGAGTCCCATGAGAATAGATGCTCCGACGAATAGTATTTTGCCCGTTTTCGAGCAGGCTTGCGCTCAGGGGGAGGAGACAGACTCCTCCCTCCGAAAGGACTTGCTCACCGACCGATTGTCCCCTACTTAAACCGGGGAGAAGGGGGCGTCGTC
>JBBRLP010000161.1:0-11007 GCA_038231295.1 Chthonomonadales bacterium
ACGGTCGTCCTGCGGACGAAGCGGTCAGAGGCTTACCATTGTCAGCCTTCCATGCGCGGGGCGCACCCTATCGCATGAAAATGCCTTCTCCCCCGGAATCGGGGGCCGGGGGGCGGCTATTTGCCCATCAAGTTGCCTGTGTAGGCGAAGAGAGAAGCAAGAGTTTGGGGCATTTCCGTCTGGAAGACGTTTGCTTTTTAATGACGGGGGTTTTCAACCCCTGGCCTCTCCGCTTTTTCCAGCCCGGCACGTTCCTGTGCCGGGTAACGCACTCCGACAATTATCAGGAGCAAGTCTCATGCGTCGCCTTTCTCACTCTTTCCTCTCTGCATTTCTGGCAGCCTTCTTGTTCCTGACCGGGATCGCGCAGGCGCAGAAAACGGCCCCTGCGTTGCCGCAGGTGAATGCAAAAGCGAAGGGGCAGTATGTCGCTGTACTGATGTGGCATGACGTGGTGAAGGAGAAGAAGGAGGTCTGGTTCGATACGACGGTCAAGGAGTTACAAACGCAGTTCGCGGCCATCAAACGGCGCAAGTTTCATGTCATCTCGATGGAGACGCTGCTCCAGTCTCTGACGCAGGGGACGCCTCTGCCCTCTCGTCCGCTGGTGCTGACCTTCGACGACAACAATCAGGGCCTCTACGACAACGCCTTCCCGCTGCTGAAACAGTACGGCTATCCCGCCACCTTCTTCGTGCATACCAACTACATCGGCGTGCCGACCAGCAAGGCACACTGCGACTGGCCCGCCCTGATGGAGATGCAGAAGAGCGGACTGGTGAGCATTCAGGGCCATACGTGCAGCCATCCCGCCGATATGCGCCTGCTGCCGGACGCCGAAAACCTCAAGGAACTCCGCGACTCGAAGGCCCTCATCGAGAAGCACACCGGGCGACCCTGCTACGCCTTCGCCTACCCCGAAGGCCACTTCGACGATCACGTCGCCCGCCTGACAGTGGCCTCCGGGTATCAACTTGCCTTCACGGAGGATTGGGGGAGCGCCAGCGCCTCCCGGAACCTGATGCTTATGCATCGCTATTCCATTCACAAGCGGTTCGCGCAGGCCCTCAACGACGTGGCAGCGGCCTGGAAGTAACGAGACAGCCTATCGTTTCCATACCAGCGGATTGATGACGTTGTCGTTCAGCACATCCCCGACCTGGAGAGTCGCGAGATAGTCTGCGGGCAAAACGTTCTTCTTGCCGTTGAACACACTGCCATCGGGCATATAGGCGCAGGTCATGGCGCGGCGGGGGCGATTGGTCATGTTGGCTCCTGCGCCGTGCGCCGTCAGGCCGTTGTGGAAGACCGCCGCGCCCGCTGGACAGGGGCAGCCGACCGGTTCGATATCGCGCCAGAGCGGGTACAGTTTGAACAGGTCGGCCTGATTGACGCCGATACCCACGTTGTCAAAAGTCGCCGTGTGGTGACTGCCGGGGATGTACCACATACAACCGTTCGCCATTGTCGCCTCATCCAGCGCCACCCAGAGCGAAATCGCTTGTCTCGAATCGAACGACCAGTAGGGATCGTCCAGGTGCCAGGCCGTCGGGTTACCGAAGGGCGGTTTGAAGAGCGCCTGATCGTGCCAGATACGGATGCCCTCCACGCCCGCCAGCGCCGCCGCCATCTCCCCCAGCCGCGAGTCGAACATGATCTCCCGCATTCCCGCATGGGTATCCGCCAGTTTCACGCACTGTGTGAAGACCTGCGCGTAGTAGGCGTCGGGGTCCTGCTGGTTGTAGTAGCCATTCTTTGTCTCCAGCCGCTCGTCTACGGCCTCCTGCGTCGTCTGCTGCCAGTGGGCGAGTTCCAAAGCATCCAGAAAATCCGGGATAACCAGAAACCCGTTCTGCTGATAAAAGGTGATGTCTGCATCCGTTAGCCGCGTTCTCATCGCTGAGTCCCCCTCCGCTCGAAAGTCGTCAGGGAGGTTTTCCACACGCCGCCACCGTGTTCCTCTGCCAATGTTCCCTGTCCCGGAAGTCTCCTTCGATGGCAGAAGGCAACCATTTCCTCCGCAGGCTTGTATTGTAGGAGGCTTATTGAATATAATGTAAGCGCTGACTGGAATCCAACCCCTGAGCAACGAATGAATGCACTCGCATGGAGAGCGCGTCCCGCTATACTTCTGGCGCATCGAACTCTAGCGAACACTTTATGACGGTCGCGCCCCATCGGAGAGGCGCGGAGGATACCGAAGGAGAAACCCGATGATCGTTCCCACCCGTACCCTGTTTGAACACGCCTACGGCAAATACGCCCTCGGCGCGTACAATATCAATAACCTCGAACAGACAATGGGCCTGTTTCGCGGCTGTATCGACTCGCAGGCTCCCTTTATCATTCAGATTTCCAAAGGCGCCCGCAGCTACACCGACAAGACCATGCTCGAAGCCATCATCCGCACGGCAGAGGATATTTTCCCGGAAGCCCTCTTCGCCGTACATCTGGATCACGGCGACGAAAAGACCTGCTACGACGCCATCGAGAGCGGATTCTACTCCTCGGTGATGATTGACGCTTCCCACGACCCCTTTGAAGAGAATGTCGCGATCACGAAGCGCGTTGTGGAAGCGGCCCACGCGAAAGGGATTTCCGTCGAGGCCGAACTCGGAATGCTCGGCGGCGTGGAAGAGGACATCAAAGTAGACGAGAAGAACGCCTGCCTGACCAACCCGGAAGAGGCCTACGAGTTCGTCCATGCCTCCGGCTGCGATTCGCTCGCCTGCGCTATCGGAACCAGCCACGGCGCGTACAAGTTCTCCGGCGGTCAGGGCATCCATTTCAACGTCGTCTCCGCCATCCAGGCGAAACTGCCCGGTGTGCCGCTCGTGATGCACGGTTCCTCCTCCGTCCCGCAGGACGAGGTCGCCCGCATCAATGCCGCCGGCGGCGCTCTCAAAGAGGGCGCGAAGGGCGTAGACCCCGCGCAGTATCTGCCCGCCGCCAAACTCGGTGTCTGCAAAGTCAACATTGACACCGACGGTCGCCTGGTCTGGACCCGTGTGCATCGCGAGTTCTTCAAGGACAACCCCGGCGAGTTCGACCTGCGCCCGCCCGGCAAGGTCTTCATGGCGGAATACGCGAAGTTCATCGCCAGCCGCAACGAACTGCTCGGCTCCGCTGGCAACCTCGCCTCCGCCCGCGAACACGCAAAAACAAAGCACTAAAAAGGAGATTTCCACCACTCGTGAAGCGGGTGGTGGAAATCCCTCTTTGAAGGGTCGCAATATGGACGGGAAACATCTGATATTGTGGGATGGGGAGTGTGGGCTGTGCCGTCGGGCGGTAAGCTGGGTGCCGCACAATGACGTGGACCATCTGTTTCAGACCTGTCCTAATCAGGAATGCCCTTCGCCCCCGATGACCCCGGAACTGTCCGCCGCCTGTGAGAAGGCTGTCCATGTCATTACGGCGGATGGCAAGATTTTGCGGGCAGGGCGGGCAGTTCTGTTTGTTCTGGAGCGGTGTGGCATCGGGTTTCCGGCCCGCCTGATGACTCTGCCGCCCTTTATCTGGTTCATCGAGATAGGCTACTGGATCGTGGCGAACAACCGGAACTTCTTCGCGCACTTCCTTTTCACGAAGGAGTACCCGGAGCCGAAAGCGTGACTGCGCTTAACGAACCTGTCGCCATAGATCGCGTGGCTCCGGCCCTGCGGCCTGCGGGCCGCACGGTGATGTTTCAGACCTGGTCGGAACTCCTGTTTCTGCACTGGCGGTTTCCGCCGGAACAGATTCGTCCGCTCTTGCCGCCCGGTCTGGAACTCGATACATTCGAGGGGGAGGCGTATGTGGGCCTCGTTCCCTTCACCATGACGGGGGTCCGTCCTGTCTGGTCACCGCCGATCGCCCCGCTCTCCAATTTCCACGAAACCAACGTTCGCACCTATGTCCACTGCAAAGGGCGTGATCCGGGTGTCTGGTTTTTCAGTCTGGATGCAGCCAATGTGGCAGCAGTCCAAATCGCCCGCACCCTCTGGAAACTCCCCTATTATTTCGCCCGAATGCGTCTGGAAAAGGCACAGGGCGAAATCGAATATGTCTCCGAACGACTCTGGCCTGCCCCTGTTCCCGCTGTCTCCACGATCCGGTGTCGGCCTGTCGGTCCGGTAACGCCTGCCGCTGTCGGCACTCTGGAACATTTCCTTGCCGAACGCTACATCCTCTACGCCTACACCCGTTCGCGCCTCTACAGGGGCCGCGTCCATCACACCCCCTACCCTCTCCAGAGCGCAGAGGTTCTCACGCTTGACGAGTCTCTGCTCGCCGCCGCACAACTCACGCGCCCGGACACCCCACCCCTCGCCCACTATGCCAGCGGCGTCAACGTCCGCGTCTTCCCCCTCAGCCCTGTTGCGGTATGACCGGCAGACAAAAACGCCTCTTCACCGCTTTTCAAAGCGATGAAGAGGCGAATATACTTCCATGCAACTGAACCGGTTTCCGTCTCAGGGTGCCCGCGAAGCGGCCACTTGCTGTTTCCAGCGCAGGAGTTCAATCCGGCGCAAGCCTGTCGTGTAAGAAAACCATCCCGGAACAATCTTCAGGGCCGTGTTCATAATTCCGAGCGGTCTACTCGTAGCGAATGTCGTCGAGGTAGAACGTGATCGGCTCTCCGTCGGCGGCGAGGGTCCAGCCGAAGCCGGTCTTGATATGCGAAAGGTCTTTGCCTTTCAGGTCTATCGTGTACTGCTTCCATTCCGTCGTCAGGCCAGCCTTATCGAGTTTGGCCTGTGCCGTGTCGTAAAAGGGCTTGTCTTTGTTGATGATGCCGCAGAGAAACGTCACCGTCTCGCCGCCTTTTTCGCCTCTGGCCCAGAAGGTCAATTTCGTCGCGCCGGTCAGGTTCTTGCCGCCCTCTTTATCGCCCCAGTCGTTGGCGGGACTCTGCCAGACTACACCGGCCCAGTCTTTTTTCGCCGTGTACTGCCACTGCATACAGGTCTTGCCGGAGTGGGGCTTGATGGTGTAGTTCTCGTCCGCTTTTACCGCCGCGTAGTTGCCCATATAGCCGGAAGGGATGAAGACCAGTCCAGGCTGTCCCGCTTCGGCGTAGACCGTGAAGGGTAGTGTCGCGGCCTTCCCAGTCGCGATTGTCGCCTTCTCCCCGCCTTTGACAAGGATCGGCACGTTCGCAACTGCCGCGCCTTTATGGTTGTCGTGGACATAGGCGAACAGGCGATAGATTCCCCCGACTTTCGGCATACGCAGTTCAACGCCTGTGCTGCTTCCATGTACAATCGCCTCCGGGTACGTGGGCGGAGCCGCCTGCGCGTCGCCATTGGTATTGGCGTTGACCACATCGCTCTGAAGCACCCAGTCTACCTTCAGCGGGTCGCCTTCCGGGTCGGTGACATCAAGGGAGGCTTTGACCGTCGCGCCCGGTTCTACTGTATCAGTGCCCTCAATCTTGAGGCTTTTGAGTTCCGGGCAGCGGTTGGCGGGAGGCTTACCTGTCCAGGCTTCGGTCATAGCGTCCACAGCGCCGAGTTTGCTGCCGTCCGGCAGGAGCATTCCGAACCAGGTAGCCGTCGCCTCCTGTTTGTTGCCCCAGGCGAACGCATAGCCTCCGAGAGCGAGTTTCTGCCCTGCAATCGCCTCGTCCCAGGTCTTGCGGTAGAGCGCGGCCTTTGCCGTACTCGTCGGTTCCGCCACCACACCAAGATCGTTCTTGCCCATCTCCCAGATACCGGGAGGGCCAAACTCGGTGATAACGTAAGGCTTTGTGCCGCCCGCCTGCTTGTAGCGCATGGGAATAGAGGCTCCGCCGCCATAGGAGTTAATACCGACCACATCAATCTCCGGGCAGAGCCGATGAATATTCTTCACCCGGTCGCCGCCGATCTCCGCTACGACCGTCATCGTGGGATGGTTAGGATCTAGTTTGTGCGCCATCGCCGCGATATTGTTGATCGCCGACCAGATGGCCGCATTGTCGCCCTTTTCGTAACCCTCCATCTCGTTGCCGATGCCCCACATCAGGACCGCCGGATGATCTTTATAGCGTAGGATGGCCTTTTTCGCCGCCTCGTACTGCGCCGCCACCTGATCGGCATTGGTGTAGTCGAAGCCGTGTTCTTTGTGTCCAAGCCAGATGCCGACCGTCACGCTCAGGCCGAGACGCTGCGCCTCGTCAAGCTGCGCCTCCAGATTGTCTGCGCCCCAGGTTCGGAAGGAGTTGCCGCCCGAATCGTGCAGCAGTTGCCGTGCGCCATCGCCACCGCCGCCCTTGATGAGAAACGGTGCGCCATTGCGGGTCAGGTGAAACGCCCCATTCTCCTCGACGATCTTGACGACCGAAGGCTTGCCGTCCGCCGCTCGTGCGGGGGCCGCCTGCAAGCCCGTCACTGCTCCCGCCGCCAGTACCAGTCCCACTAACCCCTGAGAAACTCTCATTCGGAACATCGCGCACTCCTTTCCTGCCCCGTCCTGCGGTCCCGCTCGAATCCGGGAACGACAGAGGCGAGACAAACGGCCAACCTAACACGTGTCGCCGGGCAGCAGAGTGACCGGCAGAATAGTTTCGGCAGGGATATTCTCCCCACCAATACGCCGCACCAGCAGGTCTACGGCCTGCACCGCGACCTCCACCCACGGACAGCCAACGGTCGCCAATTGACGTTCCGGCAGCTTATCGTCCAGAAAGCCGTCGAAGCCGGTGACGGCTATCTCCTCCGGCACACGCACTCCGCGCTCCCGACAGGCCCGCAGCAGACTGTAGGCGGTACGGTCGTTCCAGCAGGAGACAGCTATCGGCAGCGTACCCGGTTTCGCCAGCAGAGCTTCCAGTCCTACTGTTGCATCTTCAATAGGGACACGCAGGACACGGGACTCCTCGGCGCTCTTTCCGAGCGCGTCTATCTCTCGCTCCCACGCCTCGCGCCGCCGCTCCACCGAGGCCAGCATAAACTGCGGCGCGAGGAACGCATAGCGGCGATACCCCTGCTTCCGCAGCGCAGCAACAATCTGCCGCATCCCGTCCGAATCATCGCAGGTGACGGCGGGCAGGCCCGGCAGCGGGTCAGCGAGTGCGACGACGTGCATGGCAGATGCGCTCAGCTTTGCGACGAGGGGATCATCAGGGGCCGTGTGCAGGAACAGGCCGTCCATGCGTCCATCCCGGAGGGCGTTGAAGGTGTCGTCCGCCGTGCGACCCGCATAGCCGCAGTGCAGCAGCAGGTCAAGCCGATGCCTGGCGCAGCCAATCTGGAGACCACCGAGTATCTCGGCGAGAAAATCGTTGCGGGCGTCGTAGCGGTGACTGGTATAGAGGCCAACCACATTGGTTCGCCCTCGCCGTAGCGACTGTGCCAGCGCGTTCGGCTGATAGGCCAATCGCTGCGCCGTCTCCAGTATCCGTTCGCGAGTCTGCACTGAGACACGGTGCCGCATATCCCCGTTCAGTATCCGGGAGACGGTAGACTGCGACAGTCCCAACTCTCTCGCTATATCTTTCGCGGTAACGGGCATTGGACGTGCCTTCCCCAACCGACAAACGGCTGTGAGCAATCGTATGCTCGCTCCGCGCATACGATTGCGCTATGCACGCATTATAACCTGCCCTGTCGCCGGTTGTCAAGTCTTCAGGCAGGAGAAACCGACCTTTTTGTGGAAATCAGAGGGCAACACTGTTCGTAAGTGAGCAACGATACGATGCGTCTGCAAACCTCACTGCTTGCCCTGAGCCTCCTCGTCTTTCTTGTAGCGGCAGTCCCGCTTGCCGCTGCCGATAACTGGCCCCAGCCTGCCGGGCCGAACGGCAACTGGCAAGCGGCAGGCCATAATGTCCCCACGCACTGGAGCGTGGCCCGCAACGAGAATATTGTCTGGCGCACCCCGCTGCCCGAAGAGGGCCAGAGCGGAATCGCGGTCTGGGGCGACCGACTCTTCCTGACGACGATGAAACCGCTTGCGCCCGATGCGAAACGGAAAGAGGGCCATGAGGTCGTCGGGTACTGCCTTGACAGCCGCACGGGGGCGATTCTCTGGCAAGTGGACCTGCCCGGAACCGAAGACAGCGTCTACGCCTACGGTTTCAGCGATTCGACCTCCGCCTCGCCCCTTACGGATGGCACACACGTCTGGTTCTACAACACCAGCGGTTCGCTCGGCTGTTACGATTTTCAGGGGCATCCTGTCTGGATGCGCCGCTGGCAGCCGACCAACGGACGGCCCTTCAACAAACAGTTCGAGCCGATGCTGGTAGGCGATACGATTCTGAACATGGAACCGCGTGATCTGGACGACCCCAAACGCGAAACGAAAGACCCCTGGAACTACCTGCGCGGCCTCGACAAGAACACAGGCAAGACGCGATGGGTCTCCGAAGACTCCCTTACCCACTACAACACGCCCGTTTTCGGCCACTTGCCCGATGGCATCCCGGCGGTCTTGCAGGGACGCGGCGGCTACCACGATGTACCGGAAACGCCTATCGGCCTGACGCTGACCAGCCTCGCTCCCGGCCAAGAGGGCAAGGCGCTGTGGCGTTTCAGCGCGGTCGGGAAAGCGCTCTACACGCAGCACTGGGACAAAAAGTTCGCCTACTGGTTCGCGCAGGACACCTCAGAGCATCAAGTTGTGGACATCAAGACCGGGCAGCTTGTCAAAACGCAGTCACTCACCAACAAGGTGGACTATCGCCGTTTTGACCCGAAGACCGGAGGCTATGAACTCCTGCACGATATCAACTTGAAACAGCTCAACCCGCCGAGCGTCGTCTTCCCCTCACAGTTCTGCAATATCGTGACGGCAGGCTATCACTACTTCCTCTGCTTTACCGACGCTCCTCAGCATCTCGGCCCGCCCTACTGCATCGGTCGGGTCAATATCGCGACGGACAAGGTGGAGTACCTCGAACTGCCTGTCTCCGTCATCCGCGCTCCCGGTCAGCCCGATCAGTTCGTCTGGGGACAGCCGCAACCCTCTGCCACCGTCAATTCTCGCGGCATAGATGTCGCCGGCGATCCCCGCTCCAAACGCGACGGCTGGTACTGGTGCTACCTCGGCAGCCCGACCTGCGTGGACGGCAAAATCTATATCACCACCATGCTCGGTCTCACCTACGTTATTGACGCTCGCGCTAAAGTCCTGGACGCAAAAGCGCTGCTCGCCGTGAACGATCTTGGCCCTGCCGGAACGACCTGGAGCCTCAACTCCATCAGCTACGCGAACGGCAGGCTCTACCATCGGGATATCAAAGCCGTCGTCTGCATCGGTAAAAAGTAAGGAGAACGGATTGTGGAAGAGACAGCGCAGCGCTGGAGTTTGAAAGGGAAAAAAGCCCTGGTGACGGGCGGGTCAAAAGGGATCGGACTCGCTTCCGTCCAGGACTTGCTGCATTTTGGGGCGGAAGTGCTGTCGGTGGCGCGAAACGCCGCCGAGCTGGAGACAAGTGTCACAGAGTTCCGGGCAGCGGGCCTGCCGATTCATACGCTGGCGGCAGATGTCTCGACCGAGGAGGGCCGGAAAGCCATTCTGCGAGCCGTAGAGACCGAACTTGGCGGGCTTGATCTGCTGGTTAGCAACGTCGGCACGAACATCCGCAAGAAGGCGCTGGAGTACACCGAAGCGGAGATCGCGCATATCTTCCAGACGAACCTGTTTGCGTCGTTCGGCCTGGCCCGTGCCTGTCATCCTTGGCTAAAACAGAGCGGTTCGGGGCGAGTTCTCTTCGTCGGCTCCATTGCGGGCGAGCGAGCCATTCCGACCGGGATTCCCTATGCCGCCACGAAAGCGGCCCTCGCACAGATCACGCGCGGTCTCGCGCTGGAGTGGGCTGGCGACGGAATCCGCGTCAACACGGTCGCGCCCGGCTTCATCGAAACCCCGCTGACCGAACCCCTGATGACCAACGCCGAGTTCCGTGAGAACCTCGAAGCGCGGGTTCCCCTTGCCCGCCCCGGACAGCCGCAAGAGATCGGAGCGCTCATCGCGTTTCTCTGCCTTCCCGCCTCTTCCTATATCACCGGCCAAACCCTGATCGCAGACGGCGGCCTCACCATTCGTGCGCTCTAACCTCTCATGCAGTCAGGAATCAAGCCCATGATCATTCGACCAGACGATGCGAAACAGTTTCTTGCCACTTATTCACGTCTGCTCACGGAAGCATATCGTCTTACTGACGGCGAACACCTCGAGGAGATGCTCGCAATTCTCGCCGCCGGACGCGACGCCATTGTCGCAGAACCGCTGCTCATTGACGCCGTAGTTACCAATCTTGAAGACGAGGGCGTCCTACTGGCGCCGGACGCACTTGCGGCTATCCGAACGCTTCAGCTACAAGAATGGGTATTTCTCCGCGACACGACGAAGTACTCGATTTTTATTGATGTGGACGGCAAGGAGGCGTATGCCGTTCGTGGCCTCACCGATCGCCTGAGCGATATCACGCGTGGCACCGGGCTTCTTGTGCGTACCGGCCTGGTTTACTATAAGGGCGGATATGTCTGCGACGGCATCCTGGCAAATCCCGTCTGGCTGGGGCCAGAATATAAACGATCCTATGCCGAGATTTTCACAGCCCTCAAGCAGTCCGGTCATTTCCACACCGAGTGATTGCCTTCGTCTGTATGGAACAGGTTCGAGTACCTATCGAGAAGGGAAAAACAGGATGCGAACATGGGTTTACGATCCCCATTCGGGCGGAATCAAGATTCCGCCACCGGTTCAGGAGCGCGTGAGACAGCGCATCGAGAAATATGCGGAAGCGCACTACGCGGGCAAATTCACTCGGCTTGGCATTCGTTTCCGGGGCGTATTCTGCTACATAGGCGCCTATACCGAGCCGGACGAGCCATCCGAGGCGCTGCTTCAAGCCAGAGGGGAGACGCGTGAGGAGTATCTGTAAATATTTCGGGATCATTGACAAATAGTGGGGTTACCATGTTGAGCAGATTCCCCTCTGGTATTGCTACCGACGGGGATAATCTGGCAAGTTGGTCGGCTCTGCAAAGTGCAGGCTGAACCAACGCGATATCTCGACCCCACTATTCGTCAATG
>JBBRLP010000162.1:0-10643 GCA_038231295.1 Chthonomonadales bacterium
AAGTGGCCGCCTGGCAAGAGGAGCGCAACCAGCGGCCTCACACCGTCCAATGGCAGTTTCGGGCAGAAGACGCGCGGATCAAGCTTAAGCGACTTTATCCTATCCAAAGTGATAAAACTTCGTGAAACTAACGACTAGTCGCCGATGTTACGCGAGGGATTCTGGCGCTGCTGCGCGTGTGCAGGGCGAAGGCGCCCCATGCCACCATCCTCTTGACAGCCCTCTTGCCTCGCAACGATACCCTTTCCGCTATGCCCGTCATCAATCAAATTAACGCGAAACTGGTTCGACTGGCGGACGGGAAGACGGTTCGCTTTCTGAATGTGAACGACAGACTGGCGGACAGAGACAGTCGGCTCTTCGACGGGATGATGAATGCAGCAGACAAACTGCATCCCACTGTCAGGGGATACCAGGTATGGGCAGACGGACTAAAGCTCCTGCTCACCGAACTGCTGGGGCCGCCAGCCTCTGCCGACCATGCTCCGCCACCTAGCGGGGATCCGAGTGTGGGCCGCAGATCCGCAAGCCTCTAACAGACGGGCTGCTCACAACCGACGCAGAATGCATTGTCCAGGCGCTCTTGCGGACTGCGTTCAAGGCTGTTTCTCCTTCGCCTGGTCTCGTTGGTCAATGACGACGGTGCCTTTGGGCAGGGCAATGTGTTTCCAGTCAATGATATCGTCGTCCACCATCACTTCGAGGACGGTGGTTTGCGCCCAGCGCTGCCTGGGGTTGGTTTCGCCAGGGATCGGGGCTTCCGGGGTGGCAGGGTTCTTTGACTGCCCGAGCGGAGGAGTATGGACGATGACGCCCGCTTTGTTGTGGTCACTGAGAAAGAAGTAGGAACTTCGTATCAGGAAGATGGGAGCCGCCCTGGTTTTCACCTTCAGCAGATACGGCCAGGCGGACTCAAACTCTTTCCGACTGGTGAAGCGGATCGCATAGTGTCGTTCGGGTACCATAGGGCCAACCATCGTGCGTGCTTGCTTTCGCAGTGGGTCCAACTCTCTGGGCCAGCTTTTGGGCCACTCGCCTTGTTCGCTGACGGTATAGAGCGCATACGCCGGCCCCAGCACACAAAAGAGCATCGCGGCCAGTAAAGCGACTGTTTTTTTCATTGTAAAGCCTCCCTCTCGAACCTGGTGTTGGGCTTTAGACGTGACCGCTGCTTTTAAAGTTACTTCTCCTGTGCGGCATATTGAATCAAGAGTTTCCTCATGATTACTGCCGGGAAAGTCGTAAGACAAGAAATTGGGCCGGGGAATACCCTTCCCCCGGCCCGAATGGTTGAAGCGTCACTTCCCTGTGGAAAGGCGCCTTCACTGTCTGCACACCGACGACGTTTAAGCCGGACGGCTCAATTTGAAACCGTTGTGTCTTGTTGTTAGACGATCTCCGCAGATCAGACAAACAGAGTTGGAGCGGAGAACCGGATTTTCACTGGCATCCCAACGGCAGTTACGACCTCCGGCGGGAGATTCGACGTGCCACAGAGCGGTTTGAGTCTCGAGTAATAGTTTCAGCTTAGGGTGGCCAGAAGGTGTCTCTGCCGATTTGGACTACCCTGGCGCGACAATGCCAGGGGCAGGAGTCGAACCTGCACTTGGGCCTTCTCAACCTTGAAGTTGAGTTCTCAGTCTCAGTCTGTACTCACACTGGGAGACTACGCGAACAGGTAGTGAAAAAGTTTCTCGCTGACGGTCATGTTCGTCGTCTCGGTGCTGTTGGCCTCTTCGCGGGCAAACTTGACGGCGGTCTGAAGTTTCTCAACGCGGTTCAGCAGTTCCGCGATGCGGCTTGTGGGCAGTGCGCCACTCATTTTCACGGTACGCCATCGGCCCACCGGCACATCCTCCATGTAGACCTCCACCTGGGCCGGGTGCTTCTCCGTCGCTTCCGCCTTGACATGGTTGCGCGGCACCTTTTTCGTTCGGATTGTCTCGACCGGCGAGGTCTTCCAGATACCATCCGCGCTGTCGAGCGTCCAGGCTTCGCTGCTATCGAGCGCAGGCAGTTTACGGATGAACGTCTGAAGGTCGGTCAACTGCTTCTCCAGAAAGAGCAGATAGGTCGCGGGAACCCCCTCCAGCAGCTTCTGCCCGTCTACTACGACATCGGCCTTCGCCTGGCAGTTTGCCCAGTCTTTGGTCGCTGTGACATCGAAGAGCCGCACGAGCGCATCCCGTGTCTCCTTGATGATCGTCTCTGCGCTGACCTGTACCTTCGTGAACTCCGGTGGAAGCGGCTCCCCTTCCTCATCTCGCGGCTGATAGGTCTTGGAGATACCGGTAAGCAGGGTACTCTTTTGCAGTTGGTGATGCGCCTCTGTCAGTTTTTGGAACGTGTCGGTCTTGATCCCTTTTTCAATGGCGAGAATCTGATTCAATTTCGGCATATCGCCTGTACCCCTTGTTTTTCTGGCTCCCTCCGCATCGCGTTGTAAACAGGCGCTTCGAGGGGAAGCCGATTGGTTTTTCTTTGTTGCTGTCGTCTATTTGACACAGAAACGTCCGGCAGAGTTGCATAGATGGGGGTTCGGACTGCTCCTCGGTCAGGCAGCGGCAAATTCGCTATGTCGTCGCGCTTCGAGAGGATAGAATGCCAGAACGATCTGCTCTTTTGGTACTCCGGCGGCTATCAAATCTGTGGCGACGCCATCTTCCGTTGCGTCATGTTGAATCCAGAGTTTCCCCTCGCGAATATCAATATGAATGACAGGATAGTAGACTCGCCGTTTCCCATCCCATCCCAGGGTCAGAAGAAGATAGCGGTCGTTGACGCAGTCCATGACGAGTTCGCGTTCATAATCGCCATTGGCATAGGGAATCGCGGCATACTCTCCGAGGACAGTTTGTATTAGTTCCCGATAACGTTCTAAGGTTTCCATGCAACGACCTCGTCGGTCTCAGGCCGATAAACCATCAAGTGGATATTGTGTTTGCGAATCAACAACTCTCCTATCGGTTCCGAGAGAATTCCATCCTGTTCATAGTCTGGTACAGCCAGGTAGAGAATGCGTTCCTTCTGCATCTCTTCCAGCACATCTTGATAGACTATGTACTGCCCTACAGCCTCTTCCAGCGCAGCGACCGATGAGTTTGCAAGGAAACTTTTTATCTCGATGGCTATTTTCTGCGAACCTTTCTCTGCAGCGAGAAGGCGTTCCGCTCCGAGGTCAATGTAGATATCGCGTTTATGATAGCGGAGAGTGAGCGGATCATGGGTGATTGTCCAGCCGTCTTTGAGGAGAGCGGCACATACAACTTTATGATAGAGGTCTTTAGCAGGCATTCTTTCACCCCTTAGAGTGTCTCTGCTACATTGTGGCGATTGAAAAAACAAAAAGTCAAGTCATGGGAATCTCCCTGCACGTCTGTAGCGCAGGAGGAAGACCGGGAGGGGTCGAACGGAGAGGCAGGTGAGGATTTTGTCAACTGGAAAGGCAGAGACAATGCGGCGTGATATTCCGGACTTTCTGTTGAAGTCGGCTCAGGATCAGGCGGCGCAGGGAGAGGACGGTATCCGTCGTCTGCTTGAGGCCGGACGCGCCTGGAATCTGGCTCCGGTTTTGCAGGCCGGGGGCGCGGTGATCTTTCCGCATACCAGCATCGCGGCCTGTGGGCATCAGGTTGCGGCGGCTGTTCATGCCTGCCTCGATAGCGGCGCAGAAAAAGTGCTGGCGCTTGGCGTACTTCATGCGCTCACGCCGGAACTGGAGGCAGCGCGGGGGCGGGTGGCGAACGGAGCCGATCCGTCGGGCGAACCAGGATGGGGCGTACAGGGGCCGGGACTGCCGGGACGAGAAGACTGGCGAGCGGAGTTCTCGCTGTCGCATTTCCAGTTCCTCTGGCAGCAGGAGATCGCCCGACGCGGCATCCCCGGCCCGCCGCTTATCGTTCGCTATCCCTATCTGGCAGGCGGACGACCGGAAGCGCTACCCGGCATGGCGGAGCTTCAGGAGATCGCCCGCGAAGCGGTCGTCGTGGCGACAATGGACCCTTTCCATCACGGTATCGGCTATGGTGACCTGACCGAACAGGCCCTCGCGCCGACGGAGGGCGGGCTGGAACTCGCACGACAGGCCATTACGGAAGGACTGTCGCTTTTGCAGGCCGGAGAGTACTGGAAGTACAATCAGCACAGTGTGCGGACGAAGAGCGACGGACGGGATGTCGGGCAGGTCCTTCGCTATCTCCTCGGATCGCAGCAGGGCCGCATCCTCGATCTCATTGGCGACGACATGTCCGCCGCTTATCAGAAGCCTCCGCCTACCTGGGTCGCCGGGGCGCTGATCGCCCTCTCCTGAAAGTCGCTCCGGCTCACTTCCGACCGTCCGCAGGCGAGGCGAGGTCTTTGCGCTGCCAGACACGCACGTAGTCTATGACGAAATCGGCTGGCAGGCGGGCGTCCTCCAGCGGGCTGTTGTCCCAGCCGCCCATCGGGAGTGTAAACATCAGGATTTCCGGCACGTTGGAGATACGCGGACTGTCCCAGCGTAGCACTTCGCGGCCATTGCAGTAGTAGACGACGGACCCTGGCGTCCAGAGCAGGCCCGCCGTGATAAAGCCGTCCTGATCGGGCTGAACATAGACCTTGTCCGAGCCAAGTGACTTATGGTCTTTATCGTAACCGTCCCAGTGCATGGCAATGTTGTAGCGTCCGCGCCCCCAGCGAGTGAGGTGTTCCATGATGTCGAACTCCATCCCGCCGTTCGCCGTGTCCTGGCGTTTCCCCTGCGGGTCGGCCCGATTGCCCCGGTCGGGCATCATCCAGAAGGCGGGCCAGAGGCCCGGCGCGGTCGGCAGTTTCATCCGTGCCTCGAAGTAGCCGTAACGTTGCGCCCACCGGTCGTAGGTGTGCAGGTAGCCGGAAGCGTAGTCCGAGGGCTTCTGCACGGGATCATCGTTGTTGTGGCCGGTCTTCTTCTGGTAGCGCAGTTTCACCACCCCGTTGCTCAGAAGCACGTTCTCCCTGCTCCAGTGGCTCGTCTTGTCCCAGTAGTTCTCCCCCGAAATGCTCCACAGTTTTGTATCCAGCGTCGGGCCGTTGAACTCCTCGTCCAGCGTTTTGACCCAGTCTCCCGACACAGGCGGGCGCTTGCCGAGCCACGCAGGCATCGGAGTATGTGGCATCTCCGCCTGAATCGCCTCGATCCGCAGTCTGCTCTCGCCTGCGCCCGGCTCCCGCGCTATCGTGACGCCGGAGACCGCATCGCTGTTGATTCGCGTCAATGTCTCGGGTTTGTTGAGCGTCAAGGCTTCTGATCCGGCGAAGGGTACAAGGATCACTCCTGTCTCTCCAGCAGCCAGCGGTTTCGCAGAGCTTACCCACTCCGACGCGCCGCCGTCACTCTCCAAACGCACTTTTGGCGTCGTGGGCGTCTGTCCCGTATTGCGAACCCGAACGCTCACCTCCAGAAAATCGCGCAGGTCCCACCGCCCGACGGTCGGCCGCACGGAAACCGAAGACGCTGCCCCCGACGCTGGAAAGACGATTTGAAGAGACTGCCCCGACTCCGTCGCCGTCAGCGTGGGCTGTGCGCCCTGCAGCGCGGCAACCTGCCCTGCCACGAGAGGCCGTGCGCCCGCCCCCAGCAGAAGGCCCCGCTCCGGGATGGTGCGGACGGCCTCCGGCGCGACCGGCGGCTTCTCCCCGGCAGGCCCGGCGGCGACTACCGAGAGTAGCCGAAACGATTGAACTCCCTCCGACTTTCCGGTGAAAAGCACCAGATTGACTACCGAGGCCGGTTTGAGCGCGTAAGCCCGTTTATACCCATAGGCATACCCGAAGAGGACCTTCACCGTTTTCGTCTCGCCCGGCGCAATAGAGACGCTCTCCGTGTTCGTGGTATCCGCGCTCCCGTCCCCCGCGTTATCCACCCGCAGCGCCAGATTGATAGGTTTCTGTCCCGTATTGACGACAGATGCCTCTATATGCCCGTAGGCAATCAGGTTCCAGACGGCGCTCTCCGGCTTGATATGGACGCCGGGGTAACTGTCGCTGCCGGGCTGAATGGTGACCTCGATTCCCGGCGAGGTGGAGGACTGACTGCGTACTGCCATGACCTGGGGAGACGTGGGTTTCAGCCGCTTTTCCACTCCCTCCCGTATCTCCAGAAGTTTCATGGCGGGCGCCGTCTGTGCGAACACAGACGGCAGCGAGGCGAAAACGGAAAAGCCCAGAGCGGCTATCAGCAGGGAATGTCTCTTCAGCATGGAATGTTCGTCTCCTAGCTCGTGCGGGAGTGGCTGTCAGATTGTTGCCGTACCTCACCGCCCCTGACGTTTCCATTCATTCTGACATCTCCGCGAGACCGTTAGCAAGCAGAGGGACCATTTTAAAAAAATGCCCGCGTCTTTTTTATCCTCTTCAAAGGGGAACGGGCTGTCATAGCGTTGATACGCTATGCGCCTATAGCCGAAATGGATAGAACAAAATGGCGACTTTAACACAAACTCGACGCGCTACCTGCTGCTGGGGCTGTCGGCGTTTTGCTAAGGTCGCCGTCACTCCGAATGTTCTCTGCTGCGCCATCGCGAATAGCGGAGAAATCTGAGTAGGTCTCTGCGAAAACGTGGTATATTTCATAGGGAAGCAAAGCCTCTTCCGGGTCATGAAGGAACACGCGCATGAGTGAGGAACTGACACGTCGGCATTTTCTGTGGCAGACGGGGAGCGGGTTGGGAGCGGTCGCGCTGGCCTGGCTGATGAGCGAGGAGGTCGCTTCCGCCGCGCCGCGTGACGGCAGACACGCTCAGACTTCGGAGTATGCGCCGAAGCCGCCGCACTTCGCGCCGAGAGTGAAGCGGGTGATTCAGGTCTTCTGCACGGGCGGAGTCAGCCACCTGGACACGTTCGACTATAAGCCGGAACTGGTACGCAGCGACGGTAAAGAGATGACCGGCAAAGGCCACATCGAGACGTTTTTCGGGCAGCCGGGCCGCCTGATGAAGTCGCCGTTCGCCTTTAAGCAGCGGGGGCAGAGCGGTCTCTGGGCCAGCGACCTGTTGCCCCATCTCGCCGAGCGCGTGGACGATATGACGTTCCTCTATGGCATGACCTCCAAAAGCTCCAACCACACCCCCGCAACCTTCTTCATGAACTCCGGCTTCTCGCAGAACGGTTTCCCCTGCCTCGGCGCATGGCTCTCTTATGGGCTGGGGACGGAGAATCAGGACCTGCCCGCCTTCGTCGTGCTGCCCGACCCGCGTGGGCTTCCGGCGGGTGGGGCCATCAACTGGCAGTCCGGTTTTCTGCCCGCCACGCATCAGGGGACGGCCTTCCGCGCCACCGGTGACCCTATCCCCGACCTGTTCCCGCCGCAGGAGATCGCTGCCGCAAAACGGCAGGCGGGCATGAAGTTCCTCGCACAGACCAATCGCGACTTCCTCACCGCGAATCCCGGCGACACCGCGCTCGCTGCCCGCATCCGCTCCTACGAACTCGCCGCCAGAATGCAGACGAGTATCCCCGAAGTCGTCAATTTCAACGGGGAGAGCGAGGCGACCCGCCGACTCTACGGCATGGACAATCCGACCACCGCCGCCTTCGGCAAGAACTGTCTGCTGGCGCGGCGTCTGGTCGAGCGCGGCGTCCGCTTCGTGCAGATATATCACGGCGGCGCGTTCGGCGGGCCACGCATCAACTGGGACGCGCACGAGGACATCGTCGAGAACCACACGCAGCAGGCTTCCAGCATGGACCTGCCGGTGGCCGGACTGCTGCAAGACCTGAAACAGCGCGGCCTGCTTCACGACACCCTGCTGCTCTGGACGACCGAGTTCGGGCGCACCCCTATGACACAGGGCTTGAACGCGAAGGGCCGCGATCACCACCCCCACGCCTTTACCTGCTGGATGGCGGGCGCGGGCCTCAAGCCCGGTTTTGGCTACGGCTCCTCCGATGAAGTCGGCTACTACGCCACCGAAGGCCGCTCCGAGGTCTACGATCTCCACGCCACCGTCCTGCATCTGCTCGGGCTCGACCACAAACGCTTGACCTTCTACCACAACGGCATCCAGCGCCGCCTCACCGACGTTCACGGCCAGGTCATCCAGCCCATTCTCCTGTCCTGAGTCGTGATTTTAGCGACGATATTCTGTCTCTGAACCGAGGGAGGGGTTTCTGCCTCTATGAATTTATAAGTGCGCGAGGAAGCGGATGCAGGACGACGCTGCCTGGACCGGCCACTTCTGTCTGAGGGCGTTTGCCCGGTGTTGATCCGTGTGAAAACAGGTGGAATTCTAGCGCGTAAGCAAGAGGAGGGAGACGAAAATGAGGCATCCACTGTTCGCGGCGGTCTGTTTGCTTCTGCTGCCTGCGTTGGCGCAGGGGCAGGGCGGCATGGAAGACATCGCACAGCGGACGGTCGTTACCGCGAAGTCGGCTTATGTCGCGCTTCCGCCGGAAATGGCGGCAGAACCGATCGTGCTGAGTATGGCGTTGTCGGAAAGTGGTCGCTATGCGCTGTGCCAACGCATGACCGCTAAAATCACCCTGGAAAGTTTTAAGTCTGTCGGTATGCCGGAGGGCAAGACGCGCAGCGAGATCAGCCTGGTGTTGTGGGATGGTCGAACTCATACGCGCCAGACTCTCTGGCGAGCAAATGCACAGGAGACACATATCGAGCAGCTTACCTGGCTTGCAAAGTCAGACGTGGGTTTCGCAATGGCAGTCCAGATACTCCCTCCCGCTCCGGGCGCAGAACACGCAGAGCCTGTTGTGCGGCGTTCTCTCCTACGCATTTCGGCCTCGATAGGCAAAGTCGAAACCGTGAGTACAAAGGATATGGGGCGGTACGATAGCTGCTCGTTCTATCCTGCCACGACCGTTCCGCTCTGTGTCGTCCGCACCTCGCGCCTGGTGGAAGGCGTACAGGGCAATGAAACCACGCTGACTGTCCTGGATGCAAAAGGTCAGGCTCTCTCGCACGTCGATCTTCCCAAAATGACGAATCTGCAAAACGTTGTCTGGACTCGGAGTGGGCTTCCTCTCCTTCAGACAATGGAAGTCACAGCCGATGGCAAGGTGACCGGTCATACTTTCTCGCTGAATTCCAAAACGGGTACCCTGACCCGATTGGAGAGCGATTCCCCGCTCCTTCAGCCCGAAGCCGAGGGAGCGATCCCGCCGAAACCGCCCGTTCCCTTCCCGCTGACGCTGTCCACACAGGCCCTGCCGACAGCCACCGGTCTGAAAAGTCCGATGCTTCACCTTCTCTGGCTGAATGGGCAGACTAAGGGCGACACTTCCCGCATCCTCCTCAGTTCGGAAGGAGACAGCGCACAGTTCATGGAGCAGGGAGAGATGGTGGTCTTCAAATCGCAGGGGGCGGTCTGGGCCGTTCCCTTGCTGAAAATGGATATCGCGACCTATCTCCTGGTCAAGCAGCAGGCCGACAAACTACAGAAGATGCAACACGCCAAGCAGACCGGGCTAGCACTGCTGATGTGCGCTCAGGACTATGACGACACGCTGCCGGACGGCAACGGCATTAACGAAAAGCTTACTCCTTACGTCCCTGACCCCTCTATTCTCGACGGTTTCAACTATACCTACAAGGGCGGGAAACTGGCAGATATCGCTAGTCCCGCCGAAACGGTGCTTGGTTTCATGCAGGGCGAAGGCGGACGGGCTGTTGTCTACGCCGACGGTCACGTAATCTGGAAATAGGCGAGCGACCCAGACGGAGCGCACCCGGATTTAATCGCTTCGTCCCCTGACTTCTCAAGCCAACGCCTCCTCTCCGACAGCCAGAGAGGAGGCGATTTTGGTGCGTCGCTTGCGGCTTGCAGGAATGCGTTCCCCTGATGTAGAAGCAAAACAGACTACTTTATGTGAGGCAATCTATGTCAAGACACATTGATACTTTTCTTGTAATAGAAAATGATCTTTTGTTCCATTTTGTTTATACATCAGCTATTTACCCAGTTAGAAAGGTAAAGGTCGTTTGTCGAAGTTCGAGTTATGAAATCTCACCAAAATACAAATTCGACATCACAAATTTCTTAAATAACGGTAGCAGCCACGACATGATATGTCCTAAATGTTATTCAAGACTAACCGATGAAGAGCAATCTGGATTTTCATCAGAATTAAAAAAAAGGTGTGAAAGCGATGCTTTGAAATTATTTAATATCCGTAAGGAAGAGCGTTTAGAACGGCGACGCTTACGTTATAGGGAACAAGTAGAAATTAAAGTATTAAATGCGCAGGAAGCGCATAGGACTTCAAAACCAAATGATGAGTGCAGGCCTATGGTAAAACCCTGCGATGTAGTTCAGGTACTAGATATAGGTACAGGGATAACGACAACGTACTACTTTATACAATCTGTACTCCGGAGATATGAAAAATCATTTGAAGACTATGACCTAATACCAGATAATCTCCCAAAAAACATTTCTGTGCTTCGGTCTTGTTCGCCACTGGGAAGCAAAATATGCTCTAGGTTGGTTGGGGATGAATTTTCGGTATATGTGAATGAAGAGATGCTACGCTATTGTATACTAACGGCAGGTGATAAGTTCAAAGTTTTCCGTCATCAGGGTGGCTAACTCCTGTCGGTACTGTCCGATGTCAGCGAAAAAGGCGTCAATCGCCTGGGAGAATTGCGCGAACGTCTGGTAGAAGTGACAAAG
>JBBRLP010000163.1:0-10605 GCA_038231295.1 Chthonomonadales bacterium
CCTCCGCGACCGCATCGGGTCCCTTCTCGTAGAGAGCCAGGATTTCTTCGTGTGTAAGCATACTTGTTTGTACGAAGTGTCCGCTTCAAAGATTCCCGATGGAGCAGGAAGTATCACAGGAGGGAGGGCTGAGCAGTTACTGCCACGGAATATAACATTCGTTAGACGCCATTTTCGCCGTAAACGATCTCAGAACGTTCGTAAGGTTGCGTGACAAGTGACCCACTAGCTTCGCTGAGGCAGTTGGAGGTGACATCCGATGGCGTCTATGTTGGGCTGGACGGTCTGGGCGAATTTGGCCTCTCCAAACAGCAGGGCAAAATCCTCTGGCATCATCCTGCCCGGTATGCGGGACTTCATCGCCCGCTGGTACTCGGAGGCGATGTCATCACAGAGGGGGACAAATGCAGACGCATTGCCCTGCGTACCGGCGACACCCGTTGGAAAACGGAGCAGGAACTTGACGACTGTGTACTCGCCACCGGGGTCATTATCGGGGCAAGCGCGAAGGAGATACAGGGGCGCGATGTGGCGACCGGGAAACTCCTCTGGAAACTGCCTCTCGCCGATGCAGGAACCTCCTATATGCACATGGAGGAGCAGTTGCCTGTTTCGGATGGGGAGAGTGTCTGGCTGGATCGGAACCCTGTCGTCTGCGTGACCAAAGGCGGAAGGGAGAGGTGGCATCGCTCACAGCCCTTTACTGGCGGAGCAGTCTACGCAGACAGTCGCCTCGTCGTCACGACCGACAGCACTCGCCTGCTCGCCTATACTACCGGAGCACTGCCGCCGCTGCCGGTCACCGAACCGGAAAAGCAAGCCCTGGCACAGCGCCTGACTTCGCAGTATGAGATTCTGGACGACAGCGAACGCAAACAGCTTCTCAAACTCACTCCTTACGCCTTCCCCCTGCTTCTGGCGCGATACGTCGAGTGGGCGAAAGCCTTTGATACCGACAGGCAGGATAAGGGCGGAATGGCCCTCTATACCCTGTTGACCGACGTACCGCCTCTGCTGCTTGCCACCTGTCGCAAAGAAGACACCGATACGATTGTCAGCGCGTGGTCGAAGATGGGTGAGAAAAGCGGCTGGCGGAATACGCTGGAGAGTATTCTCATGGCAAAGGGAGAGCCATCCGGGTACATTCCTGTCCTCATCCAGAGCCTTCGACGTCTGCCTGCGGACGCACGGGAAGGATCGTCCGCTCTCACCGCAGTCTCCCACTCCACGCACCCCGACGCGGTTGCCTTTATGCTGGAGGCGTTGCACGATCCCAAAGCCGCCCCGGCCTGGCGCAAAGAGGCGTTCGTGCATCTGGCAGACACAGGTGGTGAGGAGGGCATTCGGGCAGTCCGCGCTGCCCGGCACAGCAGAGCGCCGGTAAAACCCTGGTTTGACCGAATTAATCTCGCTAAACTTGGGAAGCGTGCTATCCTGGGAACGAAAACGGATTCCAGAGGGCGTACTTGGATCCTTTTTCAGGACGGCGTCCTCGGCAACTACAGCGATCTGTTCATCGTCCAGAAAGACGGCGCGAGATGGAAGCGACCGCTCTTCACCGGCGTCTGGACCGCCGCGACCTTCCATCATCCGGCCCCAAAAACCTTTCGGGGCATTCCCCTCGCCAGACTGATCGCCACGGAATGGATAAAAATCTTTCCCGACGACCCCACCATTCACCGAGATACCGATGGCGATGGCCTGACCGACCTTGTCGAGGCGCGACTTGGCACCAACCCAAACAAAGCCGATACGGATGGAGACGGCCTCTCCGACCTTGTAGACCCCTGTCCCAATGCCGCACCGCGCTCACCTGACGATGCTGAGAAGATCGTTGCCGCCTGTATCGAAGCCCGATTCTTCGAGGAGAACAGGGGTGTTCCCGCGATCCTCTCCGCACCTGGCGTCAAGCCCTTCGAGGTGTATGGTTACAATCCCGTCGTTCTCTGGGAAGCGCCAGGGCATAAAATTCCGATGGGGGAGCTGTATGGAGGCGGTGTCAACATCATCAGTTTCAACTATCCCGACAATGCTGAGGCGAAAGATACGGCTTTCATACGCTACGACAGAGATAAAAAAATAGCGCATACCCTTATCCGGCGCTATTCGGGAGGACTGAATGGCGACGGAATCGAAGTGACGCTCCGAAAAATAGGCGACGAGTGGTTCGTTATAGAACTCCAGATGCGCTATATATCGTAAGGAGAAGAGGCTGCTCTCCACAAAGCCGATGATTTCCAGCGGCAGGAAGGGTATTCTAAAGAGGGAGTTCTATCTGTTTTGTAAGCGGGAGTGGTCAGGCGTTCTGCTCTCTTCCTTTTCGCTTTGTTCGAGGCAGGATGCCAACAGGAGTACACGAATTCATGCGTCGTAAGTTCAAAGTGCCTCTTTTCGCGGGGAGTTTCGTTCTCTCCGGTCTCGCGGTGTTGGCTGTGCTAATGGGGGCAGATGCGTCGGGAACGAGCAAGGCCGTGCCGCAGAGCCAGCTCGACCAGCGGTTTACCAGCGCCGTCAAGCCGTTTATGCAGACCTATTGCGTCGCGTGTCATGGCAAGAACAAGCCGCAGGCGCAGCTCGACCTCACGTCTTATACGGGCGTCGCGTCGGTGGTAAATGATTATCCCCACTGGGCGCTCCTGATGGAGCGGGTCGAGGGCAAGACGATGCCGCCCGCGTCGGCGAAGCAGCCCTCTGCCGCACAGCGGGAGGCCGTTGTTGCCTGGGTTCGCGCCGTCCGGCAGTCCGAAATCGAGCGCAATGCGGGCGACCCCGGCCCCGTGCTGACGCGCCGCCTGAGCAACGCGGAGTACGACTATACTATCCGCGACCTGTGCGGCGTAGACCTGCATCCCACCCGCGAATTCCCCGTAGATCCGGCCAATCAGGAGGGCTTCGACAACTCCGGCGAGTCGCTCACCCTCTCCCCCGCGCTGCTCAAGAAGTACGCGCAGGCCACCAAAGAGATCGCCGACCATCTGGTGCTGACAACAACGGGGCTTGAGTTCGCCACGCATCCGGTACTCGCCGAAACCGACCGGGACAAATTCTGTATCCTGCGTATCGTGGACTTCTACAAGAAACAGCCCACCGACTACGCCGACTACTTCGAGGCCGCATGGCGCTATCGGCACCGGGCCGCGCTCGGCGCTCCGAATGCCACGCTCCCGACGGTCGCCGCCGACACAAAGGTCAGCCCGCGCTATCTGGAGACGGTATGGGGCATTCTTCACGCGCCCGGCGAAAAGGTCGGGCCGATTGCCAAACTTCAAGCGCAGTTCAATGCCCTGCCTGCCCCGGAGAACGGGAAGCTGGACACGGCCCGCGCAGGCTGCGTGGCAATGCGCGACTGGGTGACGACGCTGCGAAAGAAACTCGCCTGGAAGTTCCCCAATCTGCGCGTTCCCGGCGGATTCTCCGACGGCGGTCAGTGTTTCGTGCTGTGGAAGGATAACCAGTACGCTTCGCATCGCCGAATGCTCAACCCGTCCACCCTCCAGATTGGCGGCGTTCCGCCCACGCGCACGATCACCGTTCGGAAACCCGGAACTCGAGTCAAGACCGAGCAGACCGTCACGGACAATGCCGATCCCGATCTTGCGGTGCCGAAGGACGAGCTGGAGCGCACGCCTTATATCACCGCCTACACGCAGTTTTGCAGCGTCTTTCCCGATGCCTTCTATATCGCGGAGCGCGGGCGTATGTTCGTGGACGACCCCGGCGATAAGGGCCGCCTGCTGACCGCCGGACTGCACAACTCGATGGGCTACTTCCGGGACGACACGCCCCTGATGGAACTCCTTCTCGACGACAACGGTCGCCGCCGACTCAACAGTATGTGGCTGGATTTTGACACCGTCGCCTTTGTGCCGGAGCGGATGCACTCCGAGTTCTTCGTCTACGAACGCGCCGAATCCAGCACGATCACCGACCCGGAGTTCAATTTCGCCCGGGCGGAAGACAAAGCGGCTCTTTCGGACGCGAAGATCAAGCTGCTCGGCGATCTCTATCTGGCGAAGGCCCGCAAAAACGGCGGCGAACCGCCCGCTTTGCAGGCCATTGTAGAGCATTTCAAGTGGGTCTCCACAACGATTCGGGGGACGGAGCGGGCGCGTCTGGCGGCAGAGCCGGTGCAGTTGAATGCGCTGGTGGATTTTGCCCGCCGCGCCTATCGCCGCCCGCTGACCGAGGCCGAAAAGACCGATCTGCTCGCGTTCTACCACACATTGCGGCAGAAAGACGGACTGACCCACGAGGACGCCGTGCGCGACTGCGTGGTCAGTATCCTGATGTCGCCGAAGTTCCTGTTCCGCCTCGATCTGGAAGCGCCGACTGCCGCGCCTGCGGGCCGTCATGTCGGGGAAAACAGTTTCCGGCCTTCGGCAGACGCCGGGCAACTGACGCTCGCCTCGCTGCCGCCTCCTGCGAGGAAGCCGAAGAAGGGCGCAGTCAAGCCACCTGTCGTGGCGCCGCCCGCGACGGAAATCGTACAGCCGCTGTCGGACTACGCGCTGGCGAGCCGACTGAGCTACTTCCTCTGGTCGAGTATGCCGGATGACGAACTGCTGGCCCACGCGAAGGCAGGCGACCTGCATCGCCCGGAGGTGCTGACCGCGCAGGCCAATCGGATGCTCAAAGACCCGCGAGTGCGGGCGCTTGCCCTGGAGTTCGGCGGCAACTGGCTGGACTTCCGGCGCTTCGAGGAGCATAACGCGGTAGACCGCGAACGGTTCCCGGCCTTCAACGACAGTCTGCGGGAGGCGATGTTCGAGGAGCCGGTGCAATTTCTGGTGGATACGTTCCAGAATAACCGCTCGGCGCTGGACCTGCTCTACGGGAATTACACCTTCGTGAACGCCGACCTCGCCCGGCACTACGGCATGACCGACGTGAAAGCGACGACCGGCGACTGGGTGCGGGTGGACAATGCCGACCGCTACGGGCGCGGCGGGCTGCTGCCGATGGCGGTCTTCCTGACCAAAAACTCCCCCGGCCTGCGTACCAGTCCGGTGAAGCGCGGCTACTGGCTGGTGAAGCGGATGCTGGGCGAGTATATTCCCCCGCCGCCTGCCACCGTCCCGGCTCTGCCCGCCGACGAGAGCAAGCTGGGTAACCTGACCCTGCGGCAGGCGCTCGCCGCGCACCGCGAGAACCCGGCCTGCGCGGGCTGCCATGCCCGCTTCGACTCCTACGGCCTGGTGTTTGAAGGCTACGGGCCGATTGGCGAACTCCGCAGCAAAGACCTCGGCGGCAAGCCCGTGGACGCGAAGGCTCCCTTCCCCGGCGGCACGGAGCGTACCGGCGTGACGGGGCTTCAAGAGTTCGTCCGTCAGCAGCGCCAGAAGGATTTTCTCGACACTTTTGGGCGCAAACTGTTGTCTTATGCGTTAGGACGCAGTTTGCAGCCTTCCGACGACCCCACTCTGCAAGTGATGCAGCAGCGACTGTCCGCTGGAGATTACCGCTTTGGAACGATGGTGGAGACGATTGTCACGAGCCGACAGTTCCGCAACCGACGTGTATTGGCAACCCTGGCAAAGGAATAAAACGTAATGTCGAATACCCAGAACGAAGATCAATCTCCGAGTCAGCCGCTCTCCCGGCGTATGTTCCTGCGCGGTGCGGGCGTCGTCGTGGCCCTGCCCTGGCTAGAATCCGTGCCGGTGTGGGGAGCCGCCGCTGAAACCCCGAAAGCGGCGAGCGACCTGCCGCGCCGCTTCGTCGTTCAGTTCATGGGAACGGGGATCAGCCCGGATCACTGGTCGGCAAAGGGCGAAGGCGCGACGATGGAACTAAGCAAGAGCCTCGCGCCTCTTGATCCCTACAAGACCAAACTCAACGTCATCAATGGCCTGTTCAATAAGCCTTCGACGGGAGTCGGCATTCATCCCGGCATGACCGGCAATATCCTTTCGGGAATGCCGCTCACGCGGGGTGCGGTGCTGCACGGCGGCATCAGCGTAGATCAGGTGCTGGCGACGCGGCTGGGACAGAATACGGTGCAGCCGAGCCTCGTTCTGGCCTGCGAACAGCCGCTGACTGGCTACCATGAGTCCAACTTCTCGATGGCCTATAGTTCGCACATCTCCTGGCAGAGCGCCGACTCTCCGGTTCCGACCGAGGTCTACCCGTCGCTGGCGTTCGACAGTCTGTTCGAGAACAGCGGCAACCGGCGTATGGAGAGCATCCTCGACCGCGTGAGCGAAGAAGCGAGCGGCCTGCGCCGCCGCATCAGCCGCGACGACCGCGCCAAGCTGGACGAGTACCTGACGAGTGTGCGGGACGTGGAGCAGCGGGCGCAGAAGATGCGCGGCGATCTGGGCAAGGCAGCGAACAAGGCGAAGGACAACGGCAAGCCGCTCGTCGGCATGAAGCGGCCCGACAACGGCCTGCCGGAAGACATCCGCGACCATATGCGGCTAATGTGCGACATCGTTGCGCTGGCGATTCAGACCGACAAGACCCGTATCGCGACAATGCTGATGTGCCGCGACCTGTCCGGTCTCTTCTATCCGTTCCTCGGAGTGCGCGACGCCCATCATCCCGCCTCGCATCACGACAATTCGGACGACTACGAGCGCATCACCCGCCACTATATCACGCAGCTTGCCTACCTTGCCGGTCGTCTCCAGGCGATGCCGGAAGGCCAGGGTAGCGTTCTCGATAACACCTGCCTGCTGTGGCTTTCGAATATGTTCTCCGGCTCCCGCCACGACAACTCCACGCTGCCTGTCCTGACGGTCGGCGGTCTGGGCGGTTCGCTGGCGACAGGCCGTGTCCTGGACTATCGCGCCACGGGCGACGACAACCGCAAGATATGCAGCCTCTACCTCTCCCTGATGGACAGGATGAATGTCAAACTGAATCGCTTCGGAGACGCAGACACCCGCCTCGCCGGCCTCTAACGCAGCGCAGCAGCGTATCCTGAAATGCGCTTCTCGTCTTTGTAAGGAAGGCGAGAAGCGCTTGACATTCAGGATACTTTATCGTGAGATCAATGAGGTATGGCCGTTTTGGGTGCCGCTTCCGGCAGGCATTCAGGAACTCGTTGAGGTAGATATGACACTAACCATCGAACTTACCCCGGAAGCGGAAGAACGTTTGAGTCGTGCGGCGCGGCAAGCGGGGCTTACAGAAGAAGATTTTGCTCGCAGTCTGATTGACGCGCTTCCCGAACCAACGGAGATAAGCTCGGGACGCACCTACACAGCCCGCGAACTGCTGAAACTCCCCGCACTGGAGCGAAAACGCTATCTGCGCTCTGCCGCAGAGCAAGCCGACAGGGAATATGAGACCGACCTTGCGCTTCCGGTGCGGGCTATCCCTGGATGACGTCTCTGGAACCGACAAGGGCAAATGGATTTAGTAAACCCTCAGCGGCAGACGCTTTTCAGATATGTTCACTGGCACTGGAGAGATTTCGGCTACGTTTGGGCCAGTTAGATGAGGCGCAGGTTGCCGAAATCGCCACTGCTATTGCCCTGGTCGTGGGCTACCTCTAATCCGTCTCGATTCCTGACGGACAGGCAGAAGTTTTCTAATTGGGCAGGGATTCCCTGCCCAATTTTGAGCATGGGAACATGGGAGCGCCAACGAATGAGAACGCTGCAAGACTTCACGACGGCCGAGCTGATTACGGCGATTGATACGAACTTCGGCGCGATGCTGCGATTGACAACGGCGGGGATACCCGGAACTTCGTGGTATGAGGAGCCGGGAATAGTGCGGTTCGTTTCCGGCCTGGCTCACCCTTATGGCAATGTCATCTGGGGCGGGCAGTTCACGCCGGAGGACGCGGAGAGCCGCATTCAGGAGGCGCTTGCTCCTATCGTAGAGCGCAATGTTCCGGGCCTCTGGGTTGTCGGGGCGACCACACAGCCGAACGATCTGAGAGAGCGATTGACGGGGGCAGGGCTGGCCTGTGTGAGTGAGGCCACCGGGATGGCGGCTGATATTTCAGCGTTTACCTATCCGCACCTGCCGAAAGGCGTGGCCGTGCGCGAAGCGCGGAGCGAGGAAGATATGAACGTCTGGACGGATGTTCTGAGCAGGGGGTACGAGATTCCCGCTCCGGTCTGTGCGCTCTTCGTCCACTATGCCTATCAGCAGGGTTGCTCGGCGGATGTCCGCTATTTTATCGGCTCTTATCAGGGCGTTCCGGTCGCCTGCTCGATGCTCGCCTTCATGGACGGGATCGCAGGCATCTACTGTGTCTCGACGCTGCCGGAGGCGCGGCGCAAAGGCGTCGGGGCCGCCGTTACCGCCCTTCCCCTGACCGTCGCCGCGCAGGCGGGCTATAAACTCGCGGTGCTTCAGGCATCGGCCCTCGGTCACCCCATCTACAGGAAACTCGGCTTTCAGGACTATGGAAAGGTCGGTTTCTCTCTGTTATCCGCTTCTGCTCCCCGGTAAGCGTGAAGAACAGGGGATGAATTGCGTCGTGCTAAGCGCCTCTTCTCTCAACGCGTCTGGCACGGACGCTGCCTGGGGCAGCCATGTTTCAGCGGTTCAGCGTTCGCCGCCGATATGGATGGCGGGGCGGCGGTCCGGGTCAGGCTCCGCCTGACGCAGCACTTCGTGTGTAACAGGTGCGGTGTCTCCTTCTCCGAAAATGACATAACGGAACATATTCAGCAGGGGTTTGGTTTCCGACCAGCTAAAGTAGGCGTGTGGGACTTTTCCCGTGATGTCCCGGATGTGAAGCAGAATATAGGCGATGGCGTTCGGAACGACGACGGCCTCGACTTGCAGCACCCGATAGCCTTCCGTCTCGATGCCGCGTACCTTTAAAACGCCGGCGAAGGTGGACGGGTCCGTAATCTCCACTTCCAGAAACAGAATGGGCGTTCCGGGAGGAATATGGGCGGCGCGGCGCTGCTCTTGCTCCTTAAGTTTATGCTCCTGGGTGTTGCCCTGCCGCTTGTTGGCGATGATACAGATATCCCCGGCCTCAGCCACAGAATGGATATACTCAGTCGCTTTTGCATCCATCTCCATACTATCTACGCGCAGTTCCGTCGTTCGCGAAAGGCGTGAGATTAAAGAGGTCATGATAATAGCGCCAATAAAAAACAGTGCGATTTTCAGACCATCAGGCCGCTGAACGATATTGACGATCAGCGTATATGCGAAAATGACCGTAACGATAGAGTATCCCAGAGTGGCTGCTCGCCACCGCCGATGCCACACATATAGGGTCACTGCCACTGTCGCAGAGGTCATGAGCGCGAGAACGCCAGTCGCATAGGCGCCTCCCTGGGCATCTACGTCGGCTTTAAAGTACAGAGTGATACCAAAGCAGATAGCTGTAAAGATCAGCACCAGAGGACGGGGCGCCCTTGTCCAGTCCGGAGCCATCCCGTAGCGCGGAAGGTAGCGCGGGACGATGTTCAGCAACCCGGCCATTGCGGAGGAGCCGGCGAACCAGAGGATAAGGATGGTGCTACCATCGTAGACGGTGCCAAAGACATCTCCAAAGAGTTTGTGGGCGAGATAGGCAAGGGCACGCCCGTTGGCGTCTCCTGCTGGCAGGGTATCGGTGGCAGCCCGAAACGCTTCGGTGGGAATCAGAAGGGTCGTCACGAAACTGCTGGTAATCAGAAGCACACTCATGATGAGGGCGGCGGTCGTGAGGAGTTTGTGCGTATTTCGTATCCGGCCACTCGGCTCGGCCTCGCTGTCGGTTACATCCCCACGCACCAGCGGCATAACGACCACGCCCGTCTCAAATCCGGAAAGGCCAAGCGCGAGCTTGGGAAAGAGCAGAAGCGCCGCGACAAACATCCAGAACACACTGCTGTGACTGTGCAGGAGGGTGTGCTTCCAGTCCGCGATCACCTGCGGATGCTGCGCGATGAGCACCAGACCCTTGCATACAACAATCAGATTGAGACCGATGTAGATAGCAACAAGCGGCACGGCAATATTGATGGCCTCGCCAAAGCCTTTGAGAAAGACGAGACCCAGCAGAGAGATGAGGACAAGGGTGATGAGAACAGCATGGCTCTGAAGTCCGTGCGGGGCAAACGGATTCTCGATGATGTGGGCGCTCGCATCGGCGGCTGAGAGCGTTATCGTGATGATAAACCCGGTCGCCGCGAAGCCGATGAGGCACAGCACAAATAGTTTTCCTGCCCAGAACGTCAGCAGGGATTCGAGCATAGAGATGGAGCCATCACCATAAGGACTGCGCTCGGCAACACGCTTGTACATCGGCAGAGCGCCAAACAGGGTCAGGAGAACGAGGATCAGGGTCGCGATGGGAGAAAGTGCGCCAGCGGCGAGGGCTGCAATTCCGGGCTGATATCCGAGTGTGGAAAAGTAATCAACCCCGGTAAGGCACATGACCTTGTACCAGGGGTGTGAATGGTGCTGGTGTTCGCGCTCGTGCGGGCCTTCCATCTCCTGCACATGCCCGTACAGCAGCCATTTTTTGAACCTGCTCTCCGCCTTCTCGGGCGGGACCGCACTAGTCGTTAGTTTCACGAAGTTTTATCACTTTGGATAGGATAAAGTCGCTTAAGCTTGATCCGCGCGTCTTCTGCCCGAAACTGCCATTGGACGGTGTGAGGCCGCTGGTTGCGCTCCTCTTGCCAGGCGGCCACTTCC
>JBBRLP010000164.1:0-10600 GCA_038231295.1 Chthonomonadales bacterium
CGCTACTCCGAGGCGG
Source organism: Chthonomonadales bacterium (assembly GCA_038231295.1). Taxonomy (GTDB): domain Bacteria; phylum Armatimonadota; class Chthonomonadetes; order Chthonomonadales; family Chthonomonadaceae; genus JANXLO01. The sequence goes on from JBBRLP010000164.1 coordinate 17, forward strand.
AACCCCTCTACAACGAAGCCTTGCAGATACACCGCGCTTCCCTGCCAGACGGACATCCCCTCATTGCCGGAAGCCTCAACAATCTGGCAGCGTTGTACAAAAGTCAGGGACGCTACTCCGAGGCGGAACCCCTCTACAACGAAGCCTTGCAGATACACCGCGCTTCCCTGCCAGACGGACATCCCTCCATTGCCACCAGCCTCAACAATCTGGCAGCGTTGTACGAAAGTCAGGGCCGCTACATCGAGGCGGAAGGGCTGATGAACGAAGCATTGGGAATAAGGCGACAGACCCTGCCCGCAGGACACCCGGACATTGCCCTGAGCCTCTGGTGGCTGGCGGTTCTCTACCAATCGCAGAGGCGCCATTCCGAGGCGGACCCCCTGTACAGAGAGGCATTAGGCATTTATGAGCGGGCTTTAGGTCAGGATCATCCGAACACGCAAAACCTTCGTATGCATTTGGAAATGTTTCTTCGGGAGCGCAACAGGTAGCGACGGAGACTTGAATTCTGGTGGCGTCATGGCCGACTTAAGCATAAGTTGGGTTTGCGGCGGGACGGAGAGGGGAAAGGTCGTTCGCAGGAAAGTCCCGTCCGTGCGACGAACAGGGGCCTCATCAACGAACGGACGTGTTGGACGGGAAGGGAGCGCCGAGGTGCGGATACGCCCGTATGCAGAGGCCGATGAACCGGCCGTGATCGCCCTGTGGAACGCGACGCTGCCGGACAGCGCACGGCATAACGACCCTGCCACCGTGATTCGCAACAAACGGGCGGTCGAGGCTGACCTTTTCTTTGTTGCGGAGAGGGACGGAAGCCTCGTTGGGACGGTGATGGGCGGGTACGACGGGCATCGTGGCTGGGTCTACGCCGTCGCCGTCCACCCCGCGCATCAGCGCGAGAAAATCGGCACGGCGCTCCTTCACCGTATCGAAGAGGCCCTGCGGGAACGCGGCTGCCTGAAGATCAATCTGCAAGTCCGCGCCTCGAATACCGCCGTTATCGCCTTCTATGCCGGGCTTGGGTACGAAGTCGAGGAGCGCATCAGTATGGGCAAACGCCTCTATTCGCCCGAGGAGTAGACGCCGGAACTTTCGGCTGGCCCGTAGCCCCCTGCATACCACGCACTTCCGGCGCACGTAAAAGGGTCTGTCGCTCGTCGCACCTGTTTCCGCGCTTCCACCTCTGACCAACGCGGTTGAGTCACGGTGTATCGAACAACTCGGAGGAAAATCATGGTCGCCTACGCCGAAAAACAGTGCTTCACGCCGCTCGAATATCTGGAACGGGAACGCACCGCTGAATTCCGGAGCGAATACGATAACGGCGCGATTATCCCCATGCCCGGAGCCTCCAGAGAACACAGTTGCATTACCTTTGACACAGCAGGCCATCTTGGAAATCAACTGGAAGGCAGTTCCTGCGAGGGTTTTTCTTTGAATATGTGGCTGCGCGTTCCCCAATGCGACCGATACTACTCTCCCGACATTGTCGTTGTCTGCGGGGAACCGCGCTTCGAGGACGCAACGTTCGATGTTCTGCTCAATCCACGTCTCATCATCGAAGTTCTCTCCGAATCCACCGAACACAAAGATCGGGAAGAAAAATTCGACTGCTATGAAACCCTCGAATCGCTGACCGACTACGTTTTGATCTCACAGCGGGAACCGCGCATCGAACATTTCTATCGGCTCGAAGAGGGCGTCTGGCGTTTTACAGTGGCGCGGGGCCGGACGTCTGTTCTCGACTTGGCCGCTATCGGATGCCGCCTGTCCCTTGCGGAGGTGTATGCCCGTGTTACGTTCCCAACACCTGCGGCAGAGCCATCCGCAGAGACAGAAGGTTTAAATTAACGACGACAGAAGGACTACACGGAAGAGGTCTATAGAGGTGGTAATTGCAGCAAAAAGGTCACGGGGAATATGAACTTACAGAAGGCGCAGAAGTCGAAACGGAACCGGGTTCGCGGGGGCGCGTCCTGCGAAACAAACTGGGCATCATTCGTAAAAGAGAAATGGACCAGACAGAATATGACGCTCTTGTGCGCGTCCAGGAAATCTACCTTTCGCGTCTTACCGGAGAAACACGCTTCACAGCGAAATTATTGCGGGAAATGCACTATGACTGGCTGGGGAAATTTACGTGTGGGCCGGAAGATATCGGACGGTTGAGATGTCGAAAGGCGGTTTCCAGTGGCCTTCGGCGTTTCGTGTCGCACCGAACATGACAAGTTTTGAAACCGGAGTCTTGCGAAAGCATACTCCTTGCCGCCCCGAAAAACTCACTGCGGTGGCGGAACATATCGCAGAGGTACACGCCGAATTTTTACTGATTCATCCTTTCCGCGATGGAAACGGTCGGATGGCACGCTGGATGGCAGATTTGATGGCCATCCAGGCGGACTATCCAATGCCTCAGTATCGTTTCAGCGGGCGCAGAGGAAAAATAGAGCGGCAACGGTATCTGGCTGCCGTACAACGTGGCTATTTTCAGGACTACTCCCCTTTGACTGCTTTCTTCCGGGAGGCGATTGCGGCACGTCTCTCTGGACTGGAAGAGTGAGAGGGCATTTTCAGGCCACGCGCTCCCTCGTAAAAGGAGGATTGACGTGCGTTTTCCTCGAGCATACGCTGTCGTCGCTCTGGGTCACGGAGATAGGGATTTGTTTCTGCCATGGAAGCCATTGATCTGTTCTCCTCTATGAGCGTATTATACCATGTGAGGGGCAGGGATTTCAGAAGTGGGTAGGCGAGAAATGGAGGCCAGGGCTTGCTATCGCCCGGTCTGAGGAGAAAGATGAACAGTTCTATCGTTCGGCGTGTGGGGTTGCGGCTGGCGCTGGCCGGGTTGGTCATGCTGTGTGGTCCGGTGGCGCTGCGGGCGCAGGGGTTGGACTATCCGCCAACGAAACAGATCGCGCATACCGACACCTACTTCGGGACGCCGGTCGCGGACCCCTACCGCTGGCTGGAGGACGACAACGCGGCGGAGACGAAAGCCTGGGTCGAGGCGGAAAACAGCGTGACGTTCGGTTATCTGAACCGGATACCCTATCGCGATCGGCTGGCTGCTCGCCTCAAACAACTGGAGAACTATCCGAAGTACTCCGCGCCGTTCAAAAAGAACGACAACATCTACTTCTACAAAAACGACGGCCTTCAAAACCAGTCCGTTCTCTATGTTCAGAAGGGACTGGACGTGACGCCCGAACTCCTCATTGATCCCAACACCTTTTCGCCCGATGGCACGATACGCCTGACCATGTTTGACCTCTCCCGTGATGGGCGGTATGCCGTCTACGGCAAGACCGCGATTCCCGGCTCGGATTGGGGCGAAATGCACGTGATGGAAATCGCCACCCGCCGCACACTTCCGGAGACGCTGCGCTGGGTGAAGTTTTCCGGCGCGGCGTGGCGCGGAGACGGCTTCTACTACAGCCGCTACCCGGAGCCTGCGCCCCATACGGAACTGACGGCCCGCAACGAGAACCAGAAAGTCTACTACCATCGCCTCGGAACTGCACAGGATCAGGACACACTGGTCTATGAGGACACCGCGCATCCGTCGTACTTCGTGAGTGTCTCCACGACGGAAGACGAGCGTTTCGCGCTGCTCTACATCAACGACAACGCCAAACTCGGCAATGCGCTCTACTACCGGGACGAAAGCAAGGCGGAGAAGACCTTTACCCCGATTGTCAAGGAACTCACCGACAACAGTTTCGGCGTCGTGGACAACGAGGGCGACAAGTTCCTCATCGGCACCAATAAAGACGCCCCGCACCAGAAAGTCGTCCTCTACGATCCGCGCCACCCGAACGAAAAGGACTGGAAGACGATTCTGCCGGAGCGCAAAGAGCCACTCAACGGCCTCTCGACCGCAGGCGGCAAACTGATTGTCACGTCGCTCAAGGATGTCACGACCCACGTCGCGGTCTACGACCGACAGGGCCGGCTGGAAAACGAGATCGCCATGCCCTCTCCCGGCACGGCGGGCGGCTTCGGCGGGCAGAAAGAGGATACGTCGGTCTTCTACGTCTTCACCTCCTTCAACACCCCGCCGACCATCTATCGCTACGACATCGCCACCCGCAAAACGTCGCTGTTTCGCGCTCCCGAGATACCCGGTTTCCGCGCCGCCGATTATGAGTCGAAAGAGGTGTTCTACAAAAGCAAGGACGGGACGCGCATTCCGATGTTCCTGACCTACAAAAAAGGTCTGAAACGGGATGGCAAGAACCCGACGCTGCTATACGGCTACGGCGGTTTCAATATCACCCTGAATCCCTATTTCAGTACGACGCTGATCGCCTGGCTGGAGCAGGGCGGGGTCTACGCGCAGGCCAACCTGCGAGGCGGAGGCGAGTACGGGGAGAAGTGGCACGTGGCCGGAAGCCGCCTGAACAAGCAGAACGTCTTCGACGACTGCATTGCGGCGGCGGAGTGGCTGATACAGCAGAAATACACCTCGTCCGACAAACTCGCGCTGCAGGGCGGCTCGAATGGCGGCCTGCTGGTCGGGGCGGTCCTCAATCAGCGGCCCGACCTGTTCCGCGCCGCGATTCCGCAGGTCGGGGTGATGGATATGCTGCGCTTTCAGAAGTTCACAGCGGGCGCGGCCTGGGTCGCCGACTACGGCTCCAGCGACGACGAGACGCAGTTCCGATACCTGCTCCGCTACTCGCCGCTGCACAATATCAAGGACGGCGCGAAGTATCCCGCCACCCTGATAACAACCTCCGACCACGACGACCGCGTCGTTCCCGCGCACTCCTTTAAGTACGCGGCGACCCTCCAGGCCAAAGCGAGCCACGAACGCCCCATCTTGATTCGCATCGAAACCAACTCCGGGCATGGCTCCAGCAACCTGACGAAAGCCCTCGACGAGATCGCCGACATCTACGCGTTCCTCTTCACCAATCTCGGCGTCACGCCGCGCTATGGGGAGGCCAAGCCGATTACCAGTCCATGACGGAGCCGTCGGCGCGGCGGGTCATAGGCAGATAGGCGCGTTTGTAGGGGTATTTCGCGGCGGCGGCTTCGTTGATGTCGGTGCCGAGACCGGGGGCGTCGGTGACGTGCAGATAGCCGTCCTTGAAGGTGGGTGCGCCGGGCAGAACCTCCTGCACGACTTCCGGCCAGAAGACCATCTCCTGAACGCCGAAGTTGGAGAGCGTCAGATCGAGGTGGACGTTGGCGGCGTGGGTAGAGGGGCCGATGTCGCCGGGGCCGTGCCAGGCCGTCTGCACGTAGTACGGTTCGGCAATGGCGGCGATTTTGCGGCCCTCGGTGATGCCGCCGAGATGGCCGAGGTCGCAGCGAATGAAGTCTATCAACTGCTCGGTAATGAGCGGCAGGGCCTCCCACTTGGTGTGGAAGAGTTCGCCCATCGCGAGCGGAGTGACGGAGTGTTGCCGAATCAGCCGGAAACTCTCTTTGTGTTCCGGGCGGAGGGGGTCTTCCAGAAAGAAGAGATGATACGGTTCGAGTTCGCGGGCGAGCCGAGCGGCCTGAATGGGTGTCAGACGTTCGTGAACGTCATGGAACAGTTCGATCTCGTCGCCGAGTTTGTCGCGCAGATGGGCAAACAGTTTCGGGATGGTACGCAGGTACGGCCCCGGCTCCCAGGTCTCCACAAAGGGCATCGGCCCGCCATCGCCCCAGACTGCGCCGCCCTCGGTGTTGCCCCAGGTCGCGGAGGTGGCCTCCGCCGCGCCGCCCGCGCCATACGTGCCTTTGTTGCCGGGGATCGCAACCTGACACCGCACGACCTTAAAGCCCATCTCGATCTTCTGCCGTGCGCTGTCCTCACACGCGACTGCATCCACCCCGCCCGCATGGGTATAGGCCAGCGCTCCCTCCCGCGTCTTGCCGCCGAGCAGTGAGTAGACCGGCATCCCCGCCCGCTTGCCCTTGATATCCCAGAGTGCGGTATCTATGCCTGCCAGCGCCGTCATCAGCACCGGCCCGCCGCGCCAGTAGGTTCCCCGAAAGAGCATCTGCCAGATGTCCTCGATGCGGCCGGGGTCGCGCCCGATGAGCAGTGGCACGAGATGCTCCGTCAGTGCCGCCGCGACGGCCAGTTCGCGCCCGTTCAGCGTCGCATCTCCCACGCCGTACAGCCCCGGCTCATCCGTCAGTATCTTGACGACGACATAGTTCCGCATCGGGCAGGTGACAATAACACGCACTTCGGTGATTTTCATGGCAGAGGCTTCCCATCGAGGTTTGCGTCTCTATTCCTCCGATGACTGCTCTATTCCTGCGGATATTTCGTCGTGGAACGGCGGTTTCAAGCTTGTGCAGTCCAGTGGCAAAGTACCTGAACTGGCAGCGCTTGCTTCAATCTCCCTCTTAGCCCATGCTTTTTGAGGTACACTATATCCATTATAGTCACACTTCCCTGCGGCTTTGCGTCGAGTATCCTATGCTGAGATCGTTCTTATTCTGGAACCTGATGAACCGTCCGTTGCAGGATCAAATTGCCGGAATCGTCGCTTCGCGTGAGATTGATATTGTGATGCTCGCGGAATGCGCGATGGCCCCTCAGCAGATTGAGGCGGTATTGAATCGAGGGGCTGTTCAGGATTTTCGCTTCTTCTCTTCTGAGGTTGCTTCGGCGAAAACACTTTTGTTCTCTCGGTCTGAGAAGTCCATCTTAGTCAACCAGTTCGACGATTTTAATGGGCGGTTGACCATCCGCCGTCTACAGATAAGTGGAGTTCCCGACATTTTGCTCGCTGCCGTTCATTTCCAGAGCAAACGAAATTCCAGCGATACCGATCAGACATTACTGGCAACGATCCTGTCAGAGAACATCAAGCAAGTAGAACGAGACACGGGTATTTCACGTACTCTACTTGTGGGCGATCTCAACATGAATCCTTTTGATTCTGGCGTTTCCGGCGCTCAGGGATTACACGCTGTAATGACAAAAGAGTTAGCACGGCTAGGAAGCCGGATTGTGGACGGTATCCCTTACCCTTTCTTCTACAATCCTATGTGGGGGCATTTTGGTGACAGGACAACCGGGCCTCCCGGCACATATCATCTTTCCTCATCACAGCCGCTGAACTACTTTTGGAATATATACGACCAAGTTCTGCTCCGTCCTGATCTCATGGACTCTCTTCGTAATTTGCAGATACTTGATTCCGATGGCACACAAGCGTTAGTGACTCAACGTGGCAAACCACACCGCTCTGCTGCTTCGGATCATCTGCCAATCTTCTTTCAACTGGAACTGTGAGGGGTAAACATGGCTGATACTATTCCCAATCTCTGGTCTACTGCGGACTTAAAAGTTTCCATCTTAACTCCGATAGCTATTCTGAGGACGCAGGCAACACTACTCAGCCAGACGACACAGAGGCTACTCGTTGGCGAAGTGAGAACCACAACGAGCGACAAAGGGGAATTGATTATAGATTTTGATGTCGTCGTTCCGGCGCTTAACAACTACAGACACACTTTGTTGACAGTAAAACACACTAAGACTGAGAACTATCCGGCTACAGTTTTCGCACGTGGTCTTAGCAGAACCGTAAAGGTATCTAATTCCCTTCTGTTTTCTAGTTCTGAATACGAAACCAGATCCGTGCCTAGTAAGACAGCTTATTCGGACAAGGAATTTATCTCGATTATGTCGGAGGCGCTTAAGGCGCCAGAAACAATCGCAAAGTTGCAATCGCTGATTATTCGAAGCAATGAGGAAATCAGCGATTCGGTCAGTCAAGATGATAGGAATACCACCGAGACTAATGACACGAAAGAGAGCGCATAGCCGAGTCAGCGGAAGCCTGAACGACTGACGCTGGGCAGACGGGCTGTTTTTAGTCTGCTGAATAGACGCAACGGATCTAATCCGCTGCGTCTGTTTACGTTTTCACTGCCCGTTACCGCGAATTCGCAATTCGTGCAGGAGAGGGTGGACTGTTTCGCGAAACGAGCGGCAATCGAATCGTCCCGCGCAGACGCGGGGCAGAAGGACACACCTGGATGTTGAAACGATTTCCCGCGTTCGCGCAGGTCATAACTCCGCTGACGATGGCGCTGGCGCTCTTTTTTCTGAACGGCTGCAACAAACCGGAGGAGACGGCGACAACGGGAGCCGCGCCCACCGGAAAGCCGGAAACTTCGGCCCCGCCCGCCGCGAAGAAAACGATTGGCGTCTCTCTCCTGACGCTGGAAAACCCGTTCTTTAAGATCATGGGCGACGCAATGGTGGAGGAGGGCAAGAAGAACGGCTTTGATGTCATCATCACTGCCGGAGAGAAAGACGCCTCCCGCCAGAAGGATCAGGTCAACGACTTTATCGTCAAGAAGGTGAGCGCGATCATTCTCTGCCCGTGCGATTCTCGCTCCGTTGGAACCGCGATTGCCGCCGCCAATACCGCAGGCATCCCCGTCTTCACCGCCGACATCGCCAGCCTCGATACCTCCAGCAAAGTGGTTTCCCATATCGCGACCGACAACTATGAGGGCGGCAAACTGGCCGGAAAAGCCATGATCGAAGCGCTGAACGGCAAGGGCAAGGTCGCCATCATAGATTTCCCCGAAGTCGAATCGGTGTTGCTGCGTACCAAAGGCTTCAAAGAAGTTCTGGAGGGCGCGAAGGGCCTTCAGATTGTCGCGCAGTTGGACGGCAAGGCGCAGCGCGACGAAGCCTATAAGACGGCCCAGGACATTCTGGAGAAGAACCCCGACCTCGCCGGAATCTTCTGCATCAACGACCCGACCGCGTTCGGAGCCATCGCCGCCATCGAAAAGGCGGGACGGCAGGGCAAGATCAAGATCATCTCCTTCGACGGGCAGTTGGAGGCAAAACAGGCGGTCAAGGACGGCAAAATCTACGCCGAACCGATTCAGTACCCGGAGAAGATCGGACAGATGAGTGTTCAGGCCATCGTGAAATATATGGCGGGTGAAAAAGTGGAGAAGCAGACTCTTATCCCGACGACGCTCTACACTAAAGCGGACGCCGATAAAGACCCGGCTCTCACCAAAACAAAATGAGTGACCGCCCTACCGTGCCGCAGGACGCGCCGAACGCTCGCCGCGCCGCCCTGATTGCGTTGCTGGCCCGCTATGGGATGGCAGCCGTCCTGCTGCTGCTCTGCGGCTTCTTCACATGGGCCACCTTCCGCGAGGAGAAGCCGACCGGAAAAGCGGGCGCGGAGGCTCTGTTTCGCTCGCTCAACGCGCCGGACAGAAAAGCCCCTATCGTGATTGTCGGGCAGGCGGATGCAGAGGAGACCGAGTTCGCGGAGACGCTGAAATCGGAACTCGCAACAGCGGGCTATACGCACGTCCGCGCCGTCCGCGGAGACCCGCCCACCGTGCGGCAGACGCTGGAGCAGATGGGGCGAACGGAGGGAGCGGTCGCCTTCCTGCTCACGACCCCGGCCTGTCGGCAGTGGACGGTTTTCGACGCGCTGAAAACGGGCAGTCCCGCCTTCGCGCAAACCCGCATTGAGATTCCCCCTTCCGGGCGCAGGTCGGCCTTCCTCTCGACGAGTAACCTGCGGAACGTCTCCGATCAGATCGCGGTCATCGCTATTATCGCTATCGGCATGACGATGGTGATCCTCACCGGCGGGATTGATCTCTCTGTCGGCAGCCTCATTGCGCTCTCTGCGGTCGTGACCGCCTGGCTCATCCGGGCGTGGGGTGGGACTTCCGCCTCCGGGGGCGTGATGCTCGCCGCCTCGCTGGTGGCGATGGCGCTATGTGGTCTGGTCGGGCTGTTCTCCGGACTGATGATTACGCGCTTCAAAATCCCGCCCTTTATCGCGACCCTGGCGATGATGCAGGTGGCGAGCGGGGCCGCGTTTATCGTCGCGCAGGGGCAGTCCATCAACGACATTCCGGCGGCCTATCTCTGGCTGGGGCGCGGCTCCGGGCTGGCCTCGCTCCCCAACGCGGTCGTCCTGATGCTCCTGCTCTATCTGGCCGCGCATCTCTTTATGACCCGCACGACGAGCGGGCGCTATATCTATGCGGTCGGCGGCAATCTCGAAGCCTCCCGACTCTCCGGTATTCACACGAAGCGCACCCTGCTGTTCGTCTATGCAGTCTCCGGGCTGTGCGCCGGTCTGGGCGGTGTCATTACCGCGTCCCAACTCAACGCCGGGTCTCCCACCTACGGGCAGGCCTACGAACTCTATGTCATCGCGTCGGTGGTCGTCGGAGGAACCAGTCTGGCCGGAGGCGAAGGCTTCATTTTCGGGACGCTCATCGGCGCGTTTATCATCGCCGTCATCCGCAACGGCATGAACCTCACCAACGTCGAACCCTATACGCAGAAAGTCGCGCTGGGGCTTGTCATCCTCGGCGCGGTGCTGCTGGACCGCCTGCGCCGTCGCGCCGGGCAGCGTTGATTTCTAAACCCGTCTTTTTGGGGTCGGCAGGCTGAACCCTACCGCCTCTCAAAACAAGGACACACTAGAGCCTTTTGCAAAAGTCTTTGAACGTTGATAAATGAGAGTTAGCACTCCCTGTCGAATTTGGTTTTGCCGATCAAATCGAGAAAGGAGCGCTAACATGAACATTTTAGCAGATATCTGGGACACAATCTGCAAGACA
>JBBRLP010000165.1:0-10463 GCA_038231295.1 Chthonomonadales bacterium
CACGTCTGCCGAGGGGTCTGTTGCCAGGAAAAGGCGAGATTGGCGTCTGTTTCTGAGTAGAATCGACTCTCTGCCCGCTCCGTAGCATTCTTGATGGGCAAAGCAACCACGGCGACAGCCGACTTTTGAAAAAGGCTCTATAGAGTTGTTATGGGATGCGGCACCAGATAAGGGAAAAGCTCCTGAGCAGACCCTTCGTGAATGTATTGCTGTTGAGTCATGCGCTGTCCCTCCGTTGACTGCTATTATAGCACAGCTTCTTCGCCACCTTAACGAGGGAACGATACTTGCAAGTTCTTCACAATGTGCTGCGGTTCCTCACGAGGAAAGCGAAGGCTGCAACGCCTTCGCTTTCCTGTTTTGGCTTTACTGAGCGGAGCGGTTCAGTTGACGTAGACAAACTCGTTGGAGCAGAGGAGCGCCTGTGTGTAGAGTTCCCAGGGGGTCAGGGGAGCGCGGCTGACCGGGAGACCCTCGTTGCGGATGGCGGCGAAGCGGTTGCCGGGCTGGTATTTCTTCGCGACCGGTCGGGGAGGCACAGGACGCTGCGGGCCGGGACGCTTTGCCAGGGGAGTCACCACCATCGAGGCAGCCTGGGTCAGGAACTCGGTAGCCCAGCTCACCTCTTCGGGTTTCGGAGAGCGCTGGAACAGGATCAGGTAGATCGCCCGCACCTTCGACGCATCGTCGGGAGCGTTGGTCACCTCGGAACGCGCCATCACCTGCCGCGCCACATCCACCGACATCGGGCTGTTCAGGAAGAACAGGGCCTGCTGCGGCACAATGGTGCTGATGCGTCGGGTGTTCGACATATCGGGATCGGCAAAGTCGAACTGGGTCAGCAGGTCGGAGAGATTGTTCCGATCCACATAGCCGTAGCAGCTGCGGCGATAGGTGTAAGGCTCATCGGTAATATTGACCGGTTTGCCGCCTACGCTCTCCTCCAGCTTTCCGGTAAGCATCACCATAGAGTCGCGGATGGCCTCGAAGTCGAGCCGCCGCAGATTGGCCCGCCAGAGCAGGCGGTTCCCCGGGTCCTTCGCCGCATAAGCCGGATTGGGAGCGCTGCTCTCCTGATAGGTGCTGGAGAGCAGGATCAGCCGATGCAGTTTCTTCATGGACCAGTTGTTATCCACAAACCAGCGGGAGAGCCAGTCCAGCAGTTCGGGATGCGAGGGCTTCTCGCTCTGATTGCCCAGGTCGTCGGGTGTCGAGACGAAGCCTTCGCCGAAGTGGTACATCCAGATGCGGTTGACCTCCACGCGGGCCGGGAGCGGATCGGTGGGCGCGAGAATCGCCTGTGCCAGTTCCAGCCGGCCGCTGCCCTCGGTGAACGGCTTGCGCTCCGCGCCGGAGAGAATCTCCAGGAACTGCCGGGGAACGACCGGACCTTTTTTGGCACGTTCGCCGCGAATATAGATATAGGAGTCGCGTGGCCTGGCCGCATCCGCAACCACCATAGCGCAGCCTGCCGCGCCCGGATGGGTCAACCGCAGGTCGTTGATGGCGTCGAACAGCAGATCGTTGCCCGTGCGGTTGTCCACATAGAGCGCCGCCGGACGGCTCGGGGTAATGGTGCGGTCGATGAAGAAGTCGGCCTGCTGGTCTGCGGTGGCAAGTGTCGCGGCGGGCGGCACCGGAACCGGTACCTCCAGCAGTTCCGCCGTCTTCGCATCCACATTCCCATCACCAGCGCCCGAAGTGCTGCGTGTCTGTAAGAAAGCATCCCGCGTGGGTTTCAGGCGGGCATAGAGGTCGCCATAGGCGCGAGCCACGTCTTCCAGAGTCTGAATCTTCGCGCTCTTCAGCGCCTCCACGACCAGAGGATTCACCGGACGCCGGGGATCGTTCAGCAGTCTCGGCAGCAGCACAGCGGCTCGCTCCGCGAAGCCCTCTTTCGGCAGGCGAGAGAGCGCGGCGAAGGGGCCGAGAACCGGGTCGAGAGGTACCGGGCGCAGGTTGTTGACGATATCTCTGTCTTCCGGCCAGAGACCGTATTTCTTCGCCAGATCGTAGCGCTCCGTGCCGCGTCCTCTCACGGAGGTGAGCATCAGATAGCCCTCAGCATGATCCTGGAACTGCGTCACATCGTTCTTCAGAATGCCGTAGATCACCTCGCGGTTTTTCGCCGCCAGATCGGCTAACTTTTGCTCAAAGTCGGCCTGCTGAGTCGAATCGCCTACGGTTTCGACGACGGGGCGGTTCAGCGGCTCGATGGTGGAGGCAAAAATCCCGTGCAGCGAGTAGTAGTCGGCGGTGGGAATGGGATCGAACTTATGGTCGTGGCAGCGGGCGCAGGCTACGGTCAGGCCGAGGGTCGCTTTCGTGACGGTATCAATGCGCTCATCGAGCGTATCGTCGGGGTTCTGGAAACGTTTGCCGACCGTCAAGAAGCCGAGGGCTGCCAGACGGGGATCGTTCGGCTGGATGTCGGGCAGTTTGTCCGCCGCGATCTGCTCCAGCAGGAACTGATTGTAGGGTTTGTCGGCGTTCAGACTCTGGATCACATAGTCCCGATAGGTCCAGGCATAGGGAAATTTGTAGCCCTCGAACCGCTCCTTGCCGTTGTTGTTGGTATAGCCGCGTGTATCGGCGTAGCGGGCGGTGTCGAGCCAGTGGCGTCCCCAGCGCTCTCCGTAGTGCGGCGAAGCCAGCAGACCATCAACCACATGCTCCCAGGCGTTGGGAGAGCGGTCGGACAGGAAAGCCCGAACCTGCTCCACCGTAGGCGGCAGACCGATCAGGTCGTAGTAGGCCCGTCGGATCAGCGTCTCCCGTGCGGCGGGCGGAGCGGGCTTCATCTCCTTCGCTTCCAGCTTTGCCAGCACGAAGGCGTCAATGGGATTCTTAATCCAGGTCTTGTTCTTGACCACTGGAACCGTCACCTTTTTGATCGGCTGAAACGCCCAGTGGTCACGCGCTTTCTGAGTCAGCCCGGAGAGTTTGGGCTTGCCTCCCGCGCCGACAGGCATTCGGGGATCGTCCGCGCCGTTCTGTATCCACTCCTTCAGCAGCGCGATCTGATCGGCGGAGAGTTGTTTGCCCGGCGGCATCTGCAAGTTGGAGTCGGTATAACTCACGGCCTTGAGGAGGAGGCTTTTTTCGGGTTTGCCCGGTACAAGGGCCGCGCCGTGGTTGCCGCCGATGCTCCAGCCCTCTCTGGTATCCAGGGCAAGCCCGCCGCGTGTCACTCCGGCAGAGGCGTTATGGCAGGAGTAACACCGCGCTGCCAGCAGGGGCCGGATATTCTTCTCGAAGAAAGCGGTTCCGGTCTTATCGGTCACCTGCTGCGCCGCTGCCCGCCCACCGAGGGGCGCGAGCAGGAGAGCGCAGAGCAGCGTTCGCCGCAGAGTCGTTCGGGTGGAACGGCGACAGGCAGGACGCTGCTGGGAAACTAGCCGCCCCCCAACCCCCAATTCCGCCCCCCGGCCCCCAATTCTGGGGGAGTAGGTATTTTCATGCGATGGGGTGTCCCGAAGGGGCATGGGGAGTTGATGTGTAATGAGAGGTAAATTCATGGCGGTCCTCACGCGATCACTCCCTCGACGATCTTGCCGTAGTTATCGGTCAGGCGGAAGTCCCGGCCATTGTAACGAGATGTCAATTTGGTATGATCGAAGCCCAGTAGACGCAGGATCGTCGCGTGCAGGTCATGGACATGGACGCCGTTCTCGGCGACCGTCATGCCGACCTCGTCGGTCGCGCCATAGGCCATTCCGCCCCGGGTTCCGCCGCCTGCCATCCAGACGCTAAAGCAGCCTGCATGGTGATCGCGTCCGGAGTTCTGGTCCACGCGCCCGGCGGTCGTGGGAGTCCGTCCGAACTCACCGCCCCAGATAATCAGGGTGGAGTCAAGCAGTCCGCGCTCCTTCAAGTCCGCGATCAGTGCGCCCGCCGGTTGGTCTATGGCAGTCGAGGTGCGCTGGATAGACTGCTGGAGGTTGGTGTGATGATCCCAGCCGCCCGCATCTATCTGCACGAAGCGGACGCCGCGCTCCACCAGACGGCGGGCACAGAGCAGTTTCGCACCGAGTTCGGTTTTGCCGTAACGCTCCTGAACCGCCGCAGTCTCTTTGGTGACGTCGAAGGCGTCGGTGGCAGCAGCCTGCATGTGAAAAGCCAGTTCAAACGACTGGATTCGCGCTTCGAGTTGCTCGTCGCGCTGGACGCCCTGCATCTGCATCTCGTCCATCTTATGGGCCAATGAGAGCTGAAGCTGCTGCACGTCCGCACTATTGTGGAATTCGTTGTTGAGGTTGAGGAGGACCTTGTTCACCGGCTTATTCCGTGCGAAATCGGCGCGGGAACCCTGGAAGAGGCTGGGCAGAAAGGCGGCCTGACGATAGTCTGCGCTGCCGCCGAGGGCCACAAAGCCCGGCAGATTCAGGTTCTCGGTTCCCAGCCCGTAGAGTACCCAAGAACCGAGGCTGGGCTTGCTGAGGACGAGGGAACCGGTATTCATCATCTTGGAGGCGGGGCCGTGCGCGGGAACATCGGTAAACAGGGAGCGGATCACACACATCTCATCCGCGACGCCGCCCAGGGTCGGGAAAAGCTCGCTGATCTCCAGGCCGCTCTTGCCGTGCTTCTCGAACTTGAAGGGCGAGGGGAAGGCAACGCCCGAAGAACCCGGCAGGCTCTGATCGCGATACTTCTCCAGCATCGGTTTGGGGTCGAAGGTGTCTACATGGCTGGGAGCGCCCCCCGCAAAGATATGGATGACCGCTTTCGCCTTCGAGGGCAAGGGAGCATGATGCGCCGCCAGCGGATTGACGCCCGCCGCGCTCGCCCGAACCGGCGCGGTCTCCTGCAAAAGCGCCTCCAGCGCCAGGACGCCGAGTCCCATCCCGGTGCGGGAGAGAAAATCTCTGCGGGATGTGGCGGTTTGGACGTTCCCGCAGGCCGCATCTGGATTTCGCATTGCCTTATTCTGACTGTTCATGAACCCCTCCTGTCGCTCTCTTGCGGTGAACACAATTAGGAAGATAGACGCGCTCCCCCGGCACAAGTTCAATCCGCAGGCTCCCTTTTTACCCGGCTCCTCAAATCATGCTCAACCGAGACCGTTTCGGTAGTTCAACGTGAAGTCTCGCTGAATCCTGCCAACAAAAAAGCGCTATCCGAAGAGGGTGCGTGGGGGGCCGTCCTGAGACATTTACCGTAGTATCCCGCTGAGGAAATAGAGTATAGTAGACGCGCTCGGTTCAAAAGAAAGACCGTAGAGCGTTCGCAGCGCTCTACGGTCCAGAAACGAGCCGGGTAGTACATAGAAAGGAGAACGGAAGTGATTCTTACCTATCACATCCTGGGCCTGCTGTGCTACACGCTCGGCTGCGTTTATTACGGTACTCAGTTGACGCTGATTATCCGTAAGATGCGGAACAAGTCCACGGACTTGTAAGCCGATAGGCCGGTCGCCTCGTTCGGAACTGCTATTCTGAACGGGGCGGCTTCTCCAATCTCCTATACCTCTTGACTGCCGAAGCGTTCGGAAGTCACTCCTATTGTAACACAGGTTTTACGTCTTGTGCAACCCTTACCCGTGCCGTTTGCCTGACAAACCCCTGTCGCAAACTGCCTCTGCCAACGCTTCCAGTGCAGACAGGCGGGATGCGACCCCGACGACCCTAAAGGCGTAGGCAGGCCGAAATTTCCAGAGAAATCTTCGGTCTATGTGGTGGGGAGGACATCGGTGACACAGGCATTCCCGTATAAGGGATTGGCAAACAGAGAGTGCGGAGAACAACATGAAGATCAGTCGGTCAAAAATTGTGATGAATACGGCCTTGGCGCTCGCGCTGAGTGTTGGGGTTCTTCTGCCCGCCGCGCATCCCGCGCCTTCCGACACGAAGTTCCTCCAGTCCGCGTACCTGTGGACGCAGGCCACCGACACGGACCTGAACGGCAATGGCGATTGGGGCATGTACAAAGCGTGGCTTGGGGTTTCCCGCCTGGGAGCCGAGTCCGATCCCGGCGGCTGGGGGAAATGGGAAGATACGGCGGAAGGCTGGAATAACAACAAGTGGGGCGAACAGCAGACCCGCTACGGAACCCGCGTCCTGCCCGACATCCTTCTGGGGATCGGAACCATGCCCTACGATTCCACGCCCGGTGCGACATGGGAACAAAAACTGGCGTGGGAAGACAAGCAGTGGCAGCTTGAAGCGAACAATGATACCGCCGTTATGCAGCACTTCGTGAACCTGGGCAATCACCTTGTGGACTGGCACTACAAGAGCGTCATTATTCGCATGGACTACGAGTTCGACGGCGGTTGGGACCCGTATGGCAACCTCAACGTCATGTCCGGGATGCCCAACAATTTCATCAAGGCGTGGCAGAACATCGTGACGACGGTTCGCAATACCGTCAAGGCGCGAGACCCGAAAATTAAAGTCAAGTTCCTCTGGAATCCGACCGACAGCAACGTGCAGGTACAGGCGGCGAAGTTCTATCCCGGAGACGCTTACGTAGACTACATCGGCTTCGACAATTACGATTCCGACTACACCGGCATCTACAAGCCGGGAGTGCAGCCGGACGAAGCCGTGCAGCAGAAAGCCTGGACGAACAGCATTCGGCCCCGTATTCAATGGTTTGCGGATTTCGCGTCGGCAGCCAATCCCGGCAAACGCAACGGTTACCTTCCCGGTCGGAGTGTGCCGCTGATTGTGGGCGAATGGGGACTGTGGCAGGTGGCGAAGGAGGGACGCGGCGCGGGCGGCGATGATCCCGCGTACATACAGAATATGTACGACTGGATGACCACGCACAACGTCTATATGGAGTGCTATTTCGAAACCCCTGCGGACGGTGTCTCCACGCTCTGGCCGGGCGGTTATCCCAAACCGGGCAGCGGCAACCATTCATGGGGCATCGCAGGCTCGCCCTACCCGAAGGCGGCAGCAAAGTATCGGCAGTTGTTTGGCGGGACACAGCCTGTGCGGAACCCTGTGGGGACGGCTCCTGTTTCCCCTTCGACAATAATCCTCGACAACCGTGCTACCACTTCGGGACTCTATGGACGTAGAAGAACTGGAACTACAACCCGTCCGCTGGAAAAACAGCAGAACACACCATGCCTCAGTGCGTCTAGAAAAAGTCTCTCATTTCAAAAGGGTCGGGTAAACTCTTTAGTCATGGAACGCAAAACTTACGCAACCAAGAAGGCTATGTCGGAAAGCTTCACCCCGGAGGAGTTAAAGCGCATGCAGGGCATCTCCAACGGAGGCTACCACTATCTGGGTGCTGCTAAAATTTTGGCACCGATCGGTAAGGCTTTTGCCGAGGCGATGGCCCATTTGCAACGGCCCCAATAGCCGCATAATCCATAAAATTTTCTCTCGCTTCGAGACACTGACCCAGGGCGCCTGGCTGTGAATCTCTCAGGCAGGCGGCCTTACCATAATGGACTGGCCGCCGGGTTACCGGGCCATCTTCTGCATCCGCTCGCTCATACCACTGCTCAGCGCCCTACGCAAACACACTCCAGCTTGCGACCGCGGACCGGAGCATTCACCGAAAAGGAATTGACAGTGACATGCGTATCCTTTATATCGATATAGACTCGCTGAGGCCAGACCACCTGGGCTGCTATGGCTATCAGCGCGCCACCTCGCCAAATATAGATCAACTGGCCACCGAAGGCGTCCGCTTCAATCATATCTATACACCGGACGCTCCATGTCTTCCGTCGCGGACGGCCCTGTACTCCGGGCGGTTCGGCATTCAGACCGGGGTCGTAGGCCATGGAGGAACCGCCGCGCAGCCAAAAGTGGAGGGGCCGCTCCGTGGCTTTCGCGATGCTTTCGATGAACACGGGCTGGCCCGCCAGCTTCAGAAACTCGGTTTTCATACGGCAATGATCTCACCTTTTGGCCAGCGGCACGCCGCGCACTGGTTCTACGCCGGTTTTAACGAAATCCACAATACCGGAAAGGGCGGGATGGAGAGCGCGGAGGAAGTCTGGCCTGTCATCGACAGGTGGCTGGACAGTTCTGTTGAGAAAGATAACTGGTTCCTTCATGTTAATTTCTGGGACCCGCATACACCCTATCGCGTTCCGACGGACTATGGCGAGCCGTTCGCCGACGCGCCTCTTCCCGCGTGGATGGAGGAAGAATCCCTCATTGCGCGCCACAACTTGATTCCAGGTCCGCATACATCTCTGGAGATAAGCATGTACGACGATCTGGAGAACCAGCGATTTCCGCGCCAGACGGGCAAAATCACCGATCGCGCCTCTCTTCGAAAGCATCTGAACGGCTACGACACGGGGATACGTTATGCCGATGAGTATGTAGGGCGAATCGTGAAGCGGCTGAAAAACGCAGGCGTCTACGAAGAGACTGCGATTATCGTCTCCGCCGACCATGGTGAGAATCAGGGTGAACTTGGCAACTGGGCGGAACACGGTACCGCCGATGTTGCCACCTGCCGTATCCCGCTGATTATCAAATGGCCCGGCGGCAGGTCGGACGGTTGGGCCGACGACGGTCTTCGCTATAACGTGGACCTGGCGCCGACCCTGATGGAACTGCTGGGGGGCGTGAAACCGACGATCTGGGACGGCGCGAGCTTTGCCTCCGCTGTCATGGGGACAGGCGCGGCACAACCGGAACGCGAGGACCTCATTATCAGTCAATGCGCGCACGTCTGCCAGCGCAGCGTCCGCTGGGAGGACTGGCTGTATATGAGGACCTATCACGACGGCTTTCATCTGTTTCCAACGGAAATGCTGTTCAACCTGAAAGCAGACCCGCATGAACAGCTCAATCTTGCAGGCCAGCGGCCGGACATCTGTCGCGAGGGAGCGTGGCGGCTCGCGCGCTGGTACGACGCGCAGATGCAGAAGATGGCCCGGCAACCCGGCGGCAACGTTACCGATCCTCTCTGGACAGTAATACAGGAAGGAGGGCCATACCACGCAATCCATCAGGGAAGCCGGAGTCCCCTCCCGAAGTATTTATTGCGTCTGGAAGCGACTGGCAGAGCGGAGAGCGCGGCGGCGCTGCGTGAAAAGTACGAAGAGTTTCTTTAGATGACTGGCGGCCGGTAATGAGGGCAGCACCCCATTAAGCGGTGATATTTTCGGTGGCTCCTACTGCCTGTGAACGGACCTTCGTTCCGGTATCTCGGCGCGGCCAAGATTTTGGCGCCAATCGGCAAGGCGATGGCCCATTTGCAGAAAACATCAGGAGAATGAACTGGTGATCTCCGACATCACTGGCCAAAACGGATCGGCCAGGGTGAAATTGGCCGAAGAGGCCGGAGCATCACAACAGGAACTCAGGCTAAAGCGAGTTGGTCTATTAGCGGAGCCGGTACACGTTCCCCGGCTCGCGAGGATGTTTGCGGCGAAATTACGGAAGGAAATCAGTATGCGACAGACCATATGGCTATTCTGGAGTGCAGTTCTGACGGTGATGGTTTTGGCAAGCGGTCCCGCTCGGGGTGCGTCTAATGAACTGCCACGCGGTGAGAACGTGGTTGACGTCCCGGCGATAAGCGACGGGCTGTGCGTGCAGGCGCTGTTCCAGTCCAACATGGTTCTCCAACGGGACAAGCCGATCTCGATCTGGGGATGGGCGGCGACCGGCGAGACCGTGATGGTAACTTTCGACAACGAGCATCAATCCGCGAAGGCGGGGCCGGACCGTGTGTGGAAGGTCACTTTCCATGCGATGCCTGCCAGCGATCAGCCGCGCACGATTGTCATCAAGGGGAAAACCCAGACGCTGACACTGGTGAACATTCTGATCGGCGACGTCTGGGTGTGCGGCGGCCAGAGTAATATGGAGTTCCCGTTGGAGAGGGTCGAAAGCGGCGACCTGGAGCTTGCCTCCGCCCATTTCAAGAACGTCCGGCTGCTGACGATCCCACAGGGCGTGAGCCAAACGCCGAACAAGAGCTTTGCCCGGCTTCAGGAGTGGAGCGACTGGGACAGCACCCACTTCCGCAAGGGCTATTGGGACTCGTGCACACCCGAGTCAGCGCACGACTTTTCCGCCATCGGCTACGTCTTCGCCCGCCGACTCTACATGGCGACGCAGGTCCCGATCGGCATGATAGATGTCTCTCGAGGCGGCACATGCCTCGAAGCCTGGATGCCCATCGCGCTCTTGAGATCCATCAACACACCCGAAGTCCGCGACCTAAACACAGGGTGGGATACCCAGATCAAGGAATATGACTCAAAGGCTGATCTCCTGCGACGAATCCAGCAGTTACACGCCCGGATCAAGGCGGGCAAGGCTGCGCCCAACACCAAGGACCCCACCGACCTGCTGCCCGGGCCAGTGGCTGATATGAACCGGCCAGGTAACTGCTACGGAGGTATGCTCGGCCCGATGATCGGTCTACAGCTAAAGGGCGTCATCTGGCACCAGGGCTACAACAACGCGTTGGGTAATGCCACCACCGGCGGCGTCATGTACCACCAGTTGTTCGCCAGAATGATCGAA
>JBBRLP010000166.1:0-9795 GCA_038231295.1 Chthonomonadales bacterium
GACACGTCTGCCGAGACGTCTTTTGTCAGGAAAAGGCGAGATTGGCGTCTGTTTGTCAGTAAAATCGACGATCAACCCGCTCTGTGGCATTCTTGGCGGACAAACCAACCACGGCGACAGCCGACTTTTGAAAAAGGCTCCAAAGTTGAAAAAATCACCCCGCTCCAGAGAATTCAACGCCTATAGCGATCACCAACGCGCAGAAGTAATTGTGGCCTATCTCTTCAAGGGCCGACAACATCGTCAGATAGATGGCGAAGTCTTGGGCCTCGATCCCGATGTAAGTCGGGGATGGCAGGCAATGGGCATTCTGCACTACCTGGGGTTGGTAAACAGTCACAAAGGGTATTTCCAGAACCTTACCCTTGATAAAGCGATTTCTGAATTGCAGGCAGAAGACGAGAACGCGTTTTCCGAAATCATCGCCTACCTCCGTCAACACCCCGGTCGGTGATTCATAGAGGATCAGTGGCATATCGTCCAACCACGCAGAAGAATGACCCTTTGCTTCCCCACCCACGCACCAATACTGATCCCGAACCAGAGAGCTGACGAGAACAAAATGGAAAATCCGAGAGCGAGTTTACTTGGGGCGATGATCCTGCTTCTGGCGATGAGCCTGTCCGCTCATGGCGGGAAGGCGGTGAAGTCCGCGAAGATTGAAGAGTATTCGGTCGCGTCACCGGATGGGAAGATACTGGTGACGGTGGCGGTCGGTGAGAAAATCGCCTATTCGGTTTCGTCGCATGGTCAGCCGGTGGTGCTGCCGTCGGCGTTCCGTCTGGAGTTCAAGGACGCGCCTGCGCTGGGCGGTGACTGCCGGGTTCGCAGCCATAGCGTCCTGCCCGTAAAATCGGAATGGGAGAACAGGCTGGGCAAGCGGCGGCACGTCGTGGAAAACGGCAATGAAATGCGGCTGGTTCTGGACGAGCGCCAGGTACCGAAGCGACGATTGGAACTGGTGTTGCGTGCCTACAATGACGGGATTGCGTTTCGTTATGTCCTGCCGACGCAGGCGGGGCTGCGGGAGTTTACGCTGACACGGGAGGAGATGCAGTTCCGCTTCGGGGGCGATCCGGTCGTCTGGGCAGCGAACTATGGGGGCTACTCTTCGGCGCAGGAGGGCGAGTTCCGCAAGCAGAAGATGAGTGCGCTGAGTTCCGAGACGCCCTACGGCGTTCCGCTCCTCCTCCGTACGGAGTTTGCCTCCTACGTCGCCATCACCGAGGCCGACTTGCAGGATTGGGCGGGAATGTACCTCAGCGGCACTTCGACTGCCAACGAGGGAGTGCGGCTCTTCGACAGCGGGGTGATGCGCGGTGGGGAGGCCGCGAAACGCCTCACCGTCCCGCTGACAGGCAGACAGACGCTACGCTTGATCGTCGGAGACGGTGGCGACGACTTCACCTTCGACCATGCCGACTGGGCCGACGCCAAACTGACCACGACGGACGGCAAGACCGTTTTTCTGAGTTCGCTCACGCCTGTTTCCTCCGTGCAGGGGTTCGGCACGCTCGGACACGACAAGAGCGTGGACGGAAACCCGCTGAAGATCGGAGAGCGCAGTTTCGCGCACGGCCTCGGCAGCCACTCGAAGGGCGAAATCGTCTACGACCTGTCCGGCAAATATACGCGCCTGGAGGCGGAAGTCGGGATTGACGCCGAAACCAAAACGAAAGGCAGCGCGACCTTCACCGTCTTTACGGACGACGGAACCAAACGCACCGAGAGCGGACTGGTGACACGTCTCGCGCCACGCCACGACGGGCAGGGACTCGTCAAATCCGTGACACCCTGCAAATCTCCCTGGCGGGTGCTGCTCATCGGAGCGCGACCGGGCGATCTCGTCGAGTCGGACATGGTGCTGAACCTGAGCGAACCCTCGGCTATCGGGGACGCACAGTGGGTACAGCCCGGTAAATGTGCCTGGGACCACTGGTGGAGCGGCGATGTCAAGATGGACACCGCGACGGAGAAGGAGTATATCGAGTTCGCCGCCGAGATGGGCTTTCCGTATCAACTGGTGGACTGGCAGTGGTACGGCCCGTTCAACACGGCGGACGCAGACATCTCCCACATCAACCCGAACCTGGATATGCCGGAAGTGCTGCGGTTCGCCCGTGAGAAGAAAGTGCGCCTCTTTGTCTGGCTGCACTCCAACGATGTGGACAGGAAACTGCGGGCCGGGCAGTTGGACACGGTCTTCGCGCTCTACGAGAAGTGGGGACTGGCGGGCGTCAAGATAGACTTTATGGATCGCGACGACCAGGAGATGGTGAACTGGTACCACACCGTCATCAAAGCGGCGGCGGCGCATCACCTTATGGTGGATTTCCACGGGGCCTACAAACCAACCGGAACCCAGCGCACCTACCCGAACCAAATCACCCGCGAAGGCGTCCTCGGCGAGGAGTACGCCAAGTTCTCCACACGCCTCACCCCCGAACACGATGTCACCCTGCCCTTTACCCGGATGCTGGCCGGGCCGATGGACTACACACCGGGCGGCTTCCTGAACCGCAGCCGCGACAAGTGGAAGGCCACCGGCCCTACGCAGGTGATGGGAACCCGCTGCCACGAACTCGCAAAGTTTGTCGTGTTCGACAGCCCGCTCACCGTCGCCTGCGATGCCCCCGAACACTATCGCGGTCAGCCGGGCATCGAGTTCCTGCGCGTTGTGCCGACCGTCTGGGACGAGACGAAAATTCTCCAGGGGGAAGTCGGTGAGTTCATCCTCTCTGCGCGAAAGTCCGGCGCGAACTGGTTCCTCGGCGGCATGACCAACCACACGCCCCGCACGCTGCAAATACCACTCACCTTCCTCGGCAAGGGCACCTTCACCGCCCACCTCTACGCCGACGCCCTAGACGCCGCCGAAAACGCCGAACATCTCGTCGAGACCACCCGCACCTTCACTGGCAAAGACACGCTGACCATTCCGATGGCCCCGGACGGCGGCTTCGCCATTCAGTTTTCTCCCAAATAGAGACACTCGAATGCAAATGTGCGTATCTCTACAATCGTTTGTCTTTTCATGCTCGCAGTATCCTTACTGCAGATTGCAGGATCCTCCTCGCAGGAAACGGACTTCACGGCTATTGCCCGTCGAGCAGCCATAACTGCACGATCGTGAGTCGCCCCCATTGAGAGCAACGGTGCAGGGAATCCTTGGAAGCAAGAAGAATAGAGGCTCGGTACGACGTGTTGTCGTGCGATGTCGTGCGTCCGGGAGAAACTTCATGGTCTACAACGTTGTGCCACGCATAGTGCGAAAGCGCCTCATCTCTGTCCTCCGACGAAAACTCATCCTCCAGGTGCGGTATGCTTCGTTTGTTTGTTTGGTGGCTCTCTTACCTCTGGCGGCCTGCTTTTCATCGGCGCAAGAACAAAAACCTGCGTCATCACGAAGTGTTTTCGAGCGGCGTATCCTTCCACTCCTTCAGTCGTCCAATCCTTCGAGCTGCGCCGAGTGTCATCTGTCTGGCGTGGACTTGAAGGACTATGTGCGTCCCTCAGAAGCACAGACTTTCGCCTCCTTGCGTGACAACGGCATGATTGATCTAAAATCACCCGAAGCATCCCATATCCTGCACCTTATTCAGATGTCCACACCCAAAACAGGATTGCTCACGCAGAAGACCCGGAGCGTGGAGTACGCCGCATTTCGGGCCTGGATTGTGGCGGCTGCACAAGATCCGAAGATGCGTTCGGTTGCGACGCTTCCGGCAGGCAGGCGAGCAGGCCCATCCGTGTCCAATGCCGTTATTCGCCATACGCGCATAGATAGTGTCGTCGCCTCGTTTGAACGCAACATCTGGTCACAAGAGGGACGCTGCATGGGCTGCCACCGCCCTGATAATCAGGAAAACGTGAAAAAGTACGGCGAACGGGTCAGCTGGTTTGTTCCCAACAGCCCGGAAGCCACCATGAAGCGACTCATCGCGCAGGGCGATGTGAATTTAGAAAAACCCGAGGAAAGCCTGCTGCTCCTCAAGCCCCTCAACAGAGTGGCGCATGGGGGCGGCGTGAAGATGATGTACGGGGACGCAGGCTACAAGATGTTTCGGGCTTGGCTGGAGGATTACTCCAGGAGCGTCAAGGGCAAGTACCGCAACGAAAACGAACTCCCTTCTCCTGCCAAACAAGCGCTGGTGAACATGAACAGCATTCTATCGGTTACGAACGGCCCTTCGCTTTGGGGAGGCAAGCTGCTGCGGGCGGACGTGTATGCGTGGGACACAGTCCGAAATACCTGGGGACAACAGCCCATCGGAACGGGCGAGCGAATGGCCTATGCGGACAAGGGGCAGTTAAGTGGCACGAACCTCATTATGTTTATGGTCGTGCCTGCCCGTGACGTACAGGCAGAGGCAGAACGGCTTCGTACTCGCATTATGCCCGGCCGCTATCTGCTCAAGTACTACTGCGACATAACAGATAAACTGGGTAAAGATTACGCGCTTCCCACCGATTCGCCTGGCTTTTACCAGGGGCAGCAGGAGATCACAGCCACCTGGGGCGGCAGTTGGGGTAACCCTGTGAAAGTGCAAGTGGCGCTCACCCAACCTTTGCAGAACTCCGCGAGGACAGGACAATGAGATGAAGTTGGGGAGACAGTAGCATTCGCAGAAATCTGTTGGCAAGCAGGGACAAGGCGAGTGTGCTGATGATGGCGGCATTGGCCAACTGGATTTTGCATAGGACGCTCATTCGCGAACAGGGCAAAGGCTCTCTGCTGTCGCAGGCTGTCGGAACCGATGTGAATATATCGCCGCTGCTGTATACGGACGCGATAGGGATGGCCGGGTTCGCTACGTGGCTCTCTGTGGTGATCTATACCATCGTGGCGCTGATGAGGCTGATCCCGGACCGCCGCATCGAAAAGACGATTTCGGAATCCGAAAAGACGGAATGAACGGTTGTCAGGTTCATCACTTAGGGGCGAAGATGCTTGAAGGGAGAAGAGAGATGCGAATGAGGGCAATGGGGATGGCGGCGCTGGTCTGTCTGGGACTGGGAACGGGCATGGCGGCGAAGGCGCAGACGGGGAGCGGGATTATCGCGCCGGGCGCGAAAGTGGTGAAGGTGTCGGGAGGATTCGACTTCACCGAAGGGCCGGCCTCCGACAAGAAGGGCGATATCTACTTTACCGATCAGCCCAACGACCGGATTATGAAATGGAGCGCGACGACTGGCAAGATCACCACCTTTATGAAGCCCGCCGGACGCTCGAACGGCCTCTGCTTCGACAGCAAGGGCAACCTGTGGACCTGCGCCGACGAAAAGAACGAGATGTGGAAGATCGCGCCGGGCAAAAAGCCGGTGGTCGCGTTCAAAAACTACGCGGGCAAACTCCTCAACGCCCCGAATGATGTCTGGCTGCGGCCCGACGGCAATCTCTACTTTTCCGACCCTTTCTACAAGCGCGACTACTGGAAACGCGGCCCGCAGGAGCAGGATATGCACGCAGTCTTCTTCTTCAACGCCACGACGAAGAAACTGACCCGCGTGATTGAGGACTTTCAGCAGCCCAACGGCCTTATCGGGACACCGGACGGCAAGACGCTGTACGTCGCGGACATAGATGCCAACAAATCCTATGCCTACGACATTCAGCCGGACGGCAGCCTTACCCACAAGCGGCTCTTCTGCGAACTCGGCTCCGACGGCATGACGATTGACAACGAAGGCAACGTCTACCTGACCGGCAAACCGGGCGTCACGGTCTTCGACAAAACCGGCAAGCAGATCGAGCAGATACCCATCGCAGAGGACTGGACGGCCAACATCTGCTTTGGCGGCAAGGATATGCACACGCTGTTCATCACCGCGAGCAAGAGCGTCTACACCGTCAAGATGCGTGTCAAGGGCGTCGGCAGCCAGTGAGAGGCAGGGTGCGGGAAGGAGCGTGTCCAGGATGGCGACATGGGGAGCGACAGCCGGAATGCTCTCTCTGGCAGCGTTGATGCTGTCGGGCATGGGGGGAACAACCGAGGGCCAGACCAGGGCCGGGGTGCAGAACACGCTCTGGCCCCCGGTCACGCGCACAGCAAAACCCTGGACGCGCTGGTGGTGGCTCGGCAGCGCCGTGGACAAGCCGAACCTGACCCGTCTGCTGGAGACCTACCGGCAGGCGGGCCTGGGCGGCGTAGAGGTCACCTGCATCTACGGCGTCAAGGGGCAGGACGCGAATGAACTCGCTTACCTCTCCCCCAACTGGACCGAAATGCTCGCCCACACCTGCACCGAAGCAAAGCGGCTGGAGATGGGCGTAGACCTTCCGCCCGGTTCCGGCTGGCGCATCGGCGGGCCGACGGTTCCTGTCGGTCTCGCGAGTGCAACGCTCGTGATAGAGACCCATGCCGTCAAGGGCAATGAGGCGCTGCATCTGCCGTTCGGAGGTGCCCGTCCGCAGGCTATTGTCGCGTATGGGAGCGGTGGCAGAGTGGTTGCGCTGACTGAGAAACTGGACGCGATGGGCAATCTCGACTGGACGGTTCCGACTGGCGAGTGGACGGTCTATGTCGTCACGCAGCGGTTTTCGGGCAGCAAGGTCAAGCGTCCGGGGCCGGGCGGCGGCGGCAACTCAATCAATCCGTTTTCGCAGAAGTCGCTGGAAGCGGGATTAAGCCCGTTCTCCACGCTCTTCTCGAAACTGCCAACCGGAGGCATTCGAGCGCAGTTTCACGACTCGTATGAGTACGAAGGCAACTGGACGCAGGAGGTCTTCCCGGAGTTTCTCGCCCGGTGCGGCTACGATCTGCGCGACCACCTGCCTGCCCTGATCGGCAAGGGCGATGCGGAGGAGGGCGAACGAGTTCGCAACGACTACCGCCATCTGATGGGTGAGCTATTTCTGGACAGAGTGATCACGCCCTGGGTGGAACAGGCGCACCGGGAAGGTCAACTCGCCCGCAATCAGGCACACGGCTCTCCTGGCAACCTGCTCGATCTCTACGCCGCCGCCGACATTCCCGAAACGGAGGTTTTCGGGGCCGACCGCGCCCCCCTGCTGGCGATGTTCGCCTCCTCCGCAGGCCATGTGGCCGGGCGGCAGTTAGTCAGTTCGGAGACCGGAACGTGGCTCGCCGAGCATTTCACCGAGACGTTGGCGGAGATGAAAGCGGAGACGGATATGCTCTTCTGCGCCGGAATCAACCATATCTTCTATCACGGCACCGCTTACTCCCCCGCAAACGCCGCCTGGCCCGGCTGGCTCTTCTACGCCTCAACCGAGATGAACCCCAACAACCCGATCTGGCACGATGTACCTGCGCTGAACACCTACATCACGCGCTGTCAGTCGCTGCTGCAATCCGGCGAACCCGACAGCGATGTTCTGCTCTACTGGCCGGAGCGGGATGTCTGGCAGGGCGATGCGACGCACCTTATCAAGCAGCTTGCCGTCCACAAACGCGACTGGTTCGAGAAGGAGCCGTTCGGTCAGGTCGCGCAGACGCTGGTTGCGAAGGGCTACGCGACGGACTACATTTCGGACAGGCAGATCGCGACGGCAAAGACGGAAGCGTCGGGGCATCTGCGTTTGCCGGGCGGCAGTTACCGGGTTCTGCTCGTTCCCTCCTGCAAGTTCATGCCGCTGGCTACCCTGGAAAATCTGGTACGGCTCGCCAACGAGGGCGCGACGGTGCTGTTTCAGAAGGGGTTTCCGGGCGACCTCCCCGGATGGGGGAATACACCGAAGCAACGCGAACGATTCTACACCTTGCTGAAAGGGCTGCAAAGCCATCCACTCTCGACGTCGGAATTGAATGCGCTCTCTCTCCATCCCTATGAGGTGGGCAAAGGCAGTGTCTGGATCGGGGACGATGTACGGGCAATGCTGGAGAAGGCAGGAGTGCGGCGGGAGCGGTTGGCGGACACGCCGGGCCTCTCGTTTATTCGGCGCACGGACAGCAACGGCGCGTTCTATTTCGTCGCGAACCGGGGAACCGTCCCTGTTGCACAGTGGATTCCGCTCACCGTCACGGACAGAAACGTGCAGGTTCTCGACCCGCTGACCGGCGCGGTGGGCAGAGCGGCCACACGAAAGAATGCACAGGCCGAGACGGAGGTTTTTCTGGCGTTGCAGCCGGGCGAAACGGTGTTTCTCTGCACGGCAGCCACCTTTCCAGCGGGTCTCCCGGACTGGCGATACTGGCAGGCCGCAGGAGAGAAACACGACTTACGGGGGGAGTGGCAGGTCGAGTTTATCGAGGGCGGGCCGGAACTTCCGTTCTCCTACAAAACGCAGCAGTTGGCTACCTGGACGAAGCAGGGCGGGGAGAAGGCGGAGAGGTTCGCCGGAACCGCCCGCTATACGCTACGCTTCGACCGTCCGGCGAATGTGTCGCGAGGCTGGCTGGACCTCGGCGCGGTCTGTCAGAGTGCGCGGGTGCGGCTGAACGGCAAACCTCTGGAAACGTTGCTGGCCGCCCCCTATCGCGTTCTGGCGGAAGACCTGAAACCGACCGACAATCTGCTGGTGATCGAGGTCACCGGAGTCGCCGCCAACCGTATCCGTGACCTGGACCGACGCGGTGTGAACTGGAAGATTTTCAAAGACATCAATTTCGTCAATATCAACTACAAGCCGTTCAATGCGGCGGATTGGCCCCTGACCGATTGTGGCCTGCTGGGGCCGGTGACACTTCAGCCTGTCGAACGCAAATTTCCCTGAACCCCTGCCCGTCTTCGCGCCCGTTGGCGCGAAGCGTTCCTCTGGAGGACATGCCATGAAGATGTTTCGCTTACTCTGTGTCGCGTTCGCGCTGGTAGTCGCCGGTCAGGCGATGGCGCAGACGCCCGCACCTGCTGCCCTTCCCACGCTTTTTTTGATCGGGGATTCCACGGTGAACAATCACACGAAGGGCCAACTCGGCTGGGGTGACCCGCTGGTGAAACTTTTCGACCCGGTGAAAATCAAAGTAGTCAATCGGGCGCGGGGCGGACGCAGCAGTCGGACGTTCCTGACCGAAGGGCTGTGGGATAAAGTCCTGGCGGAACTCAAACCGGGCGACTATGTACTCATGCAGTTCGGGCATAACGACGGCGGCTCGCTCAAAGACCCGCGCAACCGCGCTTCAATCAAAGGCACCAGTGACGAGACAGAAGAGGTCGAAAACCCGACGACCAAAGTGAAAGAGACGGTTCACAGTTACGGATGGTATCTCCGCCGCTACATCCGCGACGCGAAAACGAAAGGCGCAACCGCTATCGTCCTCTCGCCCGTCCCACGCAAAATCTGGAAAGATGACAAGACGGTAGCGCGGGCTTCGGGCGACTACGGCAAATGGGCAGCAGAGGCCGCGAAGCAGGAGGCTGTCGCGTTCGTAGACCTGAACGACCTGATCGCGAAACGCTACGAGGCGCTTGGCAAAGAGAAAGTAGAGACGCTCTTCGGAGACGAGCATACCCACACGAATGCGGCGGGTGCGGAACTGAACGCAGAACAGGTCGTCGCGGGCCTGAAAGCGCTCAAAGACTCTCCCTTTACTCCTCTGTTGGCGACTACACCACCAAAGACAGTGAATTGAATTCCTCCGGCAGTTTGGTCGGCGGTTGGCCGGGGGTTGAAAATCCTGGTAGGTGTTCCGGGGGTTGAAAACCCCCGTCATGAAAGTGCAAACGTCTTGCAGACGGAAATGCCTTGTTGATTGGCAGGGTTCGGAGGGCGTTACCCGGCACAAGAACGTGTCCAATCGCACCGGAACAGGCGCTCCGACGAGAATGGGCTTCTGAAGATTGCGTCCGCAGGACGCCCGCACTTTCTTGCCGGGTACGTTTTTGTACCCGGCC
>JBBRLP010000167.1:0-9602 GCA_038231295.1 Chthonomonadales bacterium
AGGAGCAGAGCGATGCAGTCGTAGTAGACAGGCAGTTTTGAGGCGAGCAAGGAAGATTTGCTCTCGCTATAGCCGCCTAGATTTGCACGTAACTCTTCGAGAAGAGCCACTGCCTGACGGGAATGTGCAAGAGCAAGCCCTGGATGATGTAAGCGTTGCTCGACGCCAGAGAGAGCGTCGAGAGTGTCTGCTTCACCGTTCTTGTCCCCGCTAGCTCGGTGAAGCGGGAGAGCCTGTTGCAAGAACTCCAGCGCCTTTTCTGGTTGACCGGTAGTGCTGTAGACAACACCTATACCGTTGAGAGTGTCTGCTTCACCATGCTTGTCCCCGCTAGCTCGGTGAAGTGGAAGAGCCTGTTGATAGAACTCCAGCGCCTTTTGTGGCTGACTGGTATTGAGGTAGACATTACCTATATTGGCGAGAGTGCCTGCTTCCCCGTCCTTATGTCCGGTCGCTCGGTATAGCGAAAGAGTCTGCTGATAGAATTCCAGCGCCTTTTGTGGCTGACTGGTATCACTGTAGACAAGACCTATGCCGGTGAGAGCGTATGCTTCCCCGTTCTTGTCCCCGGTGGCTCGGTAAATCGTGAGTACTTGTTGAAAGAACTCCAGTGCCTTTTGTGGCTGTCCGGTAGCGCCATAGACACTACCTATATTGTTGAGAGTGCTTGCTTCGCCATTTTTGTCCCCGCTAGCTCGGTGAAGTGGAAGAGCCTGCTGATAGAACTCCAGCGCCTTTTGCGGCTGACTGGTATCGCTGTACACATTACCTATGTTGGCAAGAGCATTGCCTTGCCCGGTTGCATCCTTTAGGGATTGGGCGACAGAGAGAGCCTGTTGGTACAGTTCTATCGCTTTCTGTGGCTCTTTGACCGCCTTGTAGACATTGCCGCGTCCTCGGAGCGCCTCCGTCTCGCCTTTGCGGTCGGCAAGCGTTCTGGCTCTGGTGAGCGCCTGCTCGTAGAGGTCGGCAGCCTCGTTGGTCTTGCCTGCCTGGAGGGCTGCTCGGCCCTTATCCAGTAACGCTTGGACTTCCGGGTTGGCTTTAAACACAGTTGGCGGAGGAGACGTTTGATTGGCAGAGGCGGCAGGTGTCTGTGGGGCAGGCGGATCGGCATGAGCGGGAAGGCAGGCAAGCGTTACGGTGATGAAGAGGCACACCGACAAAGAGGCACGACAGAGCCAGGAAGGCACAGCGGCAGAAGGGGTAGCGAAAGCAGGTGCAAAAGAGCGTTCGGAATATTGGACAGGCATAACCAAGAATCTCCCTATCAGGCACAAAGAGGGGAAAGCGGGTGCAGTCCACCTGGCAATGAAGAAATGACCGTCGTTTCGAGCAGACAGCGGTAGGCAGAAATAGGTTGACGTCGGTAGAGATGCCTGTCAGACGGTGGTTCTTCGGTTATGATACCCGGAAAGAGAAAGGGCCGGTGTGCAATCGTTCACAGGAAGGCTATGATTTTATTCGATACGCGCTGCTGTGAGCGCGAACTCGGCGGCTTGTTCCAGTGTCATCGCCAGTCCTGCCTCCCACGCTGTCGTATAGTCCACGCTGCCCAATGTGTCCTGTAAGGCCGACAGGCGAGTGTCCCGCTCCTGCTGATCTATCGGGGGAAGGGCGCTGCCGATGGTTTCGCGCACGGATTCCGCCGCGCCGGACAGACAGACGGAACGCGCAGGCTCCTCCTCGACGGCGGCGAGAGCGGCCAACATCTCCAGCACGTAGGCCGCGCCGCGCCGATCTTCCAGTTCCAGAAACAGCGTCAGGCTCTCCGCGTAGAGCGTCCGCGCCCCGGCGTAGTCACCCTCATACCGCGCTACCAGCCCCAGGTTGTTGGAGTAGGTGGCGATGCGCTGCCGGTCTTGCAGTTGGCGGGCCAGGGTCAGGCTCTCCGCGTAGAGGGCTTTCGCGGCGGGATAGTCCTGCTGATAGAAGACGCTGTTGCCCATATTGTTGAGCGCGGCGGCGATACGCGCCTTATCGCCCTGCGCCCGCGCCAGTTCCAGGCTCTCCGCATAGAGCGGACGCGCCGTCTCGTAGTCACCCTGATCCAGCGCGAGCATTCCCAGATTGTTGAGAGCGCCCGTAATGCCGCGCAGGTCTTGCTGCTCCCGCGCCAGCGCCAGACTCTGGGCGAAGCGTGACTGCGCCTCCGCTTTGTCTCCCTGATCTCGTGCCAGAATGCCCGCACCGGTTAGGGCGCGGGCGCGGACTTTCGGCTCTAGCGCTGCCGTTTCCCGCTCCAGCGCCGCCGTCAGGTATTTGCGGCCTTCACTGATATAGCCGCGCACGAACCAGAACCAGTAGATCGCCGCCGTCAGCCGCACGGCCGCCGTCGCGCTCTCCGGCTCCGTATCCTGTCCGCAGAAATCCAGGGCGGCGCGGAAGTTGTCGTGTTCCGCTTCCAGCCGCGCAAACCACTCCTGCTGTTGCGGGCCGTCCAACTGCGGATCGGCCTCTTCTGCCAGAGCCAGAAAGCAGTCCCGATGCCGCTGGCGGATCGCCGTCTCCTCGTCGCGGAAGAGAGGCAGTTCCCGTGCATACTGACGCACGGTCTCCTGCAGGTGGTAGCGGGCGCTTTCGCCCTGAGACTGCGCGAAGACCAGCGACTTGTCCACCAGGCTCGTCAGCAAGTCCAGCACCTCCCAGTCTTCGATGCTCTCCCCCGCCGTCACCGCCTCCGCCTCCTCCAGCGTCCAGCCGCCCGCGAAGACCGCCAGCCGCGCCAACAGCGTCTGCTCCGGCGGGGTCAGCAGTTCAAAACTCCAGTCAATGAGGGCGCGAAGCGTCTGCTGCCGGGGCAGGGCGCTGCGATTGCCTCCGGTGAGGAACCGAAAACGGTCGTCCAGGCGGGCGGCGATCTGCTCCAGCGAGAGAACGCGCACACGGGCGGCGGCCAGTTCGATGGCGAGGGGAATCCCGTCCAGACGGTGGCAGACGCTCGCCAGCGCGGAGGCGTTGGCATTCGTGACCGTGAAGGTCGGCAGTACCGCCGCCGCCCGCTCGACGAACAGGCGCACCGACTCGTACTGCATGACGCTGACGACTGTCTGCCGCTTTTTAGGGTCCGGGAGCGAGAGGGAGGGAACCCGATAGACGACCTCACCCCCCGTCCCCATCCCTTCGCGGCTATTGGCGAGAATCTTGACCGAGGGACAGGCCCTCAGCAGCGAATCGGTCAGTCGGGTGATGACGCTCAGCAGATGCTCGCAGTTGTCCAGCACCAGCAGCATCCGCTTCGGTTTAAGATACTCCGTCAGAGTCTGAAGCAGGGGCTTGCCCGCCTCTTCGCGTTGCCCAAGCGTCTGCGCGAGGGTCTGCGTCACCAGGCCCGCTTCGGTGAGGGCCGCCAGTTCGATCAGCCAGACGCCGTCCGGGTAGTCGTCCAGCACGTCCGCCGCCACTTGCAGCGAGAGGCGTGTCTTGCCGCATCCGCCGCTCCCCGTCAGCGTTAGCAGGCGCGTCTTGCTCAACAGCGCCTTGACGTGTTCGGCCTCCTTCTCCCTGCCGATAAAGGAGGTGAGCTGCTGCGGCAGGTTGTTGGGAAGTTCGGCGCTGTCGAGGGAGCGGAGCGGGGAAAAGTCGGCGAGCAGATCGGGACGCAGCACCTGAAAGACCGTCTCCGGGCGGGCGAGATCACGCAGACGCTGTTCGCCCAGATTTTTGAGCGCGACGCCGGGTGGCAGATGGTCCCGGTTCAGTTCCTGCGTCACATCCGAGAGCAGAATCTGGCCGCCATGCCCCGCCCAGAGCAGACGGGCCACGCGGTTGAGCGGCTGGCCGAAATAGTCGTTGTCGCGGCACTCCACCGCGCCGGTATGCAGGGCCATGCGTACCCCCAGGCGCAGCGGTCCCGGCCAGGTTTCGGACTGAAGGCCATGCTGGATGATGAGGGCGGAGGAGAGTGCTTCCGGGGCCGTGGCAAAGGCCGCGCAGAAGGCATCCCCAATCGTCTTGAAGACCACGCCGCTGTTCGCCTCTATCGCTTCGCGAATCAGCGCGTCGTGGCGGGCCAGAGTGCGCCGCATCGGTTCGGGCGACTCTTCCCACAGGCGTGTCGAACCCTCGATATCGGTAAAGAGAAAGGTAACGGTTCCCGTTGGCAGGTTCATGCAGCCTCACCAGACTTTCGGTAGAGAATGACCTTCTCTTCGACAGAAACCCTCCCTTCTCCTACCCGTCTCCTGTGACATTGCCTTTCTTGCGCGGAATCCCCCTGATTCTGAACAATCGCCTGTCGCCGCCGTCTGCAAGACCAGCACTATTTCTCCAGCGACCGCCCCGACACTCCGGGTAGGTACTGGTGACGGTCTGCCGGGAAACTCGATCGATTCAATAGGCCAAACTTTCCCGCAGTCCTGCAACATTTTATCGCACGTAACCGCCAGCAAAGGATGCCCCCATGACAAACAACCGAGGTAAGAAAACGCAGCTCGTTCTCAGCATCTTCGCCGCCTTCAGCGTGGCGGGAAGCATGGGACTCTTCGCCCTGCACGCGCTCGCCGCGCCCGGCCCCGGAGCAGATGCCGACGGCAAAGGGATGGCCTCTGTCGCGAAGACAATCAAGAAAAGCGCCCCGTTGCGCCCGCTGACGGAGGACGAGAAGATTGTCCATGTCCTGAACCGGCTTGGCTTCGGGCCGCGCCCCGGCGACGTGGAGAAAGTCCGGGCGATGGGCCTGGAGCGCTACATCAACCAACAGTTGACACCGCAGAACGTTCCCGATACCGCCGTCGAGCAGAAACTCGCCTCCTACACCATGCTCCAGATGAGCAGTGAGCAGCTTGGCGAACTCTATCACACCTTTCTGGAAAGTACCCGCTCGGCGCAGGCCATGCGGAAGGCGCTGGTCCGCAAAGATACCCAGAACGATCCGAAGATGACTCCCGCCCCGGCGGATAGCGCGGTTGCACCGGCGGAAGCGGCGAAGCCCAAAAAGAACCTGCTGGCGGACGCTACCCCGGAGGAGCGCAAACAGATTCAGGCGACGCGGCGGGAACTGCTCAAAGCCTCGCAGCCTATCGCGCAGGCCGAGTCGGAGTTCATGGACGCCAAAATGCTGCGGGCAGTCGAGTCGGAGCGGCAGTTGCAGGAAGTCCTCGTGGATTTCTGGGGCAACCACTTCAACATTGACATTCGCAAACAGCCCTGTGCCATCCTCAAAATCAGCGACGACCGCGAGGTGATCCGCCCGCACGTTCTCGGCAAGTTCCGCGACCTGCTGGAAGCGAGCGCCAAAAGCCCGGCAATGCTCGTCTACCTGGACAACTTCCAGTCCACGAGCGACACGCCCCAGGTGAACCCGGCGCTTCAGCGGTTAGCCAAACGGCGCAAAGCGATGGCCGCCGCGAATCCCAATCAGGACCCGAACGCCGCGCCTGCCGTTCCCCCGGCCCCGAAGAAGAAGCGGGCCGGTGGTCTGAACGAGAACTATGCCCGTGAGATCATGGAACTGCACACGCTCGGCGTGGACGGTGGCTATACGCAGAAGGATGTCACGGAAGTGGCTCGCTGTCTGACGGGCTGGAGCATCGGACGCGAGGGCGCGGCGCGGCAGGCAAAAGCGGGCAAGTACGCCGACGCCGGAGGGTTCCGCTTCTATCCCGCGCTGCACGACAACGGCGAGAAGATCGTTCTGGGGCAGCGCATTCCCGCAGGCGGCGGCATCCAGGACGGCGAAAAGGTGCTGGATATTCTGGCGTCTCATCCCGCGACGATGCGCCATATCTCCACGCAGCTTTGCCAGCGTCTGGTCTCCGACAACCCGCCCGCGTCGCTTGTGGACAAGTGTGTGGTGACCTGGAAACGCACGGACGGCGACCTGCGCGAGGTCACTCGCACCATCGTCCTCTCGCCGGAGTTCCTGTCGTCGAGCGCATTCCGCAGCAAGATCAAATCGCCTTTCGAGTATGCGGTCAGTTCCGTTCGCGCTCTCGGCGGGACGTATGCCGGTTC
Organism: Chthonomonadales bacterium; assembly: GCA_038231295.1. Taxonomy (GTDB): domain Bacteria; phylum Armatimonadota; class Chthonomonadetes; order Chthonomonadales; family Chthonomonadaceae; genus JANXLO01. The sequence continues at coordinate 5,956 of JBBRLP010000167.1, forward strand.
GGAGGCGGCGGGCGGCAAGCAGGCGGCACAGGTCAAGCCTCCCAAAGGCGGCGGCTACCTCTACCTCAACACCACGTCGCTCCTCGGCGAAGTCGGGGAGATGGGGCAGCCCCTGTTCCAGTATCAGGCCCCGACAGGCTACCCGGAAGAGTCACAGAAGTGGGTCTCGTCCGGTGCGCTCATCTCGCGCATGAACTTCTCCCTCGCGCTGACAGGCGGCAAACTGGCGGATGTGCGCCTGCCGGATATGATGCAGACCCTGCCGAAAACGAAGGACACGAGCAAGTTCCTGGACAGTTTCGCCACGCAGATACTGCACCAGAGCCTCTCTCCTTCCACGAAGGCGACGCTTCTGAAGCAGACCGCGACGGCCTCGCCGGAGACGGTGGCGGCATCGAGCGAAAACACCGCCGCGCCGCGTCTGGCCGCGCTTCTGCTCGGTTCACCGGAGTTCCAGCGCCGATAGTCCGGCCAGAGCCTTCCCTGCCCTGTGGACACCCTGTCGGATGAAAATCCCTACTCCCCCGGAATCGGGGGCTGGGGGGCTATTTTCCAGGCATTACACACGGAATTTGTGAAAGAGTTACGGAGACTACTACCATGAACATAACACGCCGCTTATTTGTCAAAAACGGAGGCATTGCCCTCGCCTCTATCGGCTTCGCGCCCGTTCTCGGCCCGGCGTTTCTGCGGCAGGCCGCCTTCGGTGCGGAGATCACGGCCCAGAAGCGCAAGAAAACGCTCGTCTGTATCTTTCAGCGCGGCGCGGCGGACGGCCTGAACATCGTCGTGCCGCACGGCGATCCCGACCTGTACCGCCTGCGCCCCAATCTCGCGGTTCCCCGGCCTTCCGCCGGGAAAGTGGGAACGGCGCTCGATCTCGACGGCTTCTACGGGCTGCATCCCGCGCTCGCGCCGTTCCTGCCCATCTATAAGGCCGGACATCTCGCCGCCATTCACGCCTGCGGGTCGCCCGACGGCACTCGCTCGCACTTCGACGCGCAGGACTATATGGAGTCCGGCACTCCGGGCAGCAAACGCGCTTCCGATGGCTGGCTGTCGCGCACCGTCCTCTCCTGTCCCGAAGATCAGGCGAAACTGGCCAGCGCGAAAGGCGGCAGTCCGTTCCGTGCGGTCGCGCTCGGCGGCGATCACGGCCTGCCCCGCAGCCTTCAGGGCGAGGCGGGCGCACTCGCCATTCCCGATTTGAAGTCGTTCGGCATCGGGCTGGAAGCGGAGAGCGGCAAAGGCAAGGGCCGTCGCGCCGCCCGGTCGGGCAAAGGCGCGGACGACAGCGCGGCGATGGCGGCAATGGCCTCTGCCCGGCAGACCTCGGTCGTGGACGGCTTCGAGACGCTCTACGACAGCGCGGTGGGGGATGTCGTGCATGGCACCGGCAAGGAGAGTTTCGAGGCGATTGCGATGCTGAAGAAGGCGAATCCGGGAACCTACACTCCTGCCAACGGCGCGGTCTATCCGGCAGGCCGGTTCGGTGATTCGCTCAAACAGATCGCGCAGCTTATCAAGGCCGATGTGGGCGTGGAGGTGGCGTTCGCCGAGATGGGCGGATGGGATACGCACGTCAACGAAGGCCCGCGCCTGACGCAGCAGTTGCGGGAGTTCGGGCAGGGCGTCGCCGCGCTCTACCAGGACCTCGGTGACCGCATGAGCGACGTGGCGATCCTGACCATGAGCGAGTTCGGACGCACCGCCCGGCAGAACGGCAACAACGGCACCGATCACGGCCACGCCACCTGCTTCTTCGCGCTCGGCGGCGATGTGAACGGCGGCAAAGTCCTCGGCAAGTGGCCGGGCCTCGCTGACGGTCAACTCTACGAGAACCGCGATCTTGCCCTGACCACCGACTTCCGTGCGGTCTTCGGCGAGATGGCCCTCAAACATCTCGGCGCTCAGGGCTTGCAGCGCGTCTTCCCCGGCTACGCAGGAACGCCCACCGACTTCCGAGGCGTCCTCCGCACCGCCTAGCTCTACCGCGACAGCAACTCTACATGACAAAACGGCCGGGAAACAGTCTGTTTTCCGGCCGTTTTTCGTGCAGTCTTACCTGCTTGCTCGGTGCAGAATTCTATTTTTTGCGCCGTCTGAGGAAGACGCCGCCTGCGACGGTCAGACCGACTAGCAGAGTCACACTGCTCGGCTCCGGGGTTGCGGCGGCAGTGGCAAAATCCAGGCGGTTGATGGAGAAGCGCCCTATGTCGCCACCTGCGGAGTCGAGACTGATCACAATTTTCTTGATATCGTTGGTTTGCCGCTTCCCTCCGATAAAGATGGCCGAATTGTCGCTGCCGCTATGGCTGGAACCGATCTCCGTCACCGAACCCAGGTCTGTGTCGGCGTTGTCGAACGCACGAAAGCGGGCGACAAAAGGCCCACCGTTGGCCGGTTCTATCTGGTAACCCGCTGCCGAAACCGGTGTGCCAAAAACCACCGTGATCGGGCCGCTTGCAACGCCGGTGTAGAGCAGATGATCTCCCAGCGCGAAGTTGCCGCCCCAAGTGCCGCCTTCATTGGCACGTATGAATGTCGTGCCTACCTCACTGAGCGTGAGACCGACGCCTCCATTGGAATTGATGTTGAAGGGTGAGGCCACCGTGGTCCCTTCTCCGCCCAGCGCTCCCCAATCCACGAAGTCCGTCGCGCCGAGCAGTGTCCGTTGGGACACAAGTGTTACCTGCGCCTGAACAGAGGTGGAGAGCAGGACGGTTGCCAGAGGAATACCGAAACCCAGAATGGCCCGATATTTCCGAGTTGCGAATGTATGCATTGTTGTTTCCCCTCTAAAGTGTCTGTCGTACTCGTGATTGTACAGACATATTATTCCGGGCGACTGTAGATAGAACTGTAGTCCAACAGGAAGGAGAAGCGTAGACGGAGCCGAAAATCGTCTGCTTTTTTCATTGTTAGCTGCTTTTCACTGTATCCTGATTGAAAATGCAGGACACGAACGGGCGTTCCCGTCGTATGCGACCCCTTTGAAGGAGGGAGACATTCACGTTTTTTGAGGCGATTCGGAAGCAGTGTTTTTCAAAAACGACAAAATCTGCCAAATCGCAGACGCCAAAACGAGATTTTCGGCCACATACTGATAGTGGACACAGCGCGGAGGCATGCTGACCATCGAGGAGTGGGAAGCTCTACCGAACAGGAAGGGAACGATTGCCGGTCGGCCTGACCCGTTCCTGACCACCCAGGATAGGGCAGGTAGGCAGTCATTCCCACCCCCGCATTGTGGATATGCGCTATAGAAGAACGTTTATGCCTCGCCGACCAACAATTTCTTTCTGAGATCAGGAGAACCATCCCGATGTCCCCTACCAAAAAGGGCTTCACGCTCATCGAACTGCTCGTCGTTATCGCGATTATCGCCATTCTCGCCGCCATTCTCTTCCCCGTCTTCGCCCAGGCACGCGAGCAGGCACGCAAAATCAGCTGCATCAGCAACATCAAACAGATCACCACCGCCCAGATCATGTATACCCAGGACTACGACGAAGTCTACTCCTTCTGCCACTATGAGTTCGCAGGCGAACAGTCTGTCAGCACCAACAGCGGCTACTGGAGCGACATCACCTGGGTCAACCGCCTTCAGCCCTACCTTAAAAACAGCCAGGTGACCGTCTGCCCCA
>JBBRLP010000168.1:0-9160 GCA_038231295.1 Chthonomonadales bacterium
CCCTTGCGCAGGCGCATCGTGATCGCCGCCCCGTCCATCTCGTTGCGGGAGAGGCGGTCCGGATGCCATGCCAGGATGCCGTCGATCTCCCCGGCGTCGGCCATCGCCAGCATCCTCCGGAACTCCGGGCGCCCCTCCTCCTTGGCCGAGCGGGACTCCTCGATGATAACGACCTCGTGGATACCCTTGGCGCGGACGATCTCCAGGGCGCGGCGCTTCTGGTCCGCTATGGAACTGGACTGGCGCTCATCGCCTTCGGTGGATTTTCGTGCGTAGAGGGCGTATCGCATGGGGGCGGGGTTACGCAGAAGAAGTAGAAGTGGAGGAACCGGGTAGCGAGGTCAAGGGCTTCCTGGTCGCCGAGCGTGACGCCCCGCCGCTCCTGGTAGAGACGGCGGAATTCAGCGACTTCCTGGGCGTTGGGGATGGGCAGGTTCATGGCGCCAGCCTTGCACAGTGCGTGGTCCCGCGCGCGTGGCGTTGCGGATACGCATCGCCTCCCACGTCCCGACTGCTGAGTCGATTCAACGGAATCGAGGGCGGTCTGTCAAGTTTGGCGTTCTATACGCCGATCCAGGCGTACGGAGACTATCTTACCAGGAAGCGGATCTCCACGTTCTCAGAGAGGGCGAACCAGAGGCAGGCGTAGAGCAGGAACGGATCGTCGTGGAAACGCTCCAGGCGCACAGAGAGCTGTGGGGTCTTTCGCAGGCTGCGGAAGGCCGCCTTCGCGTGCAGGACCGCCTCCCGGAAGTCGGGAGCCTCGCGCTCGATCAGGTGCAGGGCTTGAATGGAGATAGGGAGCATGAGAGGGCGAATGAGCGGTCGGTCGGGAACGTTGCCATCTCCTATAGGACATGAAGGGAACGTGAACTCTGTGTGGACCATGCTAGCAGAGCGGCGAGCGGACAGCAACGCCCCCGGCGGATACCGCCGAGGTAAGGCGGATGACCGATCCCAGGTATGGCCTCCCGCTACCATCGGGAGGCGTTGCATCCAGGCAATCCCATGGGCGCCTCACGCCGAAAGGATCTACCCTTCTTCATGAAAGGGGCGCGCCGTATCCTTCCCCGCACGTTCCAGACATCCAAGCAGTCACATACGAAAGGGGGAAATGGCACCGCTACCAGCCTTCGAAAATCGTATCTCCAGCGTCATGGAACACATCCCTGTCTACAGCTTCCAGGGCCAGGCCCGCCTGGCCGCAGACGCGGGCGTTTCCCGCTCCGCTGTCAGTCGCCTCGTGGCCGGGAAGGCGGCGCCCTCCTTCGCCATAGCGGTGGCGGTTACCGCTGCCCTGGAGAAGCGCCTGGGCCGCAGGCTTGATCCGCGCGAGCTGGTCTCCTTCGACGGGACCTACCCCACCGCGTCGGTATGCGTGCTCTGCGGATGCCGGGGCTGCCTGCCGGAAGCGGCCTACGACGCGGAGTGCCGCCTGAAGCCGGAGTTCCGCACGCTCGTGAGCGGCGGTGCGCTTCCAACGCGAGCCCGTGAACCAGTTTGGCCGCAGAAAGGAGGTTTTATGGACTGATGCCGCATGCCCGCCCCCTTCTTCCAATCCCCTAGCATTCCGTCATGCCTGCTTCCCGCACCACTCCCCCGGCTCCTTGCCCGTGCGCGCCTCCTCAAGAACGTGGGGGACATCCATGTCAGGATACCGCTGGCGCGGCTCCGCGATCTGATCTCCGATCGACTGCGCCTGGCGGTTTTTGCCCTCCTCGGACTCGCGGGCGCAAAGAAAGCACCTCATCGCGGGTAAAGGTGAGGGCGGAGATGCGAAGCACACCCATAGCAGGCTCAAGGCCGCTGCGGGATTCAAGCGTACATCAAAATAAGCCTCATACAAGGTCCGGAACTGTTGCGCTTCTTCAGGCGTCGGAGTGGGCAGATCCATGGAAACTCTGGAGTGGCTACGGATTTTCATGCCTCGTCGGTACGGGGATTTATGTTTGGTTTTAGTTCGGTATCCTGGTCTCCATGGACCCTGTCCAGTGCAAATCTAGCGAACCTAACCCGACATCGAAAGGACCGTTGCCAGACCGCAGCTGCGTTGCCACCTCGCAACAATGTTCGCTTTTAGTTCGGTTCCAGGCAATATTGGGAGCGTTATCCGTAATTCCACGCCATGGCTGTGCCTGCCCCCGCTGCGAAGGTGTTTCCCTTGACGACCGGGCGCCTGCAACGCCCGCTTCACAACCGCGTCGGCGCGATCATGCTCCACGTCCCCTGGCTCACGTTCCGAGGGCAGGTGCGCCTCGCGCGCGAAGTCGGCGTGTCGCGCTCCACCATCTGTCGGCTGCTGTCGGGAAAGTCCGCGCCCACCTTTCCGGTCATGGCCGGCGTCGTGACCGCGCTCTCCCGACGCCTGGACCGCCCTCTGGACCTGGCAGACGTCTTCTCGCCGGACGGTATCTTCCCTACCGCAAGCGTCTGCGCCCTGTGCGGCTGCGGCGGATGCCTGCCAGCGCAGGCGTACGACAGCGACGAGGACACGTTGCGCCCCGAGTACAGGCATCTTCGCTCCGGCGCATGGACGCTCTCCGCGGTCGCAGGCACGGCCGGCGCGGCCTCTGCCCTCCGCTCATCCCCCCTGGAGGAGGCAACATGACCTGACTCCGCCGCACCCTGTGAGCCGATATCCCCGTTCCCTCCCTGCCTATAAATCCTCGCTCCCATGACCCACCACCGCTTCCTTCCTGCCCCTCCTAGCCTCTCCCAGGAACCCGCCCCGTCGCCTGGCAGGGCCTTCCGACGTGCGGCGTCCAGCTCGGTTCCCGTGAAGGAGATGGCTGCGCCGACGCGGTCGGCCGTAAGCCGCGCCCCTGGAGAGTGCGAGATCGCGGCCCTGCTGGACATGCCGTTTCCCGAGTTCGCCCGGACCGTCGCCCGGATGCTGGAGACGCTCGGCTATGCGAACGTGCAGGCGATGAAGGCCATGCACGGTCACGGCAAGGGCCGGAACGCGCACGGAGGGTACGACCTGCGCATGTTCACGCCGACGCGGCTGGCGCGCGGTCTGGTCATCGCGCAGGTGAAGCAGTACCGCTCAAGCGTACCCCGATCCTTTGTCGATGAGCTGCGCGGCACGATGCTGCGTCTGGGCGCGACGCAAGGCCTGCTCATCACGACCGGCACGTTCTCCGCGTCGGCCGTCGAGGCCGCGCAGTCGGCGCAGCACGCCGCGCCGGTACGCCTGGTAGACGGGCAGGAACTCGCCCGGCTGCTGCATACCCGTCCGGAAACGCCTGCTATGCCGCCAACCCCGGCTCCGTCCCCAGTCCTTCCGCGCTCAGGGATGCGCCCCATCAGCCAGCAGGAGAGCGACCGGCTGGAGCGCGAGTTCCTGGCCGGACTGGGGGCTCCTCCCAGAGGCCGGGTTCAGGCTAACATGCCTGCCCTGCCAAACCCGGAGAACGCAATGCTGACCCTGGAAATCGCCCTCCGCCTCGCGCCCGTCCCGTCCGGCGACAGGGAGGCGGATGCAAAGGAGCGGAAATGATGGGCAGGACGCACCTCTTCCTGGGCGCGGCCTCGCTGTGGCTGCTGACGCCGTTTGCCGATGCCCTCACCCCGCAGACGGTCGTTCCCCTGTGCGCGCTCGCCGCCTTCGGGGCGCTCCTGCCCGACCTGGACGCGGCGGAAAGCACCGTCAAGTCGCTGCGGATCGGAAACGTGCGCCCGTTCGCGCTGCTCTCCACGCTGGCGTACCGGACGTGGGGGCACCGGGGCCTGCTGCACTCGCCCTTCGGCCTGATCCTGTTCGCCCTCGTCTGCATCCCTGTCGCCGTCCTCTGGGGGCCATGGGCCGCCCTGGCGCTGTGGCTGGGATACGCGAGCCACCTGGCCGGCGACTCCAGTACCCGCACGGGCATCCCCGCCTGGCCCAACGACCCCTACCGGCGCTGGTGGCTGGTTCCCCGTCGCCTGCGTCTGGTCACGGGCTCGCCAGACGAGGAGGCGGTCTTCGCCCTGTTTGCCATAGCTGTCCTCCTGCTCGTTCTGACGCGCCTGCCGCTGCAATCCTGATCGCCTGCCATACCCTAACGTTTCTTATGCCTATCCCTCCCCTTCGCACCCGTTCCTCCCTTCCCCGCGACGCCCGCATGCTGGCACAGCAGCAGCTGCGCCTGCTCGTCGGCCAGTCCCGCCTGCTGTCCAGGCTCATGCGCGGCCTGCTCTGGGCCGAGCTCCGCCCGGCGGAGCGCCGCCGCGTCGGCCTGCTTCTGGCCCGACTGGAGCACGACGCCGAGCTGGCATCCATGATCGCCCGCCCGCTCGCGCCCGAACCGGCAGGTCCCAGCAAAAAGACCGCACGTGAAAAGGGCGGTCTAATGCCTCCGAAAGCCGGTAACGGGCAGGAGGCGCTGCCTTGATGGTCATATGCGCGCTGCCTCGTCCCGGCCCAGGACGGCTCCTCCACTCTACGGCGGCTTGCGCCCCGCCGCACGGAGCGTTGCTCCCGCGCAACGGCAGCCTGACCACGACCGCCGAATTTCCCTGATCCCTCGCCCCTATGCCTCCCTCCGCCCTTCCCCCGTTCCTCGTCTTCCTACACCAGGCCGACCGGCGTACGGGCGGGTCGTTCCGCCCGGACGCCCGCCTTACCGTCACGCCCGTCCTGCGTACCTCCGGGCTTCTGCTCGCCATTCCGGCCGAGGAACTGCGTACGCTTCTGCTGGTCCTGACCTTCCTGCACCCGAACGGGCACGTGCAGCCGAGCCTTTCGGAACTGGCGGCGGCCTTGCGCCTGCCGCAGGGTATGGCACGGATGCGGCTCAGGCGGCTGGAGCGTTTCCAATGGCATGACCGCCCGCTCGTGCAGGAGCTGCGCCGGGAAAGCGGCCTCCACGCCTTTGCCCCGTCCACGGCTATCCTGGGCACCGAGAGCGTCGTGAAGCCTGCCCCTGATACCCATCCTCCTATGCGTGCCGCGGGACGGGACGCCGTGGTGGCACACTCCAGGGCTACCTACGCGCGCCCGCGGAAAGAAGTCGAGGAGGAGATGGCCCGTCTGAACGGCTGGAAGCCGATCAACGCCCCGTCCGGCGACCCGGAAACGGACGCGCTTGTCGGCAGGCTGGTCGCCGCCGGACTCGGGCGCTGGGAAGCGTCCGGCCTCATTGAGAGCTTCGGAAAGGAGCGGGTCCGGAGGCAGCTGGTCTGGCTGCCCCACCGGAACGCCCGCGACCCCGTCCGCTTCCTTGCGGTGGCGGTTCGGGACGACTACGATCCCCCCAGGGGAATGCAGACGGGTGGGGCCAATAGCATGGAAACGCATGAGTAGGGCACTTCCAACTATTAGCTCAGTCCCGGGCGGATTCGTGGCGATACCCAGGCGGACACTGGACCTGCTCCTCTGCCTGCCTCTGACGCGCCGGGAGCTTTCCGTCCTGCTGCTGATGGCCAGGCTCACTTACGGCTGCCGTAACGCCGCATGGGCGCGCCTCCTGCAGGCGGACCTCAAGGCGGTCGGAATAGGGGCCGGGCATGCGCGCGCGGTATTGGAAGGCCTGATATCGCGCGGCTTCCTGGAGCGCCGGAATGGAATGATAGAGTATCGGCTCGGGAACCTGGATGGAGGACTCGACCCTGAAGCGTTGGACAGGACAGGGCGGCTGGAGAAGCTGGTGGCGGCGCAGCTGGCCGGAAGTTACCGGAACGGGAAGGCCGAGGTTACCAAAAGGGGAAGCCGGACGTTCCCAGAAAGGGAAGTTCTGCCTTCCCGAAACGGGAATACATCGACCGTACCGACATGGCGTTTCGACCGCTCCAAGGGCCGGTTTCTGCCGGAAATGGGGACGGCGATAGACAAGGAAAGACATATAAATACATAGAGGGCCATCCGAACCACTGGAATAGCGAGGGAAGTAGCGCCGCGTTTCTTGTCAAACAGAGATGCTTATTCGGGGATTTCCATAGCTTTAGGGCAGCCAACTCCTTTATAACAAGCAGTTTCTTGGAACAGGATCCTTGTCTTTATAAGCTCATGCTGGATGTTAGACGGCGCGGGAGTATGCCTTGAAGGCTGGAGGCCCAGGGGCATATGGTTCGGGCAAGCAGCCGTTCTGACTGCGCCTTCAATCCCTGTTGCCAGTAGAACCCATCCCTGTAAGGCTGGAGCATCCGCTGTATCGGCTCATAATCATTTTATGAGCACCTGGCGCACCCCCTCGCTATCGCCCCGCGTGACACACCGGATAATGCTTTCGCAGCGCTGGAGGCGTTCGCCGTACTTCTCGTTTTCCGGAGCGCGGGCGAACGCCTCCGCCAGTGCCGCCATTCGGTCAAATTCCCGGATCGAGAAGCATACGGCCATCTGCGCGAAGGCCCATTTGGCATAGAGATCTGGCCTTCTATCAAGGGAAGAGGCGATCGCTCGAACCGTATCTAATTCCATCGTCTCATCCCACAGGCGCAGGGTCTCGTCACGGCGTTCCAGCCCGGCCAGACACTCAACGCGGGTGAAACGCGTGAGCAGCCATTCGTCCAGCACCTCTTCGCGCGGTACCGACCCGCCGGCCAGGGCTTCCGAATGCTCGACCTTGGCGAGCGCGGCCTCGAAGCAGGACGCCCTTCGGGACGGATCGCGCCATCCCCAGGCGACGTACGGCTTCGCCTGGTTGCGCAGGGGGCCGATCCGCTCGTCCGCAAAGCCATGCTCCTTCAGGATCCTCCCTGCTTCGACCGCCATCTGGATGCTGTACTCCGGATGCCCGCCCGCATGCCGCAACGCCGTGCCGCCCGCCTTGTACGCGAACGCGACTGCCCTGCCCATCTCGCGGTCCGTATCGCGGCAGTCCCGAGCGATTTGGACCAGTTGCCGGACATGGTGCTTCGCTTCTGCGGCCTGACCCGCATTGGCATACAGTTCCAATATCTGCGCCCCGGCCCGCAACATGACCTCGAACTCGGCCCGCGTCTCCAGCGGTAGCGGACGGAAGTACTGCCAGGCGTGCTGCAGATACGGCAGGGCCTGTTCCAGGGATCCGGTATCGAAATACTCGCACCCAACCATCCCGTATTCGGCAGCCTCCCAGGACCGCTCCAGCATGGACTCCGGGTCGATCCGGTACCCCGTGCTGCTCGTAAGCACTGCGCTCGCCAACCGCTTGAGCGCGCGGACCCCATCAAGGCTCAGTCGAAGGTAACGGGCGATGGCCAAGAGGTTGTCCCGCCGAAGCACGTAGGAAAGTCGCTGATAGATGTACTTGCTCTTAGTGGCGTCCTGCAGGTGGCTGAGCGAAAGGCTGGAAGGATTCATCCCTAACGCGCTCGCAAGGGCCTGCTTCTGAAGCCGCGTCTCGTCCAAGAACGCCTCGACCGCGCGATCTACCTCTATGGCCCAGTTCGGCGCTGTGCTCCAATTCAATCCTATGATCTGCACCCCTCCTTTGTCAGTGTCCTCGTCCTGTGCCCAGAATCTTCAACGACTGCAAATGATAGAGAAGACACTCATGAAGCTTTCCGTCAGGTGCCTGGTATCCGCTTCTGGAACCGGCTATCTCGGCAACGTTTCAGGCTGCAACGGAACTGCGTTCACGCTTTGCCAGTCCAGAGGACGTCTCGATCGGCCGTACGCTCAACGGTAAGGTGCGATGGCAAGGTGCCGTACGGGATTCAATTCGCGATCCGACCGGATACGGGCGCATCTTCCGACTTCCAGGCACGGTTCAAGACACGTGTCAGGTCGGCCAGTTCCAAGTCCTCCTGAAGCGTCGCATCGAGATGGCCGATCAGTTCAAGCGTGGAGTACGTCTCATATACCACACAGGCGGTCCCCGGGGTGAAACGAACCATCCGAGGTCCCAGGAGAACCGCGTGTCCGTCCCCATGCGCCCGGGCAAATAGCGCAGCCTGTGCTGGAATAGCGTTGATCGCTTCTTCCGTGCCCTGCGCGAGCGCCATCGAGACCGGCGTCTTCCGCTGGCGTAGCGCGACTATCAAGTCAATCACACATTGGCGGATATGGTTGGTAAAGGACATCATCGTCTCCTTAAACGGGGTTTTGCACGGGAATGGCATAACCAAGGATAGGATAGCGTGTGGGCTTCGCGTACAAGTGTCATGTAAGAATTTGGGCTGTGGCCCAGGAAAGTATGTCGTGCGCCCCACAGGTATACGCCATACCAGCCATCGGCGGAGGAGAAAGAAGGAATTAACCATATCTTTTCTCGTCACCAAGGTATATACTGGGAGTATAAACTACAACTAAATATATCCCTATGGGCGTCGAAAATCCCTTCTCCCGAATCCCCGCTGCCGAGGCCATGCATGCCCAGTCCCTACAGTCAGAGAATCCATCTTACGGCAAAATGGACAAGGAACTCAGGCTTGAAGACATGGGCTTTGACAAATACGTCGTCCTGCTCGAACAGGCTGTCGCTATAGATGACCCCGATGCGCGCGTTGCGCTCTTAGACAGGCTCGGTACCCACGACAACGAGCACGTTTATGCGGATGCCAACTTCGACGACGCGGTGAGAGCCTTCATGCAATCTGACGTCTTCGGCGGGCGCTATACGATCAGTGGGAATATCCGATCATTTGAAGAGGACGGGAAGGCTTACCGCTCGCAATTGTTTTTTACCAAGACCCTCGCTATCAATGTCCAAGAGATAGACCCAGAGGATCAACTGGGACGGGTGGATTTCAGGGCTAGTGGAGGGTCAATGGCTTCAATGGGAGAGGATAAAATGACGGACGAAGAGTTCAGGAGACGAGAGTCCTTGGAACGAGCCCAGTTTCTCATAGATGTCATGCGCTACTGCCTGGAAACGGGAGCGAAAACGAGATATAGGGCATATGGGCCACAGGATAAGAGGGAGGATTGGGTGTGGATGAATAGCAATTCCCTCGCGAAAGAGATAGGTGAGTAGCTGTTTACGTCGGAATAATTGAAGCCATTGTCTATTCCGGCCAATCTGGGTTCTGGCACACTTTTGATGATGGCTGCTCGCCTCATGAAGCAGGCAATACACGCCTCCGGAGCAGGTCGAAGTTCGCCCTACCGAACATCTGACGCTTGATCATCTTGATCCTGTTCACCGCGCCCTCCACCGGACCTTGGCTCCAGGGAAGCGACATCCCGGCAAGCACTGCTTCCCAATCGTCGCGCACTCCACGGGCGAAAGAGGCCAATGGCGCTAGACCCGATGACAGG
>JBBRLP010000169.1:0-8899 GCA_038231295.1 Chthonomonadales bacterium
ACGTCCCGCCAACACCGCCAAGCGTCTGGTCGGCCGTTTGGAGCAACTCGGCTACAAGGTCACGTTGGCGGCGGAAGCGGCAGCATGAATGCGTGAGCCAGATTGCGATTGGGAGGCTGTTCGCTGGGATTTTCGTAGCAGAATTGATGGGTAATCAGAGAAGCGCGGGAGGCGAGCATTCCCCGTGATCTGCCTGCTTGCTTCCAATAGTATCACCGCACTGACCCATAATAACGACGCGGCCTAACAGCACTGGGCCGACCTTCCCGAAGAAGACGAAGTTTTAACCTGTTTCGTTGTGATCACAGAATGGGAATACGGCATTCGCAACGTTAATGGGCGCAAGAAACAGCAGCAGATACGCGCACAAGGCGAACTTGTTCTGAACGGTCTGTCGCGTATTATCGAATCGTCTCCAGAGATCAATCTGGCTTATGGCGAGATTACCGCAGAACTTCGTCGCGTCGGAACCATGATCCCCCAAAACGACATTTGGATTGCCGCCGTCGCACGGACGATTAGCGCAACGGTTGTCACGAACGACGCGCATTTCCGGCATATCTCCAACCTGTCTCTTGTGGATTGGACGGTTCCTTAACCTTCAGATAACTCTCGTTCCATTGTCCGCATAGCCCGCTTCCAAAAGGAATCCTCCAATGCCGTGCCCAATCCGTCTTGCTCTATTTGCTCTTCCCCTCTTCGCTCTCGCCCAACCTCCTGACCCTCCTACCAAGACGCCCGCCGTGCAGGAAACAGTCCTTGCATACTGAGAGGGCGGCACTTTCGGCGGCTGGACGCTCGAAGGAGACTGCTGGGAAGTGTATCCGCCTATCGTTCTGAGGAGTTAAGCAGTGAAGGAAACCGATGCTGGGCTACTTTCAGCCGTCATTATGGGCGAACGCAGAGGCATGCAAAAGTGGCTTGACCGTGGAGCGAACCTTCATGCCGTCAACAAGCGTGGACAAACCGCATTAATGTTGTGTTCGAACACTGAGACACTCGCCTGGCTTATAAGCGAAGGTGTCTCCATAGATGCCCGTGACGTGGAGGGATGTACAGCCTTATTCGCATCTGCTGAACGGGACAGGCTGCAGAATGCTCGTTTGTTGTTGGATTATGGTGCCGATGTAAACGCACGGGACAATGGGGAGAATACGCCTCTGATGCACGCTGCATTGCCTTGGCCTGACGACACCGAGGCTGTAGAAACTCTCAGTCTTCATCTGAGCCATGGGGCGGACGTAAATGCCGTAAATCAGCAGGGCGAAACAGCGCTGATCCATCTCCTGAAAGATGAACAGCATGAGGCGGGCTATACGGAGATTGTACGCTTATTGCTCGCCTATAATGCAGAGACCGAGATTGTAGACGCTGACGGATATACAGCTCTCTGTTATGGCGTCCGCAGAGGGCTTACCGATGTGGTGGCGTTGTTAGAACAGCAGGTGCAAAAAGGTTAAGCCTTCCTGAACAGTTCCCACACGTTTATTTTTGACGGCTGGTGACAGCTATGCTTTATCACCTCTGGCTGGTTTGCGGTATGGGTGCGGAAGGCAGGGGAGGAGTTCGGGGGCGAGGTGGCGAAAGGGCGGGAGAGACGATTTTGAGTGGGGAAAGCGCCGTCACGTGATGACATGGCAGCATAATTTGATCCTGGTCGGGGCGGCAGCGCTGGCGGGAATGGTTAACTCGGTGGCGGGCGGGGGGACACTGCTGACGTTTCCCGCGCTGCTCTATACGGGCGTGGATGCGGTGATTGCCAACGCGACGAGTACCGTCGCGCTGTGGCCGGGGCAGTTAAGCAGTCTGTGGGGCTATCGCAAGGAGATCGGACAGAACCAGACCGCCATTATCCGCCTCGCTATCCCGAGCTTTCTGGGCGGCGCACTGGGCGCGTGGCTGCTGCTGAACACCCCCCATAGCTTCTTCGCGAAGATCGTGCCTTTCCTCATCCTGCTGGCGACCGTTTTGTTCATGGTGCAGGAGCCGCTCAGTCGCCTACAGCGCAGTCGGGTCGAAGAGGCCCGTGCGAAGGTGGCGGCGTCCGCTGCGGAAGACGTTCCCGGCGCGGCATCCACCGACCCCGCCGCGAACTCTTCGCCTCCCCCCGACGTATCTATTTCGGCAGAGGCTGCGCGGGAGGGTGAACCCTCTCCGGCTGGCTGGGCAGGCGTGATCGTGTTTCAGTTTTTCGTCGCGATCTACGGCGGCTATTTCGGGGCGGGGATCGGGATTCTCATGCTGGCCGCGCTCGGCTTCATGGGCTTCACCAATATTCACCGCATGAACGGCCTGAAGAACATCAACGGCCTGTGCATCAACGCCACCGCCTCCTTCCTCTTCATCCGAAGCGGGCAGGTGCAGTGGCATACCGCACTGCTCATGGCCGTCGGCTCGATCATCGGGGGCTACTCCGGGGCCGGGACCGCCCGCCGCATCGGGCAGCGCAATGTGCGCCGCCTTATTATCGCCATCGGCATTGGCCTGGCGCTCTGGCTGCTTCTCGAACCGCGCTAGGCCCGTTCCGGCGTACAGGTCCTTCCAACAGCGCGTTCAGGCAAGAATCCAAAACAACACAGGGAGAAAACAGCACATGGTTACCGCATCCGGGTTGGAGTACGAAGACGTCGTCGAGGGAACGGGGCCAAGTCCGGGCGTCGGGCAGACCGCCGTCGTTCACTATGTGGGGACACTGACCAATGGCACACAGTTCGACAGTTCCCGCAAGCACGGGAAGCCGTTTTCATTCCGGGTCGGCATTGGGCAGGTGATTAAGGGCTGGGACGAGGGTGTCGGCTCAATGAAGGTGGGCGGCATCCGCAAAATGACCATCCCTCCGGCCCTCGGCTACGGCGCAGGCGGGGCGGGCGGCGTCATTCCCCCGAACGCCACCCTGCTCTTCGAGGTCGAACTGCTGGAAATTCGATAAGCCCTCTTGCGTTGCCGCGCTCCGTTCTTATCTGCCGGGCTGATTGGCGGGGAGGACGGAGAGCGGGAATGTTCCCAGCAGTGTACTGTCACAGTAGAGGGCGGCGGTATAGACGCCGAACTTCTGGAACGGCATCGAGCGCAGATTCAGACCGATCTGAAGCGTGGCGAAACCCGAGGCCAGCAGTCCTTCGCGAACGGAGTTCCAGTCGGTGGGAAGCGGCGGGGAGGAGAAAATCTGCTCGCCGTCCGGCCCGTTGAAGCGAAAACTCAGTTCGCGGGGCCGCGCCGACTGCACCCGCAGGCCGATAGCAACCGCGATATTGGCCTGCATCGGCACCTGCTCCGTCATCATCGCGGAGTAGATACCGATGAGCGACTGTTTGCTCGTCTGCGCCTCCGTAATGACCTGATCGCACAGCACAAAGTAGTTGATCTGAACTTCATCGCTCTCTTGCAGCATCATCTGCTCCTGTTTCCCAAAAAGTAGGCTCGCGCCGCCGCTAGATTGCTCCACACCTCCCCGGTTCTCCTGCACGAAAAACGTTCCCCTTCCGCTCCGCCTTCATGCAACCGGATTGACGCAATCTCCGTCATAGACTATAATGAAGGAATGCAGACCTGCCGGAAAGCCACTTTACAGGGCGACAGCGGCGGGAAGTATCCCTTCTCCACTCTCCCGGCCGCAGTGAGGACGGGGCGGACAGGACAGGGGCTATGGACTTATTCGAGAAGATCAATCGTTCGTTCGGCAGTTGGTATGAGGGGCTTTTCGGCGGCGGAGACGATGTTCGCCCCAAAGACATCCTGCGGCGCATCATCGCCGCAATGGAAGACCACCGCAAAGAGGGCTTCGACAGCAAAATCTACGTCCCTAACCAGTACGTGCTGGAGATCAACGTCCACGATGCGGAAGAGAAAGAGTATCTGCTCTCCTTCCTGGATCGGGACGAACTCGAGGTCGCGCTCCGCCGCTACTGCCAGCAGAACCATTACAATATTCGCGGCGCCCTGGATTTCACCATCAAAGAAGTCGAGGAGGTCGAGGCGGAGAACGGCAAGCGCGAGAAGGTGCGTGTCCGTTGCCGCTACGACAGCAAGGTGACGGCCCCGGAACCGAAGCAGGAGGTCCAGCTTCCCCTGCACACCCACAGCGCAGGCGGAGTTGTTCCGGCCATTCCGTTCGAAGAGCGTACCGTTGCCAGTGCCTGGGCAGGTCAGGAGATAGAAGAGGGTACGGTTCCGTCTATTGCCGCCGCTGCGCTTGTCATCTACGCACCCGACCGACCGCCGCATCGCTTCGCCATTGCGCGGGGAGCCATCAGCATCGGACGCTCGCCCCGTGTCGGCAACGACCTGGTTATCGAAAGCGACGGGCAACTGTCCAAGCGCCATGCCCGCGTCGAACTCGACTCGGATGGCCGGTTTACGCTCTACGACCTCGGCAGCACCAACGGCACCAAAGTCAATGGACGGCGCGTGGACAACCGCACCCTGAACGACGGCGACGAGATCACGATGGGCGCGACCCGCATCACGTTTCAACAGCAGGGCCGCGCAGAGACCGCCGAACGCGAGACCGCGACCGTCGGGGCCGCCGCGAATGGACGTTCGCAGGGAACCTATGGCGGCGCGGCAGCCGTGCGTCCGGAAGATGGTTTGGGAAGCTCTTCCCCGCCCTCGCGTGTCCTGCGCCCGCGCACTGCACGGCTCGTCATTATGGAGGGCGAACAGGACGTGGACGAGGTGATGCTCGGCTCGGAAACCCTGATCGGGCGCGGCGTCACAAACGACATTGTCCTGCCGGATCGCTCTATCGCTACCCGGCACGCCCGCCTGCTCAACGACGGCGACGGCTACACGCTGGAGTGCCTGAGCGACAGCGCCCTCACCGCTCTCAACGGAATTCGTCTGCCCGCGCACAAGCCGACCGCGCTCCATGAAGGCGACAAGATCGGCCTCGGCGACCTCATCCTGCGATTCGTCGGTGGAAGCTGAAACATGAACTGGATTTTCACCTTTCTGCGTATCGCGCTGCCCCTCGGGTTCGGGCTGTTTCTGCTCGTCCTGATCCAGATGCTGCGCCGCGAACGCGACTGATGGTTTGAGAGTAAAATATGGCGTCGGAAAGAAGGCACGTGGCTCTTACAATCGGCTTTAAAACACACGTCGGCATCGTCCGCACGGGCAATCAGGATAGCTACGCCATCCTGAAAGGTCCTGACCTCTCCAACCGCCTTGATGCGCTGATCGTCGTGGCGGATGGGATGGGCGGAACGGGCGGGGGCGACATCGCCTCCCGCATTGTGGCGCAGACCGTGCCGGACAGTGTGCTGGAGTTCCTCTACGACCGCACCGGCGGCAGCGACGGCCCCGATGTCGAGCGGATGCTGCGGGAGACTTTTACTCGCGCCAACCACAAGGTCTGGACGACCCGCAAATTCGAGCGGCCCGAACTCAAGCAGATGGGCACCACCTGCGTTACCGCCGTTGTCAACGGCGATGTGATGACGGTGGCGAACCTGGGCGACAGCCGCGCCTATCTGCTGCGTGATGGCAAACTCAGCCAGTTGACGGAAGACCACTCGGAAGTCTGGCAGGAGGTCATGGCCGACCGCATGACCCGTGACGAGGCGCAGAAGAGCCGCTTCCGCAACCGTATCACCCGCGCTGTCGGCCTCGGCCCGGAGGTGGAGACCGACATCTTTAAGGTGACGCTACGTGAAGGCGACACGGTTCTGCTCTGCACCGACGGCCTCAACTCGGAAGTGCGCGATTCCGAGATTGCCCGTATTCTGGCAAGCACCGCTGACACGCAGGAGGTGTGTGACCTGCTGGTAGAGAGTGCGCTGGATCATGGCGGCCACGACAATGTGACCGTCGTAGTGGTGCGCTACGGTAATTTTGTTCCGCTGCTCCTGCCGCCCACCACCGATGAAGACGATACCGACCCCGAACAGGAGTGGCGGCGGGAGATGCGCCGCCCCAATCCCTCCGACGAGGACGAAGACGACGAGCCGCCGGTGCGGACACGCCGCCCGGAATCGCGCCCTGTGCGTATTCAGCCCGCGCCGATGTCCCGGAGTTCGCGTCGGCAGAGCAATACGACGAACGGCATTCTGATGGGCCTGACCATTCTGCTTGCGGTCGTCGCTCTGGCAGAGGGATACTTCCTCTATAAAAGCGGCTTCGGCCCGAACAAGGTGCCTATTGATCCGCTGCCTCCGCCTTCAAAACAGGTCTATGACCTGCACAACTACGGCCTGCCCAAGTTGCTGACGCCCAAAGAGGTGCAGGACACCTGCCTGCTGGTGGACGACAGGGGCAACCCCATCGTGGCGTCGCGCAGCGGCAACCTGATTCGGGTGCTGCCCGATGGCAAGATAGACCTGCTCGGCGGCACGTTCCCCAATCTCCCCCCGGACGAGGCGATAGACACCCCGAAAACGGAGATGCTTCCGCCTGCCCGCCCCGACTTCACGACCGATGCCAGCGGCAATCTGTTCGCCATTGACGCCGACACGAAGAGCATTCGCATCTACAGCAAGACGGGAACCCGCGTCGGCACGGATATCGGCAGAGGCCGCCTAATCTCTCCGGTGCGTATAGGCGTCAACGCGCAGGGCGCGATCTTCGTCATTGACAATCACAAACTCTATCGTATCGAAACCACCGTGCTGCATTGATGGGGTGCTGATAACTTTATGGCGCTGGGAATGCTGGGAAAATATGAGCGGCTGGATGTGCTGGGGCATGGGGTCTCCGGCATTGTCTACCTTGCCAAAGATACGCTCCTCAACAAGCAGGTCGCCCTCAAAGAGGTGGACGTGCAGGCGGGAGACTTGCGCCGATTTCTGGAAGAGGCGCGGGTCATGGATCGGCTGCGCCATCCCAACATCGTGCGGGTCAATGGTGTGGATCGCATTGAAGGCAAAGTCGTCATTGATATGGAGTATGTGCGCGGCCAGAATCTTCAGGAGACTCTGCGGGCTGAGGGAACGCTGCCGCTCGACCGCGCCCTGGACATCACCGCGCAGGTGCTGGACGCGCTCGACTACGCGCATCGGATGCAGACCGTTCACCGCGACATCAAACCGGCAAATATCCTGATAGCGCGGGACGGCGACATCAAACTGGTGGATTTCGGGCTGGCAGAGATTTTGGCGACCAACGCCTACGCGGGCGGCGCGGGAACCTACGCCTACATGGCCCCGGAGGATTTCGCCGAGGAAGACCGCTCCGACAGCCAGTCCGACATCTGGGCAGTCGGCGTCACCCTCTATGAGATGATCGCCGGACAGCGGCCCTTTCAGGTGGCAAAGGTCAAAGACCCATTCGCCTGGAAGCGGGCGCTGGAAAAGGAACTTCCTACTCCCATCACCGATTACCTCCCCGACGCTCCGCCTGGCCTTCGCGCCATCCTCGACCGGGCGCTGCAGCGGGAAAAGCGCAAGCGCTATCAGACTGCCGGGGAGTTTCGGGACGATGTGGTCTGCCTACGCGAAGGGCAAAGCCTGTCCTCCGCGACCCTGCGCCTGCAAAACGAGATTGCGGCCCGCCGCACTCCCCTCTACGATCTATCCTCCGGCAACGGACATTCGCGGCGTACCCCGGACTACGACCTGACGGACAGCATGAAACGGGCAACTCCGCCCGACTACGACCTGACCGACAGCCAGCGTGATGCTCTCTCCGCCGCTCGCTCGGCCAATCAGCCGCTGCCGGAATGGGCGAGACCGGAGAACGCGCAACCCGTAACCGTCTCGAAGCCCTGGGAAGGGCCGGGAACCGTCGTCGCCGAAGTGACGGCTGCCGACGCGCTGGCCCTCCCGGATGCAAGCGCCCGCCGGTCACTGTTTCGCCGCCGCGAAGCCAATCTGATGGTCGAGCCGCAGAGCGTGGACTTTGGCGCCATGCATAAAGGCGAAACGCGGAGTGTGAAAATTCATGCGCGGGTGCTGGGCATCGAAGGCAAGGCAGAGGGGCGTGTTCTCAGTACTCCGGGCTGGCTGACCGTGCATCCCACCGCCTTTGACCGCCACCGTCAGACGATTACACTGACGGCGCACTCAGCGCGGGCCTGGGAGACAGGCGAGTTCAACGAAACCGTGAAGGTGGAGACGCTGGCCGGAATTGCCGAAATTCCCGTGCGTCTGGTCGTGCGGCGTTCCCGTCCGACGTTCAGACAGATCGCGAAGTGGTACATCCCGCTCTACCTGACGACCCTACTACCTGTGCTGGCCGTCGCGTTCGGGCAGAGCGGCAGCCACACGCAGGGCATGGCAAATCTGGATACGTTTGCGGCCCTCTCGACGGGTTTCCTGGCGACGATGTTGCTGCTGATCGGGGTTGCCGCCAATGTCGGTACGGCGGAGCGGCTTGCCTGTGGCCTGAATATGACAGTGATGTGTTTTATCCTGGGCTTCTTGGCGCAGACAGGAGCTCACAACACCGCAGTTCACACCGCCTTTACGTCGGCTCTGCAAATGGGCAGTCTCGTCGCTCTTCCCTTGCTGATTCAGTTTTTCACCCTCCGCTACTGGAAATTCTGGGGAGTGGGGCTGTTGGGGCTTGGCCTGCTGCTCGGTGGCATTCTACTGCACGCTCTGAACGCCTGAACGAACTCGGCAGCGTCCTAATCTCGTCCTACGCACAGAACGAATTTCGTAGGGACGGAATAGCCCTGGGACGCCGCCATGTTGCCCTTCGGAATGAATTCCGGGGCTGTGGGCCTTCGGCCAAGTGTCCGCAAGCGGACACACGAACGACCATGTTTTCGGTTCTCCTGTAAGTGGACCTCTGTCGAATCTATATTCAGTGAGTTAAGGGACGTCGCTTCGCGGTATGCTATACCCAGCAAACAAAGCGAGGAAACCCATGAGCACCGTACGCAAGTCTTACACCCCAGAGTTCAAACGTGAAGCCGTCCGACTGGCAAAGGAGCGCGGAAACATCGCCGCCGCTGCACGCG
>JBBRLP010000170.1:0-8793 GCA_038231295.1 Chthonomonadales bacterium
ATCTGGTTGAGCGGTCTCTCTTCCTTGAGGGCTTCGAGGACGGCTTTGGCTTTGAAATCAGGTGAATGTCGTTTTCTCATGGTGTCTTGAGTCTAACTTATTTTTGCCCGTTTCCGTGTCTAGATTCTCCCGACCATTATAGACGAACGAACGGCCGGTATCCCCGATTTACGGTTTGAAAGCTTCCGTATACCGTTTGATGAAGGCTTACTCATCCTGGGGTACTGTGGCCTTCTTACCCATATACGTAAAAGTGTTTTGCCTTCTGCGCTCCTCGTAAGGAGGCGATGAGATTTAGGCTGGCGCCATTTTTCGTTGGCGCTCTAACAAAAGGGTCTTCTACCCTGCCGCTGAGAATAGCTTCGTAGGCACGAAGAATTGGCTCGAAGCTACTGTCCGCGTGAACCTTCCAAACCTGACCATCGTAGCGAAACCAGCCAGCCACTGACGTGTTTCCGCCTGTTTGGCGACCATCAAGGCGTTGCCAGGTCGGGTTGGCTTGCTGTAGTGGTAGAATAACGCCTTCAACCCACTCAACAAATGACTAATAAATCACTGTAGAAATCCTTTCGTATGGAACAGGAAGGCGCTCGCGGGGATAGAGTGACTCGAGATAACTGTCCAGTTCGACAATCAGCGCCTGTGCCTCGGCGGTATCAGGACGTACTTGTCTAATGGTGGCTGACATTGTCAATGTCCGGTAAAGAGAAGCGTGTCACCAGTCATAAGGATTGTCGCCCCGCATCCACAGATAGGACGTGAGTTGCCCCACATGATACCACTCATGATCGGCGATGTTCACGAAGACTTCGGTACGCGGAACGGTAGGCAGCATCAGTGAGGCAAACCATCCGCCATCAAAAGAAACTTCCTCGGCCAGATCAATCTCTGAGAGAGAGGCGAGATAGTCGAGCGTCTGCTGACGAACTTCCATCAAAGTGTGACGTAGATTGCCCAGGCTTTCACAGTCGCCGATGATCTCTTGAGCATCCGCATCGGAGATATGTTGACCGTCTTTGAGGAGTGCGATGAGTTGCATTTCCGTTGCCACAATTTCAACAATTTGTCCCGATATTGTCCGCATTCCGGTATTAGGAGCCCAGGTCATAAGATCAGGCGTAAGGCGGCTGACGATAGGATCGAGATCACGCCGCACTAATGCCAACCGTGCTTTGAGAAGAGTGTGACGAGTATTTTTCATGTGGACATCAACCTTCGTGACTAAAGACCGTAATCGGAATGGAATTTGTCCGTGCCTGTATAGCCTTTGTCCAGCCGGATTTTTACGCTCTCGGGCATCTGACGAATGACGCCTGGGACTCCCGGAAGGGTCTGGTCATTCAGGCTGACGGGCAAGCCGCCGAAGACGTGGAGGCTCAGAGTGCAGGTGGCTACAATCTGAGTTTTGATGGTGTAACGGACCGACAATAGATTCGCTATCAGATTCGCCATTCCCTGCAATCGATAAAAACTCATGTGTGGTAGGTTTAGATACCGGCAACGTAAGCCTCGGCTACCGCTTCGCCCGATGACGGTATCTCCGATTTGCGGTTGTCGTGTATACTATACTGGCCTCGTTCCTGTCCTGTATAGCAACAGACCCACCTATTGGAGCAACCAGACACCATGTTAGCGCATGAGATACGCCAGAAGTATATCGAGTTTTTTCAGAGCCGAGGACATCTGCATCTGCCGGGGGCGCCGCTGACCCCGGTGGATGCGCTCGGCAACCCCGACACCTCCACACTTTTTACCAGTGCGGGAATGCAGCAGTTCAAACCCTACTTCACCGGAGCGGCCACGCCGCCGCAGACGCGCCTTGCGACCGTGCAAAAGTGCCTCCGCACCAACGATATTGACAGCGTCGGGGACTACTCGCACTGCACCCTGTTCGAGATGCTCGGCAACTTCAGCTTCGGCGACTACTTCAAGGCCGAAGTCATTCCCTGGACGTGGGAGTTCCTCACGCAGGTCGTCGGGCTGGATGCGGACCGCTTCTGCGTCACCGTCTATGTCGAGGACGACGAGGCGTACTCCCTCTGGCACAACGTCATCGGACTGCCGGACGACCGCATCCACCGCCTCGGCGCAGACAAGAACTTCTGGCCCGCCAACGCCATTATCGAAGGCCCGAACGGCCCCTGCGGCCCCTGCTCCGAAGTCTTCTACCGCGTCGCGCCCCTCGAAGAGATGACCGCCGATCCCGCCCTCACGCCCACCGAGCGCTACCTTGTGGACGATGCCGCCGGACGCTGGCTCGAAGTCTGGAACAACGTCTTCACGCAGTTCGACCGGGGCGAAGAGGCCGACGGCAGCCCGAAACTGACCCCGCTCCCCAAGAAAAACAACGACACCGGCGCGGGCCTCGACCGCATCGCGCTCGTCTCGCAGGGCAAATCCAGCGTTTTCGAGACCGACCTGTTCGGCCCCACCCTGGAGCATATCGCCCTGCTCTCCGGCAAGCCCTACGGCGGCAGCATGAACCCCGTGGACTTCGCGTTCCGCGTCGTCGCCGAACACACCCGCTCAATGACCTTCTGCATCGCCGACGGCATCCTGCCCTCCAACGAAGGCCGGGGCTACGTTCTGCGCTACATCATGCGCCGCGCCATCCGCTACGGCAAATCCGTCCTCGGTTTCGACGCGCCCTTCCTGCACGAAGTCGCGCCCAAGATCATCGCGCAGATGGGCGACTTCTACCCCGAACTGCACGAGCGCCGCGAACTGATTGTGAAAACCATTCAGCGTGAGGAAGAGGGATTCCGCAAGACCCTCGACAACGGCATCAATCGCCTTGAAGAAATGCTCTCCAACCCCTCCCTCCAGGCGTCGAAGACCCTGCCCGGACGCGACATCTTCGCGCTTTACGACACTTTCGGCTTCCCGCTGAAACTCACCGAAGAGATCGCGCAGGAACACGGCTTCACCCTCGATATGGCGGGCTTCGAGCAGGCGATGGAGGAGCAGCGCACCCGGTCGCGGGCGGCGGGCGGCGAGAAAGAGGTCTTTGTCACCTCCGGGGGGTCACCTCTCACGCTCGACGCCCCGACCCTGTTCCTCGGCTACGGGCAGACGAGCGCCGAGAGCAAGATCGTCGCGCTGCTGAGCGGGGGCGAACAGGTCAGCTTTGCGCGGGCGGGCGAGACCGTCACCATTGCGCTGGAGCAGACGCCGTTCTATGCGGAGTCGGGCGGGCAGGTGGGCGATACCGGCCTGCTGACCGCGCCGGGCAGCGGCACCGCCTGCGCCCTGAGAATCGAGATAACGGACACTAAAAAGACGGGCGGCATCTTCTTCCACACCGGCAAAGTGCTGGAGGGCGAGGCAACTGTCGGGCAGACCGTCACGGCGACCGTGGACGCCACCCGACGCAAGCACATTATGCGGAACCACACTGCGACCCACCTTTTGCAGGCCGCACTCCGGCAGGTGCTTGGCGGACACGTCCATCAGAAAGGCTCGCTCGTCGCGCCGGAACGTCTGCGCTTCGACTTCACCCACACCCAGCCGATGACACCGGACGAGATACGCCGCGTTGAAGACATCGTGAACGCGCAGATACTGGACGATGCCGACGTGAACATCTTCGCCGACATTCCCATCGCGGAGGCCCGTGCGCGGGGCGCAATGGCCCTGTTCGGCGAGAAGTACGGCGACTCCGTGCGGATGGTCGAAATACCCGGTTTCAGCCTCGAACTCTGCGGCGGCATCCACCTGTCCCATACGTCACAGGTTGGGCTGTTCAAGATCGTCTCGGAGTCCGGTGTGGCGTCGGGCGTAAGGCGCATCGAGGCCGTGACCGGAGCAGGAGCCTACGACTACCTGCATCGCCGGGAGGAGACTCTGGCGCAGATCGCGAGCCTGCTCAAAACCAGCCCGAACGAAGTCCTGACCGCAACGGAACGCCTCCTGACACAGCGGCAGGAACTGGAGAAGCAGAACCGACAACTGCGGTCAGGCGGCGCAACGCAGACCGCTGACCTGACAGCGGAAGACGTCGGAGGCGTCCCGGTTGTGGTACGCGAACTCGACAGTGCCGACCCGGAGATGCTCGCCAATCTCGCCGACAGCACCGCGCAGAAACTCGGTTCGGCGGTCATCGTTCTCGGCACCGTCAATGCGGGCAAAGTCTCGTTCGCCGCGAAGGTGACAGCGGACCTGATCGCGCAGGGCGTTCATGCGGGGAATCTGGTGCGGGAGGTCGCGAAGCTCGCAGGCGGCGGCGGCGGCGGAAGGCCGGACTTCGCGCAGGCGGGCGGGCGCGACCCCGGCAAACTCGCCGAAGCTCTCGCCGCCGTTCCTGGTCTCGTCACCGCGCAGCGCACCGCCGCGAAATAGGGAAGGCCACCCATGACGACTCAGGGCAGAGACCGCCTTACAGCCGGACGGATAGGTCTGCTGCTCCTGCTGCTCACGCTGCTCTCCCTGCCTGCCGCCGCACAACAACGGCATCCGGTGGTCCTACTCCTGTGCGACGGACTGACGATGGACGATGTGCAGAGCAGGGACTGCCCGACCCTGCTGGCCTTCGCGAAACTAGGCTGCGTGGGACTGGTGAACGACGTGGTGACCGGGCCGAAGTCGTTCCTCTCTTCGACCCTGACCCTGGCCGCCGGTCAGCAGGAGAAGGGCGAACCGACCGACGCGCAGGGTGCGGACGAGGGCGAATCGGTTCCGGGTGAACGCGGAACGGCGCGAGCGGTCTATGAGCGCCGGATGGGCAAAATCCCGACCGGCAGAACCCTGCCGCAGCGCCCTGTCTGGCATCTCGGCTGGGCAGGCATGGAGCGGCGGGGGCTGGCGACGGAGCGGCTGGGCGCGGCGCTGGCACAGGCCACCCCGCCCATTCGGGCGGAGCTTTACGGCAACGCCGATACCGACCTGCCGGACCGCAGCGCACTCCTTCTGGTCGCCGACGCCAACGGCATCGGGACAGGTCAATCGGGAAAACGCCGCGAGATGCCAGCCAGCCCCTTTGGGATTGCGGATGACCCGCTGCTTCTCATGCAGGCTCTTACCGAATCGGACGCGGGGCTGGTAGTCGTGCAGTTGGGCGATCTGAAGCGGGCCGAAGCGGCGCGGCCCCATCTCTCCCCGTCCGCCTACCGGCAGGCGCGGCACGAGGCCCGACGCAGAGCCGACCTGATGCTGGCCCTCATCCTTTCCTGGATACGCGCCCGGCCCGGCGCGAACCTGCTGATGCTCTCCTCCTGCCCCCCCGATGAACCCCGTCCCTACCCCGTTCCCTGGACGCGCCTGACCCCCCTCCTGGCCTATGGGCCGGATTTCGGCTCCGGCCTGCTTACCTCGCCTACCACCCGCACTCCCGGCCTCCTCGCCAATGTGGACATCGCCCCTACCGTCCTGCATCTGCTGCACGTCCCCGCACCGCGCACGATGGTCGGACGGCCGATAGAGGTGACGGGCAGTCTGCTGAACGGCACCGAGCGTGTCGAACTCGTGACGCGCAAGGAGTTCGTCGCCGCGCTGAACGAACCTGTCAAGGTATGGGGGATAGTTCCGCTCGTCAGTCTCTGCCTGATATTGATTGTTGTCAGCATGATTCTGCGGCGGATACACGGCCCACGTGCGTCGCGCCGCTTCGCCTGGGCGATTGTCTTCACCCAGAGCCTCCCTGCCGCCACGCTTCTGGCCCCGATCCTCATCCCACCGACCGCAGAGGAGTACACCCTGCGTATCGCCGCCTGGATGCTCGCACTGACCTTTCTGAGTTACGGGCTGGCGCGGCCGATGCGTGTTTCGCCGCCGGTCGCAAGCGCGTTCCTGCTGATTGCTCTGCTGGTCGCGGACATCTGCATGGGGCAGCCCTTGCAGAAAGACTCCCTGCTCTGCACGAACGCCATCTCCGGCCTGCGCTACTATGGCATCGGCAACGAGTACCTGGGGCCGCTGCTTGCCTCGGCCCTCAGCGGCCTGTTCGCGTGGCTCGACGACCTGAAACTGCGTTATCCGCCGGAAGCCGACAGCCGGGATAGGCGTTTTTTGGTCGCGCTCGGCTGGCTGGCGCTGCTGGCCGTGCTGGGCTGGCCGGGGTGGGGGGCGAACGCGGGCAGTCTGGCCTGCACCGGCGCGGGGTTCGGCGTCGGCGTGGCAATTCTGCGCGGGCGGCGCGTCACGCTCGGCCTGGCGGCGGGCTGTGTCTTCGCGGGGTTCCTGCTGGCTTTTGTGTTCGGCCTGCTGGACGCCGCGCATACCGGCGGCGCGACTTCGCACTTCGGGGCCGCGCTTCAGGCGTCGGCAGGCGGACGGGGCGCGGGTTATCTGGCGGAGATCGCCATTCGCAAAGTCGGCATGAATCTGCGCCTGCTGATCTCGCCGCCGTTCTGGCTTCTGGCGATGAGCGCACTCCTTCCTCTGGCGGCCGCCAATGCGCTCATCGGCGGCCCACTCCGGCAGGTCATGGCGGCGCGGTCCTGGTCGGTGCAGGGACTAAAGCCTACCCTCGCCGCCCTCGTCGCCGCTCTGATTTTCAAGGATTCGGGCGTCATCACGGCGGCGGGCCTCTTTGCCGTCTCCTGCGCCTGTCCCCTCTACGCCGTCCTTGTAGCGGCGGATGAACCGAGCGCGAAGCAGGATTCCGCCGCCGCAGAGACGAATCAATTTCCATCCGCTGAAACATAATCGCACGGTTCCCGACAGACTGCCCGAACCGCGCCCCCTTCCTAATTCCACCGATAACAGGAGTTGTCACCCATGACGAAGAAGACTGGACTGCTTGGGCTGAGCCTGGGCCTGCTGACGATAGCCGGAATGACGGTGTTTTCCCACGCACAGAGTTCCGTGGAAATTAAGAATCAAGCGCCGAAGACGCTGCCGAAAGACGCCATGCAGTGGGGAGATGATGAGGACGGCGTTGTCCTCAAAGGCAAACCCGTCAGCAAAGGCTGGGTCTCGCTGTTCGACGGCAAGACACTGAAAAACTGGGTCTATGAAAAAGGCTACTGGAAGGTCAAGGACGGGGCCATCGTGGGAGACAAGGGCGGCGCTACGCCTCATCACCACTATATGTTTTCGGACAAAGACTACAGCGACTTCGAGATGCACATAGATGTCAAAATGACCGGCTACAACAGCGGCGTCTGCGCCCGCATCCATCCCACCAGTTTCGACGATGTTCCCGGCTATCAGGTGGACATGGGCAAAGGCTACTGGGGCTGCCTGTGGGACGAGCATCATCGTCAGACGAAGATATTTGACTTTCCCGAAGCCGAGGCCGACAAGATACTGCACAAAGAGGAGTGGAATCACTACTACTTCCGCATGAAAGGCCCGCATATCGCCATCTTCCTCAACGGCGTCAAGACCGCCGAAGGCGACGATCCCGGCGGCTTCCCCGGCGGTCCGCTTGGCTTCCAGCTCTGTCACGGCGACAACACCGTCGCCTCCTTCAAAAACATCTACGTCAAGACCTACACGGCCCCCGAAAAAGGCACGGCTCCCAAACCGGCCGATCCGCCCGTTCCCTAACCCCGGTTACCCGAACCTCCCTCGCAACGCCGGAAGCCGCCTGTGGATAATCACAGGCGGCTTCCGTCAGCAAATCGCACTACTGCCTGATACTGCCGGTGTTCGTGGTACAACAATCCCCTCTGGGTGTCCGCCTGCGCCAGATCCCTTCTGCGTTTCGGAGGATAGCGGAACGGCCGAAATTGGCGGGTGACAGGGCCGCGCCCCCCGGAATGGCGGGGGGCGCATGCGAGGAGCCTTGAGGTGCGGTCAGGCGCTGCGAAGCTTGCGTCTGAGGAGCAGAATGCCCATTCCGGAGAAGAGGCCGCTGCCAAGCAGGGCTGGCACACCGGGCTCGGGAGTGCCCGATCCGATGGCTTGGTCGGCACAACCGCCTATGGAGATCGTATTGGATTGCAGCGTGACGGCGCCACTACTTGCCAGGAATCGGCCGCAGGGATTCGTTGCGCCGGTGTTCACGGAGACGCTTGAGAGGGCCAGGACATTTCCGAGAAATATGGTGTTGGTATCAATAGTTGCGGAGGAGCCTACCTGCCAGTAGATTGAGTCGTTCACCGGCCCCCCGTTTATGCGGGAAACCACGGCGTTCGGGGCAGTAACAAGCGTAGTCCCGATCTGGAAGTCCCAGCGCGCATTGTTGTTCCCGTTGGCATCAAGGGTCAGCGTGCCGGTAAGCTGTGCGCCTGAAGAGAAGAAATAGACCCCAGGGAAGAGCACCTTCCCCCCCAGATCCTGGCCGGTGAGGTCTGAAGTTAAGGCCTCTCCCTGGATCGTATTGTAGGCCGTGGTCAGTTCGTTCTGCGCTGTAGACGCCACGGCATCGCCAAGGTGGAACGCCCCACCGGTGACCGTGGCAGTGCCAAATCCGGGATTCGTGTTGCCGGGAGAGTCACCGACGCTTCCGTTGATGATGGTGACACCGGTGTTTGTGACCGTGTTTCCCCCCAGAACCGCGAAGGTTCGCAGGTTCGGACCCAGGAACTGTGCGCGTGCAGGCATCTGGGTGATGCACACGAGACAGAGGGCAATCAAGACCTTCTTCACATTGTACCCCTTGCTGATACCGTGATACATGGAGGCATGACGACTGATTCCGGTGAACTGGAATTGTCGGATGCGAATAGGTATCGCACTTAGAGCGTCTAGAAAAAGTCAATCCTCACGTCGTGGAGGTCACCCAATAGGGCGATTTCGTGCTGTCAAGGTGGCCCAAACGACATCTGGCAAGGCCAAATCAGCCCAACTCAGGACTTTTTCTAGACGCTCTTAGAGAGTATCACACATTCGGGCAAAATGCAACTAAAG
>JBBRLP010000171.1:0-8534 GCA_038231295.1 Chthonomonadales bacterium
CTTTGTCACTTCTACCAGACGTTCGCGCAATTCTCCCAGGCGATTGACGCCTTTTTCGCTGACATCGGACAGTACCGACAGGAGTTAGCCACCCTGATGACGGAAAACTTTGAACTTATCACCTGCCGTTAGTATACAATAAATCCCTCATTTCCCTCATGGGAGCGCACCGCGCAATTCAAACGAATAGTCGGGGCAAGCATTTCGGGGAGGGATCCCATTACCTGTCGCTGGAAACCCCTCACCCTACGCGATAGCCCGCGTCATTTCGGAAAAATTCTCGTCGGCGAGAATTTTTCCGCCCATGACTGCCTTTCCAACATTCCCGCCCCCTCCCGGCGCTATAGGTGGGAAAGAGACAGGAGGGCGCAGCCATGTCCGATACATCCTGGAATGTAACGATCAAAACGAGCGGGGAGGGAATCGATCAGCCACTGCAACCGTTTGCTTTGTTGCAGCAAGCGATTGATTGCTCACCGCTATCGGGCCGCTGCAGAGCGATGCGTCTCGTCTTGGGGCTCCTCCCGCAACTCGTGGCCTCTCGCACGACGGAGGAGGATCGAACCGCAATCGAGCGGCTCTCGGGGGACGAGATAGAGACGCTCCCGATTTACGTCTGGCACGCTCTGGAGGATCGCCTCCGGAAGAGGCTGCTGTTTCTCTCGCAGATGGGTGAGGAGGGACATACAGAGCCTACTGACGACGGCCTGACCGCGTCTACATCTCCCTACCGAAACTGAGGTAACTCGCATGATACGGCCCCGCAAAGACAGCGCTTCTGGCCCGAAACTCAGCCCGGAAGCGCGGCAGAAACTCATCGAGCGCATCGTTGCCGGAGACAGCAACCCGCAGATACTCGCCTACTTGCGGGACGCGGGCTTCCCGGCAGACCTGTCTCGCACACCACTTGCGCACTACCGGAAACTGCCTGAAGTCACGATTGCCATTACGGACATCAACCTCGAGCATAGCCAGGCAGCCCACGCGGTGCCGGGCCGCCGGATACGGATTCTCAGTCGGGTCATCTCCAGTCTCGAGAAGCGGCTCGGCCTCGCCGACTATGCGCCCTCGACAAGTCGGCTTGCCTCCCAGATCGAGACGGGCCAGAGTTCACCGTTGGAAAGCGACTGTTCGAGCGACACGGACGCAGAGCGGGGCAGTTCGGGGGCCGAACTCTCGGTGCGGGAGTTCTGCGACCTGATCAAGACGCTTGTGCTGTCGCTCTCGGCACTGGAACAACTCCTGACCAACACGAGTTCCCGTACCGGCCAGATGCCAACGCTTGCGGGGATGGAAGCGTTCGACGGGAAAGCGCGGCTGTCACAGGTCGAGACAAAAGCCTCGAAGCGGGCGCTGTTCAATGACATGTTGGAAGAGGCGATAAAGGAAGAGGAAGAGGAACGCAGACGCGCAGGGGCAACCACGGGTGAAGTCCCTGAACTCTAGACTGGCTCAGCCTGGGGGTAACGAGGACACTTTACCTCCCCAGAAGCCAGCCGGGAGAGATTATGGCAGACAATCGGGAGAGGAAAGCGCCTTGTGCTACGGAAGCGTAAAGGGATTCTGGTTGAGGTCCGGGACTTGCTCCTCGTCCGGGAGCAGCAGTTCTGACATCGCCAGCGACTGCGCTTCCATCGGGTGCATCCCCCAGATCAAAATCGAGTCTACCACTCTCTCCTCCGCCTGATTCTGCGCCGCGAGGGCCAGCGCGTCGAGTTTGCCGCTCTGCTCAGCCTCCTGGTACATCCGGGGCCGATTCTCCTTCATACTCGCCAGGTACATCCGCCCGAACCTGTTCAGCGGTGTGGTCTCCGTTTCCACCGGCGGTGTCTCTAGCTTCAGTGGTGTGGTCATCATCGTTACCCTCCTTGGGGCCAAACGTGGCCGGGGTTCTCACTCACAACGTCCTGATACTCTACCTCACAGCAGGTGCGCTCCTCAACCCTCTCCCCTTCCCATTACCAGCGCAACCGCGCCGGTCGTTCGCGCCTTCGGAACAGAACCAGTTGTCCAGGTTGTTGATTCAGCGGATACCGAGGGAGCATGGTATCCGCTGCATTGATCTGTGGGTGAGAAGGGCAGTCCTTCTCACCCATGTTCGCGACGAGACCGCTCGGCCACTCATCGCTCCTGTTCGCCTCCGCTCACTGGCCTTTCGTGAGCGGCGCGGCATTCTGAAGGGCGAGCGAAACCTGTTGGGCCGTGTGGGAGTTGACGATGCCCACCAGGGCCGCGTGTGTCTCCTGCAACGCATGTTCTCGGGCCGCGTAGTCGGCGCCTTCGGGGCCGGAATAGCCGTTCAAATCCACAGCGGCGTTGATGTGTGCCATGAGGACACTCGCGAAGGCGTCGGATTCGGCAATGCTGGTCGGGGTCGTGATGTTCATCTGTTGGCTCCTTTTTGAGTCGTATTGGTCGAAAATACACAGGGAATGGCTGCGTTTTCACCGGATAACCGGGGATAAAACGGCATTATCGCCCTGTTTCGTGTGCTGATGGCCACGTTTTACGGGTTTTAAACCCTCTAGATTCGCCTTTTCGGGGCGTTTGTGCCTCCGTTTTGATCTCAATCTTAACAAATCTTTACATTTTGAACCGTTTTGCGTCGGCGATCACGGTCAGAATGTTTCCAGAGAGTGTTTCAGAAGAGAACGAGGGAGGCAATCGGCTTTCCTCAGCAGTCGCTGCGCTCGTCGCAGGACAGGGCTTCCGCCTGCTCCCTGGGCTGTGGGCAGTCAATGGTGAATGCTTCGGCGGCGGTCGGGTACTGGCCGCAGTGACAGGCATCAACATAACAGCCGCAGCGCAAAAGTCCGCTCTGGATACGTTCGGCCTTTGCGCGTCCCCTGGGTGTCAGGAGTATCCGCGTCGGTTCGACGGGTTCGATGCGGGTATGCCAGTCTTTGAACACGGGTTTGGTTCCTTTCGGGGTAGAATGGAACCGCAGGGGCTTTGCTGTTCTCTGCGGTTCCGGGCTTAGGAGTGTTAGCGCACTGCTAAGCCCACTTTTCGTTTTAGGAGGACAGGATGCGCTCCGTGTGCAGGTTGTGCATGAACGCCTGTCCGTCTTCCTGCTCTTCGGCTTGCCGTATCTGTTCGGCTTGCGCGGTAAGCATTTCGCGCCAGTGGGCAGAGAGTGCGTCTGCCCGGCCCTTCCAATCCTTGGCGTAGACCGGATCGGTGAGTTTGTAGCGATTGTAGATTCGCAGATACTCGGTCGCCTGGTGTCCGATCAGTTCTTCCAGGCCAGTCAGATGCTTGCAGGGAACCTGCGGGATGTTCGCCTCCTGCTGAAACGGGCAGGTGCATCCTTCGGCAAGCGGGGCGACCGTGTACCTCTCATCCTTCGGTGTGTGAACGTGGAAGGTATCGGCTTCCCCGAGGGAGACGCTGTATCCGTCTCTCCAGAGGTCGGCAGCACGTTGGTTCATCCGTTCGCGGAACGCTTTGGGGTCATTCATGTAACTGCGCTGTGCGGAAGTGAGTACGGGAGTTTGCATGGTCTTTGCTCCTTCGGAAGATTTGAGTTCGCCTGCATAAGTCTTCGGGACTGCTTCACTGCGGAGGGTTACTGCTTGGCAACAGGTCGAGGTTTTCACCGTCTCCCGTCTTACATTCTAATTGTACCGTATCTTGCGGTACATAACAAGTAGGCAGAGGTATCATTTTCGGTATATCTTGCGGTACATTATTCAAATTCTGAACTGCGTCTATTGACAGTATGTCGTATCATGCGTTACACTATACCAAAGGAGGGTGCAGCAATGGCAAAGACAGAAACCGTCTCCCTGCGTATCGAACCGGTAACTAATCAACTGTGGGAGGATGTGGCGGCGGTGCTGGGTCTGAGTAAGGTGAGCGTTTTCGAGATGGCGATTCGGAAGCTGGCGAGGGCCGAAGGTATCACAGAGCGCCTGATTGTGAAAGAGGGGCAAGACAATGCCTGATGATTACCTGGACGGTGATCCTCGTGCAGACGAAGATCGGTTCTTGTTCACCGACCTGACGCCCTTCGTTCAGGGTGCCCAGCAGGAGTTCGCTCTGCTCGTGGAATTGATTGAGAGCGGCCGTCGTGGAGAAGCGCTGTCCGTGGCGCGGCAGAGCTGCAACCGGGCTGAGATGCTGCTGGAGAAGCTGGAAGCACAGCGCCTGCCTGCCGTAGACGTTGAGCGGTCTCCCGACGTAGCGGATCGTACCCGGCGTCTGTATCGCAGCGGAGGACACGAATGAAGCGTTCCCTCTTACTTGTCGGTCTGCTCCTCCTCTTCGGAGCCGCGCTTGTCTTCGCCCTCTTCGGTAAGACAAGCAAGCCACTTCTAACGTCCGCCATGTCTCCCAGCATAAACCGCAATGGCGGCGGGATGAACGGCGGTCGCAGTCCAGAAGTCGAAACCTTAGTACGCGCCTCCGATTCTGCTCCTACCGATCAGCAGGCAGAACTCCTTCGGGCTACACAGTATGGCAAAGAGACGCCTGCCGAGGAACTGCTAAAGGCGACGACCACGAACGAAAGGGAGGAAGCCTGACGATGGCCTCCTCGAAAGTCCCTACCTATCGTGACCTGCTGCGCTGGCTCAAGACGCTCTCCGAGGAGCAGCTTGGAGCGCCGATCCTGGCGACCGGCGGCGCGGATGACTTCGGGCAGACCGAGTATGTCTTCGTTACCGAACTGGTGGAGGTGGCCTGCGACCACGTTCAGGTATCTGGAGGTTACGAGGGGCCGATATTGCTGGTGCACGAGCTGGTGGGGCCACCGCAGGGAGAGGACGGATGAGCGAGAAGCCAAAGAAGCGGTTGGTGAGCAAAGGACGGTACTGCATGGGAATAGGGATGAAGATTTCCCTTTCTGCAATAAGCGTTGCTTCAGCAGTAGGGGCAGTGGCTGGCGTTCTCTTCTGTGTTATTACCATGATGTGGTCAATCTTCCGTTCCGACTACATGTTCCCGCTACCCGAATATATACCTATTTTCTGTGGCATCATCTTTTTGCTCTGTTTCAGCCTCCAGGCGTGGTTGTGGCAGAGACGAATAAAACCAGTGATCTCAAGAACTTCCTACAACACCGGCGACCTTCCCGCATCCGAGACCCTCGTCCGCGCCTCCAACCGTCCACCCTCTCACCAGCAGTCCGAACTCCTCCGGGCTGCCCAACTTGGAGCGGAGACGCTTCCCGAGGAACTGCTGAGAGCCTCTCTGACGAATAAGGATAACGAATGAGAATACCGACCAAGTCGCAATCCTACCAGTGTGCCTCTCCCGACTTTGAAGACGGCTTAATGGTGGAAGCCACCTATCCCCGCCAGGCCGCAGAGAAAGCCGCGAATCTCTGGGAGCGTGGGATCAAGAACAACCGGGTTTTGCGCGGCGAGGATACGCTCCGGATAGTAGTAACCGGCCAAGCGGATGGCGCGGTTCACTGCATGGAGGTTCTAGGAGTGCGTGGTCACTATGTCGCGAAGATCAGGCCCGATGATGAACACCCGTGAAAGAGGGAGAAGCCTACCAGCTCCTTGACGACATGGGCGCGGTTCACCCGGACTGGGGGGTTGTGATCGAGATCGGCATGCTGGTCACGCTGTCGAGGCTAGAAGAGATTGAGGACACCTACACGGTTATCAGGCAACTTGTAGTACTCTGACCATTCAGGAATCAGGTTTTGACGCGTAGGGCGATGAGCGATCCCGATCGTCGTCCCGCCGTGCATGTCAGCGGTAAGCGCTGACACGAACGATTCGGTGTGACCCGCCTCGCCCGCACCCACGACTACTCTCCCCCCTATTTACAAGATAGAGGGAACAAAGCAGCGCTCCCTTGTGTCGGCATGAGATATGAAGGCGCATGCAGATATTCCCCATCGGATCGTCTCCTGTTGCCGACCTATCGAGCAGGCTGCGCCATGCTGTTCCTCCATTGTAGGACCAGGCTCTTTCGGAGACCGCATCCTTCTCTATATGAAATCGCTACATGAAAGGAATTTATGATAATGGCACAGTACGAAGCGACCGGGTTTGGCGGCTGGTGGGCGGGGATCCGCGGCAAGGCCTCCAATGCGATCGAAAAGCAGCAGGCGGCCTTTGCGCTGGGCAAAGTGGCGGGCGTGACGATCACAGATGAGCAGGGCGTTCCTGTGGTCGAGGCCGGTCAGCAGATCGACGCAGCGATGATCGCCGTGGCCCGCCGGACCGGAAAGATCGCGGCGCTCGCCGCGTCGGCTCTTCAGGCCACCGGGCAAGACCTCAAGGAAAAAGTCCAGGCACAGTATGCGCAGACAGAGACCGGCCGCGAATCGCGCCTGCTGGAGAGTGTCGAGGAGTTCGCGGAAGTACATCGCTACATGGGCCGGGTCTTGACCATGGATGTCACGGATATTCGGGGCAATATCTTGGTGCCCTCCGGCAAAGTTCTAGACGCGGAGGACGCGCAGAGAGCCAGAGAGGCGGGGCAGTTGTCGGCCTTGCTCGTTGCCGCCGAACAGTCGGTACCCTCTGTCCAACCCCTCGGCAGTATGGCTTCCGCCTACGTTCCGATACCGACCGTCGCGCGTCCTCGAACCCTTCTGGCCGGGCCGGAGGGTGAGGCCTTCGAAAACTAAAGACCTATTGCGTAATAGGCACTGCCGCCGTTCCTTGCCGAAAAGCGCAATTCGCGGTGGCAAATCAGCCTGCCCGAATGCATTGGCCGCGTCTATGATCTTTGTAGTGGCTTGTCTCAGAGCCAATTTACTACTGGCGCACAGAGCCTAATTACGCAAACGATCTTAAGATTGTGGCGTGAGGGGGCAGACAACGACAAAGGCGGTGCAATGGTTGTCGTTCAGCATGGAGGGATACGCTTGTTGCGCCGTGGCGAAAGTCGAGGATGTCCGCGTGCCGTCCGTGCGGCCTTCGATAAACACTTCCCCGCCGTGCGCTTCCACGATTTTCCGCACGGAAAGCAACCCCAATCCCGTGCCTTCCACCTTGGCGTGTGTATCCAGGCGGCCAAAGGCGACAAATAGCTGGTCGGCCTGCGCTGTAGAAATCCCTTTCCCCACCATGCCTTCATCCGCAATGGCAATGAGCACGTAAGGGTCCGCT
This sequence comes from Chthonomonadales bacterium, assembly GCA_038231295.1. Classification (GTDB taxonomy): domain Bacteria; phylum Armatimonadota; class Chthonomonadetes; order Chthonomonadales; family Chthonomonadaceae; genus JANXLO01. The sequence goes on from JBBRLP010000171.1 coordinate 7,077, forward strand.
ATCCTCCAGCGAATATGAACCTCGCCATCGCTGTACTTCAAGGCGTTTCCGATCAAGTTCATGAACACGGTCGTGAGCTTCATGGCATCGGCATGGATTTCCAGATCGTCGCCGTCCTGAACGATCTTCCTGCCTGCCAGGAAGCGCGGCTTCTGAAAATGTATTCCCGCGTCCACCATCTGTCGGACGGAAACCGGCTTCAGTTCGACAGGAATGGATTTGCCTTCCAGCACTTGTGTCTGCTCCATCAGTGACAGGCGCAGGTGGTTGAGCATTTCCGCGCCGTTTGTAATGATTCCCGTGAACTCCTTGATAGTTTCCCTGTCGATGTCGCCCGATTCCAGAAACATTTCCAGCGTTTGCGCGCCCGTGAGCACGGACGCGAGAGGGTTACCCAAGTCGTGAACTACGCCGCCGATGGCCTGGCTCAGAATGTGCAGCATGGCTTCCGTCCGCTCGCGCTTGCGCTGTTCTCCTGCGCGTTCCAGGTCGAGCAGGTGATTGGCAACAAAGGCGCGTCGCGCATACAGTTCCAGGGAGTAACACGTCGCCAGGCCGATGACGTTGGCGGCCAGAATGAAGAAGAAGTTGTTCAAGAAAATAAAGTGACCCTGTGGAACGGCTAGAATGTGCTGAAAGGCAATCGCCATTATCAAGTATACGACGACCAGTATCAAGTTGGCAACCGTCGCGTACCAGAAGCGCAGACGAAGAAAACAATAGCCCACCATGCAGATCAGCAGGAGGCCCATGGGGTAGAACAGGAAGCCCAATTCACCGGGCTGCGCCAGAGCCGCCATAGCAATCACGCCAAATCCGGCGGGCAGCAACTGCATGGTTGCGACCGGCTGCATCATCTTGCGAAAGGCGGAAGAAAAGGCGGCGAGGAGGATACCCAGGAGGAGAGGCGTCACCACCCCAAATCGGAGGAACCAGACTGCGCCTATTGCGGAAGGTATGGCATACGGATCGAGAACGCCAAACAGCATCCAAATCAGGGTGGAAGCGGCCAGTGCGCCCCGACACATAGCGGACGAGTTGTTATAATACTCCTCGAGGAAGAGAGTTTCGAGAGATTGGGGAAAGTGCAGCCGTTTCGCGCACGCCATAAGATCAGCAAAATCGTCCACGAGACCTCCGCCGATAGAACAGTAGTGTTCCCCTCGAGGCGTTCCGTTCCGCGCTCGACAAAACGCATCCGCGTTTCATTCCGGGGAACGTGCAGAGTTGTCCAACACCCCAATGACGTCAGTGGGGTTGCCGTTGTTCAGGAAAGCGAAACCGATCCGCATCATCAACTGGCGAGAGCCGAATCGGCGGTAGGACTACGTTATCCGGTGAAAACGTGTAGGGGGACTTGAAAAAAACGGGTTGGCGATACACAATGTTGGTTACCACACCAAAACATGAGGATCGCCATGAACCCGCAACCCCTATTCTGTCAAAATAACGCCTGCC
>JBBRLP010000172.1:0-8343 GCA_038231295.1 Chthonomonadales bacterium
ATTGACCGACCATAGTGCTTGTCCGCAAGGTCAAATCGGCGACTATTTCCCGACCGCATGTGGACCAACCTCCGTATCTAGATCGTCTATGGAGGATAAGACCTACATGTGCAGGATTCGGACGAGCAGGTAATTTGATTTGTGACCAGGCCTCATTTAGTTTAGCGAAGCAAGACAGAGAACTAATACCTCCCCTCTATCTTGCAAAGGACATAAGATTGAACTACCGTAATCCGACAGTACATCAAGGGAAGGAATATGACGAATACGAAATTCTAGATTACTGGCGATTGTCTGTGATAGCTGTCAGTCGGATGGCGCGGATAATGGTCAAGCGTACGCCCTGGCCGCAGAAGGATTGACCGCAAGTAAGTCGTCGGCAAAACACGTTAACGAGGCAAGTTTTCGAGAACAGGAGCAGAGATCATGCGTTCCCCCGTAAGCCGTCGTGAGTTTTTGAAACAGGCCGGTCTGGTGGCCGGTGCGCTGCCCGCGCTTGGGATGCAGGCCGGTGCGGTGCAGGCGAAGGACAAACTGCGCTGTGTGGTGATCGGGTGTGGGGGGCGCGGTCAGTCGCACCTTGACAGGGCCGTGAACGAGAACCTGGTCGCCATTGTAGACCCGGACGACACGCACCTGGACAAGGTTGGCACGTTTTTACAGAAGAAGAACCTCGACCCGACGAAGGTGCAGCGGTTCAACGACTATCGGCAGATGTTCGACAAGATCGCGAATCAGATTGACGTGGTGTTCGTCGCGACGCCCAATCACCACCACGCCCTGCCGACGATGATGGCGATGGCGCACGGCAAGCACGTCTACTGCGAGAAGCCGCTCTGCCACACCATTGACGAGGCCCGCAAACTGGCGAAGATGCAGAGCCAGTCGAAAGTCGCGACGATGATGGGCAATCAGGGACACTGCGAAGAGGGCTATCGGCGGCTCTGCGAGTTCGTCTGGGCCGGGGCGATTGGCAATATCACGGAGACGCATAGCTGGACGGATCGGGCGAACGGCGGCTTCGGGCCGCGCCCGGCCTCCCAGGCACCACCCGCGACGATGCACTGGGACGAGTGGATCGGTCCGGCCCCGTTCCGCGAGTTCCACACAGACCTGCACCCGCACGAGTGGCACGGCTGGGTAGACTTCGGCAACGGCTCGCTCGGCAATATGGGCTGCCACGTTCTGGACGGCGTCTACTGGGCCTGCAAGGTCGAGCATCCGACGAGTGTTGAGGCGGAGGAGATGTTCGGGGGTGGCGGCGAGCGCTATCCGACGGGTTCGCGCCTGCGGTGGGACATTCCGGCACGCGGCACGATGCCCGCCATGAAAGCCTACTGGTACGACGGGCGCAAGGGCAGCGGCGATCCGGGGGACGGCAACAAAGGCACGGTCGCGACGGCTCCCAAAGGCCCGCACTACCTCCCGCCTCTGCTCATGGACCTGATGAAACAGTACCCGGACGAAGGCTGGGACCTCGGCGGCGGCACGCTCTACGTCGGCGACAAGGGCATTCTCTACACCAGCACGTATGGCGGCGGCCCCGGCAAGAAAGGGATGCGAATGGTTCCCTTCGCCAAAATGGAAGCCTACACCGCCCCGGAAAAGACTCTACCCCGTGTGCGCGACTCCTTCACCGAGTTCCTGAACGCCGCCCGCGAAGGCCGCACCGATACCCCGACGCCCTTCTCCTACGGCGCGAAACTCACGGAGTTCACGCTGCTCGGCAACCTGTGCCAGTACGCGGGTGTCGGCAACAAAGTCGAATGGGACGGCCCCAATATGCGCGTCACCAACCTGAAAGACCTCAACAAGTACGTCAATCGCGAATACCGCAAAGGCTGGCACGTCTAAATACCGTCTCGCTCACACCCTGAGCACACCGAATCAAGTCCGCAAGGGGAGCGGTTTAAGGCAGTCTCGACAGTGCACCGGAGGAGTGGAGAACGATGGACAGACGTGAGTTTTTGACGGCGGCGGGGATGACACTGGCGGCTCCGGCGATGGCGGCGGAGGCACAGGAGCGCAAGTACCGTGTGGGCCTGATCGGGACGGGGTGGTACGGGAAGTGCGACCTGTTCCGGCTGATTCAGGTCTCCCCGGTCGAAGTGGTGTCGCTGTGTGATGTGGATAAGCGGATGCTGGCGGAGGCGGCGGAGATGGTGTCGCAGCGGCAGGTCTCCCGCAAGAAGCCGCGCACCTATGCCGACTACCGTGAGATGATGAAGCCGAAAGACCTGGACATCGTGCTGATCGCGACGCCCGACCACTGGCACGCCCTGCCGATGATCGCGGCGGTCGAGGCGGGGGCCGATGTCTACTGCCAGAAGCCGATCAGTGTGGATATCGCGGAGGGACAGGCCATGCTTGCCGCCGCCCGTAAGCACAACCGCGTCGTGCAGATCGGGACGCAGCGGCGCAGTACACCCCATATCGCCGAGGCGCGGGAGATCGTGCGGGCAGGCAAACTGGGCAAAATCGGGATGGTGGAAACCTGCTGCTTCTACCATATGCGGGCCTCCGGGCATCCCGCCGATATCGCTCCGCCCGAAAACCTCGATTGGGAGATGTGGACTGGCCCGGCTCCCCTACGGCCCTACAATCCGGTCGCGCATCCGCGTGGCTGGCGTGCCTTCATGGAGTATGGCAACGGCATCGTGGGGGATATGTGCGTCCATATGCTCGATATGACGCGCTGGATGATGGGCCTGGGCTGGCCGAAGTCCGTCGCCTCGACGGGCGGTATCTTCGTGGACAAAGGCAGCATCGCCAACATCTCCGACACGCAGACCGCGACCTTCGACTACGGCGATACGCAGATCGTCTGGCAGCACCGCACCTGGGGAGCCTCCGCAGACCCGCAGTACCCCTGGAGCGCGATCCTCTACGGCGACCGGGGAACACTCAAGGTCAGCGTCAACGGCTACGACTTCATCCCGAATCAGGGGCCAGCCGTTCACAAAGACGTGACGCTGGAGCTTGACCAGTATCCCGAAGACAAGACGGAGCGCGATCTGGAAATCCACGTCGCCCCCGCCATCCGCTACCACATGAAGGACTTCCTCAAAGCGGTCGCGGCTCGCAGCCGTCCCGTCGCGGACATAGAGGAGGGCCACATCTCCACCGCGACCTGCATTCTCGCGAACCTCTCTATGAAGCTGGGCCGCAGCCTCGCCTGGGATGCCGCCAACCAGAAAGTCCTCCACGACGACGAGGCCAACCGCCTGCTCCGCCGTCCCTACCGCAAGCCCTGGGTACATCCCTCTGCGTAGAGAGGAGAGGTAGATACTTCCACCAGCGCTTCCAGAATGCTTGAACCAATTGACTTGGTACAAAAGAGCCTGTACCGATTACCAGACACAATGGGAGCGCACTTCGCATAGCTGAAGAGCGCTCCCATTGATCGGCAGAAGAGGAACAAGCGTTCCTGCTCTCCTTATAGACAAACCATTTGATCCTCGCACAAATGCGAGTGGAAAGCCAGTGGCAGTTCGTGCGACCTCTATTAAATTTGTCTATGAGTCGGTCTACTTGCGGCGCTTGTAGTGGTTGCCCATACGAGCGTTTAGATAGTGACCGCCTTTGTGCGAGGAACCATGCCCACCCACATAGTGTCCACCGCGCTTCACGGTATGATGAGAGTGAGAATGATAGACAGTGTGCCTGGAGGAGCGGTGCTGTGCAAGTGCAGCAGGTGAACTTACGGACACGACCAATAACAGCAGGGAGACGATGGATAAAATGCGTTTCATATCTTATGACCTCTCTTCGTTGAAAAATATTCTCACGATGGAAACACACGTCCGACGCTCCCTTGACGTCTATTAGTTCCATTAAAAAGTAACAGCATTCTGCTTACCCTTATCAAGAACGCACCATAGAAACCTGGCGCGTCCAGAAAGAATGAAACAGCGCAGCAGGATAGCAACAACTCACAGGATTCAGAATGACAATGGAACGGGCAACCAGAAGAAAAGGTCTGCGGTTGGCAGGCTGCGTACTGACCTTCGCCGTCGTCGCAGCAGCAGGGTGGATTGTAAGGCCGCGAGAGCGTCTGTTGACGAATCTGGCACATCCTCTCATCCCCTTCAATGTGGAAGCGCAGCAAGCAGTATGGGTCAGTCCCAATCAACTTTTGCTCCTCACGACACAACCAAACGGCAATTTCGCGCAATGGCAGGGAACAGCAGAGATTCTGAACACCTCTACCATGTCACGCAAAAATCTGGCCGCACTGACAGACCTTCTCAAGCGACAGATTGTGTCTCCGCTGAGTGCGCCGCAAGGTTTCGATGCGTCTCCCGATGGCAAATGGCTCCGATGGGAGACCCCGCCCCCAAAAGGGACGGAGGTGACGGAGAGTACAGTATGCCTGGATGGGACCAACTATTCCGAAACGTCTTATGATAGCGCGAATGAGCGTTCTCAAGAGGAGGAGTTTTTTCTGGATGCGCGGCATCTCGTTCGGATGTCAGGCCGATCACCGATCATGGTTGTCCGTGACCTTCTTGATCCTTCCCAGGACAAGACATACACGGCGTCAGAACAAGCAAAGCCGATACTGGCGCACTATGCTTCCCGTGAGCCGGTTTTTGCATCCATCACCGATCCTGCGGAAAGCGTTGACAACGGGTATGTGGAGATAGAGACATATCGCACCCAGGACCGGATGCAGCGGATTTTTGCCAATGGCCTGCCGACGCAAAGCGCACCAACTCCCCTGATGACGCGGAAGCAGAAGCTGCCGGAAGGAGCCACCCTCCTCGAAAGCAAAATCTCGCGTCAGCAGGGCATTGTTTATCATCTGGCAGTCGCACGGATGCCCTCACTGTTTGCATGGCTGAATCGCCTGTCGCCGACGTTTGCCTTGAAGTCAACGCTTACGGAAGAGTTGTGGGTCAGTCGCGCCGATGCGAGTGAGATGCATGAGATCGGATATGTGCCGGTCAAATTGGAGGCTCAGGGTAATGCCGTAGGTATAGGGGTACCAGAATACTTTCTTGGGGACATTCGCTGGCTGCCCGATGGCAAGCAGATCAGTTTTGTCTATGGTAACTCTCTCTATGTGATGTCTGCGGAAACGGGAAAATAGCGAGAAAATAGGCGAAGGCTTCTCTCGACATCGAATGAAACCGTAAATCACTGTGGGAGCGGATGTCTTCTGCCGCCTTCCATAGGAGGCCGCAGGGAGGAAATGGAGCGCAGAGACTGTTCTCGAAGGAGAAAATCGTATGCGGTCTGTTTTTATCGCGTTACTGCTGTGTCTGGTCGTGATCTTAGGGGTGTATGCCCAGGCGAATTCTATTTATTGTTTAAGACGCACTTACTCCAATACGCCGCGCCAACTCCTGTCGCATAAATGTCTGGAATGCACGGGAGGCATTGGTTTCATATTTCCCGCGTAGGGACAGCCAGTGAAGAGGGCGAACAATCATCATATCTGACACCGGCACGACTGCAAGTCGTCCAATCTCTTGCTCGGCGAGGATGGAGAGGCGCGATATGATCGCAACTCCCGCTCCGCCTGCTACGGCACGCTTAATAGCCTCCGTGCTGCCCAGGGACATGATCGGATGCACGTTCAGTCCTTTTTCTGCCAGAGCGCGTTCCACAACCGCTCTCGTTCCAGACCCCGGTTCACGCAGAACAAACGGTTCCCGGCATAACCTTTCGATCGTCACGAAAGGTTCCTTCAGGATCGGGTGACCGGGCGCCGTAATCGCTACCAGTTCGTCTTTCATGAACACCTCAACAACCAACTCCTCAGAAACCACGAAACCTTCCGTCAGTCCCAGATCCAGTACGCCTTCCAGGAGATGGCGTTGAATGCCCTCCGTATTAGCGATCTCTAAGGAGATATCAATACCGGGATGCTGCAAATGGAATCGGGCCAGGATTTCCGGCAACAGATAGACGCCGATAGTTGTACTGGCTCCGACCGCCAGACGACCTCGCTGCAGTCCTTGCAACTCCGCAAGCGCTCGCTCGGCCTCGGCCTCGATGGCGAAGAGGCGTCGCGAATGTGCATAGAGCAACGCGCCCGCTTCTGTCAAACGCACTCCCTGCGGCAAGCGGTCAAAGAGACGCGTTCCCAGATGGCGCTCCAACGCGGCTAGCTGTTTAGAGACCGCCGGTTGGCTGATGAACAGACGCTCGGCTCCCCGCGTGATATTGCGTTCTTCCGCGACGGCGTGAAAAATGGTGAGATGGTTGAGATTCATGGCAGTAAAGTAGGTATAACTAAAACACATGTCTAGCATAGAAAATATGTATTGGCATTATACCTCAGTCTCCTGTATCCTGTATTCATTACACCATTGCACAGAGAGAAGACAGGGACATGATGCAATCTACGAAGTATCGGCTCGACTTTCAACGCACCAAACTGGGAGGGTTCCAACCGAACCAGTCTCTTAAAATCGTCCTGTTTGCGGCAGGTATTGTCTTTTGCCTGACAGCCTGGGCGTCGCCTCCGCTGGCATTGACACTGGGAATAGTGTTGGCCCTTTGCGCCGACAATCCCTTCCCCAGAGCGAGTAAGAGAGTGGCTGCCTTCCTGCTCAAAGCCTGCGTTGTGCTGCTGGGCTTCGGCATGAACCTTCTGGTCGTGCTGCACGCCGGAGCCAACGGCATGGTATTTGCGGCGGGCAGCATCGGTCTTACCCTCCTGCTGGGCACGCTGCTGGGGCGCCGATTGCAGATTCATCCCAGGACCTCCGCCTTGATCTCGGCCGGAACCGCGATTTGCGGTGGCTCGGCGATTGCCGCTGTCGGTTCTGTGGTAGGCGCGGAGGAGGGGGAAATGACGGTCGCTATGGGAACGGTGTTCGTGCTGAACGCGGTTGCGCTCTATATCTTTCCTCCCATCGGACATGCGCTGCACCTGTCGCAAACACAGTTCGGAACCTGGGCCGGAGTCGCCATTCACGATATATCGTCCGTCGTTGGCGCCGCTTCGCACTACGGCCTGAACGCCTTGCAGACCGCGACCGCCGTGAAACTGTCTCGCGCTCTGTGGATCATACCGGTCGCCTTCGGTGCCGCCCATGCCTTCCGCGCTCCACGCATTCAGAGCGTGGAGGGGACGACTATCGGCTTCGATCCCGCTCAGGCTGCCGGCAGTAAGGGGAAACTGCATATTCCCTGGTTTATCGGGCTGTTTCTGCTGGCCTCGGTTGCCCGGAGTCTCGTTCCCGGCGTCGCGAGTCTCGCTCCTCTTATGGCCCATTTGGCCGTGATCGGGTTGACCCTGACTCTCTTCCTGATCGGGACAAGCCTCTCGAAAGAAACTTTAAAAGCGGTGGGCTGGAAACCGTTGCTGCAGGGCGTCCTGCTCTGGGGCTTCATCAGCGGCTGCTCGTTACTCATCATCTTGCACGTCGTTGCGTGATGTGCAACGCACAAACGATGGATCCTATTGGATATGTCGAAAGGAAGAAACAATGCAAACATCAGAACAACACACTGTCATCGCGGTCTACCACAACTTGAACGATGCGGAAAATGCGCTGCTTCGACTGCAACAGGCAGGCCATCCTATGGCGCAAGCCGCGATCGTCAGCCAGGATTGGCAGGCGGAACTGGCCCGGCATGGCGCTCACGATCCCGGCCCTTCGGCGATGGAAGGGCTGCGCTCCGAAGGCGCAAAGGGTGGCGCAGGAATGGGAGCGATCTTCGGAACCCTGTTCGGCTTTTGCCTGATCCCCCTGACCGGAGGGCTGGCGCTCCCCGGCGTGCTGGCCGGAATTATCGCGAGCGGAGTAGGCGGGACGGTTCTTGGAACGGCCATGGGCCGAGGAGCAGGGTCACTGTGCATGGTGAATATCCTTTCCGAATATGAGCAGTGGCTTACCGACGGGAAATTTATCGTTCTCGTACATGGAACGCCGGAGGAGATTCATAAGGCGCATGCGCTCCTGGACAGCGCCGAGACTCACCATATCGCGATCCATCCGTTCGTTTGGGAGTGAGGAGTACGATGAAATCGCCTATGTCTAAAAAGGCATTGACAGGAAGCGCACTCCCACCCGTCTTCTACTACCTCTTCAAGGTAGTATGGTTGGGTAGAGCTTGCGAAGTTTGATGCGTGCTTGCTCGGTCGTGAACTGCCAGTGAACCGTCATCCCAGCCGAGTTGCGGGCCTCTTCCCAGGCGCAGACTTCGCGGGTCAGGGTCGCCACATCCGGCAAACGGCGATCCAGACACTGGTTGGAAAGTACCGACAATTCGATCTCCGCCATGGCCAGCCAACTGCCGTGCTTGGGCGTATAATGGATTTCCAACTTGTCCGCCAGACGCTTGGCTTCGGCAGGAGCAAACGCTTCATACAAACTCGCAGGCGTG
>JBBRLP010000173.1:0-8294 GCA_038231295.1 Chthonomonadales bacterium
AATCTCCAATCTGGTGCACTCGATCAGGGCTGAGGAACCCCGTTCCAAGCCACATTTCGGGCAATTCTGGTCGAGATTACTGTTGTTCGCAGTAGTTAATACTTCTCAACCCAATACTGGGGTTAAGCTATAGCGGTCAAGGAAGCGACAAACACTCTTGCTGGTGAGGGTGAAGGGGTAATGGAGGGGCAACTGAGAGCGTTGCTGGAGGCGTGTGCGCGGCGGTGGTCATTGCATCTGTTGCCGCCGTTTGCGAACCTGTCGTTCAACTATGCTGCGCCGGTTGTGCGGGCGGACGGGACGGAGGCGGTTCTGAAAGTAGGCGTTCCGAACCGGGAACTGCGGACGGAGATTGCGGCGCTGCGTCTGTACGATGGCAGAAACAGTGTGCGCCTGCTGGAAGCGCACGCCGAACAGGGCGCTCTGCTGTTGGAACGGCTGAGACCCGGCACGACGCTGACCACGCTCGCCGGGGATACCCACGACACAGAGGCGACCGCTATTGCCGCGTCCGTCATGCGCGGACTATGGCGTCCTGAACCGGCGGAACACGAGTTTCCCTCGGTCGGGGATTGGGGCAAGGGGTTTCTGCGCCTGCGGGAGTATTTCGGCGGAGGAACCGGGCCGTTGCCTGCGGTGCTGGTGGAGGCAGCGGAGACGCTGTTTGCCGAACTGCTTGCCTCGTCCTCTGCTCCGGTTGTGCTGCATGGCGACCTGCACCATGACAATATTCTGGCGGCGGAGCGGCAGGAATGGCTGGCGATAGACCCGAAAGGCGTTATTGGGGAACCGGCCTATGAGGTCGGGGCGCTGCTGCGGAACCTCTGGTCGGACCGACATCCTCACGCGCATCCCGCCCTGCTGCTGGAGCGGCGGGTGCATCAACTGGCGGAGGAACTGGACGTTGAGCGGGCGCGGATACGCGGGTGGGGAGTCGCGCAGGCTGTTCTGTCGGCGTGGTGGTGCATCGAAGACGCTGGCGACGGCTGGGAAGAAAACGAGGGCAACTGCTGGAAATCCGCCCTTGCTATCGCCGAACTCCTCGCCAACGTAAAGAGTTGAGAAAGGCAACATTATGGTCACTATCATTCCCTACCAGGAGAGTTGTACATCCGAATTTCAGGAGATTGGGGCGAAACTCCGTCTGGCCCTGGAAGTGATGGCCCTGCGGATTGACCATATTGGTTCGACTGCCGTTCCGGGATTGGCCGCCAAAGATGTGATTGACGTTCAGATTACGGTCTTGGCTTTAGATGTTGAGGTTGTCACAGCGATGGCGGCGTTGGGCTACACTCCATTGGAGGGAGTTCGACGGGATCACTGCCCTCCCGGCAGACAGGAGTCAGAGACCGAGTGGGAAAAACTGCTGTTCCGTCCGCCCGTGGGTCAGCGACGTACCAATACCCATGTGCGAGTAGCGGGCCGCGCCAACCAGCGCTATTCGCTGCTGTTCCGCGACTATCTCCGTAAGCACCCGCAATCGGCGGCCGCCTATGGATATCTCAAAAAGCGTCTGGCGCAGCATCTGGCGAACCCGCAGACTTATCCCGACGTGAAAGACCCGGCGGTGGCCCTCATCTACTTCGCGGCGGAAGACTGGGCGACTCGCACCCAATAGCGGCCTTGAGAGCGGGACGCCTGACAGCAGAAGGTATCGGAGGTTCGTCCGTCGCTTGTCCCGGCTTGCCTTCCCAAGAGAGACATCTATCCTTCGAGAGGAGAATCATAATGACAGACAGTTGGCTTTCTCTGTTTCAATTCGCGGTAAGCAGTGGCGATTGCGCTCTGGCCCATCTTGCCCTTCAGCAGGGTATTCCTCTGGAAGCGGATTTCGGCGGCGGCCAGACCGCGCTCTTTCTGGCGGCGGAAGCGGGTCACGTTGATATGGTGCGGATGCTGCTTCGTGCGGGCGCAAGAGCAGGCATTTATGGCAGCGTCTGATTGTGGACATACGGAGGTCGTGGCGGAACTAAATGAGTACGCCCGCTTCGGGATGCCCGAACTGCAAACGGGCCGCTGGAAAGCGGCCCGTGAAGCCGAGGCGCAGAAGACGGACAGGGAGATCAATCCCGCTCTTTCTGAGGCGACCGGATAGAGAACTCAGGAGCGCGTCGTACAGATGCCCGGGAAGTTTTCGCTGAAAATCCTTGTTGGGGCGATAAAGCCCTGGGATGCCCGTTGGCTTGTCTCCGGGGATGGGCGCCATGTTGCCCTTCGGAAGGATTTCCGGGGCTATGGGCCTGCGGCCAAGTGTCCGCAAGCGGACGCACAACCCGCCTTGCTTTCGGTTTCGTTCAGGTACTTCCAGACAAGCAGACGTTTGTGTGAAATGAAAACAATGCACGGATTAAGTGCCCGCGAAGCGGCCACTTGCTTTTTCCAGCGCAGGAGTTCACTCCGGCGAAAACTTTGCGGGCATTTGTGCGATGTCTCTGGGAGCATCCTGCCTGCGGAGGCTGCATTGCTTTGCGGATCCTTTCTTGCACGAAGGGGACTGTTGACGGGTGAGCGGATGATGCGAACCGCCCTGCAGGAGAACAAAAGCATTTTATCAGAGCGTCTAGAAAAAGTCCTGATTTGGGCTGATTTGGCCTTGCCAGATGTCGTTTGGGCCACCTTGACAGCACGAAATCGCCCTATTGGGTGACCTCCACGACGTGAGGATTGACTTTTTCTAGACGCTCTCAGGGGCATGGGACAAAACGTAGACCAAAACAGAGGAAAAACGTAGTCCGTAGCGGAAAAACGTCCTGGTACAGATTTATTGCGACGAGGAACCGGAGGCGTGTCCGAATGTCTTGCTCTACGTTGGAGAGTTCTCAGGCACGAGTAAAAATTGGGCTGCTGGGGCCATTTGAAATTCAGATTGAGGGCAGATCCGTCGGACTTATCCATTCGCGGAAAGAGCAGTGGCTTCTGGCGATTCTGGCGCTGCGGAACGGCAAAGAGATTACTCGCTCCCAACTTGCCGGGATGCTATGGACCGACAGTACGGAAGAGAACGCGCTTGCTAATCTGAGAAGTTCGCTCTATCTGCTGCGGCGAACCCTCGGCGCGGAGGCCGTGCGGCTGAAATCCCCCACTCCGCGAGCGCTGCGTTTCGATCTGACCGACACCTTTACCGATGTGATCGCGTTCGATGCCGCCCAATCGCGCAGCGATACCGATTCGCTGGAGACCCTGACCGCGCTCTATCGCGGCCCGCTGTTGGAAGGCTGCGACGAACCCTGGATCGTCGGAGAGCGGCAGGCGCGAGAGCAGGCCTATCAGCAGGCGCTGGAGACTCTGGGCGAACGCGCCCGGCAGCGCGGCAGGCCCACAGAGGCCCTGCCGTTTCTGCGGCTGCTTATCCAGAGAGACCCCCTGCGTGAATCCGCCCACCGCTCCCTGATGCAGGCCCTCGCCGACGATGGCGACTACGCGGCGATGGTGCTGGTCTACCGCAATCTGCGCCTGCTGTTGCGCCGCGAGATCAACGAAGACCCCGCCCCGGAGACCGTCCGCCTGTACGAAAGTCTGCGTTCCGCCGCGATGCAGGAAGCCCGCAGCCGGTCGAAGCCCGTTTCCATGCCTCACCCGACACCTGCGGTTACGGCTCAGGAAGCAGCGATAGATGCCACCGGCGAGGGGCAGACGGTGGCTTCGGCGGCTCGCTCCGAGACGCTGCCGCGCCCGGGAACACGCCTCCCGCGCCCTTTGACCCCCCTCATAGGACGTAGCCAGGAGATCGAGACTGTTCAGCGTTGCCTGGAGGCCTCCCCACTGGTGACGCTGACGGGAACGGGCGGGGTGGGCAAGACACGTATCGCCCTTCAGGTGGCGCAGGAGTGGGCGCAGAAAGAGGAGACATGGTTCGTTGAACTGGTCTCCCTGACGAACCCGGCGTTTCTGGCGCAGGCGGTGGCCCGCGACTTACAGGTGGTGGAAGAGCCAGGAACGCCGCTGGAGGAGACCCTGAGCCGCTGGCTCGCAGGCCATCCCGGCCTTCTGGTGCTGGATAACGGCGAACATCTGCTGGACGCCTGCGCCCGCCTTACCGAGAATCTGCTGCGGAGATGTCCGGGGCTGCACATTCTCGTCACGAGCCGGCAGGCGCTGGGAATCATGGGCGAAGTGATTGCCCCGATTTCCGGCCTCGAAATGCCTCCTCCCACGCTACCCGCTCGGGATACCGAGCCGGACTGGCTCTCCTCCCTGCGCGACTATGAGGCGATTCGCCTGTTTGTGGAGCGGGCGCAGGCAGCCATGCCTGCCTTCCGCCTGACCCCTCAAAACAGCGCCGCTGTGATCGCACTCTGTCGCTATCTTGGCGGTATTCCTCTTGCCATCGAACTGACAGCGGCCTGGATATCCGTACTGACGCCCGAACAAATGCTCTCACGACAGGATCGGCGGCTCAGTCTGCTGGTCAGTCGCAGGCCCGAGCAGGAGGATCGGCACCGGAGTCTGGCGGCGACGCTCGACTGGAGCTGCCAGCGCCTGGAGCCGGAATTGCACCGTTTTCTGACGGGCCTAAGCGTCTTTCGCGGCGGCTGGACCCTGGAAGCGGCGGAAGCCGTCTGCCTGCCTGCAATGGACTCCGCATCGGGGCTGTACGACCATGTTCTCGAATCGCTGGCCCTGCTTCAGGAGCGTTCGCTGCTCCAGACGAGCGCCGACCGCGCCGATATGCGGTATTCACTGCTGGAAATCGTCCGGGAGTATGTCGGCGAATCCCTGGCAGATGCGGAGAGGGAGCGGCTGATGCAGCGCCATGCGGACTACTTTCTCGCGCTGGCCGAAGAGGCTGCCGCGCATCTCACCGGGCCGCAGCAGGCGCACTGGCTCGACAGACTGGAGACGGAGCGGGACAACCTTCGGGCCGCGCTCACCTGGTGCATTCAGGACGAGAAGCGGACGGGAATGGGCCTGCGGTTCGGCACAGCGCTGTGGCGTTTCTGGGATGTACGCGGCTACCATCGGGAGGGCGACGAGTGGCTGACTGGCCTGCTGGCGCGGGACATCCAGGAACCCCCTGCGCTGCGAGCCAGTGGACGCGAATCGCTGGGACTGCTGCTCAACGGGGCGCGTGATCCGAAGATTTCACGGGAATGGAGTTTGCAGGCACTCGCACTCTATGAGGAGAAGGGAGACCGCATGGGGGTCGCCCGAACGCTCTGTTCCCTGGCGATTGCCGAACTCAACCTGCGTCAGATTGACACCGCACAACAGCGCCTGGAGACCTGCCTGCCCGTGCTGGAAGCGGAGCAAGACGCCTACGAATTAGGCCGCGCCTTCAGTACACTGGGTTCCGTGGCGCAGTTACAGGGGGATTTGAGTCGGGCGCGAACTCTCTTTCAGCAGAGCGCCGATAGCTTTCGGACCTGCCGACACCTGCACGGGGTCGCGTTAAGCCTGTATCGCCTCGGCGGCATCGCGATGGTTGATGGCCGTTACGCCGAGGCACGGCGGCTGTTTCTGGATGCGCTGGCTCTCACGCGCGAAGTGGAAGATCGTATTACGCTGCCTTTCGGTCTGTTTCATCTCGGCCAGACGACCCTGGCCCAAAACCATCTTGCCGAAGCGCAGACGTTTCTGAACGAGGCCATTGTATGCAGCCGAGTCGCAGGCACTGGCGCGGTCGAAGGCACCGGTTATTTTCTGCTGGCCGACATCGCAGTTCGGGAGCAGGACATCCCTCGAGCCTTGTCTATCTATCTGGAGGCGGCTGCCATATTCGTGCGCGAGAACCTCGACAATGGGGTCTGCCTGATTGCAGGCCGACTGGCTGCCCTGGCGATTCAGTGTGGCCAGGAGGCCCTGGCCGTGCGCCTGTATGGCTTCTCCTCGCTGCACGTTTCCCCAAGTGAGCAAAGCCCACCGCGCTTCTATCTCTATATGAGCCTCGGTTACCTCTTCATTTCCACCGAGCAGTACGAAGCCGATCTACGCATCCTGCGTACCCACCTCCCGAATGAATTCGAGACCCTCTGGCAGGAAGGCCGCGCAATCTCTCCCGCCACAGCCCTCCCCTACCTGTCTTCGCTCCAGCCGCTCTTTTCCTGAAGTCGCAAGGCGCAGCAAGCAGCGCACAAATGTAGGGGCGTTGCTTGCTGCGCCCAAATCAGGACAGCCTACAGGTTCTCGGTGAGGAAGTGGGCCATCAGGGTAAAGAGGTGCAGGGAGACACCTTCGATGCCGTGATGTTTGCCGGGGTAGAACATCGTCTGGAACGGCTTGTTGTGTTTCTGGAAGGCGGCGGCGAGGCGGGCGGCGTTCTGGAAATGCACGTTGTCGTCGTCGGTGCCGTGAACGAGCAGGAATTTGCCAGTGAGTTTGTCGGCCAGAGTCAGGGGAGAGGTCGTTTTGTAGCCGTCGGGGTTGTCTATCGGGCGGCGCATATAACGTTCGGTATAGATGCTGTCGTAGAGCGACCAGTGGGTGACGGGCGCGACCGCGACGGCGGCGCGAAAGACATCGGCCCCGCGCAGGATGCAGAGGCTCGCCATATAGCCGCCGTAGCTCCAGCCCCAGATACCGATGCGGTTTTTGTCCACGAAGGGCAGCCCCCCTAGCCACTTTGCTCCCTCGATCTGATCGTGAACTTCCCACTGCCCCAGGTTCAGATAGGTGATCTTCTTGAAGTCGCGTCCGCGCATCCCGGAGCCACGCCCATCCACCATCGCCAGCAGATAGCCCTTCTGCGCCAGCCACTGCTCCATGCCACCGCCGTTGCCGTAACTGTCCAGCACGACCTGCGAACCCGGCCCACCATACGTATACATCAGCACAGGATAGCGGCGCTTCGGGTCGAAATCGGCGGGGCGCAACAGGGCGGCGTTCAGCGTGACGCCATCGGAGGTCTGGAAGGTCGTGAACTCCCAGGTGCCGAAGCCGCGATTCTGGAGTTTCGGCATGGGGTTGTCGAGGACGTTCGCGACGGGATGACCTGTGGCCCGATAGAGAGTGACATGGGGCGCGGTGGTGCGGTTCGAGTGGGTGTCGAGATAGTGTTCGGTATCGGGGGCGAAGAGCGGTGCGTGGTTTCCCGGCGTCTCCGTTAGCGGCACCGTTTCGCCGCTGTCGAGCAGGGCGCTGAACAGATGCCGTTCCAGCGGGGTGGGGCGGGCGGCCGTGAAGTAGGCCATCCGATGCGGGCTGTCTATCGCCTGTAGTTTTTCTACCTCCCATTTGCCCGCCGTGACCGCGTTATGGAGTTTGCCGGTCAGGTCGTAGAGATAGAGATGCCGCCAGCCCGTGCGGTCGGAGAGCCAGAGGAACTGATCCGTGCCTTCGACGAGCGTCACTTCACCGGGCGTATCCACCCAGGCTTTGTCTTCCTCGGTCAGCACGACGGTCGTTTTACCGGTCTGCGGGTTGGCAAGGAGAAGCTCGAGACGATTTTGGAGGCGGGGAATGCGCTGGAGCAGCAGTTGGCCCTGCGATGTCCACTGCATCCGGGCGATATAGATGTCGGTGTCCTCCCCGATGTCCATCCAACGCGTAACGGGAAGGGCGGCCTTCGCGCCCGGCGCAGGCACGTCCAGCACCCCGATCCTGACGAGCGGATTTGGGTCTCCGGCTTTCGGGTAGCGGGTCTCTATCGGGTGCAGGTGCAGGTCGTCGTAGTTCGGGAGATTGATCTGCGGAACGTGCGTCTCATCCTGCTGGAAGTAGGCGATGCAGCTTCCGTCCGGTGACCAGGCCCAGCCGTCCGCTATCTCGATCTCCTCTTCATAGACCCAGCCGAGCCGACCGTTATAGACTTGCGCCCGCGCCGTGTCCGTCAGTCGCGTCTCCACGCCCGTCGCCAGTTCCAGCAGGTAGAGGTCGTCTCCGCGCACATAGCCGAGCCGCTGGCCGTCCGGCGACCACTTGACGTTCCGATACTCCTGCCGCGCCTGCGTGACGCGCTTGAGGGTCTGCGTGGTGAGATCGTAAACGAAAAGCGCGGTATCACCCCGTGCGGCGCGGCGGTGCGGCAGATGCGCTATCAGCACCCGCTGCTCATCCGGCGACCACTGATAGCCGGGAATCGGCAGGATGCCCTTCTTGCGCTCCTTCTCCGCTTCGTCTTCCTCGACTTCTCCGGGTTTGCGGAGCGGTGAAATGCGGTCCGCCTTCGCCAGATGCAGTGTCGGCTCCGGGATAACAACTGTGCGCTCGCCCATCGCGACCGCGTACATCCAGAGTGTGTTCGTCTCGGTACCCGGAGCGTGATCTACATAACTGAATCGCTGACTATCCTGCATCCAGTGTGGCTGCTGAAGCCGCGCCGCCTCGAAAATCTTCTCGGTATAGATATCTTCCAGGGT
>JBBRLP010000174.1:0-8273 GCA_038231295.1 Chthonomonadales bacterium
GCCGGTGATGAGTGCACCATAGTCGCTGGCACCGGTCTTGGTGCGGGCAGCCTGCACCGCGTTGGCGATGGTCTGCATATTGGCGCGGCAGGTCTTGCGCTGGGAGTCCGATACGGCGCTAAGGTAAAGGGGCATGGCGACGGCCATCAAGATCGCGAGGATCAGGACGACGACGAGCAGTTCGATGAGGGTGAAACCTTTGCGGTTGCGGCGAGCGGCGAGCAGTTGAGAGCGGAACATGGGTGTCTCCTTGATAGTGTTGAGAATGGAATGGATTGACTGTCGAACCTCGTCGGTTCTTACACCCCTATTGTATCGGAACCGAAGAGAACAAACATCTGCGAAATGGCAGATTTTGCACCGCAGGCGGAATCGCAGCACCGGGGCAGTGACGCAGAGACGACGGAACGGGGCCAGGGGAAAGGGATATTGGCTGTTCTGGCTACGGAAAACCCGCAAAATGTATCGTAAGGCAGATGTATCGAACCTTCTTTTCCCGACACAATGGTTGTGTGGACACAATGGCGCGGAAACGCTGCCTGACCCTGTCAGGGCCATCCATTCTTATCCCTTCCCATACGCTGTTGTGGCGGTGGGCAGACACTCTTCAGGAGAAGGCTTTATGACAATCCTTGATCCCTCTTCGGTACGCTCCTCGAAGGAGTTGACACTCGATGCGCTGCTGGTTTATGCCTGCGCGTTGAAGGCGTCGGACATCTTCCTCAAAACGGGATCGCCGCCGGGACTGCGTATTCTGGGGCGTATCGTGAAGCCGCCGCTGCCCGCACTCGACGAGGAGGACACTCTGCGTCTTGCCAGCGAACACATGACTCCGGCGATGCGGCAGCAGTTCGCGGAGACACACGAGATGAATCTTTCGTTTTCGGTGCCGGGGGTGGTGCGGATCCGCCAGAACGTCTATCAGGAACGGGACAAAGTCGCCACGACCTGCCGCCTGATTCCTCTCACGGTCAAATCTCTCGATGAGATCGGCGTCCATTCGCAGGCGATCCGAACGATGACCATGCAGGCCAATGGTCTGGTTCTTGTTACCGGGCCGACCGGTTCGGGCAAGACGACGACCCTCGCGGGCATGATTGACTATATCAACGAGACCCGCCCTGTCAATGTGATCACGATGGAAGACCCTATCGAATATGTCTACACGGACAAGCAGGCGCTTATCAGTCAGCGGCAGATCGGGGTGGATACCGCCAGTTTTGCCGAGGCCCTCAAGCAGGTGCTGCGCCAGACGCCGGACGTGATTCTGGTCGGGGAGATGCGTGATATGGAGACGATCAATATCGCGCTGGAAGCCTCGGAGACAGGGCATCTGGTGTTCGGGACGCTGCATACATCGAGTGCGCCGGAGACGCTGGACCGCATCTCGAATATGTACGCGCCGCACGAACGCCCGATGCTCTGGCTGCGTCTTGCGGGGAGTCTGCGGGGCGTGGTCTCGCAAAAGCTGGTCAAGAAAGCGGACGGCAGTGGGCGAGTCGTCGCGCAGGAGATCATGGTGGCGACACCCACGATTGAGAAACTGCTCAAAGACGGCAGCGCGGCAGACCTCTATACGGCGATTCGGGAGGACGGGATAAAAGGGTTCTGGGGAATGCAGACGATGAACCAGTCGCTGGAGCGTTATGTAAGCGAAGGGGTCATCACGGCGGAGGATGCGCTGGCAAAGGCGGGTAACCTCTCGGAACTGAAGCAGAATCTGCGCCAGAATCTGCTGCGGGCCGAGGCCCGTCCAGAGGCGGAAGAGGTGGCGATGCCGGAGTCTCCGCTCATGCAGATGGCGGTGGTCGCCGCGACCGCGGCTGTCGCCTAGGTCGCGGCAACCGGGGAGGCGTCAGGACTTCACGAGGTGGAGCGTCCGGGCAAGCTCGGGGAACTGGAATTCTATCAGCAGGCCGCCAAAGTAGATGAGCGCATAGACAAGGATGCCGCCGCGCAGCAGGCGCTGTACGAACTGTTCTTTGCCGGGCATACGGCGGATGCGTTCCAGGCCATAGAGCGGCCCGACCACGAAACTCATCTTCACGACGAAGAACGCGAACAGGCTCCAGGAGGCCGCTGCTGCCAGCAAGGGGTTGGCCTCCACGGCCTTGCCGGTAGCGAGGAGATAGATCGTCGAGAGGCAGTCGAGGGTCGCCGCAACACCCACGATCCAGGTCTCTATCAACAGCCGCCGCGTGGGAGCTTTGGGCGCGGACGGTTCGGAAGCGGTCGAAGCAGTCATCGTATACTCCGCAACACAGATTCTGTTGCCTGACAGAGCGGCCCACAGCCGCCTTTTCGGAGAATAACTTGCGCCGGGGAGGGCAAAATATGCCATTTCGCAGAGGCGTTTTTTCGCCCTGTCGGATAGAATAGCATATAAGTCCGAATTGTACAAGCATTTCCTCGGTAGGAGGCCCTATGATCCGCTCTCGTTTCCTTTCTGCGCTGCGCTCCGGTTTCTCTTTTAGCGATGTGCTGGCCGTCGTTCTGGTGATCGTCCTGCTGATGGCGGTCTCTCTGCCGCTCTTCTTCCATACCGCGCCGGTCGCCCCCCGCGCTGCTGCGCCTGCACCACCGCCTGTCAGCAGGCATATACGGTAACGGGCAGGCCGCGCCGAAGAGAGCATGAAGATACCCTGCACCCTCCTGACATCCAAATAAGCAAACGCATTGTCGCCTCCTGCCGGAACAGGAGGCGACAATTTCGTTTTAGGAGCACGTGCCCGATATGCCCAAACGCCGCGAGAACACAGGGGAACTTCATGAAACGAAGGGCCTGTAAGGAAATCGGAACGACGGCACTGTCAGTGTGTTCCTATGTTGCGCCAGGAAAGGGGCACGTCGGTGTTATCGGTGAACCAGACACGTGATGTCCTGTCTGAACTGCCGGTTACAATACATTTACCGTCCGGAGAAAAAGCGGCCGAGTGAACCTCATCGGTATGCCCTTTCAGGGTGAGCAGGTCTTTGCCCGTCTGTGTATCCCACACCTTGGCCGTTTTGTCCAGGCTGCCTGTGATAATGCGCTTACCGTCTGGAGAGAACGCTGCGGAAAAAACCATAGATGTGTGTCCCTTGAGGGTGAGCAAGTCTTTACCTGTCTGTGCATCCCATATCTTCGCAGTGTTGTCCTGGCTACCAGTCACAATGCGTTTTCCATCCGGTGAGAATCTTGCGGAAGCGACAATGTTCGTATGTCCCTTGAGGGTGAGCAGGTCTTTGCCCGTCTGTGCATCCCATATCTTGGCGGTGTTGTCCTGGCTGGCTGTGATAATGCGCCTGCCGTCCGCAGAGAAGATAGCGCAGAAAATCCCTTCTGTATGTCCTTTGAGGGTGAGCAAGACCGTGCCTGTCTGTGCATCCCATATCTTTGCAGTCTTGTCCCCACTACCGGTGAGAATACGTTTGCCATCGGGAGAGAAGGCCACTGACGATAGGCCGATCTTGTGACCTTTCAGCGTCATTATTTCGTGCCCGCTCACTGCATCCCACACCCTGGCCGTTTTATCACTACTTCCCGTGACAATGTGCTTACCGTCTGGTGAAAAGGCTGCCGAGTGAACCTGATCGGTGTGTCCTTTTAGAGTGTGCACGGCTTTGCCTGTCTGTGCGTCCCAGACTATTGCCGTTTTGTCCTCGCTGCCGGTCACGATACGCTGACCATCCGGAGAGAAGCTGGCGGAGTCAATATCTGCCATATGTCCCGTGAGGTTGAGTATTTCATGTCCATGTACTGCATCCCACACCTTTGCCGTTTTGTCAGGACTGCCGGTCACAATGCGCTTACCGTCCGGTGAGAATGCAGCGGAATAGACCATTGCCTTATGCCCCTTGAGAGTGAGCAGATCTTTGCCCGTCTGTGCATCCCATATTTTGGCTGTTTCGTCCGTGCTTCCAGTTACAATTCGCTTACCGTCCAGTGAGAAGCGAGTGAGATTGAGCCACCCCGTGTGTCCTTTAAGTGTAAGCAGTTCGTGTCCACTCACCGTATCCCACACCTTTGCCGTTTTGTCACAACATCCTGTTACGATGCGCTTCCCATCAGGAGAGAAGGCGCAGGAAAAGATTTCTGCACTATGGCCTCTAAAGGTAAGTATATTTTTCCCTGTCTGTGCATCCCATGTCTTGGCCGTTTTGTCGGTACTTCCTGTAAGGACCCATTTGCCATCAGGAGAGAAGGCTACCGAAGAGAAGGATACCGAAGCGATCTCGCCAACGACCTTGCCGCTATGTACTTTAAGAGTGAGCAAGCCTTTGCCCGTCTGTGCATCCCATACTTTGACCGTGTTCCAGGTACCGGTCGCAATGCGCTTACCGTCCGGTGAGAATGCCGCAAAGCCGACCATTGCCTCATGTCCCTTGAGTGTGAGCAGATATTTGCCCGTCTGTGCATCCCACACCTTGGCCGTTTTGTCTTCGCTGGCGGTCACAATGCGCTTACCGTCCGAAGAAAAGGCGACAACCTGCCCTGTGAGTCCTTTGAGCGTAAGCATTTCGTGTCCGCTCGCCGCGTCCCATATCTTTACTGTTTGGTCCCCACTGCCGGTTAAGATGTGTTTTCCATCCGAAGAAAATGTGACACTGGTGACTGCATTCGTATGCCCCTCAAGGGTGAACATATCCAGGTGGCAGAGACGATTCCAGTAGCCCCACTCGAACGTCCCCTGCCCGCGCTCTCGGGTGGCGTCCAGCAACTCCAGCACATGCCCAATGTTATTGTTCTCCCAGTCGCGCTGGATCAGGTTCATGTTGGCCGCGTAGAGATTAACACTCGCTTCCTCCGCCGTCTGGTTAGCACGCCCGGTTGCCGCACGCGCCAGACCTGCATTATGATCCGCCAGACGCGCATTACGGATCGCCACTCCCACAAGGCTCGCCATAATGAGTACAATGACACCTGCCAGACTGCCCGCCAGGAGCAGCCCCCGCCGAAATGCCTGCTTCTGTCTTCGGAGTTCAGCGTCGGGCATATGTTGTTCGACCCAGGCGCTGTCGAAGACATGATCGTAGATGCGGTTGCGAACCTCCAAGATGCCGTCCCGCACGGCGGCTACTCCTGAGAGACGCAGCACAGGACACAGGGGATTGGTTTCGTCGTAAGGAATGTGCTTGCCGGAGCGCAGTTTCCGGTAGAGGTCCAGCAGCGTCGCCAGATCAACTTCCGAACGCAGCAGACGGTTGCGGACGAAGCTGAGATTGTCGTCGCTCTCTTTGGCGGTGTGCGTGAGGAAGAGATTCGTACACAACTTGTCTAATTCGGCGCTTGTATGGATGCCCGCTTCGGCTGCGGAGCGGCACAGGCGCTGCGTGAGATAGGGATGTCCGCCCGTCCAGTAGAGGACACGAGAGAGCAGCGCGTTGCCGTTCTCTCCCAGTCCCTGTGCCAGAGGAGCCGCTTCTTCCGCCGTGAAATCTCGGACTTCTATTTTCTTACCGATGTTAAAGGGAGAGGTGCGGGTATCAACAATCAGGTCGGCGGGTGTCGCGGTGCCGAGCAGACAGAAAGTGAGGCGATGGAGAGCCGTCTCTTCGGCCCGCCCAATGTAACATTGCCGAATGGCGGCGAAGAACTCATCGGTGCTGAAAGCGAGGGAGCGCACGACATCAATCTCATCGACGAAGACAACCAGAGGGGAAGAAGTCGCAGTGAGGCCCTCCTCCTGCAAGGCTCCGAAGAAGCGCTGCACAAGGCTGAACTCCTGATGCTCTTTCCAGTAGGCGAGGAACTCTTTGCGTATTCCCAGATCTCGGCCCGCTTCGGAGAGCAGGCCGATGTACCACTGCTCGGGTGTGAGAGCCGCGCCGCCTATCTTCGTCAGATCCAGAAAAGCCGTCCGGACGCCCTGTTCTTGTAGACGCGCTCTCGTGCGGACACACAGCGAGGACTTGCCCATCTGCCGACTGTTGAGAACATAGCAGTACTCACAGGCAAAGAGGCTCTCGTAGAGGTCGGTATCGGCCTGCCGAATGACATAGGAAGCGGCTTCTCGCGACAGGGTACCGCCGGTAATATAGAAGGAAGACGAAATAGGAGAAGCAGTCATAGCAACGCAATACCAACTTTCCACGATTAGGTGCCGGGCAATATCGCCACCCACTTGTTCGACAGAGAGGCCCGCTTCACCTTGTAAGGGAACTCCATCGTTACTGTGCGGTTGCTGTCCAGACACATTTTACTCGCAAACAGCTCGTCGCCTCCTGCCGGAACAGGAGGCGACGAGCTGTTTTGAGATGCTGCACGGCAGACAGTTCCTATAATTCGTGTGTCAGCGCCGAAACAGTGGGAAGGAGAAGTCACGTGCAGAGTACAGGGGTTCGCGGTGTAACAAAGAGGTTGATGGGCAGTACTGGATTCGAACCAGTGACCCCCTCGGTGTGAACGAGGTGCTTGATTTCGATCTCAAAACGAAGATTCTGATCTCAAAAGGTGACGTCTCACGGCCCTATTTTTCCGCAAACGAGGGGGTTAGTTTTCTATCTCCCTCTGCTCCAGTATAGCCGTATCTAGTCGAACTGTCAAGATATACAAGGTTGACACTCCGTCAACGTGCTTGCTATAATCGCGGCAGGAAGCGGTTCGGAGCAGAGAGGAGAAAGCGGCATGTTACTCACGGTACAGGAGTCTACGGCCCGGCTGGGGATCACCAGGGCGGCACTCTACGCGGCTATGGCGGAAGGTCAGCTGAAATATGTGGAGAAGTACGGCAAGCGGCTGATCGAGGAGCGCGTCCTCACGGCCTACACGCCGAGAGCCTATCGGGGGCAGCGCAGGAGACTATCCGCTCACGCTGGATCAGCTTCGGCAGTCGCATCTTGTGACAGGTGAGGGCAATGCTTCGACTACTTGGGATCGGCCCTGGAGAGCGAGGCTCGTCGATAACCTCGAAATCATGGTCCTCCAACTCTGGCAGGTTGGTGTCACGAGTATATGGATCGATGGGTCCTTTGTCGAAAACAAGGATCATCCGCACGACATCGATGGGTACTTTGAAGTGGACGATATGCGCTACCCGCTGTTTGCTATTCTCTGGCTGAGGAGCTAAGACTATGATACGCACAGACAACGAATACAAGGATTCTATTCGCCGTTTTCGTCAGGATAAGGAAGCGATGGACGCCCAGCGTCAGAAATTCGCGACAATGGATTTCTCCTTTGAGGAAATTACGGCGCTGATGGAGCCTATGGAAGCGTTCCACGCCCAACTCTGCGACGAGATCACTTGGTACGAGAACGTGTGCCACGGCAACGCTTTGACGAGATCGGGCGTCTACTGATCGCATCCCGAATCGCATCTGGAAAGAGTCAGAAGCAACTGGCCCAACTCACGGGCGTGAGCGAAGCCTGCGTGTCACGGGATGAGCGGAATGAATACCGAAACGTCACCGTTGCGCGAGCGCAGCGCATCTTTGATGCCCTGAAGGTTGAAGTTTCGGCTTCGGTTGATAATTTCCAGGTGCCTGATCCAGTCCGCGCAGGTCATGCGGAAGAGCGCGGATCCTTGGAACTGATCTCGTCCGGATCTTAGGGGCAAGCTGTCGCCAAACGACAAAGAGGCTGGGAGACGTTGGTCTCCCAGCCTTCTCATTTCCTCGCTTCATCCGATGCCCCTAACGGATTCGATTAGGCGGTTTCCCTCACTGCCAACAAAGACAGGGCCACATTCCGCACGGAATGTGGCCCTCGTCTGTTTCTACCTTCGGGCCGGAAGGCTGCCCGTCGGATCGAAGAGTTTGTTTGTCTCCCGTCTCCCGGTTCCTGGCAATCCCTGCCGAAGTCCCGGTATTCTCTCCTGGATATAGTCCGGCGCACTCTTCGCCTTCCGCTGCTGACTGTCCATCTGAGCAGCCAGGTCTGCCAGCCCCTGCGGAACAACGCTTCCGGCCTGCCGCCCGACCATCGCCGCCCGAAAGGACGCCCTTGCGACCGCTGCCGGATGCAGGCCGCCGACGGTGCGCCCGATGCTGGGGAACTCGGGAACGGGCAGGCGGATTGTTCAGATACTCCTGGGAGACGAGACGTTGCTGCTTCGGCGTGAGGCACTTCCCAGAGAGCATCGCGGCCAGAGTAGACGGGTTGTCGTATGCAACGGAAGAGCACGGCCCTACCGCTGATATTCCCCTCTCTATAGAGCCTTTTGCAAATGTCCTAGAACAATGAGAGTTAGCACTCCTTGTCGAATTTGGTTTTGCCGATCAAATCGATAAAGGAGCGCTAACACGATGATTTTAGCAGATATTTGGGAGACTATCTGCTCTACCCTAGTGCC
>JBBRLP010000175.1:0-8264 GCA_038231295.1 Chthonomonadales bacterium
CGAGGGCAAAGAGTATGCCGCACAGCATCCCGACGGCCTCCAGCGCGATGAGAACAGCAACCCCCTGACTGTCGAAGGCAGCCACTATCTCAATCCGACCCCCGAACACATCGCCCTCGAAGCCCAGCGCTACGCACAGGCCATTGCCAACGGCAGCACGGGCCTCTGCCCCGAGGAGCCGGAGTATTTTGCCAATGCGGGATACGAGGAGGCGTTCAAAAAGCAGTGGCAACAGAAGTTCGGGACGCCGTGGCTGGCCCCGAACAGCAGCGTGGACGCCCGCTGGCAGGCCGGGCAGTTGATGGCGGCTCTGGAGACGGAACACGTCACGTCCCTGCTCCAGCCCTACGCGACACGCCCCGACATTCGGCGTATGGTCGCCCTGCACAGCCCGCTCAACTACGCGCAGTGGGGGATTGTCGCCCCACAGTACCAGATCACGAGTTCGCCGCTCGTGCAGGATGTCCTCGGGCAGGTCTGGACGGGAACGGCCCGAACGCCCGTGCGCTATGCGGGCCTGCGCGGGGATCGCACCTTCTCCGTCGCCTTTCTGGAGTACTCGTCGCTCTCGCAGCTTCTACGCGGCACCGGCAAACGGCTGTGGTTCCTCACCGACCCGCTGGAAGACGACCCCACCCGCAGCCAGACCGACTACAAAAATCACTACGAAGAGACGCTCATCGCCTCGTTGTTCTTCCCGGATGTGGATTCCTACGAGGTGATGCCCTGGCCCACACGGGTTTACGGGCATATCCCCCCGGAGTACGCCACACAGATCAACACGGCCATCGCCGCCTTACAGGATATGCACAATCACCCGGTGCGCGGCGGCAATGTGGCGTCGGACGCGAATATCGGTGTCTTCTGCTCCGACTCGATGCAACTACAGCGGGCAGCTCCCGCCGTCAGCGATTTCGATGGGTTCTACGGGCTGGCACTGCCGCTCTTGCAGCGTGGCGTTCCGGTGCAGGCTGTCTCGCTCGACCGGGCGGCGGAACCGGGCTATCTGAAACCGTTCAAGACCCTGCTGCTCTCCTACGACTACCAGAAGCCGCCGGACGCCCGCACACAGGCCGCGCTCGCCGACTGGGTGCGGCGCGGCGGCAGCCTGCTCTTCTTCGGCGGTTCCGACCCCTATAACGCGGTGAAGTCCTCCTGGTGGCAGAAGGCGAACGTGGCCTCTCCCCAAAATGACCTGTTCGCGCAACTCGGCGTTTCGGTGGGCAGCACGGCCGCGAAGGTCGCCCCGCAGAGCGCAGACACTGCCGTCTATAAAACAGTTCTGGAGAGCAGCAGCCGGGAACATGACCTCAAAAATCGGCGCACCTACACGATAGACCTGACTCCCTTCGCACAGCAGACCGGAAGTGTCGCAGTACGCTTCGGGGACAAGACCCCGGAGGACGGCTGGGGGGCGTGGGTGGCGGCGGCGGAACTGCGGGTGGGGGGGCAGCTTGCAGCCTCCTTCACCACCGGTTCGGATATCGAGAGCCGCTTCCTCGTCGCCGACGCCAGTTCGTTCAACGGCGGAGCGCGGTTCGCCGACCGCAGCGGCTTCTGGAAATATCAGTTCGACAATCTGCCGCGCAGTATGCCTATCACGCTGACGGTGGATATGGGCAACGACTTTACGGTTTCGGCGGCGAGCGCAATCCCGGAGTTCGGCCATACGCTGCTCAGTACGGGACGGGTGAAGGGGCTGGATCAGGCGGTTCCACGTCTGCGAATTGGCGTCGCCTATCCCGCGACTCTCTACCCCGCGCTCACGCTGCCCGCCGAAAAAGAGAGCGCTGTTCCGCGCTCCGGGCAGGACACGCCGCGAAACGGCTCCCCGTCGAATGCGGCAGGGCTTATTCCTCTCTATACCCTGCGGTCGGGAGGAACGCCCGTCTGGATGCAGAGCGTCGGGAAGGGATTGGTCGTCAACGTGGGGGTGGCTCCCGGCTTCTTCTCCGCGAGTGAACGGAGTGCGGGATTCTTGCGGGCGGTGGTGCAGTATGCCCAGCATCGGGCGGGAGGCGCGTATCGGGAACAGGGATCGCTGACCCTGCGGCGCGGCAAGTATATCATTGTCCGCACGTTCGGAGAGTCCTACGAGGTGGAGGGCCGGACGATTGACCTGCTCTCCCCGAACCTTCCCGTCGCCGACGACCGCACGATTCCGGCACGTTCCCTGGCCCTGCTCTACGATATCGGCCCGGACGAAGAGCCGCCGCATCTCGGTTTCGTCTCCGGGCGCGTACAGGCCAAACTCGAAACCTCGGCGGCAACGGCGTTCTTCGTTCGCGCCCCTCTGAACACGCCCGGCACGGCCCGCCTCCACGCCGGAGGCCGACACCTGAGTGGCGCAAAAGCGATAGACCACCTGGGACGGCCCGTCAGCATTCAGGCCACCCCCGAAGGCGACACCATCCTGCTCCGCTACCCCAACGATCCCGACGGTATCGCCCTCCGCGTCGGCTGGGAGTAAGAAACACGCAACTACATTTCCAGGTTAGAGGAAACGGCGCACCTAGTTGCCGATGAGGGGGTAAGAGGACCATTCCCCATTGTAGGCTTTGATGGTGTAGACGATACCCAGAATCAAATTGCTCAGACCGCCGACCATTGCCATCAGCCAGAAGAGCAGAATACCCACCGGGAATTGATGTGAATTCCCAATGGCCACCATCGAGACAAGCGCTACGAAGAAGCCGCCAAACATAAAGACCATATAGCCGATTTGCCACACGAGCGCCTGAAGCGCATGGTAGGCGACGAATTTCGACTGGTTCTTCTTGACCAAGAAGATAATGAGCGGCCCCAGAAAGCCGCAGAATATCTGGAGCAGATGCGCGAGCATCGCCATCGTGCGCTCATCCTGTGTGACGGCTCCTCCGAACACGCTCGGAGCGGAATAAGGCGGTTGAGCGCCATAAGGGGGCTGCCCGTAAGGGGGTTGGCCTCCAGACGGGTTCCGGTTATCGTAAGGATTAGGGCTGTTCGGGTACTGCATGGTGTCTCCTCTACACTGTTTCCTGCTGCCACTCACTACGCGCCCGACGACGGGCGCGTTTCAACGGGAGAGGGGTGCGTCAAAACCATCCCTGCTTGCGGACAACGTAGGTATTGACGAAATCCTGGTCGGATTTGGAGAGGTAGATGATCCCCTCGACGACACCGATAACGTGGACGACAGCGCTGGCGATTCCACAGGTCAGCAGTCCGCCAATGACGCTGATGAGCAGCATAATGATGCCCTCGGTGGTATAGCCGAGAATGAACTTGTGGATGCCGAGCGTGCCGAGCAGAATTCCGCACAGGCCTGCCGGGACTTTGTTCGACGCCTGCGAGGCGTAGGGATTCGGGCCGTACTGCTGGGTCTGATAAGGTGCGTTGAACTGCGTCTGGAACATGTGACCGCACTGGGAACAGTGCGAAGCGTTGAGTTGGGCCGGAGTCTGGCACTGCGGACAGGCTTTATAGGGCGGCGGTGACTGCATAATGGTGTCCTCTCCTTGTCGTATGACGGACGGAAGGCTGTCAGATGTACAACTCTTCAAGACGGACGAAGCGCAGAGACGGCTACTGCTGACGGACGGTAATACTGTAGTCCACGAGGTCAAGGGCTTGATCCGGGTTGGCGCTGCCATAGACATCGTTGTCGGTCGGCTCGAAGACGGCCTGCCCGGCGAAATCCTGATTGGTGTAGGTTCTCAGTTGACTCATATCAAGCGTGAGGAAACTGGACGCGCCGCTGAGGGTGCGCGTATCGCCAAGCGATTCCACCTGTTTGGCTACCAGTTGAGTCTGGTCGCGGGGGATCACATCGGTGGCGACGATATTCATTTGCAGCCAGCGGATGCTTTTCGCCATATTGATCGTGTCCACCTGACTCGGCAAGGCGGAGCCATCGGCCTGCACCACAAGCTGCGCCAGGTCAATCTCAAACTGCAAGACTCTCGGATTGTTGGCGTTGGGCAGGGCAAAGTTGACGGGCTGGCCTTCCGAAATGAAATTGCTCAGGACGGGATTGCCCACGACATGGAAGAGCCGATAGGAGTTGCCCTCGAAACGCACGAAGTCGGTGAAGCCGTTGGTATTGACGCTGGAACTCGCCGCAAAGCCGTTGCCATAGCCCTGATTGGCGCTGGTCGGGCCGAGGACGGGAATAGGGCCGGGCGCATTCTGATTCCCGGCGACGCTGGCGCTGTTGTCGTAGTTGATGAGAAAGAAGTAGTGAAAATTCGGGTTGACCGGGTCGCGGAAGGTCATGGTGACGATGAGCCGCTTTCCGGAGAGCGGCGTCCCGGTGGTCTGGCTCGGCGGCAGTTTCGCGCAGCCTGTCAGCAGAAGCGTGGTGGTGCAGAGAAGCGCGGAGATAGGGCGGTGGGGCAGGCGATTTCGCATGAGAGGAACATCCTTTCCGGCAGGGGGAGTGCAGGCGAGAAATTTGCGCGAGGCGTCGGGTTTCGGGTACAACATACTACGTGATGAACACTAAACCCATTATATCCGATGTGGCCTTGCCGCCGCAAGCGGAACCGATTCCTGTTACGACGAAGCGTCTGCCGGGCCTGCGTCTGGCGATTCTAGCCGGTCTGCTGCTCTGGCTGACGCATCCCTCCTTCTCGCTCTGGCCGCTGGCCTGGGTCGCGGTCGCGCCGCTGGTAGTCAGCGTGACCCGTGCGGCCCGGTTTCGGCAGGCCCTCTGGCGCGGCTACCTCTTCGGGTGGGCCTTTCTCGGCCCGACCTGGTACTGGACGGGGCTGACAATCGTCGGCTGGACGCACTCCGCGATTGGCTGGGTAGCCTGGTTCCTGCTAACGATGATTCTGGCCTGGTTCTACGCGCTGTGGGGAGCCGGGACGTGGTGGCTTTCCCGGCGTCTGACCGGGCAGTGGCAAATCGTCGCTCCTGCCGCGCTGTGGGTCGTGATGGAGTGGGCGCGGTCGGTCGGCTCCCTGACGATGCCCTGGGCGCAGTTGAGCTACTCACAGTATAAGTTTCTGCCGTTGCTTCAGATTGCGGACACGACCGGGGCCTACGGGATCAGTTTCCTGGTGATGCTGATGAACGTGGCTCTGGCCTATCGGTGGATGCACCGCAAGGAAGAGGGCAGTGGACAGGGGGTCTGGGCGGCGGGAGTGTTGACACTGCTCGTCTGCATCTACGGCACCGCGCGGCTCGCCATTCCGGATTCGGGCCGTCCGCTCACCGTCGCGGCCATGCAGGGCAACTTCAAGTCGAACGATGCCCGCGAATCGCCCGAACAGGACTTCGCTACCTTTACCCGTCTGACGCAGCAGGCCACGTCGTCGCCGCCGCTCGCCGCGCTCTATGTCTGGGGCGAGTCCGCCTCGCCCCGAGATGCCCTCGCCGACTACCGCACATTCAACTTTTTGCGAACGCTGGCGTCCGAGGTTCATGCGCCCGTTCTAGTCGGGTCGCGTCTGGTGGAGGCGCGGTTTGAACTCGGACGGCGGCTCAATATCGAATCGAACGCCGCCGTCCTCTTCCCCGCCGATAACGGCAAGCCCGCCCGCTACAACAAGCAGCAGTTGGTGCCGTTCGGGGAGTTCATCCCGTTTCGGGGCCTGATTCCCCCACAACTCGACGATACGTTCGAGATACCCGCCAACGATGTCACACCGGGGAACGCGACGAGCCTGCTGCGCTTTTCCGACCCGCAGGCTGGCCCTGTCGCGCTTGGCCCTTTCATCTGCTACGAGTCCATGTATCCTGCCTATGCCCGCGCCATGACCCGTGAAGGCGCGAGTCTGCTGGTGACACAGAGCAACGACGACTGGTTTCAGAGCGAGGCCGCGATGGAGCAGCATCTGGCGGCGGTTGTGCTGCGGGCGGTCGAGTGCCGCCGGGAGGTGGTGCGGGCCACCACAACCGGCGTGACCTGCTTCATTGACGCAAAGGGCGGCGTGATGTCCCGCGCTCCCCTCAACACGCCTGCCGTCCTCAAGCATTCCGTGCGTCTGCGCGAGGGCCTGACACCCTACGTCCGTTTCGGCGACTGGTTTGTCCTCTGCTGCGCCCTGCTTCTCGTCCTCGGCGTTCGGAAAAGCAAGGCGGCCTCTCGTCCCGGCGCTCAGAGGAAACCCCGTTGAAACTAGAGACGGTACAGATTCCCGCAGAGGACGTTGTGCTGGCGGGTCTGCGCTATGTGCCGGAGGGACGGATCAAGACGACGGCCCTGCTGTTCACGCACGGTTTCACCTCCGGGAAATACAGTCTGGACAGTCTGGCGGGCTATCTGGCGGGGCGGGGCTATCCGGGGCTGACGTTTGATCTAGTGGGGCATAAGCTGGGCGGCACGGGCGGCGAAATGCGGCGCACGATGCAGGCCGCAGAGAACGTCCGGGACGCGCTGAACTGGCTGCGGCAACACACCGAGGCGGAGCGGGTGGCGCTGATCGGCCATTCGATGGGCGCGGCGGCTTCGCTTCAGGTGGGAGCCTGGGAACAGGAACGATCGGGAACGCCGCCGCTTGCCGGGGTAGTCAGTATGTGTATGGGGCTGGACCCTGCCGAGGGGTTCGGAACGCAGATTGGGCGGGCGATGCTGCTCCAGCGTCAGGACTATGTGGCAGGCGCACCGGCCCTCGAACTCCTGACGGGGCTGAATACGCTGGTTCACGCCGCCTCGGAACTTGGAGACCTTCCTGTACTCTTTATCGCCGCCCGTCAGGATGTGCTGCTGCCCGTTGTGCGCGTTGAGGGTCTCGCGGCCCTCGCTGGCCCCAATACGACCGTGACGGCGCTGGATGCCTCCCACCTTGATACTCCCGACCGTTCCCGCGCTACCATCATTCAGTGGCTCGAAGCGCGGGGGTTCTAAACGCGTCGGGATTGGTGAACAGGAAGGTCGGCTCGTTCGTAAATGGAGAAGAGAAACTTTACAGGAGGAGCGATGATGACGGCTACTTTTACGGCGCATTGCCCGGCGATTGAATGCGCGGGCTGCGCGAATTCGATACAGCGGTCTTTGAGCCGAATAGCGGGCGTGGAGAATGTCGCGGTGGACATTGCGGCGAAGCAGGTGCGGGTAGAGTATGACGCGACGCAGACCGGCCCGGAGCCTATGCGCGAACGGCTGACGC
This sequence comes from Chthonomonadales bacterium, assembly GCA_038231295.1. GTDB lineage: Bacteria > Armatimonadota > Chthonomonadetes > Chthonomonadales > Chthonomonadaceae > JANXLO01. The sequence goes on from JBBRLP010000175.1 coordinate 7,095, forward strand.
TGGCAGGCTTCCCGCCGGAACCGGAGAATGCAGGATGAAAGAACCCGGAACGCGCCTTCATCAGGCCCTTCTGATCGCGCTCGGCGCGGCAGGTCTGGCAGGCGCGAATTCCCTCATGACGAACGCCACGCCGGAATCGAACCGCGAACTGCTCGGTCTGCTGCTGGAAGTGATAGGGGCTGCGCTGCTGGCGTTGGGTCTGTGTGGGTTGCTGCTGCCGCGAGCGCAGCTGTTGTGGAGCAAGGGGCTGAGAGTGGCGACACAGGCTCTGCGCCTGATGCTGTTGCTCGGCCTGATCGCCGTCAGCGGCTACGGGGCGCTGGCTGGCTGGAGCGATTTCCGCGAGATACGCGCTCTCCAGACCGAAGGCCAGACCACCGACGCGCAGATTACCACCATTCAGACCGTGGGGCTAGCCAACAAAACGGGCCACATCAGCTACTCCTACAGAGTTGGCTCCGTTGTCACGATGGGGCAGATGGACATCGCCCGCAGCGAATACAAACGTCTCCGAATGGGCGCACCACTGACAGTCACTTACCTGCCCTCAGAACCGCACACCTATCGTCTGGGCAGCGTAGATGGCGGGCGGGTCGCTCGGCGCGGAACCATGCTGTTTCTGCTCGTCCTGCGGGGCGTCGCCTGTTTCGGCATCCCCTTCCTCTATCTGGAAATCCATCGCCGCCGTCTGCAACAGGGCAAACGTTCTCAGGCGAATTTAGCGCCCGCCTGATCGTCATAATCTTTGCTGACAGATAACGTGCTTCCTTCCAATGTTACAATTCGATAAACTCTCTCGAGTCCTTTGGAAGTATCCACATGGTTGTTCTCCGCCCAGCGACGGTTCAACTCCAGCATGATTTCCAGGCGCTGAATTCCTGTTAGGCTCCGATAGTACTCTTTATCGGCTTGCTCCGCCTCTTCAAAAGAATGACTGATTGTGACGACTTTCTCCATGCTCTCCTCCTGGCAAAATAGAGTATACCCTCACCATTCGCGTAATCCGCGAGCCTAAAGTTGAATTCTTTCCCCTCAAAAAGTAGACTCACGTCTGCATTCCGAAAGGATTTTGAGGCACACGACGCCCGACAGGGGCATTCTGTTGGCACTCAGACCGGCTTGTAGAAAAATTGTTGGTCATTCCAGCCTGTATGGAGAGGCATTTGCCAA
>JBBRLP010000176.1:0-8246 GCA_038231295.1 Chthonomonadales bacterium
ACGCGCTAGCAAAACCTGAACATGTGTGGCATTACCGCGTCTCTTGCGAGGCGTTTGAAAGGCTTGAGCCGTGTGCTCGGAAACGGGCTCGCACGGTTCTGAGAGGGGGATGCGGCGGCAACGCCGCGTCCCCACTCGACCCGATGCTCAGGGGTTTTGTCTACCTGTTTGCCGTCATCAACTGGCACCGTCGGTTCATTCTGGCCTGGGAACTTTCCACTACGCTGGACACGACCTATGACCTTAGAGACGAACATATTGATCTGAATCGATCTCAAGTGGCAGGGCAACTACACCTTGATTGTCATCTACGACGATCAAGGTCGTGAATATGTCCACCCCGAAACTCGTTGGCGCGACGTAACGATCCAATTTCGCCTGGCTACTCAGCATAAATAGGTAGTTCCTGAGAATTGATCTTCTGCCACAGTCAGGAGAACCGCTGAAAACAATGGATAAAGAGAACCCAATACACGATCTCTTACTTCGCCTCGGCCCTTCCGAGTCGGCTCTTCTGGACTGGCTGAGGCCGCGCATTGATGACACCCATCTCCATGAGATCGCCTTAGCCGATTACGGGTTCAACGAGGAAGAATATTTCCAGGTGCTCAAACGCATTTACGACGGCCAACCAATACCCGTCCCACTTCCATGGGTCCCAAGCGAGGCTTTGGAGTTAACGCGCTGGTCTGAACCGGATGACCCTGATTATGTCAGCCCACCGCCCAATAGCAAGGGAACACGCGGTCATCTGATCCGTGCTTTCTGTTGCGCCGTTCTTCTCAAAGCAGGCGACGAACTAGAGACGATGGATTATATACATGCTGAGAACGATACGCTGATCCAGTGCGTTGCCAGCGTTCTCCATCTGGGCAGAGAAGCGTCCGAGAGTGCGCTTCGTTTCCTGGCATGGCGCGTCTCACGGTTGCCGGAGGAATATGAGGAAGCCCTATTCTTCGCGATGGCCGTTTTGCTCCTCTATGCGGCGTTGTTCCAGCCGGATCAGGATGGCAGTGATCTGAGCCTGCTGTGCGAATGGGTTCTGGCTGAGGAGATACGAGTACGAACGCACCCCCATGCTCTGATCAAAACAGAGGAATGGCTGTTAGGGTTGACTTTTCACAAGCAGCGTCATGAGGTCTGGAGAAGGCTGGCTCATGAGGTTCTGATCGATCCAGCCAAAGCCTTCCCGGAACCCGCAGCGACAAAGATGCGCGACATCGCGATGCGCTTGTCTGGATGATACCGGACAGAGAGTGTTATTGAAACGGCGAGGTTTTCTGGCGAGGCAAAAAGATGTCACTACTGTTTGAGGCGATCCGAAACAAAAATTATGAAGAGATGGAGGTGCTGCTCCAGAAGGGCGAGGACATGAACGCTGCTGATGAGGAAGGTATGACACCACGCATGGCAGCAACGAAAGTGAACCGCCCTGATATGTCGTAGAGGTTCGCCTCCCTCCTCACCATCTCAGACACGAGCGATGTCGCAGACGGAGACAACGTGAGAGATTGTCGGGCGGAGGATGGGACTGCCAGCAGCAGTCCACCGAGAATGAAAAATAGCGATGAAGTCTTCATTTGGCCTGCCTTGCGAGGCTTTCTCACACAGGCTCCCTGTGATGACAAAGCCTCCCCGTATGTTTCCCTCTCCGCTCCCCTGACTCCTTCTCTGACGCAGGTACGGCCACTTTATGAGGCACACGCTCAATCGATTCCTTTCGGGTGGGACGGACTTTTGGGGTACGCTTCTGGCATAAGCAGGTGGAACCGTCTTTCACCGTGCGCTAGAAGGTTTGTGAAACGCATTCAATTACAGGGTGGTAGTAGTGATAGAAGCTATGGGAAAGGGGCGGCGCGGAGTGCGTGGCCTCGCTTATCGTTCAGGAGGTTTATGAAAAATGACACTGGCACAGGTTCAGGCGGCAATGGCGGTCGTTGCGGTTCTGGTGGCGACATGGGCGGGACTGATGATGGCGGTGGCGCTGCTGCTGCCGAAACAGTCGAAGCGGGCGAGTGAGGGCCTCAACACGATGCCCTGGGTCTGCGGGGCGACGGGGCTGGGAATGGCCTTTCTGGTCGTCCTCGGCTTCGTGATGGTCAATCTCCCGGTGGGCATCATCAAACTGGCGGGAACGCTGCTGCTGCTCGCGCTCGGTGGGGTCATGTCCATCGGAGGAGCGGGCATCGCGCTGCTGATGGGAGACCGCATCGGGGAGATGTCCGGGGCGCGGACTTCGTTCAGTGCGCTGGTGCGCGGCAGTGTGGTCTACAGTCTGGCGGTCGGTTTCCCATTCATTGGATGGATGCTGTTCGCGCCGCTGTCCCTTCTATTCGCGCTCGGCGCGGGCGTTGTGGGGCTGTGGCCGTCCCGTGCGATGGCGGTTCCGCCGGTTGCGCCGCCGACCTCGCGGTCGGACTATGACCTGGAGCGTCAGGGAGCGATGTAGGTATGGAGACGGAACGAACGACTGAGCAGGAGAGCCGTGCGCTGCGTGGGGCTGCGCTTGCGGGCGTCGGTGTCGCGGCGCTGGCAGCGGCGGGCTGTGGGATGGTACGGGAGCAGGCTCGGGAGCTGACCGGGCCGCTGCTGGCGGACTATCTGCCGATGCCCAAAGACGCCGCGCAGGTGGCGACGGCGCTCCATGCCCTGAACCGGGCGGGCTTCGGCCCGAAGCCCGGCGATGTGGCACGGGTGGTGGCGATGGGGCCAGCCAACTGGATCGAGGCGCAGTTGGCGGATAAGATGGACGAAGACCCGACCGTGAACTGGCGGGTCAATGGGCTGGACACGCAGCAGATCGAACAGGACTCTCCCGATACGCTCTATTGCACCGACTACGACCAGATTCAGCGCGAGATGGCGCAGGCCGCGCTGCTCCGCGCCGTCTATAGCCGACGGCAACTGCACGAGCAGATGGCGGATTTCTGGACCAATCACTTCAATATCTTCGCGCTGAAAAACGATGGCCGGGCCTTAGTTCCCTCGGACACGGCGCGAGTGCTGCGGCCGCATGTGCTGGGGCGGTTCCACGATCTGGTAACCGCCTCGGCGAAAAGCCCGGCGATGCTGGCCTACCTGGACAACAATCAGAACCAGAAGCGCGACCAGCGCACGGGCGGTGGGGCAAACGAGAACTATGCGCGGGAACTTCTGGAACTGCATACCCTCGGCGTGAAGAGCGGCTATAGCATGAAGGACATTCAGGCGGTAGCGCGGTGCTTCACGGGCTGGACGGTCACCGAAGGCTTCAAGCGCGGACAGTTCGCCTACGAAGCGGGACGGCACGACAACGGGATGAAGTACATTCCGTTCCTGAACCTGACGATCCTGCCCAACGGCGGCGAGAAGGACGCGGACAGAGTTCTGGAGACGCTGACGGCGCATCCGGCGACAGCGCGGTTCATCGCGCAGAAACTGTGTCGGCGGTTCCTGGGCGAGACCCCGGAGCCGATGGTCGCGAAGGCGGCAAGCGCCTATCTGCGGAGCGGCAGCGACATTCGGGCCACCCTGCGGCCTATCCTGCTGGATTCCGACGGGCTGCTGCGGGCGGAGGGGCGCAAGCCGATTCTGAAGCGTCCGCTGGAGATGATGGTCTCCGCGCTGCGGGCGCTGGCGGCGAATACCGACGGCGGCGAACCGCTGCAGCGGCATCTGGTGCAGATGGGGCAGCCACTCTATCAGTGGCCCATGCCCGACGGGTTCCCGGAGAAGGCGGCGGCCTGGACCGGCTCGCTCTTGCCGCGCTGGAACTTCGCTCTGGCCCTGGCCTCAAACGCGGTCGCAGGCACGAAGATTGACCTGAACGCCCCGCTGGCGGCAGCCAAAGCCCGCACTGACGCCGATATTCTCAACGCACTGACCGAAACGACGCTGGCTCGCCCTGCGGATTCTGCGGAGGTGCAGGCCATCCGTGAGCAGATACGCGGCCACATGGAAAAGGCGCGAACGGCAGGACTGCCGGAAGCAACCATTTTGGCCGAAGCGACGGGCCTGCTGCTGGCCTCACCGGGCTTTCAGTGGAAATAGACCTCTTCAAGAGGGGGGAGAAGTTACAACACATGAAATTGAGATTGACGCGGCGGCAGGTGCTGACCGGGGCGGCGCTGGCAGCGGCGGCGGGCGGCGTGGGCAGTCGGCTGTCGGCGCTGGAGGGCGTGGCAATGGGGCCGCGCACCGGCGAGACAGGCGGCGATACGCTGGTCGTGATCTTCCTGCGGGGCGGAGCGGACGGCCTGAACATCGTCGTGCCGTATGGCGATGCGGACTACTATCGGCTGCGGCCTTCGCTGGGAATTCCGGGGCCGAAAGACCGGGGCGGGCCTGCGGCGGGGCGCTGCCTGGAACTGACCGACTTTTTCGGGCTGCATCCTGCGCTGTCGCCGCTGCTGCCGCTCTATAAGGACGGAAAGTTCGCGGCGGTTCACGCCATTGGTTCCGGAGATCAGACGCGCTCGCACTTCGAGGCGATGGCGACGATGGAGCGCGGACTGGCGCACGATAGCGGCGCGGCGAGCGGCTGGCTGGCACGGCATCTGACGGTGACGGGTTCGGAGGTGGATTCGCCATTGCGGGCCGTCTCCATCACCGAGACTGTCCCGGACTCGCTGCGGGGTGCGCCGAATGTGGCGGCGATGCTCTCCCTGAACGAGTTTAGTCTGACGACTCCCAACGTAGTCCCGACCGGCAGCGGCAACATGGCGTTTCATCGGGCGCAGCGCAAGGCGGCAGAGGCGAAGACCGAGACCCGTGCGGACGCCGTGACCGAAACCCTGCGCGGGATGTATGGCGGTGCGGCGAGTGAGGACACCAAAGTGCTGACGGGCGCGGGGCGGGAGACGCTGGCGGCGCTGGATGCCGTCAAGCGCCTCGACCCGACGCACTATAAGGCGGAATTCGGCGTGACTTATCCCAACACCGAGATGGCGAACGGGCTGAAACAGGTGGCCTGTCCGCTGAAGGGGGATGTGGGGCTGGAGGTGGCGTGTCTCGATCTGGGCGGCTGGGACACCCATGTGGCGCAGGGCCGCGAGGCGGGCTGGCAGGCGGGGCGGCTGGGCGAATTGGCGCAGGGTGTGGCGGCGTTTACCCGCGACCTGGGGCCGCGTCTGGAGCGCACGACGATTATGGTGATGACAGAGTTCGGACGGCGGGCGGCGGAGAACAGCGGCCTCGGCACGGATCACGGACGCGCAAGCTGTATGTTCCTGCTTGGCGGCGGGGTGCAGGGCGGCAAGGTCTATGCCGACTGGCCCGGTCTGGCCCCGACGCAACTGGAAGGGCCGGGCGATCTGCACGTGACAACGGACTACCGGGATGTGCTGGCAGAGATCGTCAGCCGCCGCCTGAAAAATCCGCATCTGGACTCCGTGTTCCCCGACTACACGCCGCGCTACCACAACATCTTCCGCACAACATGAGGCGAATTTGCGAACGCGAGCAGGCTTTTTGCGTATAAAGAGATGTGCGAGTCGTCGGAAGTCTCCGGCGACTTTTTTCTTGATAAGCAAACCAGGGAGACTGCGATGCCGAAGATGAAGGGGGCGAGCGTTTACGGGGGAATGGGCGCGAACTTGCAGGCGAACGGGGTCTGTTCCTTCCGCGTTTGGGCGCCGAACGTGAAGAGCGCGACGGTAGTGGGGGATTTCACGCAGTGGGCGAAGAAGGGCGTCTCGTTGGCCTCGGAGGGCAATGGCTACTGGTCGGCGGATGTGACGGGCGTGTCGGCGGGACAGGCGTATAAGTTTGTGTTTGAGAATGTCGGGCCGTCGGAGCATAATCCGGGCGGGAGCGTCTGGCGCGTAGATGCCTATGCGCGTGAGGTGCAGAATTCGATGGCGAATGCGAACGGCTATGTTGTGGACCCGACGTTCGCGTTCACTCCCTTTGCGACGCCGCGCTTCGAGAACTTTGTGCTGTATCAACTGCATATCGGCTCGTTCGTGGGCTACCACGACGAGGTGTCGGTCAGCCCGGACACCCATTACGCGCAGTTTGTGGACATCGTTCCGAAACTGAACTATATCAAGACGATGGGTTTCAATGCGCTCGCCCTGCTGCCGGTGGGACAGACGGGAATGAGCATCGGGGAGGGTTACGCGCCGACCAACTGGTTCGCACCGGATGAGTACTATGGCTCGCCGACGGCCTTACGGCAGTTGATAGAGGCGGCGCATCAGACGGGGCTGGCCGTAATTTTCGATATGGTCTACAATCATGCCTCCACGAGCGATAACCGCTACTGGGAGTACGATGGCATGAACTTCGACGGCGGTATCTACTTCGAGGGCGGAGGCGACACGCCGTTCGGGAAGCGGCCCGCGCACTGGAAACTGGAGGTGCAGAACTTCTTTCTGGACAATGCGCGGATGTGGATACGGGAGTACCGGGCGGACGGGCTGCGCTTCGATGCGACGCACCTGGTCCCGGAAGAGAGCATTCAGCATATCGTGATGCGCGGCATTCGGCATGAGTTTCCCGACAAGTACCTGATCGCGGAATACTTCAAGTCGTTTCCCGACCCTTACCATGATCTTGGCTTTGATGCGGTCTGGGACGCGATGTCGCCCCATGCGTTTCGAGCGGCGGCGAACGGGCACGATGGTCTGGAGTGGGTGAAGGCGCTGCTGGGGGAGCATATTTCGCACTGCTGGAATCTGGTGCGGTATCCGCTCGGCTCCCACGACGAGATTGCGGACCTCAAAGGCGGCGCGATGCCGGACTGTCGCTATTTCATCGAGATGGTCGGGGGACGGGACAACTGGTATGCGCGGGCGAAGGCGCGGCTCGGCTGGGCGCTGGCAGTGGCGCTGCCGGGAACTCCCATGCTCTTCATGGGCAGCGAATGCCAGATGTGGGGCTACTGGAACCCGGACATGGATAAGAATGGCGATCATCGGTTCGACTGGAACCTGGCGGGCGACCGCATCGGGCTGGAGATGCGCCGTCTGGTGACGGACGCGAACAATGTGCGCTGGGGCAATCCCGCCCTGCGAAGCGATTCGGCGCAGATTACGCACGAAGACAGAACGAATCAGGTCGCGGCCTTCAAACGCTGGGATACGAACGGCAATGTCGTGCTGACGGTGGTGAATCTGAGCGATGGGCAGTGGGAGCATGGCGACTACGGCGTCGCACTCGGCGGCGAATCGGGAACGTGGGAGGAGATTTTCAACTCCCAGTCCCCGCAGTACGGCGGCTGGGACGGCGCGGGAAACTTCGCAGCGCCCAAAGCGGTACAACCGGATGGGAAACTCTACATCAATCTGCCGAAATGGTCGGCGTTGATGTTCCGCAAACGGTAACGATCACCGCATCAAGCTGTTTGAGGTATGATGAAGACATGAAAGAGACAAACTTGAGACCGAAGATACGTTCGACGACGATTGTGGCGGTGAAGCGCGAGGGGCAGGTCGCCATCGCGGGGGACGGGCAGGTGACGCTGGAGCATACCGTCCTGAAAATGGGGGCGCGGAAGGTACGCCGCCTGTATCAGGATCGGGTGCTGGCGGGGTTCGCGGGGTCGGTGGCGGACGCGCAGTCGCTGTCGGACAAGTTCGAGAGCAAGCTCGAAGCCTCGAACGGCAACCTGACTCGTGCCGCCGTGGAGTTCGCGAAAGAGTGGCGCACCGACCGCATGATGCGGAAACTGGAAGCCATGATGATCGTCACAGACGGTTCGCTCATCTATATTCTCTCCGGGGATGGCAACGTCGTCGAGCCGGACGACGGCGTGGCGGCGATCGGTTCGGGGGGTATGTACGCTGCCTCGGCGGCAAAGGCGCTCGTCAAGAACACGACCCTGAGCGCCCGCGAAATCGTGCAGGAAGCCATGCGTATCGCGGCGGAAATCTGCATCTATACCAATGATCGCGTGACGGTAGACTCGCTGCCCTGACTTCAGAGCGATCCTCTGTTCATTGTCTCCAGTCTCCCATGAGGAGGAAGGGCGCCCAGTAGTACGGATGGTGATGCCCCTTCTCCTGCTGGAGAGAAAGCGCCGCCTGCCGCAATGCCTGGCTCTTGCCCTCCCCTGCTTTGAGATGGCTGTAGAACGCGCGCATCAACTGCGCCGTCGCCGCATCGTCCACACTCCACTGGCTCACCACCTGCGTCGGAACCCCCGCCACAAAGAACGCCCAACTCAGTCCCACCACTCCCTCCCCCGTTCGGATGTTGCCTCGTCCGGTGTTGCAGGCGGAGAGCGTCACCAGGTCGGCATTGAGTTGCAGATCGAACACCTCTCT
>JBBRLP010000177.1:0-8201 GCA_038231295.1 Chthonomonadales bacterium
ATTCTTGTCGGACCTGTTGTACAATCTCTTGGGAGTTGGTAGACATGGGCGTTTCCTGGTGGCTGAATGGGTGAGATCAAACAGATTACCAGAAAGCGTGCAAGGACGCCAACTCCTCTCAAATGAAACGGAACGCACCCGTTTCAATCGTTTCACTTCCGGGCCGTGCTGTATAACGGCCCGGTTTCTCATGTCGAGCAAACGGGGCCTTCAGGAGACGCCGCAGTGCGCCTCCCCTTGCCGACAGGCGAAAAGAAAAACGCTCCTTCTGTGTAAACAGGAGCCATTCCGTCCACCGGAGCAGACGTTGCCACCTCAACGAGAACAGATGGACGCGCTTGTCGCCAGTGTTCCCGGAGTTGTCTGGGAGGCGTGGGGAGAGCCGGACAGCAAGACGCAGCGCATCAACTATGTGAGTCCTTACGTGGAGACCCTGCTGGGCTACACCGTAGAGGAGTGGCTGAACACGCCCAACTTCTGGTTCCAGATCGTCCACCCGGACGATAAGGAGCGGGCAAAGCGCGAGGTCGCCGCAAAGTTCGAGAGTCTTGAGGGGGGCAGCACGGAGTTCCGGTGGGTCGCGAAAAATGGCGATATCTACTGGATGGAGGCGCGTTCTGTGGTCATACAGGACGAGAGCGGCCGCCCGGTCGGGATGCGCGGCGTGACGATGGATATCACGGCGCGGAAACGCTCGGAACAGGCGATGCGTGAGAGGGCGGATAGACTGGCCGAACTGACCGCCGCGCTCGCCCGCACCAACCACGAGCTGGACCAGTTTGCTTATGTCACCTCGCACGACCTGAAAGCGCCGCTGCGCGGGATCGCGAATCTATCTCGCTGGATCGAGGAAGACCTCGGCGCGAGCGCGGGGCCAGAGACTTTACGGCATCTGGAACTGATGCGCGGGCGCGTGAATCGCATGGAAGCGATGATTGAGGGCATCCTTCAGTATGCGCGCATCGGGCGCGTCAAGCGTAACCCGGAAGCGGTAGACACAGGCAAACTCGTTCGTGAAGTCGTGGATTCGATTGATCCACCGGCCGATTTCCGTGTGGAGATCACAGAGAATCTGCCCGTCCTGACGACCGTCCGCCTGCCGCTCCAGCAGGTCTTTCAAAATCTGATTGGAAACGCGATCAAACACCATCCCGGAGGAGGGACGGTGACAGTCTCCTGTACAGAACAGGAAGTTTTCTATACGTTTTCGGTGCGCGACGATGGGCCGGGGATCGCCCCGGAGTTCCAGGAACGAATCTTCGGGATATTTCAGACGCTCGAAGCGCGGGATAAGGTTGAGAGTACCGGCATCGGCCTGGCAATCGTAAAAAAGATCGTGGAACAGATGGGCGGCACGGTGAGCGTTCACTCGGCGGAAGGGCAGGGCGCTGAGTTTCGCTTCACCTGGCCGAAGCACATAGCGACGGAGACAGAGAATGAACGATAAGCTACTGAACATTCTTCTGGTCGAGGACGACGAACTGGATGTGATGAACGTCCAGCGTGCTTTCAACAAAAACAATATCCTGAATCCGCTCTACATCGCGGAAAACGGGATAGAAGCGCTGAAACTGCTGCGCGGACAGTCCGGTCACGACAACCCGTTCCCACAGGAACGCCGCCTGATTCTGCTGGACCTGAATATGCCGCGCATGAATGGAATCGAGTTTCTGCGCGAACTCCGTAAAGATAAGGAATTAAGGCTGCTTCCCGTCGTGGTGCTGACGACCTCCGACGAGGAGCGGGACAAAGTGGAAGCCTATCGTCTGAATGTGGCGGGCTACATTCTCAAGCCTGTGACCCTGGCGAGTTTTACCGAGACGATGGCGACTCTGAATAACTACTGGCTGCTAAGCGAACTACCCTGAAAGAGCGACAGCAGACAGGCCGATGCCGGCTGTCTGCGCGACCTCAGAGAGAACTTCCGGTTTCATGAAAGACAGGCTGCAATTATTAGTAGTAGATGACGATGTGCTGGACCGTATGGCAACGCGTCGCGCCCTCAACGCCGCGCATCTGGATGTAGAGGTGACGGAGGCGATGGACTGCGCCTCCGCGCTGCATCAACTCCGCAGTGGCTGTTTTGATTGTGCGCTTTTCGATTTTCAACTCCCGGACGGCAATGCCCTTTCTCTGCTCCAATCGCTGCGGGCGGAGAATTTCCATCTCCCGGTGATTATCCTGACTGGACATGGCGATGAGCGCACGGCTGTCGAACTGATGAAGGCGGGAGCCGCCGACTATCTCTCCAAAGACAACCTGACGGGAGAGGGACTCGCGCAGACGCTGCGGAATGTGCTTCGTATCCACGAGATAGAAATGCGGGCGGAGGGGGTCGTGACAGCCCTGCGGGAGAGCGAAAATCGCTTTCGCACGATGGCGGACTGCTCGCCGGTTCTTATCTGGGAGGCGGACAACGCGGGGGCGCGTATTTCGTTCAACCGCTCCTGGCTTGAGTTTACCGGGCGGAGCAAAGAGCAGCACACTGGAGACGGCTGGCAGCAGGATATTCATCCCGAGGATCGAAAGTCCTACCTGCGTACCTGTCAGCAGGCGCTGGCCCGCCGTCAGGCGTTTCATTGCGAGTACCGTCTGCGCCGTGCCGATGGGAAGTACGGCTGGGTGCTGGAAAACGGAACACCGCTCGAAGCCGAGGATGGCTCCCTGCAGGGCCTTCTTGGATCAGGGATTGATATTACCGAGCGCAAGCAGGCGGAAGAGGCGAGCCTGCGAAATCAGCAGCATATCGCGCAGCTCAATACGCAGCTGCGAGAATCCATGAAGGAGACTCATCATCGAGTCAAGAACAGCCTTCAGATCATCGCCGCGATGGTGGATATGCGTCTCATGGACACTGTTCACCCTATCTCCGAGGCCGATTTGCGTCAGCTCGGAATGCATATCAACAGCCTGGCGGTCGTTCACGAACTGCTGACCGAACAGGCGCGGCAGGACGGACAGGGCGATTTTCTGATGGCGGACGATCTGCTGGAACGGCTGGTGCCGGGACTCCAGATGATGGCGGGAACTCGGTCGCTGCTGTTCGACATCGCGCCGGTGCGGCTGTCGGCCCGACAGGCCAACGCCCTGCCTCTGGTGACCAATGAACTCGTCAGCAATGCGATCAAATACGGTAAGGGCGATGTCAGCGTGACCTTTCGGCTGACCGGCAGCGCGGCGGTGCTGGAAGTGTCCGATCATGGCCCCGGCTTTCCAGCCGATTTTGATGCCAGCCATGCCGCGCATACCGGACTGGAACTGGTCGAGCGCCTGAGCCGATGGGATTTAAGCGGCACGATTCGCTATGTCAACGCAACAGCCGGAGGGGCAACAGTGGCGCTGACCCTGCCACTGGATACATTTCATTGATCTAAAGGACGCCTGTGCCTCATGCTCGATCCGACCTCTTTTCGCCGCCTCCTGAATCGCGCCCTCTTTTTTCCTGTGCTGTTGTTGCTGACTCTGGCAGCCATTCTTTTCTATCAGATCGGTGACCTTCTGGACGCCGCCTACTGGGTGGAACATACCGATGTCGTCATCACACAGGCACGGGTTACTCGCCGGGTGGCAGAGACGATGCCCGGCTATCAGCGTCTATTTTTTCTGACAGGCGATCCGCAGTATCGGGAGAAGTTCAATCTGGCCCGGAGCGAATTCTCCAAGCAGATTCAGAAACTGAAGGACGACGTAAAGGACAATAAGGGGCAGAAACAAAGCGTCGTGGCGTGGGAAAACGAGTTCCATCGCTATCTGGAGATAGCGGAGAGCGAAATGGCGGCCTTTGTCGAAGGCAAGGACTACCTGACCTGGGTGCGACGCGGGGAAGACGAGCAGGCGATGGAGGCGTTGCGCTCCCATGCCGAGAGGTTCGTGGCGACGGAAGCGGGCTATAGTACGACACGGAGCGCGAAGGCCCGCCACTCCGGCCAGGCCGTTCGCCTCTCCGTTCTCGTGCTGGCGCTTATCTTCGGCACCATTCTGGGCTTCGCCATTCGCAAGCAGCTTCTGGACCTGGGTCAGACCTACGTGGTTGCTCTAAAAGAGGTGCAGACTCAGTCGCAAGAGATTGAACAGCAGTCCAAACATATTCGTGAACTGAATACGGGGCTGGAGGAGCGAATTCGTCAACGCACCACCGAACTAGAAGCCTCCAATCGCGAACTGGAAGCGTTCAGTTACTCGGTCTCTCACGATCTGCGTGCGCCTCTCCGCAGTATTGACGGCATGAGTCTGGCCCTTCTGGAAGATTATGAGGCCGCCTTAGATGATGACGGCAAGAAGTTCTTGCAGCGTTTGCGGGCGAACAGCCAACAGATGGCGACCCTGATCGACTCGCTGCTCGAACTTTCCCGGCTCACACGGGCGGAGATGCGACGGGAGCCGGTCAATATGACCGCGCTTGCGGACGAGATCGTGGCGGAGATACAGGCCCGGCAGCCGGAGAGAAAGGTCGCTCTCGACATGCAGGAGGTTCCTGACACTGTGGGGGATAAGCGGCTGCTGCGGGTCGCTCTGGAGAATCTGCTGAGCAATGCCTGGAAATACACGGCCAAGCAGCCGGAGGCGCAGATTGTGTTTTCCGCGAGCGAACAAGAGGGAAAAACGGTCTACGCGGTGAAGGATAACGGCGCAGGCTTTGACATGGCCTTTTATAACAAACTGTTCGGCGCGTTTCAGCGGCTGCATAGCGTGAATGAGTTCGAAGGAACCGGGATCGGGTTAGCGACAGTCCAAAGAATTATTCGCAGACATGGCGGGCAGATATGGGCTGAGGGAGAGCCAGGCAAGGGAGCCACTTTCTTTTTCACACTGAGTTGAGCGAACGGAGAATATGCCCGGCCTGGTCTGCCGGAGCCTGAAGACAGTGGCGGAACTGGAGAAAACGATGATTTTACTGGTGGAGGATAACCCTGACCATGAACTGCTGACAGTGCGGGCCATGAAGAAAAACGGGATCGCCGAGGGGCTTGTGGTGGCGCGGGACGGCGCGGAGGCCCTCGACTATCTATTCGGCACGGGTTCCTACGAGGGGCGGGATACGAAGGAGCAGCCGCAAGTCATCCTGCTGGACCTCCAGCTTCCCAAGATCGGGGGGCTGGAAGTACTGAAACGCCTCCGGGCCGACGAACGCACCAAACTGCTGCCGGTCGTGATCCTCACTTCCTCCGATGAAGAGAGCGATCTTCTGGAAGGCTATGCGCTCGGCAGCAACAGCTACATCCGCAAACCGGTGGAGTTCGAGCATTTCATTGAAGCGACGCGCCAACTTGGCCTCTACTGGCTGGTGCTGAACGAGGCGCCCCCGCTGTCTCGAGGCAAGGAAGTCTGATGACCAGGCCGCTGCGCGTTCTGATTATAGAAGACAATGAGGATGATGCGACCCTGCTGCTGCGGACTCTGCGAAAAAGTGGCTACGAGCCATCGTATCAGCGCGTCGAGACGGCGGCGGAGATGCGCCATGCCCTGACCGATTCCGAATGGGACTGCATCATCAGTGACTATTCGATGCCCCATTTCAACGCGCTCAATGCGCTGAGTACGCTGCATCAGTCCGGACACGATATTCCCTGTCTGATCGTGTCGGGAACCATTACGGACGAGATGGCAGTCGCGACGATGCGGGCAGGAGCGCACGACTATCTGATGAAGGACAATCTCTCCCGGCTAGCTCCGGCGCTGGAGCGGGAGCTTCAGGAAGCGGCCATGCGCCGCGGACAGCGTCAGGCGGAGGCAGACCGGCGCGTCAGCGACCTGCGGTTTCGCTCCACCTTCGATCAGGCGGCGGTGGGATTGGCACATGCCGATCTGGAGACCGGCTGGCTGCTGGTCAACGCGAAGCTCTGTTCGATACTGGGCCGCACGGAAGAGGAGATGCTGGCGAGCAGTTCCGCCGCCATGACCTATCCAGAGGACCTGGCAAGTTACCATTCCTGCCTGAACCGCCTGCTTCTGGGAGAGGCCGGGCATTTCGTGGTGGAGAAGCGATTTGTGCATCGGGACGGCAGCCTGGTCTGGACGAACCTGACGGCCTCTCTGGTCAGGGACGAACAGAACAGGCCCCACTACTACATCTATGCCATCGAGGATATCAGCGCCCGCAAGCACACCGAATCGCTCCTACATCAGCGACAGCAAGAGGTAGAGGCGCTGAATGTGCGGCTGCGCCGGGCTATGCAGGAGACGCACCATCGGGTCAAAAACAATCTTCAGGTGATTGCGGCGCTGGTAGATATGCAGGTGATGGCGGCGGAAGGGGCTATTCCCGTCCCCGATGTGGTGCGTCTGGGGAGCCAGATTCGGACGCTGGCGATGGTACACGATATTCTGACGGAAGAGTCGAAAAACGACGGCGAGGCGGACTGCGTTTCTGTTCGGGCTATTCTGCACAAACTCATCCCCATGCTGGCGTCCTCTTCCGGCAATCTGCGGATTCCGTTCAAAGTGGAGGATGTGCGGCTGCATACCCGGCGCGGCACGGCGCTGGCGCTGCTAGTCAATGAACTGGTCTCCAACGCCATCAAGCATGGCCGGGGAGCGGTGGAAGTCACGTTCAAACGGGAGGAACAGCAGGCTATTCTGGAAGTCTGCGACGACGGGCCAGGCTTTCCTCCGGGCTTCGATCCTTGTTCGGCAGCGCATACGGGCCTGGAACTCGTCGAGAGTACGGCCCGCTGGGATCTGAGAGGCGAGACGCACTACGCCAATCGCGCCACCGGGGGAGCGCACATCACGGTTCGCTTTCCGCTCCTCGCCGATGACGACTGCGTTTAATCCATTTTACTCCGTGATTTCGTACTGCGCCACACGCCCTGCGAGGTCGTGCGTGATCTTCGCCTCTACGTAGATACCCCCCTCTCGGTAGTCGGCCTTCGTGACCCGTCCGTATTCGTAGCACTGCGCGACCAAATCGCTGCGGTCGTAGGGAATACTCAGGGTGACGCTGACGAGCAGGCCCTCCATTGTGTGGACGATCCGATCAATCAACTGCGGAATCCCCTCCGCCGTTTTCGCCGAAAGATAGACCGAGTTCTCCGTCTCCGCCGCCAATCGCCGCAGTTCGTACTGATCCTTGACCAGGTCGGATTTGTTGAAGACGGTGATCGTCGGTTTCTTCGCCGCTCCCAGGTCGTACAGGACTTCCATGACCGCTTCCCGCTGCGATTCCCGGTAGGGATGGCTGGTATCCACGACATGGATGAGGAAGTCGGCCTCAATCGTCTCTTCGAGGGTAGCGCGGAACGCGGCGACGAGATCAGTGGGCAGGTTGCGGATGAAACCTACCGTGTCGGTGAGCAGGATGGCCCAGCCGTCCGGCAGCACCACGCGGCGAGTCGTGGGGTCGAGGGTGGCGAAGAGTTTGGGGTCGGCGTAGACATCGCTGCCCGCCAGGGTGTTGAGCAGCGTGGATTTGCCCGCGCTGGTATAGCCGACAAGGGCCGCGATGGGGAACGGCAGACGCCGCCGCTGCGCCCGCTGCTGCTGCCGCACACTGCGGACTTCGGCCAACTGCCCCTCCAGGTCGCGGATAGTATCGCGGACCTTGCGGCGGTCGGTTTCGAGCTTGGTCTCTCCGGCGCCTCCGCGCACCCCGATACCTCCCTGCTGGCGTTCAAACTTGGTATAGAGGTTGCCGAGGCGGGGCAGGAGGTACGTCAACTGCGCGAGGGAGACCTGGAGTTTGCCTTCGCGGGTCTGCGCCCGCTGCGCGAAGATGTCCAGAATCAACTGCGTGCGGTCAATCACGCGGCACTTGACGGCCTCTTCCAGGTTGCGGGCCTGCGCGGGCGAAAGCTCGCTGTCCACAATCACCAGGTCCGCCTTCGCGTCCTGCACCCCGGCGTACAGCTCTTCGGTCTTGCCGGGGCCGATGAAGAAGGCGGCGTGCGGCCGGTCGCGCCGCTGATGAAACTCCCCGACGACGACAGCCCCGGCGGTCTCCGTGAGAGCGATCAGCTCCTCCCGCGCATAGGGCAGCATCTCCAGTTCCGGCTCTACGGAGACGAGGATCGCCCGCTCCTGACTCTCTATTTCGTGCATGGCTGGCAGTTTGGTCATAATGTTTTGGGTGCGTTCCGTTTCATTTGAGAGGAGTTGGCGTCCTTGCACGCTTTCTGGTAATCTGTTTGATCTCACCCATTCAGCCACTAGGAAACGCCCATGTCTACCAACTCCCAAGAGATTGTACAACAGGTCCGACAAGA
>JBBRLP010000178.1:0-7807 GCA_038231295.1 Chthonomonadales bacterium
GTCGCGGGTGTTGGGCGCGGTTTCGGGCAGGTGTGTGCGCCGGTTCAATTCCTGGCGTGCTGTCTCATCAAATTGGACACGGTACATGGCGTGAAAACCCTCCACGCCTTTCTACGAACGAACTAAGGCCTTCTACTTAGTTTCGCAAGCGTGACCGCGTCGGGGGGGCCGAACAGGGAAGTTCCCAGGCGCAAAACGGCTCGACGCTGACCATTAATTTCTCCTCTTGCTTCTCCTCTCACTTCTCCCAACTCATTCAGGTACTCGGCATAAGTCTGCATGAGATTCTCCTCTTTCGCGTCATGAAACTTTGAGCGTTTCGCGTTTCCCCTCACCATTTCCATAAGTTCCGGAGCTTCGGAACGACTCCGACGGTGGTACACCAACTGTATCAGGAACCAGGCACACCGCTTCCACTGGCCGGACTGCTCCGCAGGCAGTCCTTCCATCCCTGATAGCGCCTCCTGAAGCACATGCTCTAACTCCGGCAATGGAGCGCGTTCCGCCTGAAGCACCCTTAATGCCCAGCCTACTGCCGAGGAGAACTGCGTCAAAATCTCTGGAGCAGTCTGCTGCAGGTTCAAAAACAGAGTCTCCCACGAAGGCACGAACCTCCGCAAAGGAGCGGGCAGATTCATCAGATTCGCGAGTGCGATCTCCTGTCCCCACCGCTCTCTGCCTGTATAGAAGACGATAGGAACGACAGGATAGAGACGCCTATTTTCCACAGGCTGCCTGCTGTCTTCCCATTCCCGAACCTGTGCCGCCCACAACTCGCCACAGTAGCTGTAAATACGCAGGGGCATCAGGGGGTCCGGATGGGTCTGTTGTTCCAGCAGGATATAGACCAGCACGGCATTTTCGCCGGAGCGATAAGGAACACGATAGATCAGATCGCTCTCCAGTTTTTGGAGATTCGCAGCGATAAAACTGCGATTGATACGCTGGGCCTGCGTAAAGTCCAGCTCTTCGGCAAGAGATGCATCCAGAATGCGCAGGAACTCCTGAAGAGAGGCAGGGTCTTCCAGCAGTCAGAGAGTTCCCCGGTCGTTGAATTCCCGGATAATGTAGGGACTGGGCGGTACCACAGACGTATCCGACATCGCGATGCCTCCTGAAATTCAGTATAGAGCATCCCCTAGGAAGGCGTCAAGTCAGCGGCGCTGAAAAAGGTCACTCGTCACCAGAGTTTCGATCAGAGAGGCGAGACGGTAGTTGTCGGATTTGCTCTGGAGAGTAATGCGCTGCAATCTGGCACGATCCCCAAAGGTCATGGCGCGGCGCAGCGCATACGTGGCGAGTTTCTCCGTAAATGCCACGGCGAATTTGTCCCTGTCGGCGAGCATCAGGCGTTTCAGACCGGCGGCATCGGCGAACTTGCGGCCATCGGGCAGGACGCCGCCGGGGTCAAGGGTGGGATTCGCGCCTGCGCCGTCGGAGACCGTTTCGACGGTGCGCCAGTGTCCGATGGCGTCGTAGTTGTCGAAGGCCAGGCCGAGCGGGTCAATTTTGCGGTGACAGGCGGCGCAGTTCGGGTCCGAACGGTGCGCTTCCAGTTTGGCCCGCAGCGAAGTTTTCGGCTCGTTGGGAGCGCTGGTCTTGATGGCAGGCACATTGGCGGGCGGCGGCGGCGGGGCTTTGCCCAGAATGGACTCCAGTATCCATTTGCCGCGATGCACCGGGCGATGCCGTGTGCCGTCGGAGGTCAGGCTGAGAACGGACGCCTGGGTGAGCAGACCGCCGCGATGATCCTGCGGCTTCAGCGCCACGCGCTGCATCGTTTCGCCCTCCACGCCCGGAATGCCGTAGTGCTGCGCGAGCCGCCGGTTGAGCATTGTCCAGTCGGAATTGAGGAACTGCCCGATGTCCAGATTATGCGCCATGACCTCTCGGAAGAAGGCGGTCGTCTCCTCCACCATGCTCTTTTCCAGATAGTCGTCGTAATCGGGATAAAGTTTTCGATCCGGTGGAAACATTCCCACACGGCGCAACTGGAGCCACTGGCGCGGGAAGGAATCGGCGAAGGCGTCAATGCGCCTGTCCGCCATCATCCGTTGCACTTCCAACCGCAGAACGGCGGGCTGATGCAGTCTGCCTGCCCGTGCGAGTTCGCGCAGGTGGTCATCCGGCATGGTACTCCAGAGGAAGTAAGAGAGGCGGGAGGCGATCTCCCAATCCGTCAGCAGGGACGTTACGGGAACGGCGGCAGAGCGGGCAGTTTTGCTCATGGCTTTGTGCGGGGGAGGGAGGCTTGCCGTGTGGGTGGTTTTGCCGGTCGGAAGGGGCGGGGCGGCGGGCGCACCCTGTTGACCCTCGACGAGATAGAGAAAACTCTTGGAGCAGAGCGCGGCCAGCAAGGCGGTCTGCACGGACGCCTCGAAACTATCTCCGAGTTTCTGAGACTTTTCAAATAGCGCCACGAGGCGATCCACTTCCGCAGGCTGCGCGGGACGGCGGTAGGCGCGTTCGGCGAACCGTGCCAGTATCCGCCGGGCGTAGGCAGTATCCTGTTTCGCCCCCTCGCCGCGAAAGAATATCTGGCGATAGGCAGGCGTGGGCCAGGAGGGGAGCATCGGGCCTTCCCACTCGACAGAGTCCAGCAGAAGGAACGGCACGAGCGGCTTGTAGTCGTCGGTTGTCAGTTTGATCTGCCAGGGCTGACGGCGGCGCAGGTCGGTGAAGGGATGCGCTCCGTCCGGGCGGGAAGAACTGGCCTCCGGGTTGGGACCGGGAACGGCGTTGATGATGCGAATCTGATGCGGCCCTGCCGGAAGATGGGTGCGGAACTCTATGGTGATGGGTTTGTCTTCCGGGGCCTCCACGTCCTGCTCGTAGAGGGTCCGTCCGAGGTCGGCGGCATAGACATTGACACGCGGTGGGATGCCGCCCGCAGGCCGCAGACCGCTCAGCTTCAGCCGGACGCGGTAGTCGCCGGAGGTTTTGAGGAGGAGGAGCTTGTTTTCGCCGGGGGTACCGTTCGCGCCGTTGTTCGGCACGATGTCCGTGCGGACGCGCTCCGGGTTGCCCCGGGCGATAAACTGGTCTCTGCCGGACCCTCCACGGATATCGTAGGGCGTCCAGCGGATGCGGTCGTGTGTGGGCTGCGGGCCGGGCGGCAAGGCTTCGTTGAGAGCGGTTTCCGCCGCCGCCAGATATTTCTCGACATGGGCGGGCGAAATCGTCAGCACCGAGCCGATGCGCTGGAAGCCCTGCCAGTCCGGGTCCTCCGGCAGTCCAGTCGGGTCGGTGACATCCACCGTCACGCCAAGCAGGTCATGGATTGTGTTGCGGTACTCTTCGCGGGTCAGTCTCCGAAACGAGACTTTCTCTCCCAGCCCCGCTTTCTGTTCCGCGTCTGCCTCTTTTAGCTGTGCGGTGATCCAGTCGGCGATATTCGCGACCTCTTTCGGCTTCGGCTGCGGGGAGCCTTTCGGGGGCATCTCCGCCGCGTTCATGCGCTCCATAATGTCCGCCCAGTGCATGGCGGTAACGGGCGCGGAAAAATCGTGTCCGAGCGTATCCAGCCGAATCGCGCTGCGCTGAAGCGCTGCCCCATGACACTGCACACAGTACTTCGCGAAGAACGGCTTCACCGTCTTGTCATACTCGGAAGGCGGCGTCTGCGCCGCAAAACTTCTCGGTATCGCCGTCAGACAGCCAAGCAGTACCGTAGAGACAACCAGACTGCCCAGGGTCACCCACAGACGATGGGAGGCACGTTGCGGATTTGGATTGGTGGGGATGATTCTTCCTCGTGGATGCAGCATAACAGGACTCCTAAGAAAGACCTTAGTGAATAAGCCTGAGCAACAATTCCTGTGTCTGTTACGGGCCACTATTGACAAAGCCAGTGAGTTTCTGAGGCGCCGGCAATCCTGCTGTGCTTCGGTCATATAGGCTTTGTCGTGGGCGTTCACCGTGTCAATCGGCGCTGCTTATCCGCCTCGTCGCTACTTATTTAGCCAGGATACGTTCTTGCTGCTTACCGCAGAACCTTTCCGTGGCGTGAAGACGGTGATGCCCACACACCGTGCGGCCGCTTTGTCTCCGGCGAACTCAAAGGCGATTCCTGTGTGGGGATCGGAATAGAGGACCGTATGGCTCGGCTCACGCTCGCGACGCGCCTGTGGAAAGACCTGCCGGACCTGCGTCAGCATGGAGCCGACCGCAATGCCAGAGGCCGTATGAAAACTGCCTGACGAGGTTCGGGCCTCGTCTATGGTGATACCCGTTTCCGGCTTCGCATCAATCGCGCCATTGGCGGTGGTATGAATGAAAAGCGTCGCATTACCATTCCCTTTGCCCCGCCAGACTTGCCGCGTTTGCATCATTCCCGCATCCTGAATGTCGGGCTTGCCGAAGCGCTTTAGCACCTCCATACCACTGGGGCCGAGCGCCATCTTCCCGAGGCTCTTGCCGGGTACGATCAACATGGAATCGCCGGAATTCGCCAGCGAGGGCGAGAGCGTTCCGAGCAAAATCCCCAGAGCGGCACACATCGAAACGAATTTGTTCATGTCGTATTCCTGTTTCTATGTGGGTTGTGGCCCAGACCCGTCACGTCTTACACGGTCTCTCTGACGTTCCCTGTCACAGGAGGTTTCAAGGCGGTCAGGAGGCCGAATGCCTATCCCGTTATTTGCCCCTCTCCTTCGCTTGCAGAGGACACCAGACGAGTTCAGCGCTACGGACCACCGTTGGCGAAGACGAGGAAAGCGCGGGCGGCGCTGGCCTGGAAGATGAGTTTCGGTTCGCGCAGGGAGGTGTCGGTCGGTCTCTCCCACCGCTCACCGTAGTAGCCGCTCGCGTCGTGAACGTTTGCATGGACGAAGAGCAAGGCTTTTTGTACGACTTCGCGCCAGTGCGGATCGTGGTCACTCTGGTTCAGGGCGAGAAAGGCTTCGCTGAGCAGATGCGCGAACATTCCGGGATCGCCGATACCGCCCGTTTCGGCGCGAATCCAGTGCGCTTCCGATGCCTTTGCGATGCGCTGCGCCTCGGTCAGGTAGGCTTTGTCGTGGGTGATTTTGTGGAGCAGGCAGTTGGCGCGAAGCATCAGGGCCGTGTTGTAGGTCCATTTCATTTTTTCGAGTTTGCCGTCTGCATTGACATTGTCGAAATAGAGGCCGTCTGCGTCCTGTAGATGTTCGTTTGTCCAGAGGTAGAGACGGAGCGCGTCGTCCAGGTAGGCGCGTTTGTGGGTCACCTGATAGAGCCGCAAAGCCCCGACCAGGCCCGGCCCGTTGGAACAGGTGTTTTTGCTTTTCTTCTCTTCCCGCCAGTAGACACCGCCCACCTTCTCGTCCTCGCCCGACATCACGAACTGCTGTGTCTCTTCCGCACGGCGGAGATAGGCTTTGTCCTTCGTCAGGTCGTAAGCGTCGCACAGCGCGATCACAATCCACTCGTTGTCGTCGTAGTAACGGTCAGGGGGGCTAGGGGCGGGCAGGACGTTGTAGCCGCTGATGCCGTTCGCGTTCTGCCAGTAGGTTTCCAGCCCGGTGAAATAGTCGTGCAGGCGCGGTTTCCATGTTTTGCCGTCCGCTTTCGCCGCCGCCACGAGGGCCGAGAGTTCCACGCCACAACCCCACATAAACGCCGGACGGTTCGGCGTAGGCTGACCGGGCGTCATCACATCAGCATACAGATGGCGCGACGGCAGGGCAAAATCGGTCTCGATGCGGTTCAGGGTCTCCAGGCCCCATGTTCGGCAGTCGGCAGCCGACTGCGCCCCTGCCGAAGGGACAGCAGACAGGCAGGCCAAAACCAGGGAGAGACGAAAAAGGAAAATTCTCTGTGCGTATTTCATAGATTTAGGCTACCTTGCGGGAAGGCTCTCGATTCCCGCAGGAGGGCTATTCGCGAGCGGCAACTCTGTGAGAATGTATTGGTAGGGCGGAACGCCCCCGGCAGAGGAAGGAATTCCGCCGGAGACTTCCACCGAAAATCCCTTTTGCGTAAGGGGAGTGATTCAGTCCGCGTAGATGGAGTAGGTAGGGGTGCTGAGGTACCGTTCGCCAGTCGAGGGGATGATGACCACGATCAGCTTGCCTTCGCTTTCGGGACGCGCCGCGACCTGCATGGCCGACCAGACCGCCGCGCCGGAAGAGATGCCCGCGAAGATTCCCTCTTCTTTCGCCAGCCGACGGGCCATCTCCATCGAGTCCTGTGCGGTGACGGTGATGATCTCATCGTAGATGTGGGTGTTGAGGTTGCCCGGAATAAAGCCCGCTCCTATGCCCTGGATGGGGTGTGCGCCGCGTGGCTGCCCGCTGAGGACGGCGGAGGTGGCAGGCTCGACCGCCACGACCCGGAAGCCCGGTTTCCGCGCTTTCAACACCTCGCCGACGCCTGTGATCGTTCCACCCGTCCCGACGCCCGCGACTAGAATATCCGCCTGTCCGTCCGTATCACGCCATATCTCTTCGGCGGTCGTCTTGCGGTGAATTTCGGGGTTGGCAGGATTGTCGAACTGCTGCGGGATATAGTATTTGCCCGGCTCAGCGGCGGAAATCTCTTCGGCGCGGCGAATCGCCCCGGACATCCCTTCCGCGCCCGGTGTCAGAATCAGTTCCGCGCCCAGCGCCCGCAACAGCACACGCCGCTCCTGCGACATCGTCTCCGGCATAAGCAGTTTGCAGGCATAGCCCTTCGCAGCGCAGGCAAACGCCAGTCCGATTCCCGTGTTGCCGCTCGTCGGCTCCAGAATGGTCATACCCGGCTGGAGTTTGCCCGACTGCTCCCCCGCATCGAGCATCGCGACCGCGATACGATCCTTCACACTCGAAAGCGGATTGAAGTATTCGAGTTTGCACACAATCGTCGCCTTCACGCCCGCGCTGATTCGATTCAGCCGCACCAGCGGCGTATTCCCGATCAGTTCTGTTACGCTGTTGGCTATTTTCATCTTTATCACTCCTTATCTGTCCGATCATTGGAGCAGAAACGCATTTATTGTCAGCCTTCCATGCCCTGCGAACCCCTTGGCGCATGATAACACCTGCTCCCCCGGAATCGGGGGTCGGGGGCGAATTGGGACCGTAGGCCGCGATCAAATATCGTGCATGAGACTTAGCGCGTCGTCCAGTTCGGATTTGCGGCGGGCGAGGTCGGCGAGGGAGGTTGCGTCGAGCTTGCGCGTCAGGTCGTCTTCAACCTGCTCCTCGAAGTTCCGCACGACCCAGGTCACGCCCGGCGCGTTGGCGTCCAGCGCCTCGTCCTCGCTGTGGCTGGAAAAGAGACGGTCTCCGCGCATCAACGCCCGCACGACATCCCCGACGCTGATACGCTCCGGTGAACGTGCCAGATTGTAGCCGCCGCCCGCCCCGCGCACACTCCGCACGATCCCCGCACTCTTCAAAGAGGCCAGTATCTGATCGAGATACGGGCCGG
Organism: Chthonomonadales bacterium; assembly: GCA_038231295.1. Lineage (GTDB taxonomy): Bacteria > Armatimonadota > Chthonomonadetes > Chthonomonadales > Chthonomonadaceae > JANXLO01. Next base: position 7,393 of record JBBRLP010000178.1, read on the forward strand.
GAATATTCTGCCGGTTCGCGATCTCGCGGCTCTGGCAGGCTTCCGTCTGGGACTGCATCGCCAAGTCCACCGCCGCACACAGCGCATAACGCAGTTTTGAATTGAAAAACCCCATACTCGGCATTCGCCTCGGTAAACCCAGAATGAAAAACCCTGAAAACTTGACCAATTAAGTATACTATACCCTTAGGGCTTTGTAAAGAACAGCTCAACCAAATTAGAGAATCGTCATCCCAATTCTGTCGAGGTTACGCCTGCCTCTACGGAGCAATGATGTTATACTAACGGCAGGTGATAAGTTCAAAGTTTTCCGTCATCAGGGTGGCTAACTCCTGTCGGTACTGTCCGATGTCAGCGAAAAAGGCGTCAATCGCCTGGGAGAATTGCGCGAACGTCTGGTAGAAGTGACAAAGAA
>JBBRLP010000179.1:0-7782 GCA_038231295.1 Chthonomonadales bacterium
AGGCGGTCACGGAGCCGCACGTTCTTTTCGGTTTTGTAGCGACGGACGAGTTCGGCGCGTTGGTCGTCCGTCAAGGTGAGCAGGCGTTTCATGCCTACTATTTTACACCATGAATAAGTCAACCGCCGTTAGTATAGCACGATGGCAACTAAGCAGCAACCGATCAAAAGCGTCTTTTTGGGCTGGTTCATTTCTCCGCACCGTGCTTTACTTCCTGACGCTTGCGCCCCTGCTTGTTGTCCTCACGGATATTCTCGTCTAACTCCGCTTTCGGGACGGCGAACAGACGACGGGTCAAGTCCTCGAACTTCTGGAACTCATCTGACTTCGCAGGTAACTCAGGGTCTTTTTGGTCTGACATGGGCGGGTTCTCCTTTGAAGTATTATACATGAAAATACGCCCCTATCATTAAAGTTCTGTGCTGAGAGCGTCGGTTTGTTGAACCAATATGCCTGTTTAGTACAGTCAAGCAGGTAGTAGGAAAGAGGCTGACCCATGAGGAACTGATTACAAGCCACTTGGAGAACATGGAACCGCAGAAGTAGGTCAGTGAGACGGCCCGGAAGTTCTCCTGGCCGTCTCCAAATCGCAGGTGCGTCAATGTATAACAATGCCCAAAGTAACCATCGTGACAATCCCGTTTTCAGAGCCTTGTACGGCTATTGCTCAGGCAGTTCCTTCGGGCGGGGCGGGCGAACGTGCTGCCTCATACGCTCCTCGCAGGCCCCGAACCGCAGATAGTTGGCCCGTGCCGCCGTCAGACTGAGCGACCCGTTCGGGCCGCCACGGACGACATCTGCGTCGTAGTCGTCCTGACCATCGTCCTCCCAGAAGCAGACCGGGCAGATGTCGTATCCTCCACGCTCGTCAAGCGTTTTACACCCACAACAGGGGCAACGGGGCGGCAGGCCAGGTGGCTGGCGGTCAAGGCGATCTGTATACTCGGTGAACCAGGCCAACCGACGGGCGCTTTCCTGCGGAGAGAGAACGTCTTGTAATTTTTTCTCCATCTGTGTTTTCTCCGCCGTTTAATCCTGGCAGGAGCGGTAAGTCCGCCGTCTGCTCTCTGTTGGAGCGAATGGGATTTGAACCCACGGGGGGCCTTCCTCTCCGGCGCGACCGGTTCGGACGGCCCCACAGACTTCTGCACCCGGAATGCAAAAGCCCTCCATCAACCACTCGGACACCGCTCCACGTTATGACGACCTACCGCTGATTTCATTACGACGTATGGCCAGGCATTATTCACCCGTTGTCAGACCGCTTCATGCCAGTGGAGTCCGTTGGGCAGAGTAAACGCCGCATACTCGATATGCAGGATACGGCGATTACGACTGCTTTTGGAACGGCCTGAAGCGTGGAGCAACAAGGGACGCATAAGCAACGCATCACCGGCGGAGACGACGCACAAAACGTCCGCCTGTTGGCTCCGTATCTCCTGGATACGCTCGGCGGAAAGGCGGCCTTGGCGATGGGTACCGGGCAAGACGCGCAAAGCGCCGTTGGACTCATCCGCGTCATCGAGGTGGAGACGGAGGGTTAGCATCTGCTGGAGGAGTTCAACAGGTGGCTGAACGTGCGGAATTCCATCCTTCATGCTCCAGGGGCCGAAGCCAGCCACCTCGGTGTGAGCGCGGAGCGTCAGCGTCAAATCCTGGTGCCATGGAACCAGCCAATTCGTTTCGGAAGACTTGTCGAAATAGAGCGCACGGACGGGAAACGGTTCGGATGGGAGATGTGGGCGAACCAGGTGAAGCAGCGGAAGCGAATGAGCAAATTCGGTGAAGGCAGGCAGAGTGAGTAAATCACGCCGCCCTGCACCGTTGACAGGCCCGATTGTGGCAAGTAACTCGCGTTGCACCTCTGCCTCAATAACACGCGGGACGATTTGGAATCCGTGCAGTTCGATTTCGTCATTCATTATCATCCGCCTTGTGGCGCTTTGCCGCTGCTGCGTTTCCAGGCGATTTCTTGCCTCTGCTTTTCGGAGAGGGACAACGCTTGTGCCTGAGCGCGTGTCATTTTCGTGCCTGTCATGTCCGCGTCGGTGAAATCGCAGTTCTCGAAGCAGGACCTACGCAGATCGGCGTCGCGCAAGTCAGCGCGGACAAACGGAACGTTCTTGAAGATCGAGGAGCGCAGGTCACAGCGCGAAAGGTCGGCGTCCGTAAAATCCACGTCAATGAAATCGTTCCAGCAGAAACTGGATTCTGTCAACGATGTGTTACGGAACGAGAGGGTGTAAATCCCACAGCGACAGAAGCAGACGCCGGGCATAGTGAGATTTTCCAGCCTCCAGACCCCTTCCTCATCGTGCAGGGCAGGGTACTTGTAGTAGTCAATCCAGCTTTCCGGGCCATCGAAACCGGCCGGGCCAATCTTATGGGGAGGGGCCTCATCACTCCCGACAAGATTGGTGTTTTGCTGAAGCCATCTCCAGCTCTCCTCAAAACGGAGACGATCCATTCCCACCTCCATGAGAAATGCCGTCTACGCGCTGCCAACGTATATGCGACGGAGAAGTCAGACAGACCGGACGCCTCCTGCGGCAGGGAGGTGTCCGGTCTGAAAGCGTTCTGGCGCGGAGACTCTACTGAGGAGCCTTACCGCCATCTCCGTTCTCGATCTGCATGGTCTTTTGTTGGTCCGTCAGCGCCTTTGTGTCTCCGCTGCTGGCTGCGGGAGCGGGGCTATTCGCCGCCGTACCCTTGCCGGGGGCGGGAGTCGTCGTGCCTTTGGCCGCACTGTCCTCGTCATGACTGCATCCAGTCAGCAGCGAGGTGAGGCTGAGAAGGCCCAGAAGGGCGAGACCGCTGCGGAGTGTTGTGTATGTTCTACCAGTCATGTGCCCACCCTGCACTGCCGTTCGGTGTGCCGTCGTCCAGCGCCGTTCCCTGCCATGCGCCGTTCTCCATAATGCACTGGCGTGAGACCAGTTTCATGGTAATGGTGGCCTTCACATGGCCGTCGCAGTAGGCCACATTGGTCAGGCGGCCGGTGAGCATATTGTTGATGAGGCTGTTTGCACTGGCTCCAGCGGAGGGGGCAATCACTCCCGTTCCGAGCTGATGCGAACCCCATATCCCATTGGTATTGGCGCTTTTGCCGTTCGCGGCGTAGGCTGCGGGCGGGCGGCAGAGCTGTGCGCCATCCATGATCAGATTCGTCTCCGCCGGGCGGCCAAGCGCCGCCAGCGTAGCCGCACGGGCATACTCCTGCGAATTGAACGGGGCGTAGGCCGCGCTGAGAGTATTGTTGCCGGAGCAGTTCGATATCCCGCCGACACCGTAGTAGTTGTAGGCATAGGTATTCGAAATCGTGGAGAGCTGCGCCTTCGTCGTAGGGCAGGCCCACACCTGGCCGAGAATTCCCGTGACCGGATCAACGCCGTTTTTGATGTAGGGGCTGACCAGACCCGGGTACATATACCCCAGTGCGAAGGCTCCGGTTTGACCCGGCCCCAAAGCAGGAAGTGTGCCGCAGGCGTTGCCGGTCCAGGGCGGCATATTTTCATCGTAATCCTGCACGTACATCAAAAAGGCTGTTGATATCTGTTTGAGATTACTCGCACAGGATGTCTGCCGGGCCTTTTCACGGGCGCGGGCAAAGACGGGGAAGAGAATGGCTGCCAGGATCGCGATGATCGCGATCACGACGAGCAGCTCGATGAGGGTAAAGCCGTTCCGTTTGCTCAATTTCGTTCTCCTTACCAGAGACGACCGATTGTGGAAGCGAGAGGATAGACCGCTCCCGAAGAGTGGATGTGCCAGAGACGGCGAACAGCATGGAATATCCAAAAGCGATCATCACAGAGCCAGCGCGAGGGAGTGCAGGATGCTAGCCAGGATCAACGCTGGATATATTCTACCTTCAAGACTGTCGAAACCGAACGGAAATTCCCTCGAATGTAAACACAATTCGCAGCGAAGCCATACGAGGACTTCTCCGCTCGCCTGAAAAGTTGGCAATTTGGCGTCAGATGCGGTAAACTAGATGTTTAGTCTATCACCTTAACAAACCTGCCCTGCGGCGCAGCGTTGCGGACGCATTTTTTGTTGTGTCTGAACGTTCGCCCCTGCCGAAAGTACCCTATGTCCACGACCGAAATATCCCGACCGAAAACCGGAAAGGTCAGCCTCATCAACCTCGGCTGCGCGAAGAATGAGGTGGATTCCGAAGAGATGCTGGGTCTGCTGGCACAGGAGGGCTACACCGTCGAGAGCAGCCGAACGCCCAATGCCGCATCCCGCGATACTGATGTCGTCATTATCAACACCTGTGGGTTCATTGACGCCGCCAAAGAGGAGTCCATCAACACGATTTTGGAAGCCTTACAGCGCAAAGAGCGCGGCGAGATCAAGCGCGTCGTGGTGGCGGGCTGCCTGGTGCAGCGCTACTCCGAGCAGCTCCGCAAGGAACTGCCGGAAGTGGACGCCTTCATTGGCACAGGCAGCATCGGCGAGATCGGAAACGTCGTCGGGCAGTCGCTGATCCGCACCGACCAACTGCTGCAGATCGGGGAGAAGCCGCATCACCGCTGGGTCGAAACCCCCACCCGCGTTCGGATGGGAGCGCCCTGGACGGCCTACCTGAAAATCTCTGAGGGCTGCGACCACGCCTGCACCTTCTGCGCGATTCCCTCCTTCCGGGGCGGACACGTCAGCAAGCCGTTCGAGCGCATCCTCGCCGAGGCCGCGCAGTTGGCCGCGCAGGGTGTGCGCGAACTGAACCTCATCGCGCAGGACTCCACGCAGTACGGCTACGACCTCTACGGCAAGATGCGTCTGCCGGAACTGCTGCGGGAACTCGCGCAGGTGAACGACATCCACTGGATACGCCTGTTCTACTGCTATCCCTCCCGCGTCAACCGGGGCATCATCGAGGCCGTCGCCACCACGCCCAAAGTCTGCCACTACATTGATATGCCCTTGCAGCACGCCGATGACGAGATGCTGCGGAAGATGCGGAGGCCGATGTCCAATGCGGGCTATCTGAAACTGCTCGCCGATTTCCGCGCCGCCGCGCCCGATGTCGCTATTCGCACCACCTTTATCGTCGGCTTCCCCGGAGAGACCAAAGAGCATTTCGCCACGCTGGAAAACTTCGTCACCGAGGCGCAGTTCGACCGCGTCGGGGTGTTCGAGTACTCCGTTGAAGACGGCACTCCAAGCGCGGAGATGCTGCCCAAAGTCCCGTCCCGCATCAAGCGCAGCCGCAAAGACGCCCTGATGCAGCGGCAGCAGCCCATCTCGCTCGCCTGCAATCAGAAATGGGTCGGGCGCGAACTGGAAGTCCTGATCGAAGGCCGCTCGCCGCTGGACATAACGACCTCCGTCGGGCGGTCGTTCCGGGATGCGCCGGAAGTGGACGGAGAGGTGCTGGTACGGCGCTGCACCGCCGCGCCCGGCAGCTTTGTCCGAACGCGCATTGTGGAGGCCCGCCCCTACGACCTCGTGGCCGAACTTATCGTTTAGCGTAGAAGCACCGCCAAAACACTTTGGACCGTGCCAACGAACCGCCGATTGAACCTGTCAGAGGATTGAGAACAAAGGAGAAAAATACGTGGCAACCGCCCTTCTTTCGAAAACACAGGAACCGCAGACGCCGGAGCAACTTGCTGCCCGCTATGCCGGAGACCTTATCTATAAAGCGCTGCTTCAGACCGGGGAGCCGATGAAGGCCGCCGATGTCGCCCGTGCAGTGGGTCGCCCCGACGTGGACTCCCGACTGGCCCGTGTCGCCCTCACCACCAACCCGCATATCACCGCCGTAGACCGCAAATGGACGCTCTGGACGCGCTATCTGGACGCGCACAGCACGTTCGACTTCAACGTGCGCCGGATTCTGAATACGGTCGGTCAGCCGATCCGCATTCCGCATCTGGCGAACGAACTGCACACGGTCTATGGACGCCCCGCTGAGATTTACGAGGAGATGCTGGACCTGATGGTCGCCGACAGCCCGCGCTACTTCCGCCTTGGCGAAGACTTCGTGGCTCCCTTCGACTGGCTGCTGAACCTGGATCAGAACAAGGAGGAGGAGGTTCTGTTCGACAACTTCCTCGACGACGACGATGTATTCCCCTACATCAAAACAGCGGAAGCGGCCGGACTGGACGCTGGGAAGCCGGAGACGATGGCGGCCCTGCTCGATGCGGCAGGCAAGCCCCTGAAAACGAAGGCATTGCAGTTCCTGGTCTGGCGCAAAGACCCGGAAAACTTCAATGCCCGCGCCTTCTATAGTGCGCTTTACCTGCACAGCGGCGCAGCGCCGCTCTCCGATGGCACCTGGGTCGGGCCGAAGCAGCTTGCCGAGTTCGTCGCCTACTTCCCGACGCTGGCAGAGCAGGAGGTCAGCGACACGGCGGAGACCGACGCGCAGGAGGCGGCACAGCCCCTCGTTCTGGGCGATGCCGAGCGGGAGCAGTTGGTCGAAAGCGTTCTGGACAGCGAGGACTCGGTACGTGCGTCCCGTCTGCTGGAAGACCTGTTCGAGGTCACGCCGGACTACCGCACCTACGCCGAAGACCTGGTGGCGATTACGGACGCCCTCAAGGCCGACGAGCGTGTGCTATGGGTGGGGGCGGAGCGCTACCGCCCGCAGGGCACGCTGCCGGGCTACGTCTTCACGGTTCCCGGCCTGCTCGATATTCCCGAGTACAACTTTCTCGATCTCGAAGGCAACCCGGTGGACCAACTGCTGGAAGACGGCTTCGAGGGCGGGCTGGATCGGGAGATGCTGAACCCGCTGGTGCAGGATGTGCTGGACGAGGAGCCTGTTCCCTCCGCCGACCCGAACCCGCCGTCCAATGCCCGCGCCGTCATCAAGTATCATCACAAGCAGATCGGAACGCTGCCGCTCTGCCAGTTCCCGTCCGGCTTCTTCCCTGCCGAGCCTACCATTTTGGAGACGGAGTTCGTCCTGCCCGGCGGACAGAAGACGCGGGTCTGGGTCAACAACGAGACCCGTCTGCTCTACGGCCTGCTCGATTGGTTCCAGTCCATTCCCATCGATTCCGGCGCGACTTTCACGCTGGAGCGACAGGCGCTGGACCGCTACGTCATCACCTACAACGATGAGAGCGAGCCGACGATGTTCATCAGCCGCAACCGCGTCAACGAACTGCTGGCCCTGCAGGAGCGTGCCGAGGCCGAGAGCCTGGCGACCTACGACATTATGCGCGAGATCATGGAGCATTACCGCAAGGGCATCGAGTATCTCACGCTGCACACCGAGATCAACATCGTGCGCCGCGTCACGCGCCGCCTGACCGCTTCCCTGCTCTCAGAGTATCACTGCTACTTCCAGCGCGGCGGCGCCTGGGTCTACGACGCCAAGAAACTGACGCAGGGCTTCGACAAGAGCAAGCGCAAATACCTGCAAAAGTAGAGAAGGTAGGCTGAAGTTGGCCGGGGTGAAGACTCCGGCCCTCGGCTGTGGGGATGTCCGGGGGTTGGATGGAGGTTGAAAACCCTGGTAGGTGTTCCGGGGGTTGAAAACCCCCGTCATTAAAGTGCAAACGTCTTCCAGACGGAAATGCCCCAAACTCTTGCTTCTCTCTTCGCATACACAGGCAACTTGACTGGAAAATACGCCCCAATTATGGGATTCGCCCCTGGCTCCCGATTCCGGGGGAGAAGGCATTTTCATGCGATAGGGTGCGCCCCGCGTATGGAAGGCTAACAAGGGAGAGTTTCTGAAGGCTTCGTCCGTAGGACGACCGCTTTTTCCAGCCCGGCACGTTCCTGTGCCGGGTAACGCCTTCGAATCACTGCCAATCA
>JBBRLP010000180.1:0-7725 GCA_038231295.1 Chthonomonadales bacterium
ACGTCTGCCGAGACGTCTTTTGTCAGGAAAAGGCGAGATTGGCGTCTGTTTGTCAGTAAAATCGACGATCAACCCGCTCTGTGGCATTCTTGGCGGACAAACCAACCACGGCGACAGCCGACTTTTGAAAAAGGCTCTACCAGTTGTACCCGAACCGTCTTCAGGGTATTTAGAATGCAAGGCTGAGTGTTTCCCTGAAACGGCCAGAACTATTCACACTGATAATAGTGTACCTGAGAAGGGCGGAGGGACATATACGTACAAATACGTAATAGTAGGTGTATCTCACCGTATTTAAGCGGGCGGCAGCGAAAATGGCCTACTGCCTGCTGTCCGAGCGGTTTTTGGGGAAGCGAATGAGGCGAAAACGACCGTTTCCGCTCCCCGGAGAAGGCAGCGGAAACGGAAAAGGAGGCGCGGGACAGAAGAGAAGCGCAGGGGATTAGCGCACGTCCACTTCAACGGGCAGGACGTGGTTGATGATATAGTTCTCGGAGTCGGGCTGACGCTGGAGGGGCTGCGTTTTGCCGCGCAGGTCGGTGGCGCGGGCGAGCAGGGTGACGCGGCCTCGCTGGGCGGGAACGTTCCACTGCATCTCCCAGAAACGCCAGGCGTGGCGCAGGGATTTGCCGAGCAGTTTAGCGGGCTGCCAGTTCCTTCCGCCGTCCGTACTGACCTCGACCTTCGCGATCTCCGAATCACCCGTCCAGGCGGCTCCGAAGAGGCGATAGACGGAGTTGGCGGCGAGGAGTTCGTGGGTGTCCGGGCGGGCAATTTCCGACTTGATCTGCATTTCGGTGAGCGGAACACGGGTGGGAATCCCGTTCGTGCGCTCCCAGACAGCGTAGTCCACCGACTGAAAATGGCCGTTGAAGGGCCGGTCGGTCACGATGAGCCGCGTCAGCCACTTCACCGAAGCGACCCCGTACCATCCGGGAACGATGCCGCGCAGTGGAAAGCCGTGGGAGACGGGCAGTTCTTCGCCGTTCATGCGATAGGCCAGCAGGACTTCAGGACGATTGGCGCGGGAGAGGGGCAGGCTGCGGGCAAATCGAATGGGGCCGGTGGGTTTGGGCGGGTCTTTAATCTCGCCGCCGTCCGCCCCTTCCAGAATCACCTCCACCGCGCCGGGCAGCAGACCTGCCATTTGCAGCACCGCTCCGAGCGAAACGCCCGTCCACTCCGCATTGCTGACCGCTCCTAATCCCCACTGTGCGCCCTTGACGGCGGGCGAGAGATAGACGCGCCCGTTGCCCGCGCACTCTAGCGTCGCGGGAACCGTGCGGGAGGACATCTTTTTCAGGTCTTCCAGCGACAGTTCGAGCGGCGTTCTGACCGCCCCTTCCACCTTGAGTCGCCAGGTCTGCGCGTCGAGAGTGGGAACGGCGAAGTGGCTCCGCACATAGAAACGGTCATTCGGGGTCAGGAGACTGTCCAGTGATGCGAAGGGAAACTCAAGATTTTCCGGCATCTTCTCCCGGATAATCAGCCCCGGCAGGTTTCTGTCCGGCGGCGTTCCCGAGGCCTGCCCGCTCACCGCGCCTTCGTGCAGCAATGCGGCCAGCGGCAGTCCTGCCCCTGCGGCGGCCCGCAGGAAGGCCCGTCGGTTCATCTCCTGCAAACGCTCTTGTTCGTTCATTCGCGTCCCCTTGCGGTATTGTGTCTAGAGAGTGTACCCCGTGTCCGCACAGGAGACTTCAGAGGAGTGCTTTTGAATCAGAAGTTCGGCAAGACGCGCCGGTTGATGAATAGAGGGGAAATGTCGAATCAGACTGCGATACGGAGCCGACATTTTCCTGTCTCTAATGGACGTGAGGAGTTCTCGGAAGGTTACACAGGCAGGATTGGCGGCTACCGGTGTCGAACTGAAAACGACGTCGTAAGCCGATTTTTGTCTCTGCTGCGAAACTATCCTATCTGTGAACGTAAACAAGAATGAACTTTGCAACGCCTGACCACTATCAGACTCTGGGACTCTCGCCGGATGCCAGCCTGGAGGCCATTCGGAAGCGGCATCGGGATCTCGCCCGGCGCTACCATCCCGATATAGACGCGAGCCGGGAGGCGGCGGAGAAGATTCGCGGCGTCAATGAAGCCTACCATGCGCTGAGCGACCTGGAGCGGCGAGCCGCCTATGATGTCACGCTGTGTCAGCGGCAGTGGAGCGCGGTGACGCTGGTGCATCGGGGAAGCTGGGGAGAGTTGGAATCCTGCCTGCACTACTGGCAGTTTCGGATTTTGATGGTGGACGGGAGCGCAATATCCAATGCCGCGACGCTGCACCAGGCGGCGAACCGAATGCTCCCGCATCCGCTCGGCGATCCTATCTGTGACTGGAACTCGCTTGAAGACGGCCTATGGAGCGGGCTGGCGGACATGGCGGACCGAGGCGAGTCCCGCGTCGCCATTTGCTGGACGCAGGCCCATGCCATGCTCAAGAGCGGGCTTCCCGACCTACTGCTTGCGATTGACTGCTTTCGCGGACTGGCAGGACAGGTGACGACGACAGAGCAGGGCTTTCCGCGCCCGATGGCCCTCCGCACCTTTCTTGTCGGTGACGGACCGAACTTTCCGATCTGGAAGCCCGCTTCCGTTCGGCCCGAGGAACGATAGTTTTGCCCATGAACAGCGCACTGCCGGACTACTATGAGATGCTGGGACTGGCCCCTTCCGCAACGCCGGAAGAGGTCAAAAAACGCTATCGTGAACTGGCACGGCGGTATCACCCCGATGTGAACCCCAGTCCCGAAGCCTCCCATCAAATTAAGGCGGTTAATGAGGCGTACCACACCCTCAACGACCCGGACCGCCGTGCGCTTTATGACGCCAACCGCATTCTGAGTCAGCCCTCGGCCTCACGTCCCTCCGCTTCCAGCCGCCCAACCCCTCCGCCCCGCTCCGGGCCTTCTGCAGCTTCGCCCGGATCCTCCCGTACTGCCGGGAATGCACACACTGCCGGGACGGGCCCTGCCCGGCCCTACACCGGTGGCCGCGCCGGGTTCAACGGTTTCGGGCGCACCGCTCCTGATGAGCCTGCCTCCGCACCCCCACCGCGTTCGCCCAACCGAGAAAGCCGCGCCAATCCACAGAGCGAAGAGAAGGCACGGCCCGGAACCGCCGTCAATACGCTGCTTTCCGAAGCGCAACTGGCCTTTATCAATCGCCGCTACAAGGAGGCGGAGGCGCTCTGCAAGCAGGCGCTGGCGATGGACAAACGCAACGCCACGGTCTACGAACTGCTCGGCGACATCTATGTCCGCAAAGGCCAGACCGAAAGCGCGACGACCGCCTACTCCTACGCCATACAGTTCAATCCGCGCAATTACAGCATCCACGGCAAACTGGATCGCCTGATGGGACGGCACGAAGCCCACGAGCACGGCCCGACGGTCACCCGTCCGGTCAACGTTCCCCGCCCCGCCTGGGGCAGCATGAGCGATTCGCGCCGCGATGTCTCACAGTTGGCTTTCTCCGGGGTCCTGGCGCTGGCCGCTATCGGGCTGCTGTGCGTGCTCTATGACAACCCCGGCGAGGCCATCGTGACGGGCTTTCCCTGGCTGACCCTGCTCTCCCCCAATCTTCTGATCGCGGCCCTGCTGGATGGGCTGTTCGGGGGCATTCTGCTCTCCTTCTATGGCGGAATGCGCCCGGTCTCGGAAGAACTGGTACGCCGAAACTCCACACAGGTGCAGCGTTCCGGGCCGATTTCACTGGTGCTGCTGCTCGGCCTGTTCTCGGTCGTGTTGTTTTATCTCTCGGTGGCGGTCTTTCTGGGAGTAGGGATTATCTACGGGAAATTCTCCCGGTCGCTGCTGCGGGCCTATCTCGCTGCGGGCGCACTGGTCGGAATATTCGTGCTGGTAGCCTCGGAGTCGGGAGCGCGGTTCGGAAATGTCGCGACGGCGGTCTTCGCAGGCAACCTGCTCTTTCCCGCTGTCCTGGTCGGCTGGCTTCTCGGAGACCGCATCCGCCTGCGTGGCCGAAGATGATTTTCCCTCCCCAGTATCCATTCGCCAAACAAAAATCCCCTTCTCCCCGATACGGGAAGAAGGGGACAGTACAGCGGAGTTTCAGCGGGCCGCAGAAGTCGCCATTACGGTGAGCGGCTGGGCGAAAAGTCGGGCAAAACGCAGACGGCGGTGAGACTGGCAGCCGACCTGGCGTTCTGCGGTACAGTCGTGCGGGGAGAGGGCCTTGCCATCAGGGCCGATATTCCCGGCATGAAGCATACAGGTGTGCGAACAGTTCGCACTGCCTTCGCCGACTTCAGGGCGCAGCGAGGCGGAGGTGAGCAGGGTCGCCTGGTAGAAGGGGCAGGGACGGGCGACGGACGGTGTTGGGAGAACGGTGAAGTTCGACATAGCGTTATTCCTCTTGCTGTTAGTCGATTCCCGCATCGGAACCGCGTCAGTGACATTTTTTTACTATGCAATAACTGTGCCAACAGGAAGAATGTTCCCGAACTTCCCCAAAAATCAACCGGGGAATTTCAGGAAATAGGCACAGGGGCATCAGGAGGCAGACTTTGGCATCCGATACTGGCAAAACATTCGGCATCGTCCCGCTGTTCGACACGGAGGTGAGCAATCTCGTGCGTGCGCCACTCGGCGACGGGCCGGGGTGGTGGGCGGGCGCGCCGGGCGCAACGTTCGATGCGGCGAGCAACACCTTCTATCTGGTTTATCGGCAGCGGCAGCCCCGCGAACTGGGCCGGGGGGTGGAACTCCGCATCGCCGCGAGCGACAACGGGATCGCCTTCAACGACATCTGGGCGCTCCCCAAGACTTCGCTGGACGCTCTTTCCGTCGAACGAGCCACCCTGATTCGGGGGCTGGACGGACGCTGGCTGCTCTATCTCTGTTTCGTCTATCCGGCAGACGGCCGCTGGCGCATCGGGCTGGTGGAGGCGGATGAACCGGACCGATTCGATGTGACGACCATGCGGACGCTCTTAATTCCCGAAGAGTACGGCGCGATCCGCATGAAAGACCCGAACGTCTTCCTCATCGGGCGAATGACCTATCTGCTTGCCACCTACGCGACGGAAGCGAGTGTGCCGGGAATGCCGCACTACCGCACGGGAATCGCGATCAGCGGCGACGGGCGGCGTTTCCAGTGGATGGGTGACGCCACCCCGATCACGCAGTATCCCCCGGCTGCCGGGAACGCGCCGCTCTGGGACGCGCACTGTCGGCGCATCGGGGCGCTGATCCCGCTGGATTCGGGCGGCTGGCTGGCTTTTTACGACGGCAGCGCCTCCCCCGAAGAAAATTACGAGGAGCGGACCGGCCTCGCGCAGACCTTCGATCTCCGCACGTTCTACTCCCTGACCCCCGATCATCCCGCCCTCTTCTCTCCGCACGCGACCGGCTGCCTGCGCTTCGTGGATGTTCTCTCCGTCGGGCGCGAACTCTTCTACTACTACGAGATCGCCCGCGCCGACGGAGCGCACGAACTCCGCGTCAGCGTCGTCGAAAGGCCGTAAGTTCCAAGGAGTAGAGTGTGGCAAGTTGGGATAGTCTGAGCGGGAATCAGCGGGCGGCGGTGCTGTTTGAAGAGGGGCCAGCGGCGGTCTATGCGGGGCCAGGCAGTGGCAAGACGCGAGTAGTCACGCTGCGGGCGGCGCGAATGGCGGAGCAGGGCAAGAAGCTGCTGGTCACGACCTTTACCAACGACGCCACACAGGAGATGAAGGCGCGTATCGGGCAGATACTCACCAAAGCCACTCTCGCCAATGTTCACGTCACCACGATGCACGCGCTCTGCCTGCAAATCCTGCGCGGGGAGGGCCTGAAGTTCGGTCTGCTGACGGACGAGTTTCTGCGCCGTAACCTCGCGGAGACCGCGCAGGCGGCGGAATTGGAGGGCGGGGTCGGCGGGTTCCTGTCGCGTGTCTCCTTCACCAAGAACTCCGGTGTCACGGTGGACGCCTACAAACACGACGGCTCTTCTGAGGATCGGGACTTTGTACGCGCCTGGCGGGCTTTCGAGAAGGCCAAAGCGGAGAAAGACATGCGCGAGTTCGACGATCTGATTCTGGATGTCATCGCGCTGTTCAAGAGAGACGACGCGGTGCGCTGTCGGCTGGCGGCCCGCTACTCGCATATCGTCGTGGACGAGTGTCAGGACATGAACGCGCCGCAGTATATCGTGGCCTTCGCGCTGGGGCAGGAACACAAGAATTTGATGCTCGTCGGTGACCTCGACCAGTCGCTGTACGGGTTTCGCGGCGCGGATACGCAGACGTTCCAGCGCTTCGCCGCACACCCTCGCACGAAGGTCTTTGAACTGCGCGAGAACTACCGCTGCACCCGCTCCATTCTCACCTTCGCCGACAGCCTGATACGTCAGGACACCGAGCGGCGAGCGCTGGCTTTCACTCCCACCCGACCGGAGGGCGAACCAGTCATCTGGCAGCGGTACGCAGATGTAGATATTGAGGCGCTGGCGGTCGGCGAAGAGATTCTGCATCTGGTCAAGCGCGGCGTCAAGTTCCAGGAGATCGCGGTTCTCTATCGGGCCAACGCGCAGAGCGAAGCCCTGGAGCGCCACTTCGCCGCGCTGGAAATCCCCTATACCATGCGCGAAGATGGCGACTTCTACGCCCGCAAAGAGGTGCAGGGACTGCTCGCCTATCTCAACTTTTTCGCAGGTACGCCGCGGGAAGGGCAGGAGACAGCGGGCGGCGCAGGTTCCTATCCTGACGAGTGGTTTCTAGCCCTGATGAATGTGCCGAACCGCAAACTGAACCGGATGACAGGTTCGCACCTGCGGAACCATGCGGAGATTCGCGGTCGTCGCATCTGGGACATTCTCCCGGAGTTCCACTCGGCGGACCTGCGGACGCATCGCGCTCTGCGGGCCTTGCAGGGCGACCTCGTGAAGATCGAATCGCAGTTGAAGACCCTCTCTCATGCGGGGGACGCCGTCCGTATCATTCGCAACGCAACGGATTTCGACGGCTGGCTGCGGCGCGACTCCGGCGATGACCGCGACAACGACCGTATCCAGAATATCCAGCGGATGCAGGCCGCCGCCGCCCACTATCCCACGATAGCCGACTACCTCGCCGCCGTACAGAAAGTGCGCGACGAGGCGGCGCGGCGCAAAGCGGAACGGGCGAAGAAGCGGCGGCAGGAGAACGAAGTCACGCTGGCAACAGGCCACTCCGCGAAGGGGCTGGAGTGGCGTGTCATCTTCGCCATCGGCTGGTCGGAGGAGCTGCTCCCGCACCGTAAGGCCGAGGACATCGCGGAGGAGCGGCGCATCGCCTATGTCATCGCCACCCGCGCCCGCGATCTGCTCTTCCTCTCCTCTCCCGACAGTTGGAACGAGACGACTATCGCCCCCTCGCGCTTCCTGACCGGCATGAATCTCGTCTCCCCCGCGCCCCTCGCAGACGAAGAAGCCGACACTCCCGACCTCACCGCCGACCCCGAACAGGCCGACGCCTTCGGTGGCCTCTTCATGGAAATTTAGTTTTTGAGAATGCGAATCTCTTTCTGTTTGCGATCTCACCAAGAAACGTTATTCAGAAATGAATTGGCTTGTTGCTGACTCCATAAGGCTCTGTCGTGGCTGTGTTCAACTAAGTAGGCGGCCTCATTTCGTTCGTAGATTGGGATTTCGTGTCCCGCAGGGACACTTGGCGCAAAGCGTCATCCAGCGAAGGGCTTTAGCCCGTCGTGGCACTGAACGAAATCTGCGAACGAACTACGTCCGGCT
>JBBRLP010000181.1:0-7679 GCA_038231295.1 Chthonomonadales bacterium
TGAACCTATCCAGGCGAAGTTTCGCATCCCCGCAAAGTTCAGCCGCTAACTCGAACATCCGCCAACTTCACCCCGTGTTATAGCACCTTCCTTCACCCTGACGGAAGGTGTGCGCTATTTTCCGCTTACGGATCCCCAATGTATTCCCGAATTTTGTCTACTAGTTTTTTCATGGTTCTACCTCCTACTTACCCTGACAACAGAGATGCTGCGAAAGTTGCTGTGTCTTTGAATCCGGAAGATGAGACGTTAAAAGCAGTAGCGTTCATATATCAGGGGAGTCGTTGGAGAATATTGAGGTGTTGGTCTATTGTTTCTATATAGGCGGGTGAGGTGAGGCGGTCTGGGAAGGCGACCAGGCAGTGCGCTTCTGGAGATTGGGCGGAAGGATAGCGAATGGCTTGAATACTGCCGCAATCAAATGCCGCCTGTCCTAATTGTTGCGTCGCTACGACATGACCGCGTGACTGCGCCAGACGCCAGGGACGGCGCAGTTCCCGGTCGTTTGTGTCGAGTGCCTGTTGAATGGATTTATCGGTTATGTCCAGAATGCTGTCGAGACGTGCGTGTACGGAGATCAGAACGGTCGGAGGTAAGGCGGGGGCAGCAGCTGTCATGCCAGCCCATGCTTGGGTATGGACCCGATTCGCTTCCGCATAGGCCGTCTGCGGGTCCAGTGCCAGATACAACGAAGGCGGGCCGCCAATCGGCGTATACCGTGCGCCCCGCAATCTTGCCCCACCACTGAAGAGAGGCAAGGGCTGCGGATAAGGTGCCAGTTGGTGAAAGCCGAACAGCGCTTCCAGGTCAACGGCACGATAGAGAATGCCCTCAAAGGAGACAGTTGGCAGGGAGGGAAGCATCAGGCGGGCGCACCCTGCAAAACATCTACGAGCAGATTCACGACAACTTCTCCTTCTCCATTGAGTAGCAGGTTGAGCGGTGTCTCCTCTTCCAGTTCGGGATTGCTCGACTGCATCCACGCCCGCAGGCCGGTTTCTGAGCCGGTCAGACGCAGGAGCAGGGCGGCGATACGTTCATAAACGCGCAACGCGGGCTGGATTCCTGCGGCGGTCGGCGTCTTATGTACCGCCTGTTCCGACCGACCGAGCGCACGGGCCAGGGCTGCCAGAGGGACAGCATAAATGGCGCTGACGGCCCGGGCATCCAGACGGCCGTTCTCAGCGTGCAGATGCGGCACCGTGTGCTGCAAGACGCTACTCAGGGCTAGTGGCGTGACCTCTGCGTCCTCCTGACGCGCCTTTTCCGGTTCCAGGTTTCGTGCCAACAGGCGATTGGCCCGCAGACGCAGTTCCCCAGGGTCGTCCGTATCCAGCACGAAATCTACGTTGGGCTGCTGTAAGGCGCGGTTCAATCCCTCCAGACTGCTCACGTCGGCTCCCGCAAAATAGAGAACCCCTGCTTTCGGCATCTCAGAGGAAAGGCGCAGCAGTACGTCCGTCTGCGGGGTATTCACCCCTGCAAGGTCATAAATGACCAGCGCAGGAGACGAACGGCGGCGGGCGTGAAGAAAAACCGTCCACTCCTTCCGAACCACATGGACGGAAGAACCCTCCAACCCTTTGTCAATCAGACGAAAACGCCGTGTTCCCGCTCCGACGACAAGCACCTGACTCATCGCTGCTACCCTCTTTTCCACAACCTTTGCTTCACACTTATGTTACCACGAAATCAACGCTTCTTCAACCTTATATCAACCTTCAGGGCCAGTCCTAATAACACGAGGCCACAACGGTGTAGGATGCAAGGGTACTTGACGGTCAGTTGCACGCAGTATACAATGATTACACTGTAGTGAGGAGGAGAGATCATGTCTCCGGTTGTCAGTCTGCGCTTGCCTGATGAAACTGCGGAACGGTTGAAACTTACCGCACGGCGTACCGGCCGATCCGTCAACGAAGCAGCGGCGCGTTCTATTGAAGAGTGGCTGCGTCAGGAGGATTTCGCCGACATCGAGTTTCGGAGCATCCAGGGCGAACGCACTGTCTGCCTGAAAGCGGGGCTACCGCTCTGGCAACTTATCCTGGTCGCCAGGGATTACGGCATGGATGTAGACAAAGCAGCGGCTCATTTCCGATTTCCGAGCCATCGCGTCAAAGCCGCGTTCCACTACTATGAAGCCTTTCCACAAGAGATTGACCAGAAAATCGCCGATAACGATGCGATGACATACGACCGCTTGAAGCGTCTGTTGCCTCATTTGGAAGCGATCCCTGTCCCGCCTGATGTGCTGGAGAGGGAGCACGCCGGTTAATGCTCTTCCTGACAATTGCCAGCAACGATTTTGGCCGACTCGTTCGTGCGTTAATCTACTACTGGGACAGGGAACACGACAGTGACTGGACAAACCGGGTCGGTTTCCTGCCTGCTCCGCCCCAATAGGCGTTCAATTGATAAAGAGAAACAAGCCAGCAAGCTTCTGGCTGCCACTGCTTACTACGGAGAGTAGGGCGGCCCCATGTCTGCTCCATGACGGCGCAGCAGGCGGATGGTGCGCTGATCGTTGACGAGGCTGGAATAGTCGAGAGGCATCTGGTCGCCGCTGTTGGGGATATTGGGATCGGCTCCGCGTTGAAGGAGTGCAGAGACCGTGTCATAGCCCTGGGCAAAACAGGCTTTGTGCAGGGGAGTTTCGCCGTCGTGGTCCTGCGCGTTGATGTCGGCTCCCGCGTCGAGGAGGAGCCTGCACACCTTTTCCGCCCGGCTGCCAGCCGCGCAGTGCAGCGCCGTAGAGCCGTCGCCATTGCGCTGTTTCGGGTTCGCGCCATAGTGCAGCAGGCGTGTGATGGCGTGTTCGCGCCCGGAACGTGCATAGAGACAGAGGGGGGTGAGAAGTGTACCCCGCGAGGGCAGGTTAGGGTCTGCTCCGTGACGCAGGAGCGCTTCCAGCAGCGTATCCGTCTCGTCAGGGATAGCGAGTTCTAACGCTGTATCCCCCGCATCCGGCCCTTCCTGTGCGTGACGCCACCGTTTCACAACCTGTCGAATCTTCTCCGTCAGCGAGAAAGCGCCGGTCTGCGGGTGGGGGGATTTTCGGGCGTTCGGGTCGGCTCCGTGTTTAAGCGCGGTCAACGCCGCAGGAATGTCCTGCTGTTCGAGAGCCGTCAGGAGGTCTGCATCCAGGTTTTGCTGGCGGACTGACCAGGCGATGAGGCCGACGAAGGCGGCGCAGGCGAGCAGAAGCAGCAGGCCCGACAGCCGCCCGAAAATTCGTCGGCGTTTTCCGGCGACCTGCCCGTCAGTCGAGACGATGGCTGAGGACATCTCCGGTCGTTCCGTTGATACGGACTTCGTATTTGCGTCCGTCAGTTCCGGTGATGTCGTACTGGAAGACAGGGATGCCTTTTTCATAGCCCATTTCGACCCGCGTGATTTTGCCGGGCTGTGCGCCGAGAGCCGTCTGCGCCGCCATATCCTGCGTCACGGAGGCGGCAGGAGCGCCCGCTGGCCCTTCGACAAGGAAGCCGTTGCGGGAAGCTTTGGGATTGGAGAGCAGATAGACGGGCTTGAGTTTCAGCGTGGCTGCGATCTCTTTCGCCTGCGCGACCGGCAGTCGCTTGCCCAGAATCTCGATGGTGTCAGCGGGGTCGGGCGCACCGACGGGGCCAAACAACTGCCCGGCGGCATAGGCATAGGCTGCGACATCATCGCCGACATAGTTTCCACTACGGGGCGCGGGCAGATAGAGTTTGCCCCAGACCGTGCCGGACGGCAGTGTCTTGACGAGTGTGCGTATCTGCTGCTCCAGGTTGGCAGGCGTCGTCTTGAGTTTCAGAGGCGCTGCGTTGACTTTCAGCGACGAATCCGCCACCACGACCGCGCCCGACTCCTTGCTCATCTTATCCACCACTTCGGACAGCGGAACCGTACCTGTCGCCGGAGCAGTGTTCTGCTGAGCTATTCCCTTCGGAGCGAGAATCAACGCTGCCGTCCCCATCAGGAGAGCCGCCGCCACTCCGCTCCTCATCGCATTCCCTCTGCTCAGAATCATCGTTATCTCTCCTCTCGTGAACTCATGCACAGACCGTGCCGTTTTGTTTCGCGACGCCTTTGCATCGGATACTGTCATTATAACAGCGTTTGTTATACGTTCAACTTAGAGATTTCTAAAGGTCTGCGGGAGGTCAAGGATTCGGCTTTGGAATAACTGTGGGGAGGAGAGGCGCTACAAGTCCAGATTGCTTCGGCGTTTTGGCACACGAAGCAGGAAAACGTCCTCTGGAGCTTCAATCTTGGGGCAGGAGGGAGCAACGCAAACGTTCCGTCAGACGACACCGTGCCAATGCCGCGTCCGAAAGAACGTCTGGGTTCTTTCGGCGGGATTGCGGTCTAATCGCTGAGGTAGCTGAGGAGATTGCGGCGTTTGGCGGCGTATTTGAGTTTGCGGAGGGCCTGCACTTCGATCTGCCGGACGCGCTCACGGGACAGGTGCATCCGCTCCCCGATTTCCGAGAGCATTTCCGAAGAGTCCTCTTCAAAGCCGAGCCGCATCCGCATGACCGCCTGCTCCCGGGGTGTCAGGATGGTCAGCAGTTCGCGCAGGGCTTCTTTGCGCTCGGAGGTCAGGACGGCCTGCTGCGGGTTTTCCGCCGATTCGTCGTTGATGAGCGCGGAGAGGGGCGTGTTCTCCTCGTTGCCTACCAGCATATCCAGAGACACCGGGTCCTGACTTGCCTGAAGCAGCGCCGAGATTTTGCGCGGGGAGACGCCCAGATGCTGTGCCAGCTCCTCTGGCGACGGCTCATAGCCCCATTCGCGCTGAAAGAGGTCTTTCAGTTTCTCCAGTTTGCGGATCGATTCGGAGACATGGGCCGGAATGCGGATTGCCTTGGACTTGTTGTCTATGGCACGACTGATGGCCTGACGAATCCAGTGGGTCGCGTAGGTGCTGAAACGGAAGCCGCGTGCCGGATCAAATCGCTCGGTCGCGGTCATCAGCCCGATGGCCCCCTCCTGCACCAGGTCTTCAAAGGGAATGAGCGGACTGTGGTAGTTCTTCGCGATGTTGATGACGAGACGCATGTTCGATTCAATCAGGCGGTCTTTGGCCCGCAGGTCGCCCATCTGCATCCGGTGGGATAACTCCTGTTCCTCTTCGAGGGAGAGCAGGCGCTGGCGTGTCAGGCGGGGCAGGTAGGAGTGCGCTTCCGCACCGGTATGTCCGTAGCCGTCGTTCTCCGGTTCATTGCCCCCGGAAGGGTGGGCGGATGAGTCAGGTGGTTGGGTCATGGGTGGCGCTCCTTACGCGCTGCCGATGCGGTGCGGACTGTTGCTGTCCGCGGCGTTATGGGCAAGCGCGTGTCCCACGTCTGCGTTCTGCGGGAAGTTACCCCGGCAGCATCCTTTTTACACGAAGAGACAGGACGTCTTTTCCTATCTCTCTGCCTGTTTCGGGAACTGCCATGCAGCGGAAACGAGTTTTATGGTTCCCGTCAGAAGTGTTTGCTACACTACTATAGACGGAAGCAACGTGCGCGATGTCACATCTCCGCCTGTCTACCTGGTCTCTCTCCTGGTGTGAACTATCTCACAAAAGGAACAAAAAGCGATTGTATCGCTCCCAACACGCGCAAAAGAGGCTGTTTTTTGTATCGAATCCTTCCCCTATCTGATCCTCGGTGCGGAAGAGACGGAGCCATTCAAGCCGATACAGGGGAGACGGAAAGGAAAATCTATGTCTGCGAATGCGTCCTCTCTCTCCCTACCGGAAACATTTTTCCAGGATGTCGCAACTGTCACTACTAGCTTAGACGCGCCAATCGTGCAAAAGGTTTACCCGTCCGAACCCTCAGAGCAACACGCTGCGTTCCTCACTGCAAATAGCCTTGTAGCGGCGCGGCTGCCCGCAGACTGCACCGTGCAGGCGATAGCAGTGGGGCAGGCAGGCGCCGTATTTATCGGCGCCAATCATGGGCTTTTTCGCGCCAGTGCGGGCGAAGTCCTTCTTATCTCTCCTGACAGTCCAGCCTCCAACATACCGGACGGGCTGCTTCATTCCGACATTCGTGCGCTGGCTCTCGATATGTTCGGGGGCCTGTGGGTTGGGACGGCACGGGGCCTGAACTACTGGACAGGCGAATCCTGGCTCGCACTCACCGCGCAGGACGGCCTGCCCGTCTGCGATATCACGCACCTTTGTATGAGTCCCGAAGGATCGCTCTGGATAGGGACGCCGCAGGGCGTTATTCGGCTGCGTGCAGGCCAATGGCGATACTACGCCGGGAAACGCTGGCTGCCCGATGACTGTGTGACTGGTCTCCATGTCGAAGCAAACGGCGACTGCTGGGTTCGCACCGCAACCGGAGCCGCCCATATCGCGTTTGTCCCAACGACGCTGCCGCAAAAGGCCGCGCATTATGAACAGATTACGGCGACCCGGCATAATCGTGACGGCTATGTGACCGACTGTCGTCTCACGCGCCCCGGCGATCTCGACAGCTTTCTGCCCGAAGCCAGCGACAACGATGGTCTCTGGACGAGCCTCTACGTCTGTGCCGAGAGTTTCCGCTTCGCCGTTACGGGAGAGCCGGAGGCGCAGGAACTGGCCCGGCGGAGTCTCTTTGCCCTGTTAGACCTTGTACACGTCACCGGAATTCCCGGCTTTCCCGCACGTGCCCTTATTCGGGAGGGCGAGCGCGTCCATCAGTCTGACCCCGGTCCCAACTGGTATGCCTCTCCCACGCAGCCTGGCGTTCTCTACAAAGCCGATACCTCATCCGACGAACTGGCCGGTCACTATCTGGCCTGGTACGTCTACAGTACGCTCGTCGCCGACGCCGAAGAACGCGCTGCCATCGCCACTGTCTGCCGCGCCGTCACGAACTCTATCCTGGACCATCACTATACGCTGGTCGGCCCAACCGGAAAGCGCACGACCTGGGGCGTCTGGTCGCCGGAAGTCCTGAACGACGACCCGGACTGGAGCGCGGAGCAGGGGCTAAATTCGCTGGAAATCCTGTCGCATCTCAAAGTCGCCACGCATCTCTGTAGCGATGCCCGTTTCGCCGCAACCTACTACTCTCTTATCGTTCAGCACGGCTACGCGCTCAATACCGTCCGCCAGAAAGTTTTGCCGCCCGCAGGCGAAAACAACCACTCCGACGACGAACTTGCGGTCTGCGCCTACTATCCCCTGCTGATATTGGAGACCGACCCCGTGCTGCGTGGCCTCTATCTGCTCAGTCTGGAACGGACGCAGGCCATTCTGCGCCCAGAAAACTCCCCGTTCTACAACTTTCTCTATGCCGCTCTTTCCGGTAGGCCGTGCGACAGAGATGCCGCCGTTCAGTGGCTGCGGGATGCACCCTGGGACCTCCGCCACTGGACGATGAACAACAGCCACCGCGCCGACATCACTCTCGATACCTCTCCTGGCCGCTTCGGGGAGAAGCAGGCGCTGCGTCCGCTGCCGCCGAATGAGAAGCGTGTCACAAAATGGAATCACAACCCCTACGCCCTTGATGGCGGCGAGGAGGGCAGGGGCGAGGAGGACGGCACATTCTGGCTGCTGCCCTACTGGCTCGCCCGGTATCATGGTCTCCTCACGGAATAGTTTTGCACCGACAATGAGGCGGCCCGGAACTCCTGCAGGAGTTCCGGGCCGCCTCATTGTCGGTGCAAAACTATTCCGTGAGGAGACCATGATACCGGGCGAGCCA
>JBBRLP010000182.1:0-7477 GCA_038231295.1 Chthonomonadales bacterium
CACTAGGGTAGAGCAGATAGTCTCCCAAATATCTGCTAAAATCATCGTGTTAGCGCTCCTTTATCGATTTGATCGGCAAAACCAAATTCGACAAGGAGTGCTAACTCTCATTGTTCTAGGACATTTGCAAAAGGCTCTGTAGAGACGCAGGCTTGCAGGGCGGTCAATCTTCTGGATTGACCGCTCTGTTTTTGGTCACCGAATCTCACCACGATAGTGAATCTCGGACCAGTCTTTGATGCCGATAATGGGTTTGGCGAAGGCAGTGGCGTCTGCTTCGTGCGGGGTGCCGAGGGCCTGATAGACGAACCAGATCGGCTTTTTGCCGAGGGGTTCGTCCTTATCGTCGGGGAAGCGGCGCAGGCCGATACGCAGTCCGCCCTCACCGCGATTATCCACCCAGTTGTGATAGTCAAAGACTTCGATGGAGGACAGGTCTTTGTACTTGTTCCAGGCGTAGGCCATGCCTGCGGCCTGGTCTTGCAGGGACTTTTCGGAATAGTCCTTCGAGTTCAGTCCCTGCTCGGTCAGGTGGATGGTGCGGAGGGTTTTGCCGAGGAAGCGGGCGCGAGGCTGCCGCACCCACGCATCCAGCACTTCCAGATTTTTGAAGGTGATTTTCGGAGTGTCGAAGGAGAAAGTGACCTCGTTGTCGGCCCAGACTCGGGGATCGAACAGGTTTTGGGGGTAGGGATGAAAAGCGATGGCCCAGTCGAAATCGCCCTCAGCAGTGGAGAAGTCCAACAGCAGATCGAGGATTTCGCGGCCTGCGTAGATATGCGTGGGGCGGATATTCCAGTGGTGTTCCAGAGAGACGAACGCCCTCGCATGGGAGTCATACTGCCGTGCGATCAGATGGGCGACCCGCAGGGAGCGCTGGTAGAGATCGGTGTAGAGCAGGGGTGTCTTGTCGCCTGCATTCGTCCAGACCCAGCCCGCATTGACCTCGTTGTGCATGATCCAGTGGTGGATACGTCCGTAGCGGCTGTCGGGACGGCTGTAGCGCTGCGCCAGAAAGTCCATTCCGGCGGCATAGGCGGCCATCCCGTCCTCACTGCTGACGTTGGGCATGACGAAGATGCCGGACGGGTCGGCGTCCGGGTGGGCGACGCGATGGCTGTAGCTGTCGGCGGGCGCGTTTCCGCCCTGTCCGAGCAGGATAATTGCGGAAACGACCAGACGATGCTTTGCTGTCTCCAGCAGAGTCCTGTCCAGGTTCGCGATGCTGTGGTCTTCGGAGTACCAGGTGCGGCCCGCGTAAGTGAAGGCTGTTCGGTTCGGCCCCGGTGTGGTGGCGAAGAGGCTGTTGAGGACAATATTGACGGTGGCGGCGGAGAGGCCAAGATCGGTGACATCGCTGATCGGGCGGTCGGCACCGAAGCCGCCAATTCCCTTTTTGTTGCGCGGTTTCTCCTCCGGAAGATCGTTTTTCGCCTGGACGGTATCCGGGTAGCGAGCCGGGGAGAGCAGTTCGTAACCGTCCTGCGTCTGCCGCGCTACGGCCCACCGTGCCAGGAGACGGTCGAACGTGTGGCCCTGTTCAGGGCGAACCCGGTCTAGCGTCACGGTAAACTGCCCTTTTGCATCGGGATGCAGTGCCACAACTGTTGGGAACTGTTTCAGCGCAGTGATGTCGGCATAGAGAGGCGCTTCCACCAGAACCGGAATGCTCTCGCCGTGAATACTCCCGGACACTGTGATCTGCATCTCGCCGACCGCGACATGAGCAATCTTACCGGGATAGACGTGATGCAGGTAGGCGCGAAGCAGACCATCGTGCTGCCGCTCGGTCTTTTTCATCGCCTCCCGACGAGCGGCTAGCTGCGCCTCCTGTGGCGTCTGTTCGCGCATTCGCAGCCCGCGCAGCCGAATGGTCTTGCCCGCCTGTCCTCCGAAGTCCAGCCGCAGCGTCCGTGCCTGCGGCCCCGCTTTCTCCAATATCGCTTGCAGGTCAAGGGCGTAGGCCGACCAGCCTTCACTGTGGGCCAGGCCCGCTACTTTGAGGCTGTGGTCTTCGCTTAAGGGCGGCAGGACGAACACCTGGAAATGATCGGTGCCGCTTGCGCTGAAAAACTCGAACGCCAGAACGTGTCGGCGCTTCGCATCGAAGTTCGCGGGGAGGGAGTTGGTGAAGACATAGGGATCGCTGCCCGTCGTCTGCACTTCCAGCTCTCCGCCCTCCAGAACGCGCAGAGTCATGTCGTGCCTATTCGCCGTTGTCAGTGTCAGCGGCGTTGCCTGCTCCTGTCCTCTTACCATCGTCGCCACTCCCGCCAACAGCCATATCAGAACGAAGGCTATTCGGAACATACGTTGTTACCGTCTTTCTCTGACTGAAGCTGGAATCACCGTTCGGCTGTCGGGGTCTGGAGAATCTCCACGCTCGCATGGCTGCCGTTGGGAAGCAGACGCTCCGATTCCGGTTGCGCCATTTTCAGCAGGTCGAGCGGGTGGGGGAAGCGGAGAATCTCTCCGGCGCTATCGTCACCGTGAGGATCCATGCCGGTGTCAATCTTGAGAATGTGGAGGTGGTCTACGCCGCCGATCTTCTCCTGAAAGCCGAAGGCGTGCGGCTGATGCCCGAAGACGACCCCGTAAAGATTCAGCGCCGCCATCCGCGCTTCGAGTCCCTGCACCGAGGCCGGATCGTTGTACCACTTGACGGCTTTCGGACTTCCCTCCGGCGTCTCTTCCTTCTCTTCGAGGATGGAGTGGGGGCCAGTGAGGAAAGCATCTTCGTACTTTCCGGCGAGCAAGAGGCGTTTGGATTTCGCGACGAACTCACTCCAGGAAGTCTCCGCCGGATACCAGCCCGCATGACAGAACAGGAACTTCCCGGCGCGGGCCGCGACAGGCATGGCCCGCAGAAAGTTACCGATGCCTTTCGAGTCGGTGCCGCCCTCCAATTCCTCTGAGGTGATTTTCGCCTCGCCGAGTTCGGTCTGAAAGACGGCGGTCTTTTTGTTGTTCGGGTCTTTCAGGAACTCCGCTTCGTGGTTGCCGAGCAACACCACGACGTGGCCCCCGCTCGCCGGAGCCTTCGCTGTGAGCTGCATCCAGAGTTGAAGCACCTCCAAACTCTGCGACCCCTTGTCAATGGAGTCCCCGCAGACGATGAGCAATGTCTTGCCCGCCGACCAGGCGTTCTGCGTATCGACGACCTTCGCGCCGCGCAGGAGCTTCAGCAGTTTGGGGTAGGTGCCATGAACGTCGCTGATCGCCAGCACCTGCGAATAGCGGCTCAGGTCATCTATCTCGACCACGCCCTGATTTTTGGAACTCTGCGCCCCGACAGGCTTCGCCAGCAGCAGACATAGCACGAACAGTAGCGCGGTAAACTGTCGAGAGTGCGAAGAGATTGTAAACGTCACGATGTTTCTCCGGAGCGTCAGGCTTTGTAGATCGGCAGTTTCCAGGGCTTGCGGTATTCGCGGGAGTAGTAGATGCTGTTCTTGCCCGTCTTGCCGACGATGTCCATCTTCTCTTTGCTGAACTGGACGGATTCTCCGGCCTCCAGCGCGACATTGATGAGGTGGCAGGTAATCGTCGTCTGGGCCATCGAGGCCAGGTTGGAGCGGGGCTGCTCCCGCGACTTCACGCAGTCCAGCCAGTTCTGCCAGTGGTCATTGGTGGCGGGAACGCGCTCTTTCGGGAGGAGTTCGCCCTTCGGGTCGGTGACCGTCCAGCCGCCGCGCCAGACGCGCAGGGTCTTGCCTTCCGAACTGACGAACTCGGTGCCGTGATCGGGGCGATCTGGCTGATCTTTGCCTGTCTCCCAGTGCAGCAGAAAGTCTGGGTCCTTGAAGCGCATAATCGCCTCGACCGTGTCGGGCGTGTCGCGGTCGTCGTCCACAAACGTGAATTTGCCGCCGTAAGCCGAAACCTCGGTCGGCATGACCAGATCGGTGTCTTTGCTCAGGCCGAGCAGCGCGATATCAATCATGTGGACACCCCAGTCGCCCGTTTTGCCCGTGCCCGTGTTCTTGAACCATCTCCAGGCATTGTGGACGTGATTGGCGGCGTAGGGGAACGCGGCGGCGGGGCCGGTCCACATATCGAAGTCCAGATTCGGGGGCGGCGTGGTGAAAACGCCACGTCCTGCACCGCGTTCTTCCACTTTCCAGGCCCGCGCTTTCACGACCTTGCCCAGTTTGCCGGAGCGGATATAGTCCAGGGCGTTCGTAAAGATGTCCGTGCTGCGCTGCCAGGTTCCGACCTGCACGATCTTGTTGAAATGCTTGACGGCGGCAGCCATGGATTTCGCCTCGGTGATGTCGTGCGAAATCGGCTTCTCGCAGTAGGCGTCTTTGCCCGCTTCCACGGCGTGTATCAGGTTCAGGGCGTGCCAGTGATCGGGCGTCCCGATGATGACGGCATCAATATCTTTGCGCTCCAGCAGCTTGCGATAGTCACCGAAGAGGTCCGGGGTTTTGCCGTACTTCTCCATGACCAGTTTGATGTCTTTGGGCATCTGGTTCTTGTCCACATCACAGAGGGCCGCGACCTGTACCTCCGGCTTCTCCATGAGTTTCTTCATGTCTTCTGACCCCATACCGCCGCAGCCGATCAGCGCGATGACCAGTTTGTCGTTGGCTCCGACTTTGCGGGCGCGGGAGGTGGGTTCTGCATGGACGGGCAGAATCCCCGCTGCCAGCCCCGCGCCGATCAGCCCTGTTCGGCCCAGAAGTTCCCTGCGGGAAATGCTGTCTTGCTCTGCGCTCATGTGCGGCCTCCTCACGGCTGCCGCCGCGTCGTCGCCATATAGGAGGCGATGCGCCGGGAACAGCCCTGAAATACGGTGAAATAGTCGTCCGGCCTTTTCTCTCCGCGAGAACGCCGAACCTGATGGTTGTTTCGCCACCCTTACCCCTTCTTCCCTCCTTGACTTCGTGAACTGTCCCTGGTTTTACGGTCTGCACTCTTGCGCGGAGGGGAAGGTATCGGTTACAATCAGATTATGACGGGAAAAGCCGATAATCAGGAGGCCCTCGCGCTGCGGCGGAAAGTGCAGGCCGAGTCGGCGAGCAATCACCGGAAGAAGCGCCATGCCGCGTTTTTCTCGATTCTCTCCAATGGCCTCCTGGTGATGCTGAAACTGATCGTCGGCTTCTGGAGTGGTTCGGTCAGTGTGCTGTCGGAGGCCGCGCATTCCGCCACCGACCTGCTTGCCTCGATCATCGCGTTTCTGTCCGTGCGAGCTGCGGATAACCCACCGGACGAGGATCACCCCTACGGACACGGCAAGATCGAGAGCATCTCCGGTCTGCTGGAGGCGCTGCTCATCTTCCTGGCCGCCTTCTATATCATCTACGAAGCGGTCGGAAAGCTGCGAGCGCCAAGCCACAGTCCGCACACCGGGCTGAATCTGGGACTGGCGGTCATGGCGTTCTCCGCGGTGACAAATATCTTTCTCTCGCGCTATCTGCGCCGCGTCGCCCGGCAGACGGATTCGCTGGCGCTTCAGGCAGATGCGGAGCATCTGCGGGCGGATGTCTATGCCTCCATCGGCGTGTTCATCGGGCTGGCGCTGACCCGCTTTACGCCCTATCCCTGGTTCGATCCGCTGACAGCGCTGTTCGTCGCGCTGTTTATCCTGCTCGCCGCCTATCGCCTCACCCGCGACGCGCTGGCCCCGCTGCTGGACGAACGCCTGCCCTCCGACGAGGTGCTTGCCATTCAGGAGGCCATCGAGACCCACGCGGAAGTGCGCGGCTACCATAAACTGCGGACGCGCAAATCCGGCTCACAACGCTATGTGGATGTACACGTACAGATGGACGACGAGTTGACGCTCGTCGCCGCGCACGACATCGCCGAAGAGATGGAAGATCACATTCGCACCATTTTGCCTGCCGCCCAGGTCATCATTCATATTGAACCCTATGCTGCCGAACTGCGCCATCAGCGCGAAGCGCACGGCAGCGAGAACGAAGGAACTCTGTAGTGCCTCTGTTACTGCATCTGCTCATGTTTTTCGTGCGTTATGGACGCTATCTGAACTACCCGCTGACCGGCGGGGCTATGCTGGTCTGGTTCGGTGGGACAAGCCTGCTGGTTCTGAATCGGCATCGGTTTCAGCGTCTTTCCGGGATTTCGGTGCAGGCCGGGGAGCGCGAGGCGCTGCCTGCCCTCTCGATTCTGGTTCCTGCCTGCAATGAGGCCGCGACTCTGGAGCGAGCAATGCAGAGTCTGCTGGCCCTCGACTACCCGAACCTGGAGATTATCGCCGTAGACGACCGTTCGACCGATGGAACGGGGGCGTTACTGGAGCGTCTGGCGGCAGCGTGTCCGCGTCTGCGCGTCCTGCATATTTCTTCCCTGCCTTCCGGCTGGCTGGGCAAGAACCATGCGCTGCACGTTGCCAGTCAGGAGGCGACTGGCGACTGGCTGCTGTTCACGGACGCCGATGTCGTCTATGCCCCGGATGCCCTGCTGCGGGCGGTGACCTATGCCGAGCGCGTGGGGGCGGATCATCTGGTCGTGTCGCCGCGCATCGAGACAAGGGATTTCTGGGAGCGGCTGTTCGCCAGCTACTTCGGGCTGATGCTCAGTTTCCGTTCGCGGGTCTGGGATGTCTCCGACCCGCGCCGTTCCGCCTATTTCGGCTTCGGAGCGTTCAACATGGTGCGGGCGAGCGCCTATCGGACGTTTGGCGGGCATGGGGCGCTGGCGATGGAGGTGGCAGACGATACGAAACTGGGCAAGGTAGTGAAGCGAAACGGGTTCCGCACGGAGCTGCTCGATGGCAGCGACCTGCTCTCCGTGCGCTGGGTCGTTGGTTTTGACGGGGTGATGAACTGCCTCACCAAGAACGCTTTCGCCGGTTTCGACTTCAAGACCTCCCGGATGCTGCTTGCGATCCTGGGAATGCTCCTGACAGGCTTCTATCCTCTTATCGTTCTGCTGCTGCCGTCTCCCTGTCGCTGGCTTGCCGTCGGCGTTCTGCTGGGGATGGTGAGTGGGGCCAGAGCCTTCCGCCGTATCTCTCAGGCTGGCGCCGCGTATGGTCTGGCCTATCCCCTGGCGACCCTTCTGCTTGTTTATATCATCCTCCACTCTTCCTGGCTTGCCTGCCGTCAGAAGGGCATCTTCTGGCGCGGGACGCTCTATTCACTGGAAGAACTCAAAAAAGGCGTCGTCTGACACCTGCCTTGACGCCGACGTCCAGACGGCGCCGGGCGAACTTTTCTCTGTCCGTATTTTCCGCCCGCTTCGATCATCGAAAATCCTCCAAAGTCCCACTAATTTCAAAAGCCCCGACTGTCTCCGGTTCTCGCTCCCTACCAATGCGTCAGGTCGCCGATAGCCTGGGATCCTGCGCTAAGAATTTACAGACCTGTGATTCGGCTAGGTCGCAGTAAACTGCGTTGTGTTTCGTCAACAGGGTGCGCCGAGTGTCCTGGGCAGTAACTTGCGGATCTTTTGACGCACTTTCTCGGGCAGATCCAAGAGAACATAAAGGAGCGCCTTGGTTTCA
>JBBRLP010000183.1:0-7334 GCA_038231295.1 Chthonomonadales bacterium
AAACGTCCTGCGGACGTCTCCCTTCGCCACAAATGGTGTGAAGGGAGAAGGCAGTCCCTGTCAGCACGAACGTTTCCGAAGGAAACTCGGCCGCAGGCCATACAGCAGAGGAGTTCACTCCGCTGTCAGACAGAAGAATAGACCGCCTGCGTAAGGTGGGTTTATTAGAGCGTGGAGAGTCATCAAAAAGCCCCCCGAATTGCCATAGACCGGCAGTTCGGGGGGCTTTGTTCGGCATAGAAATGTCAGGGCGCGGCGGTGGGTTTCGTGGGGTAGAGCGTGTCCGGGGTCAGGAAAAAACCGATGCGGTAGCGGTACTTGCGATCCAGATCGAACAGCAGTTCCATCGGGGTGGGGGAGACGGAACGGTCGAAACGGGCTTTGTCCAGGGAGCGGGCAGTGTCCGTATAGCGGCGGCTCGCGCCAGGATTTCCGTTCAGCTCCCAGTAGATGCCGAGCGCGGCCAGTACATCCGGGGACTGCCGGACGCCTTCCGCCAGGCCGTTGAGGGTGGTCGCAGCCTCTTTGTTGCGCTTGGTCTGGAGATAGATGAGCGCCTGCTGAAGTCGGGCATTGGCGTTCTTCGGATCGCGTTTGAGAACGAAATCGAGGAATTTTAGGGCGCGGTCGTAGCGGTCGGGCTGCTTCTCCACAGCGACACGGGCGGCGAAATCGAGGTAGGGAGCCGACTGGAAGGGCGCGAGCGTCAGCGTCTTGTTCAGCGCGTCTTCCTGTTCGGTGATCTTCTGGAGAGTCATCGAGGCGGCGTAGGCGACTTCCGGGGCATCAGGCGCGGCTTTCGTAGCGGCTTCGACCTCCGTGCGTGCCACGGCATACTTGCCGAGAGCGGTATCCGCATACGCAGCCACGATATGCGCGGCGGGATTGGAGCCGGAGAGATCGGGCGCGATGACGGCGCGGGCCTGCTCGTACTGGACAGAGTGCAGCAGGGCCAGAGCCTTGACGGCGTGCGCGGCGGCATCCAGTTTCCCGCCGCCGATCTCGAAGTGGTGCAGGGTGTCAATGGCCTCTTCCGGGGTCGCGTCGTAGACCTGCGCGAGGGCATAGCGGACGACACTGCTGAGTGGCGCGGTGTCTTTCGTGGCGGATTTGCGATACTCCATCAGCGCATCGTGGTAGCGGCCCGCTGCCAGCAGGGCGTCTCCAATCGCTTCGTGAGCGGCAGGCGTGTCATCAAGGTTTTTCTTGATGACCTCTGCGGTGTGCATCTCCGCGACATTCTGGCGCAGGGTGTAGATCGAATTGAGTTCCGTGAAGAAGATCGGAGCGTTTTCCGGCAGGAGGGCGCGGCGCGTCTTGAAGCGGGCAAGATCAAGCATGGCGGTGGAACTGGTAGAGATGTTTTTGGACTTCTCCAGCGTGGTCACAGCCTTGTCCCATTCGCCCTGCGCCGCATAGATGCCCGCCAGAACTCGGGAGCCTTCCGGGTTACCGGGATCGGCTTTCAGCGTTCGGCGGCAGTATTTCATCGCGGCGGGCAGGTCGTTGGCTTTCAGGGCATCGTCCGCCTTCTTCGCCAGCGCATCGCCGCCGAGAGCGAGTTCGTTGTCTATCATCAGGGAGAGGCTGAGTTTCTTGGTCTGCCCGTTGCCATCGAAAGCGGTCACAGCCAGCGTGTGCATTCCCTCTTTATCCGGGATAGTGTCCCAGGTGAAGACATACGGGATGCTCGGTGCGGTATAGCGCAGTTGGTCGTCCACGTAGAATTCGACCTTGTCAATGTTGTCCGCGCTTTCAGCACGGACGGTGATTTTGGCGATGTCGTGGATGCTGTCGCCCTCTTTGACATCAAGCATCAGTTTGATGTCGGCGCGAACAGGCGCGGCGACCGTGAGCAGGCAGCAGGCGGCGAGCAGCAGGCAACAGACGAAGGCAGACAGGCGAGTTCGCATGATAGAGTTACCCTTATCGAGTCCCGAGTGATTGGATTAGTTTCTGCATAAGCGGCGACATGGCCTTGCGGCGGTCACCAGGCGCGGAGGCGCAGATGGGCCGGAGCGCCGGAGACGAAATAGGAGACATCACCTCCGAAACGATTTGCCGGAATCGCGCTCCCCGCCGGGCAGCGCAGACGGAACGCGGCCCGCACCGACTGACCGGGATGGACCGCCCCGAAATAGGCGGGATCGTCCGGTTCGCACACGACACCGGCAGGCAGGGAGGCGGTATCGAGGCCAAGTTTGACCATACTCGCGCTCTGATTGCCCAGATTCGTCAGCGACATGGTGACGAGTAGACTATGCGACGGGGGCGGCGTATTGGCGACAGGAGAGGCGTTGGTCGCAGGCGCAGTTTCACTCTCCGTGATGGCGATCTGCGGCACGAACTCCAGCAGGGTCGCGCTGGTCTCGGCGAGTGCATCGGTCAGCCGTTCCAGAGCGCCCATCAGGGCCGCTCCCTGCTTGGCATTGACGTTGTGCCGCTGCTGATAGTTGCGCTGCATAGACTGCACCTGCGCGGTCACAAGCAGCAAACGGTGGATGCCGGACAACCGGGCGCTTGCACTTTTACCGTTGCCGGGCGAGAGACTGCCGCGTACGCCATCCGCCTCCTCCAGGATATGGCGCAGTCGCCGGGCGGGGCCGGGCGAGTCGAGCGCCATCTCGTGCAGGCGATCATAGGTCTCGTTCAGCGCAGCGCGTGCCGCCTGCGAGACATCGGTATAGCGATACAGGCAGACCTGACCGGGCAGCAGGGTACACCGTTTGCGAATGACAGCGGCGGTAGTGAACGTCGGTCCCTGTAATCGCTCCAACTGCGCGGCAGGAAGGGGATGGGCCATTGCCTCGGCCTGGCTTACGGCGGCAGCGGTTTGCAGGGTTGCGCCGGACATCTCCGTGCGCTGCGTTGCCTCGGCCATCAGGTTCGGCGGCGAGAACGTCAGGCGTTCACATCTATAGACGCCGCGAGGCAGGCGAATTTGCACCCGCAACTGCTTTTTTTCTGTTGATCTGTTGACCAGACAGAGGGTCATCCCCTGCGCCGAATGCACCGCGCCTGTCAGCAGTGCTGTGTCTGGTGCGGCAGTCACCGGGGCGGGAATGGTCGCCAGTCGTCCCCACACCTGCCAGGCAGGCGGCCCTGCCGGGCTGTCTCCCACAGGCGCGGGGTCTGACGACGGCGCAATACGGGCTATCGCCTCTTCCAGAGTGCGGAGTGCATTCGGGTCTTCCGGCGCGTTTTGTGTGGCATCGGTATGAATGTCAAGGAACGCAGGTTCGGCAGGAGGTTCGCCCTGATATTTCGCAGGGGTCACTGCCAGTGACTTCCGGGAGTGGCTGTCCGGCGGAAAGTGCGGGGAGCGCTGGCCCATCCAGAGGCCGCACACCACCAGCGCACCGACCACGGCGCTCCCGCCCTGCACACCACGCCGTAAGACGCGGGAGCGCGGAGGGTTCTGATTCATCTGTTATAGGTCTCCCGTGGAGGCGCCTTCCGAGGGGGCAGGGTCTACAATCTGCCGAACGCGGCGTTCAAAATCCTCGCGTTCCAGCATCACCCGCCGCCCACATCCGCCACACACCATGCCGATATCGGCTCCGGTGCGTGTCACCGTCCACTCGTCGCTGCCGCAGGGGTGCTGCTTCCGCAGGCGCACCCGCATTCCGACCGCGACGGTCATCACTTGCTTCATGGCGTCACTTTGTCTCGCTTTACTAGCGTATCCTCTTATTATACCACTTCGTGCGTGAACAAGGAAAATGGGGGTGTCGAGACGAATTGTCAGGTATCTCAGAGAGGGACACTATGCGGGAGTACCGGCAGGGCGTCCAGGAGAAGAGGAGAAGCAGAGATGACCAATGATCAGAGCAGGCGCGACTTTTTGCGGACAACCGCCGTGACCGCCTTCGGCGTCTGGGCGGGAACGGAAGCGCAGGGGCAGGCGAAACCCAAATCTGCCAACGAACAACTCAGTTTTGCCTGTATCGGCGTGGGCGGCAAGGGCGACAGCGATTCCAGCGATGCGGGGCGATTCGGCAATGTCATCGCGATCTGTGATGTTGACGAGAACACCCTCAATCGCAAAGGCCAGCAGTTCCCGAAAGCCAAGAAGTACGCTGACTACCGCAAAATGTACGACGAGATGGGCAAGGAGTTCGACGGTGTCACCGTCAGTACCCCCGACCACTCCCATGGCCCCGCGACCGCAATGGCCCTGCACATGGGCAAAGCCTGCTACACGCAGAAGCCGCTCGCGCACAGCATCTATGAGTGCCGACAATTGGGGATGCTCGCCCGCAAGATGAAGGTCGCGACCCAGATGGGCAACCAGGGAACGGCCGACAATACCCTTCGCAGCAATGCCTACAAGATACGAGCGGGCGCTCTCGGCAAAGTGACGTCCGTTCACGTCTGGACAAACCGCCCGATCTGGCCGCAGGGAATTGACCGTCCTGCTGAGAAGCCCGTTCCCGCCAACCTGAACTGGGACCTGTGGATCGGCCCGGCGAAGATGCGCCCCTACGGCGACGGCTACCATACCTTCGCATGGCGCGGCTTCTGGGACTTCGGCACTGGCGCCCTAGGCGATATGGCCTGCCATACGGTCAATATGCCCTTCATGGCCCTCGACCTGCGGAATCCCGTCTCCGTCGTCGCCACTTCCTCCGGCACCAACCACGACAGCTACCCGAAATCCGCGAAGATTACGTTTGAATTCGCGGCGAACAAAGATCGTCCGGCGGTGACGATGGTCTGGTATGAGGGCGGCAACCTTCCGCCCAAAGAGTTGATTCCCGCCGAACTGCTGCCGGAAGACGGCAAAGTGCCTTCCAGCGGTTCGCTCGTAATCGGGGATAAGGGCGTCCTCTATACGCCCGGAGACAGCGGCAGCGGCGGTCATATCATCGGCGGCGTGGATGTGGGCAGCGTCAAGTACCCGGTATCGCCTGGTCACTGGGAGGAGTTTGTTCGCGCCATCCGGGGCGGGGAACCCGCCATGTCCAATTTCCCGGACTACGCTTCCGAACTCGCCGAGACGATTCTGCTCGGCAATCTGGCCGTCTGGGCGGAGGGCGATAAGGTCGAGTGGGACGCGAAGAACATGAAGGTCAAGAACGGCAACGCGGTCGCCGACAAGGTCGCGCACATCATCAAACCGACGTACCGCTCCGGCTATAGCCTCTGACCGAACGTCTCTACTGTACAGAGATAGAAAAAGGGATGCCCTTCCGTGGGCATCCCTTTGATTTTGGGGAACAAACAGAATGTCCGCTCCGTCTTGCGGACAGAATGGCTCGTACAGCATTGAAAACGCAAATCTCATCAAAGACAAAGGACAACGATAATGTCAGAATCACGCACACAGAACGAAATTGACAACGCGGCGAACAACGCCTCCAACCGCGACACGAAAATCGGAACGGAACTCGGCGGAGCCGGTGGCGCGGTCACCGGAGCGGTTGCAGGTTCGGTCGCTGGCCCGGTTGGCACGATTATTGGGGCGGTCGTCGGCGGCATCGCCGGTGCGGTCGCGAGCGGCGCGGCCGTTCATGCGGTGGATAAAGTGGATGACGACGATACCATCACCGGCATCGGCCATCATACCGCTCATGTGGTCGGAACCGCCGCAGAGAACGTCAAAAACGACGTCAATAACGCGCTTCCCGGCAACAAAGTCCCCGGCATCCAGACCGGCGGTCACGACGTTGACGGCACCCCGGACTCACGTGGCATCACCGAGAAGGTGGCCGACGCGGTGACCGGCGATAACATTGACGACAAGACGGGCAAACCCGTCAACTGAGCGGTATAGCCTTGCCCTTAGCCCCCTCCTCCCCAATGCGGGAGAAGGGGGCTTCTTTTGTTTCTCTCACCCCATTGCGCCCTGAATGATTTTGGCGCTGCCTGTGACTTCGGTCAGCCGTTCGGGGCGGCCGTTGTGTTCGAAGTAAAGATTATCGTGGTTCAGACCGAGCAGGTGGAGAATGGTGGCATGGAGGTCTTTGACAGGGTGCGGGTCTACAGCAGCACGCAGGCCGATTTCGTCGGTTTCACCGACGCTCTGACCGCCCTTCGCACCGCCGCCCGCCATCCAGATGGTGAAGCCATAGGGGTTATGGTTGCGGCCCTGATCGCCCTGCATCATCGGGGTGCGCCCGAACTCCGCCGCCCAGATCACCAGCGTGTCCTCCAGCATCCCTCGCTGTTTCAGGTCCGTCAGGAGTCCTGAAAAGCCCTGGGCTTTGCCAACCTCTATCACTTCTCCCGCCTGTACAAACGGTAACCGGAAACTCTCCTTCAGCACTGCGTGGCCTCCCCGCCAGAAACCGCTTTCAGGCAGAGCGGGAATCAGAACGTTGAAAGGATGCCTGGAAGAGGCCCAAATGTGAAGAGAATACACTTAACGATATTAAAGACGGCGCAACATGACCTAACGATTTTCAAGAACATAAAGGGAACCAAGGCGGTCGAAACGATAGTCTGAGGGTCAATCTAAAAGGGGAATCTATTGTATTGGATCCACAGAGTATCCAGTACAACAGCCGATGCAGTACGGAAACATACCTGGCCAAAATATGGATATATAACATCTATTGACTTATTCCAAACAACGCGGTACAATCTCACTGCTTGGTATTGTCCGAACGAGTGGGCACAATGTCCTCGAATGAAATGGCACTATTCGAATAGCTTCGCCCGGCGAGCCTTCGGATGAAACGGCCTCACCTTGCCGCGGCTGCGATGTCGGTAAGGCGCATGTCATGTTTGGGGTATTTGTCCACCTGGCCGGTAAGAAACTCTTAGAGCGTCTAGAAAAAGTCAATCCTCACTTCGTGGAGGTCACCCAATAGGGCGATTTCGTGCTGTCAAGGTGGCCCAAACGACATCTGGCAAGGCCAACTCAGCCCAACTCAGGACTTTTTCTAGACGCTCTTACGGAAGAAGCAAAGGATCCACAAGAATGAATGACACGAACCTCGACCCTGAACCTGATCCTCAGTCAGATGCAAGCTCGAACAACGCTGCCTCGCACGACTTTACTCTGAGCCGACGCGCTCTACTGGTCGGGTTAGGCTCTGTTCTGGCCTCCGGCGCGGCAGCATCCGCCGCTGCCCCCAAGAGCTTATCTGCGTCCGAGGCTGTCGTTGATACGGGAGCGGCCAAGTGCCCTTTCAGTAGTGGAGCCATGACTCCTATGGCAGGCGGCGGCGCGAGAAACTACGACTGGTGGCCCGATCAGTTGCGGTTGAATATTCTTCGTCAACACTCTTCCCTTTCCAATCCGATGGATAAGGAGCCTTTTGCAAAAGTCTTTGAACGTTGATAAATGAGAGTTAGCACTCCCTGTCGAATTTGGTTTTGCCGATCAA
>JBBRLP010000184.1:0-7133 GCA_038231295.1 Chthonomonadales bacterium
AAGCAGGGAATGGTGTCGTGTCAAGGCGCTTCTCCTTCTGCCAACGGGAAGGGCAGATGTGGTTTGAGGCAAATTCTCATCGAACGTATGAGATCAGGTCGGCAACGCGAATGGCTGATGAGGTTGGCTGCTCACCGGATGAATTGTACCTGTTTCGGTCGGATCTATATAGTGACCCCATTTGTCAAGACATATTATTACCTTGAAGCGGCAATAGCCATCAAAACAGACAAGTCTATGATGGATTATTGTACCCAACGGACAATCAGATTTTTACAGTCAGGCTGAACGGATTAATTTTTTTTAATCTCGGTTTAAGACGGCTTTAAGGTGACGGGAGTAGAGTGTAGGGGTAAAGTGACGGATTGTCCGTGCCGCCACGACGCACTTTTTATTTTCACCGAACTTCTCAGGGAACTGAATCATGGCCGTCTCTACCCCTACCTCGATGCCTGCTATTGCGGACGAAGCGCCGCGCCGCCGTTTCCGCCCCACTCTCCCGTTGCTTCTGGCTATTCTGCTACTCGATACCGCCTACCTCTTCCTCGCCAATCACGCCTCTGGGCCGCCGCGTATCCCGCTCTCCGCGTTCACCTACGAAGGCTCGCTGCTGCTGCATCTGGGATTGGGACTGCTGGCAGTGTGGGCGCTGGTGGGGCGCATGAAGGCCGTTGTGCAGGCGTTTCGGGAGAAGCAGGGAGCCATTGCGGTCTTCGGGGCGCTGACCGCCCTGACGTTCGCGCTCTGCCTGCTGACCGGGCTGGCCTTCCTCGGCATCGGGTTTCAGGTGCTGTCCCTGAGTGTACGCCCGCCGCTGCTGCGCGTCCACGACATCGCCACCGTCGGCTTTCTGCTGTTCGGAGCGATCTATCTGCTGCTTCGCGCCCGCAAGGCCACGCAGGAGGCCCCGGAGCGTCAGCAGGCCCGTGTCGCGCTGCGGTTCGGGGCGCTGTTCGGCCTGCCCTTCGCCGCGCTGCTGCTCTATACCATTTATGTGCCGAGCAAGGCCAGCCGCATCGTCAACCCGTTGGTACCGCCCATGACCGCCTCCGACGAGGGCGATGGCAAGGACGGCAAGTTCTTTCCCGCCTCCGCGCAGTCGGTGGACAAACAGTTCTTCCCCTCCGAGTATTTTGTGGACTCCAAATCGTGCGGGGTGCAGGGCTGCCACCCGGACATCTACGCGCAGTGGAACTCCTCGGCGCACCATCTCTCCTCCTTCAACAACCAGTGGTATCGCAAGGCCATCGAATACATGCAGGAGGTCTCTGGAGTGAAATCCTCCAAATGGTGCGGCGGCTGTCACGATATGGCGGTGCTGCTGACCGAAGACCCGAAGAAGCCCGGCAAGTCGCGTTTCGATACCCCCATCGCCGCGCACGACTTCCCGGCGGAGAAGTACCCGGAATCCCATGCGGGCATCGGCTGCGCGGTCTGTCACTCCATTGTCCACGTCAAAAGCACGATGGGCAACAGCGACTATCTCGCCGACTACCCGCCGATGCACAA
Organism: Chthonomonadales bacterium; assembly: GCA_038231295.1. Lineage (GTDB taxonomy): Bacteria > Armatimonadota > Chthonomonadetes > Chthonomonadales > Chthonomonadaceae > JANXLO01. Next base: position 1,510 of record JBBRLP010000184.1, read on the forward strand.
ATATATCATCACGGACAACCCTGTCGCGAAGAGTGTCCAGAAGTTTCTCACCCGTCTCGCGCCGGAACCGCATAAGAAGACGTTCCTGCGCCCCATCCACACCGATCAGACCGCCAAGTTCTGCTCCTCCTGCCATAAGGTGCATCTCGACGTACCGGTGAACGGTTATCGCTGGTTAAGGGGGTTCGACGACTACGACTCCTGGCAAGGCAGCGGCGTCTCCGGGTTCGGGGCCGGCTCCTTCTACTATCCCTCCAACGAAAAGACCGGACAGCCCGCCTTCAAAAAATGCGCCGACTGCCATATGCCCAACACCCCCTCGCAGGACGCGGGCAACTTCGGCGGACAGGTGCATTCGCATCGCTTTCCCGGCGCGAACACGGCCCTTCCCGCTGCCTACCACGACACGAAACAGATGGAAACGACGGTCAAGTTTTTACAGGACAAGGCTCTTTCCATAGACATCTTCGCGCTGCGCCGGCAGAAGCAGGCGGCAGCGGCCTCCCTACCGAAGCCTGTTTCCGGCAAACCGACGACAGGCGCGAAACTGCCGGGGGACACCCCGAAAGCCGCCAGCCTGAACGGGGATGAGGGCCAGATTACGGCGGCAGCGAACGCCTCGAACGTCGCGGAGACGCTGACAGCCCCACTGAATCGCGGCGGCGCGGGCGCGGCCCTGCGGCGCGGCGAAACCCCGCTCGTCGAAGTCGTGGTGCGGACCCTGAAACTCGGTCACGCCTTCCCCGGCGGCACGATTGACGCGGTGGACTGCTGGGTGGAGATGGAGGCGAAGGACGAGACGGGGCGCGTGATCTACCACAGCGGCAAACTCCAGTGGGACAACGGCCCGGTGGAGGACGGCGCGGAGAAGTACCGTTCGCTGCTCGTGGACGGACACAGCAACCCTATCTTCCGGCGCAATGCCTGGGCCGCTCGCTCCGTCGTCTATGCGAAGGTGATCCCGCCCGGCGCGGCAGACGCCGTGCATTTCCGCCTGCCTGTCCCGAAGGACTGCGGCAAGACTCTCACCCTGACCGCCAAACTGAACTACCGCAAGTTCAACTACTGGAACAATCTCTTCGCCTATACCGGCCACACCCCGGATACCGTGCAGTCCCCGGCCCCGGAAACGCCCGATGCCGTTGCCGTCGGCCTGGGCTATGGCAAGAAGTCCGGCCCGGTCGGACACGGCTGGGACGACCGCCCCATCCTCTACGACGGCAACCTCGCCAATGTCTCCGGCCCGACGAAGGCCGTTCCCAACCTGCCGATTACGATACTGGCGCAGGATCAGGTCACGCTCCCGGTAGTAGAGGGCAATGCGCCTCTGGAGTCTCCGGCGGTGGCGTTGGACGATGCGGCGAAGAAGAAAGACCGTATGCGCTGGAATGACTACGGAATCGGACTGCTGCTTCAGGGCGATTTCCGCCATGCTACCAACGCCTTCGAGCAGGTCACGAAGGTCGCGCCGAAGTGGCCGGAAGGCTACGTCAACATTGGACGGGTGCGGCAGGCCGAGCGCGACAGCAAGGCGGCGCAGGTCGCGTTCGAGAAGGCATTCGCCCTCTACGCCGCCGCGCCCACGCCCATGACGCCCTACCAGGAGGGCCGTACTCGCTTCTTCTACGCGCAGACGCAGTTCGATCAGGGCAAACTGGAGGAGAGCCTCGCGACACTGGCAAAGGTCACCGAAGTCTTTCCGGAAGATCGCAATGTCCGCAACCTGACCGGAACCATCCTGTTCCGCCTGGGCCGCTACGACGAGGCGATCACCCATCTGAACGTCACTCTGAGCATTGACCCGGAGGACATCGCCGCGCACTACAACCTGATGAAGTGCTTCCGGGGCAAGGGAGATGCCGACTCGCTGAAACAGGCCAGCGTCCATGAGGCGCTCTACCGCCGCTTCAAGGCCGATGAGACGACCACCGACCTGGTCGGCCCCTACCAACGCGCCCATCCCGCCGACAACAATCTCGCGCAGCGTATTCACGAACACGCCGACGCCATCGTCCATCCCAAACCCGAATGGCTCGTCCGTCAGGAACAGGCCACACAAAGCGCGAGAAGATAGTTTTGAGGCCGGGGGGCTGGCGGTTGAAAACCCCCGGCAATAAAGTGCAAACGTCTTGCAGACGGAAATGCCTTGTTGGTTGATAGGTTTCGGAGGGCGTTGTCGGAAAGTGGTTCCCAACCCCACCAGAATAGGCGCTCCGACGAGAAGTGGCTTCTGAAGATTGCGTCCGCAGGACGGAAATTCTCGCGTTGTACGTGAGGTTACGCCGGAGTGAACTCCTGCGCTGGAAACAGCAAATGGCTGCTTCGCAGGCACCTCGAATTGGCAGGTGGAGGGTGGGCTGCAAACACCGTTTGTGCGGTAAGGTCGCGACGGACTAAAGTCCCCGCTATGTGACCTTCGGTCCAGTTTCCTTCGGAAACGTCTATGGTGTGAGGGCCACTCTTCGTATTCAACGTATCGCGTCCGAAGGACGCTCCGGCGAAGCCGCGTAGCGAGGGGTGTCAACCCTTTGCTTTCCCTACGGGGCAACCCGCGACATTTCGCCTTATGAACACCGTGCCCGCGAAGCGGCCACTTGCTGTTTCCAGCGCAGGAGTTCACTCCGGCGTGTTCTATGGGACGGTAAACCAACCCGGAGCGTCCGACCTTTCCGTCTGGAAGACGTTTGCTTTTTAATGACGGGGTTTTCAACCGCCGGAAAATCAGGGCCGGGTTTTTCGACCTCCAGCCAAACTCATAGCCAACCTGAGAGGGTTTCTATCTCTATTCCATAGCGATCAATATGAACACAATGAATCAAAAACAACTCAGCCTTCTCCTCGGTCTCTTCGCTGGCCTCCTTGCGGGATGCAATCCGACGAAGCCCGCGACGCCTGTGCCTGTCTCGGCAGTGGCTGCAACAACGAAGAACATCACCTTCTCGGATGCGACGAAGGAGGCCGGACTAGATTTCAAGCACGTCAGCGGCGCGACGCAGAACAAACTGCTGCCGGAGACGATGGGCAGCGGCCTCGCCTGGATTGACTACGATGGCGACGGCTTCCCGGACCTGTTTCTGGTCAACAGCCGTCCCTGGACGAAAGAGGAGTGCGCTGCCGCGAAAATCCCGTATACGCCCATGACGGGGCCAGCGCCGACCTGCAAACTCTTCCACAACGACGGCAAAGGCCACTTTACCGACGTCACGAAACAGGCGCACCTCGATGTCACCATGTTCGGGATGGGGGTCTGCGTGGGGGACTACGATAACAGCGGGCATCCGAGTCTGTATGTGACGGGCCTGGGCCGGAACTACCTGTTCCGCAACAACGGAGACGGCACGTTCAGCGACGTGACGGAAAAGGCAGGATTGAAGGACAGTGGCTGGAGTACAAGCGCGGCCTGGGTGGATTACGACAAAGACGGCAAACTCGATCTGGTCGTCTGTCACTACGTTCAGTGGACGCCCGCAACCGACATCGCCTTCATGAAGAACGGTCACCGCACCTATGGAACCCCGAACCAGTACTCCGGGCAGCCACTCACCCTCTATCACAACGAGGGGAACGGGCATTTTACCGAAGTGGCGGCGAAAGCGGGACTGCGTGAAGGCCCCGCCCCGGAGAAGCGCAAACTCCAGGGCAAATCGCTCGGCGTCGCGATCTGCGACTACGATAACGACGGCTGGCCGGACATCGCTATCGCCAACGACACCGAGCCGAACTACCTTTTCCACAACGAACACGATGGCACGTTCAAAGAAACCGGGGTGGAGCAGGGCATGGCTTACAACGACAGCGGAGCGGCACGGGGCGCGATGGGAATAGCCGCCTGTGACTTCGACCACTCGGGCAAAGAGAGCCTCATCATCGGCAACTTCTCAAACCAGATGCTCGCCCTCTATCACAATCAGGGAAGTATCTTCCGGGACACGGCAGCGCAATCAGGCGTCGGGCCGCCGAGTCTGCTCTCGCTCTCCTTCGGCCTCTTCTTCTGCGATCTCGACAACGACGGCTGGCCGGACATCTTCATCGCGAACGGGCATATTGACGACGACGTGCAGGAGGATCAGAAAGAGGTCACCTACGCCGAAGCCCCGCTCGTTTTCCGCAATCTCGGCAACGGCAATTTCGCCAATGCGGGCGAGACGCTTGGGCCGGTCATGCAGGCGAAATATGTCGGGCGGGGCTGCGCCTACGCCGACTACCTGCTGAACGGTTTCCCCGCCATCGCCCTCTCCACCAGTAACGGCCCCGCCTATCTCTTCCGCAACAGCGCCGACAACGGCAACCACGCCCTGCGCCTTGAACTGGAAGGCACGAAAAGCAATCGCAGCGCGATAGGGGCTATCGTCACGGTGAAAATCGGAGCAAAGTCGCAGACCTACAACGTCCGCAGTGGCTCCTCCTACTGCTCCCAGAGCGAACTGCCCGTCACGGTCGGCCTCGGCCCCGCCACAAAAACCGACGCCATCACCATTGACTGGCCTTCCGGCGTCCAGACCAAGCTCGGTCCCCTCGATGCCGGACAGATATACCACCTCATTGAGGCAGATGCCGCCGCGCCCCAGCAGCGTCCGTTCGGGCAGCCCTATAAGCCAGCGACGCCTGCTGCCACCCCTCCCGCCACTAAAAAGTGAGGTTCGCCGGAAGTTGAAAACCCTGGTAGGTTGTCCGGGGGGTGAAACCTCCGGCCAACCTACCAGGCAACGAAAGAACCGGAATTTTCCGAAGCCTGCGTCCGCAGGGCGACCGCCTTTTTCAGCCAGTTACGTTCCTATACCCGGTTTTCCTTACGGCTTGGGCGGATAGACGGCCCGTCCAAGTTCGAACATCGCTTCCGGGGAAACGCGGGAATACCAGTCGCCGCCCATACGGGCGATGTAGTCCACGCGGCGCGGGTCTATGGCATCGCCTTCCAGCAGCGACTCCGCGACATGGAAATAGACGACCTCTCCGATGACATAGGTGGCCGCCATCGCCCCCTCGCCATGCGGCACAATCTGGTGCAGGCGGCACTCCATCGCGAGAGGACTTTCCCCGACATGCGCCGGACGCACTTTCACACTCTTTGAGGGCGTGAAGCCCGCCTCTTCCCATTCGCTGACCCCATACGGGTAGGCCGCGCTTGCCTGATTCATCTTCTCCCGCATCGCGTAGGTCACCACATTGAGGACATACTCCCCGGTCTCCAGGATATTCCGCAGGGTATCCTTCGGCTGACCCTCTCTGCCGACGGTCGGCGAGATGACGACCGAGGGTGGATTTGCGCCGCCCGCCATAAAGAACGAGAACGGAGCCAGATTCGGCAGCCCCGCCTCCGAAGCGGAAGAGACAAACGCAATGGGACGCGGGGAGACACAGTGCAGCATCAGCCGATAGGCGTCCATGCTCGACATCTCCGCAGGGTCGTAGCCCCGAAACAGTGCCTCACTCAAATCACAGCTCCTTTCCCATCAGCCTTCCCTGCCCTCCGGACGCCCTAAAGAGCCTTTTTCAAAAGTCGGCTGTCGCCGTGGTTGCTTTGCCCATCAAGAATGCTACGGAGCGGGCAGAGAGTCGATTCTACTCAGAAACAGACGCCAATCTCGCCTTTTCCTGGCAACAGACCCCTCGGCAGACGTGTC
>JBBRLP010000185.1:0-7071 GCA_038231295.1 Chthonomonadales bacterium
ACACGTCTGCCGAGACGTCTTTTGTCAGGAAAAGGCGAGATTGGCGTCTGTTTGTCAGTAAAATCGACGATCAACCCGCTCTGTGGCATTCTTGGCGGACAAACCAACCACGGCGACAGCCGACTTTTGAAAAAGGCTCCTTAAGCCTCCTTTTCGGGGATTTCTCCCCCCCGGTGGCGAGAACTGTCCAGCAGGCGTTGGTAACCGGGAATGTTGACCGGGTGCTGGGGCCAGTCCAGCTGCTGTTTGAGTGTCTCTGTGGGCATATCGGCCTGTATTTTGCTGTTGAGGGTGGTCAGCATCCATTCGCAGTAGAGGCCGTTGTAGTGGGTGAAGGCGAGAAAGATGCTCTGGCTCCAAACGGCCTGGATCACCGCCTCGTCTTTCCAGTCGAGCAGGGCGTGCAGGTACTCTTCGCCGTCGGCCGCCAGACTCAGTTCCTGTCCGGGCCAGTTTTCGAGCAGACGGGCGGATTCGGAGGAGAGAACCATATGCGTTCCCGCCACGTCCACCGGGCGGTAGGCTTTGAGCAGCACCTGGACGCCACGCGCCGCCGCCTCTTCCAGAGCGTCGCGCAGGGCTTCGAGCGGCTGCGGAAACGCGCTGACCAGCGCCACCTGCCGACACCTGAGCAGCATCTGACGGGCGCGTTCCAACACCTGCTCGCGTGTCCTCAACTGATAGACGCGCTCATCCTCCGCGCTGGTTTCGAGTTTTGCGAGGGCATCGGCGGCTTTCTGGCGCTGCTGCCGAAACGCCGAAGTCATCTGCGCGAGCAGTTCTTCCGGCGGGATCGCCCGACAGAGCCGATTCGCGCCGTTATCCACCAGAATCGCGCCCTTCGCCTCCAGTCCGCTGATCGCATTGTAGGTGTTGGCGGTCGGTTTTCCGATGGCCTGCGCGATACGATAACCCGTCACCGGCGACTCGTGGAGCAGAAAGGTGTAGATGGCCCCTTCCAGCTCCGTAAACCCCAGCCCCTGCAGCGCCTGAATGCTCTCCACAGACATTTCGGTCGTCTTCTCCTATTCAGTAGTATCTTATACTACTACTATACCCTAGACGACATAAAACGTCAAGCAGTTTCACTGCGTGACGGAAGTTTTTTGGGAGGGGGGAGGACCAACAACTCACGCGAGGATGGGACGGACAATCTCGCCGTAGACATCAGTGAGGCGATAGTAGCGGCCGCCGTACTGGTACGTCAGTTTGGTGTGGTCTATGCCCATGAGGTGCAGGATGGTGGCGTGGAGGTCGTGGACGTGAACTTTGTTCTCGGTGGCGTGCCAGCCGAACTCGTCCGTCGCGCCATGGACGATGCCGGGTTTGACGCCGCCGCCCGCCATCCACATCGTGAAGCCGAAGGGGTGGTGTTCGCGGCCATCAGAGTTTTCGGCAGTGGGAGTGCGCCCGAACTCTCCGCCCCAGACAACAAGGGTGTCCTTCAGCAGGCCGCGCGCTTTGAGGTCTTTGAGCAGTCCGGCGATAGGCTTGTCGGTGGCGGCGCAGTTTTCGCGCAGGCCGTTCCGCAGATTGCCGTGCTGATCCCAGAGCTGGCAACTGGCGCGGGTTCCGGTCTGCGTGTGGTAGACCTGCACCATGCGGACGCCGCGCTCGACCATGCGCCGCGCCAGCAGACACTGCTTGCCGAAAATCTCGGTGGTCTTGTCGTCCATGCCGTACAGTTTTTTGGTCTCCGCGCTCTCGCTGTCGGTGTTGAAGGCTTCCGGGGCTTCGGTCTGCATCCGATAGGCCAGTTCAAAGGCGGCGATGCGCCCGTTAAGCTGGCTCTGTTCGGCATGGCGGCGACGGTGAAGGTCGTTGAGTTGGCGCAGGGTGTCGAGCTGACTGCGCTGGTCGGAGGAGGAGAAGGCGGGATTTTTCAGGTTGGCAATCGGGTTGCTCAGGTCGTTGACAAGCGTCCCCTGATAGGCGGCGGGCAGGAACGAGGAACTCCAGAGCGGTGCACCCTGCGCGGGCTGTGCGGGACTAATGACGAGGAAACCGGGCAGGTTCTGGTTCTCGCTGCCGAGTCCGTAGAGCAGCCACGAGCCGAGACTGGGGCGCGAAAACGCCTGCTCACCCGTGTTCATCTGCAAACACGCGCCGTTGTGGTTGATATTGTCGGCGTACATCCCCCGAATCATGCACAGGTCGTCCACGCAGCCTCCGACGTGTGGAAACAGTTCGCTGACCTCGGTTCCTGCCTGCCCGTACTTTTTGAACGCGAAAGGAGAGCCGAGCAGGTTGCCGGTCTTGGTGCGCTCCAGAGACGGCTTGGCGAAGGGCAGCGGTTTGCCCATCTCGGCGGTCAGGCGTGGCTTCGGGTCAAAGGTATCTACGTGCGACGGCCCACCCGACATGAACAGGAAGATGACACGCTTCGCCTTCGCCGGGAACATCGGCATCTTCGGGGCAAGCGGATTCGCACTGTCGGCATTTCCGGCCTTCGCCTCGTCCGCCAGCAGTCCTGCCAAACCGAGCATTCCAAAACCATTGGCGAAACCTTGCAGCATCTCGCGCCGGGAGAAATAGGCGGGCAGGCGGTCGTGTTCGGGGTCGGTTCGTTTCATACAGAATTCCTTTCGAGCAGAGCTTCCGGCGTCAGTCTATATAGACGAACTCGTTGGCGCAGAGCAGCAACTGGCAATACTCTTCCCAGGCATGGGTATCGCTGAGAAGAGCGGGAGATGCGGAACCCGGTGCAGAAGTCTTCTTCGCGGCATGGGCGAGGAAGGCAAGACCGATCTCGACCTCTTCCGGTGCGGCGGGACGGCTGTAGAGTCGCTGATAGGCGCGTTGAATCCGTGCCGTCGCATCGGTCGGGGCGGCTTTGGCGAGCAGCGCGGCGAGCAGGCGGGTCTGCTCCAGCAGGAACGGATTGTTAAGCAGGAAGAGGGCCTGTGGCGCAACCGTGGAGACGGTACGGCGTTCCACACTGACACTGGCATCGGCGGCGTCGAAGAGCGGGCCATAGCCGGAGCGGTCGGAGCGAATGGTCATCAGGTAGAGGGTGCGGCGACCGGAGTTGAAATCCCGCGTTCCGAGTCCGCCCATCGTGGTGTCCAGGTGATCCGCGACCGCCAGCAGGTTGTCCCGCACGGCCTCCGCCTCCAGGCGATGCCGATTCATGCGTCCGAACAGACGATTGTCCGGGTCGGTCCTGATAGTGAGCGGCAGACCATCCGACGCCTGCTGATACGCGCTGGAGAGCAGCATCAGCCGATGCAGCTTTTTCATCGACCAGTCACAGCCATAGTTCGCGTTTGTCGGCGTGACGAAGACCGACGCCAGCCAGTCGAGAAGTTCCGGGTGCGTCGGGCGCTCACCGAGGAAGCCAAAGTTGCTCGGAGTGCGGACGATGCCCTCACCGAAATGGTGCTGCCAGACCCGATTGACAAAAACACGGGCGGTAAGCGGGTGCGTCGGGGCAGTCAGCCACTCCGCGAGTTGCAGCCGTCCGCTGCCCTGAATTTTCGGGGGCGGCACATCTCCCGTCAGGATAGTTGGGAAGTGGCGCGGCACGAGGTCGCCCAGGCGGTCGTAGCGTCCGCGAATATGGACAGGCACATCGTGGGTTCCGGCGTGGGGGCTTTCCGGTACGCCGCCCTCCTGAATTCCGTTCGCAAAAGCCATTGGCGCAGGCGGATTCTTGCGGAGCATCGCGAGTTCAGTACGCAGTCCACTCAGCGCATTCCGGCCCTCCGCGGGAAGCAGACTCTCCTCGGCTTCGGACGAAGGAAAGAAAGGACTGCGGGCATCAGCCAGGGTAAACGCTTTCGCGAACTCCTGCGCCGCCTTCTCGACGGCATCAGGGGCGGGCGAGGCACCGACAGCGGCGTTCCAGGCGACAAGTTCCGGCGTGGGTGTCCCGGTCGGACGACGACTGCCCGCCATATCCGTAAACCGCCAGACGCCGGGGTTGCCGTAGCGGTCGGGGCGGGGGTTGGCGCGAAGCGGTTCGTCCATCAGTTCCGAGGTCAGGTTCCAGACGTTGGGGCCATCCTTCTGCGAGATGACGAACTCGATAGTGGTGGTGTCGCAGGAGTATTCGCCGTTCGGCAGGACGAGAAGCTGTAGTCGGTCGCCGGGCTTGACGGCGATACGGTTCAGGTTCGGTGCGCTCTTCGCCTCCTCAAATCCCTGCTTGCCGCCGTTCGGAAAGGCTCCCGATGCGAGTTCGACGGTCGCCGCGGCCTGTCGGTGGGTGATGGCCCAGGCGATGCCATTGCCGCAGGCGGGGTCGGCGTCGGTCGCCTTGCCCGTCACCTGCACCGTCCCGGCAATTGGGCTGACCCACTCGACCGCCACGCCGTCGGTCGGGCCGGGGTGAACGGAGACGGACTTCGGCGGCAGGGTGAAAGTGAGCAGCATGTGGGCCTGCGCGGTGGTATTGACGACCATATTGGGGCAGTCGGGTGCGCCGCGCCAGGTATGGATGCCGGGCGTATTGAGTACGTCGCGCAGGGGCGTGGACATCAGGCGATAGTCGGCGTTCATGCCCAGAGTGTCCAGCCAGTTCCGCAGCGGCGTCTCCTGAAGCCCCTGCGCCTTCGCAAAGTCCGTGAGACTCAAGGCTGCTTTCTCTGTCGGGCGATGCGCGTAGTTCCACGCCGCGACGAGGTAGCGGACGGTCTGCGGCAGCATGCTGCGGGCATAGGTGGCGTACTGCGTGGCCGCCTCGGCCTTGATACGCGCCTCCAGCGCCGTCGTCTGCGCGGTGTACTGAGCGCGGCGTTCGGTATCGGCTTTCGTCTCCAGCGGAATTCGCAGCATATTCTCGCCCGCGCCCTTCGGCGTCAGTTTCGGCAGAATATGCGAGCTGAAGAAGATACCCGCGAGGCCATAGTAGTCTTTAGTGGCGATGGGGTCAAACTTGTGGTCATGGCAGCGGGCGCAGGCGACGGTGAGGCCCATGAAGCCCCGGCTGACCACGTCTACCTGATCGTCGGCGATGTCGGTGAGGATTTTGTCTTTGTCGGCGTCGCCGTTGCCCCAGTTGCCGAGTGCGAGCATTCCCGTCGCGATGGTTCCGGGGATGTTGATTTCGCCCGGGGCGGCGGGTTCCAGTCCGGCCAGTTTCGTTCCGGCGGCCTGCGGTTTGCCTTCCGGCGGCAGGAGGTCGCCCGCAATCTGGTTCTTCACAAACAGGTTATAGGGCATATCTTTATTGAAAGCGTCCACGACCCAGTCGCGATACCGCCAGGCTTCGCTGAAATCGCCTTCGCTGCCCAGCCCCCGCGCATCGGCGGAGTCGGCATAGCGCACCACGTCGAGCCAGTGCCGCCCCCACCGTTCGCCGTAGCGCGGCGAGGCCAGCAGTCGGTCCACGACCTTCGCAAAGGCGTTCGGAGACTTGTCCGCGAGGAACGCCTGCACCTCTTCCGGCGTAGGCGGCAGACCAATGAGATCAAAATTGGCGCGGCGTATCAGTGTGCGTTTGTCGGCGGGCGGCGCGGGTTTCAGCCCTTTCGCCTCTAGTCGCGCCAGCACAAACGCATCTATCGGGTTCTTGACCCAGGCCGCGTTCTTGACCGCAGGAACGGACGGTCTACGCACCGGCTGAAACGCCCAGAACCGTCGCTGCGCCGCTGTGAAGCCCGCGGTTACCGCCCCTGTCTCCGGCTTCTGCGTGGCAGGCCAGATCGCGCCGCGCTTCACCCATTCCGTCAGCGCCGCAATCTCTTCGGCAGGCAGTTTGCCTGTCGGCGGCATCTTGATTTTGCCCTCATAACGCACGGCCCGTACCAACGCACTCTTTTCCACCTCGCCTGCCAGCACGACCGCCCCGGAGTTCGCGCCTTTCGCCACTCCCGCCGCCGTATCCAGACGCAGCCCGCCCGCCTGCTGCTTCTCGCCATGACAGCCGGAACACCGCTCTATCAGGACAGGCCGCACCTTCGTCTCGAAAAAGGCGACCGTCTCTGCGTCGGGCGTCTTCTTCCCGCCTGTCGGAACGCCTGCCTTCCCGCCTGTCTGCTGCTTCGTCGGCGCGTTCGCCTTCCGCACCTTCTGTCCACCCGCAGAAGACGGCGCGAAGCCGATCACTCCCAGCAGAACCGCCGACCCGAAACCCGCGCAAAGCCACAGCGAAGAGTTTTTCACGCGCATCCCCTCAAGCCCCATCAGAATCGAAAGCGCACCGCGTCTTGCCCCATTCCTCACCACCATACACGCCACATAATTATAGCGTATGACACCACGACTCGCATCGGGATACACATTTCGCCGGCAGTGCAAGTCCTTCCTTCTGTTGACAATGCATTGGAAACAGCGTGAGTAAAGGAGCGATTTGATTGTATAACTCACCTTACGCAGGCGGACATACAATTGGGCGGAGTCGGCGGAGTGAACTCCTCTGCTGAATGACCTGCGGCCAAGTTTCCTTCGGAAACGTCCAGGCTGTGAGGGCCACTCATCGGCCTCAAGAACATTGTCACACCGTGTCTCGTCCGAAGGACGATCCGGCGAAGCCGCGTAGCGAGGGGTGTCAACCCTTTGCTATCTCCTTGCTTGCGTAAGGTGAGGTATAATGAAATGGGCACGAAATGGCGACTTTACTTTCTTACAGGGAGCAAGAGGAGGATCACAATTGCCCTGCCGCCCGAACTGAAACGGATTGTTAGCGAGCAAGCACGACAGCAAGGTACGCCGCCCGAACTCCTAACACTGGATCAACTACAAGGAATAATTCAGCCAGTACCTACGCTTCCCTTCTCCGAGAGATGGAGTCAAGCCTTTTATGAACGGTAGTCTGGTACGTAAACTCACCCCAGAAGAGCACGAGTTAGAAAAGAAGCGTTCGGCAATAGCTTCTTTTGAAGCAATTCTTGCCGACCGCGAATTGGCTTTCGCCACATTACGTACATAATTGCATTTGTTCGAGTGTAAATACATATCGCTGGTCGGTACACTGTATGCCCAAATTGATGCTATAGAGCCTTTTGCAAAAGTCTTTGAACGTTGATAAATGAGAGTTAGCACTCCCTGTCGAATTTGGTTTTGCCGATCAAATCGAGAAAGGAGCGCTAACATGAACATTTTAGCAGATATCTGGGACACAATCTGCAA
>JBBRLP010000186.1:0-7018 GCA_038231295.1 Chthonomonadales bacterium
GGGCGTTTGTTCGCTTGGAAGCGATCCGCCTCAAGACCGGCGTGAGCTGGTATCAAACCAAGCTGGACATCATCCGGGATGCCGTCAGGCGCAGTTGCAGAGCAGGCAATTTACTGGAAGCAACATGTGCGTAACTCCTAACGCTTGTCTCTTGTCTACTAAAACAAGAGCCAAAGGCGGAATTTTCATGCGATAGGGTGCGCCCCCGCGCATGGAAGGCTGATGGGAAAATAGCCGCCCCCCCAACTCCCAATTCCGCCCCCGGCCCCCGATTCCGGGGGAGAAGGCATTTTTCTGTCCAGTTTTACTCCGGCATCACTACGCCGATGGTCAGAAGGATATTGGCGTAGATGCGCTGTTCTCCTGTCGCGATGACCAGGCAGACGTTCGGTTGCCCGACCGTCTCGTAGAAGGCGAACCGCTCGATGGCCGCAATGCCGATGCCGGGGGGCAGCAGTTTGCGGAACTCGTCGAAGATGGGCGGTTCGGAGCCGTCCGCCGGCTGCATGACGTGCGCCGCCTCGAGGGGCAGGATGGAGGCCAGAACGCGCAGGGTATCCGTCGCGCTGATGAGGCCCGGCGCGAGATTCAGGTAGACCACGTCCGCGTTGGGGCCGGCGGTCGTGGAAAACGGATAGTTGCCATCCGCGATGAGGATGCGGGAACCGTGTCCCGCGCCCGCCACCGCCCGCAGAATGTCCGGGTGAAGCAGAGTCGTTTTGAGCAAAGCCGTTATCTCCTCGAAAAGCATTGGGCTGCCTCTCTCAGTGAGAGACAGTCTCTCCCTCTCCTTCGTCGCTACAGAGTGCAATCCCTGCAAGTGCGGTCAAATTTGTGTAACTCTTCCCTCGCCGGACGGTCTGACGGAGTGAGATGCCCGTTCCGTGCGGTAACCGGACAAAAAAGAAGCGGCCGTTTTGCAAAAAATGCAACCTTCTTCGTCTGTCTGTGTCGTACCGGGCAGAATTATGTTTTGCGGAGGTCGTCCGCCTTCTATTTACCGGGCCGCGACGACAGGAGAGAGGGTCACCATGCCCACAAAGAACCCCTTCGAGAATACGTTCGATGCACAGACGCCGCCCGATGACGAGCAGCTCTGGGAACTGCTTAGCCTCTATGTAGACGGCGAAGCGGACCCGGCGCAGGCGGCTCTGGTCGAAAAGATGCTGAAATCCGATCCGGCTTATGCGCGGGACTTCGAGTTCCTGATGCAGACCTCCAAAGCGGTGCACACCTGGGAAGAGGTCGCTCCGCCTGCCGGTCTGCGCGAAGCCGTCTACGCCAAAACCGTTCAGCGCCCCACCTTCGTTGGCTGGCTGCGGGCGGCCTGGACAGGCGCGATGCAGCCTGCGACGGGACGCTATGCCACGATCGGCGGCGCGTTCGCAATGGCAGCGCTGCTGGCGGTCATTGCCTGGCCCCGTCTGCATCCTGCGAATAACGGCAGTGGACTGAGCAATCCGGCGAACACTGTTGTGGCGTTAACTCCTACTCCGGTAACGCCTGAACATACGAACCTACCATCTGGCCCGATCAATATTGCGTTGCCTCCGGCGGTAAAGACCCCGGTCAAAAAAGAGACGCCGACTGTCGCGAAAGCGGATATGCACAGCGTCCGACCGGACGTAGTGAAGAGCCCGCTTAACCTGCCTGTTCCGAATCCCGGCGCTGGGATGGTGAAAACCCAGACACCGGTTAATCATCCGCTCAATCACTATGTTCCGAAGAGCAATGCGGCTATCGCAGACGCCGCACAGGCTCCAGGCTATCCCTACGACAAGAAAATGGATGACCATTCGGTGCATAATCTGACGCCGACGGTGTCCGCTTCCAACGTGGAGTTCGGCCCGATGGTCGCCACGAACGACGATACCGCGACAGGCACAGGCCACACAGTCACGACGCCGACGGCCACGATGGGCAGCACGGGCGAGACCGCGACGACCACGCAGCCAGAGGCTCAGCCTGCTCCGAAGCGCACCGTGCATGTCGCGGCGCTCCCACCGGATGCCCGCCAGAACCTCGCCGCCGCCGTGATCCGGCAGAATATCTCCGCGAAGTACAGCGGTTATGACCGCAATGTGGCGGAGAACATTCAGCGACGTGAGATCACCATTGATGTGATCAAAGGAACGTTCTAAGCGCAACGCTCTCCGATTCCCTTCAGGAACATCGGCAAGGATAGACCATACCCATGACGGCAAGGTACGACAAAATGACAAGACGGCTGCTTCGCGCCCGGAAGCGCGAACGGAGGAGCATTTTCTCCTCCTCCGTCGTCGTTCTGTCCGCAACCTTGCCGTTCATGCTGTCCGGTGCGGCGATGGCTCAGACCCCTGCCGCCACGACCGCCAGCAGTGCGCCGCACATCAACGGCATTGCCGCACAGGGCAGCGGTGGATTGAGCGTTCTGGGCGAAAACCTGGGCAAAACGCACACCGCCGCTACGCCCGGCCACTCGCAGGCGGAAGTGCTGCGCGGCAACGGCTCCCGCCTCGGCTACACCCTCTCCCACGGCAATATCGTCACCGACACCGTGAGCCTGCGCGTCAACGGAACCCTGCTCAAGTCCGGTCAGGACTACTTCCTCGACCCCGACAGCGGAGCCATCTACTTCGCGCAGACCGTCCGCGCCACCGACTCCATCAGCGTCTACTATCGCTACGAAGACGGCGGCAGCGGGCAGCGTTCTTCGCTCGGCATTCCCGGCCTGCAACTGAATTTTGGTCGCTCCACCGCGCTCGGTCTGGCCTATGGGCAGAGCCTCGGAGACGGCACCAGCACCTCTCTCTATGGCCTCAATCTCAGCAGCAAGTTCGGCGGGGGCGGTCTCTCCACCTACAGCGGGATGGCCTACTTCGCCAACACTACGGAGACGGGCAACCTCAAACTCGATGGACAGAAGACGGCAGCGAAAGCGGCGGCCAAAGACCAGACGCTCGGCGGTGTGGATCATCTCATCACGCAGAGCCTGAACGCGCAGTCCGGCAAACTTCGCGCCCACGCCGATTTTCAGGACATCGGCAAGAACTTCAGCGGCTTCGCGGCCCTGCGCGGCAACGCCGCCAACGACAAGACGATGCTCGACCGCCTGGCGCAGTTGGAAGGCGAGAAGGGCGTTCAGCGTGTCGGCTTTGGTCTGGACTTCGGTTTGAACCCCAAAAGCAAAACGCCCGATGGTCTCAGTTTCGACCTCAGCCAGATTCACGACGAGAAAGGCTCCATCAGCCAGCAGGGCGTCGGCTTCCTCTCCCAAAACCTGCATTTCAACTACGCCAGCCGTAGTATCGGGGAGAAATTCGCCTCGTTCAAGGGTCTGCGGGAAGCGGACAAGGCGCAGTGGGAGCATCAGAAGGGGATGCAGTCCTCCAATCTCGGCTTCGGACTCAACTTCGGCTCCTCGAAAAAAGGCGTGGCTCCTGGTACGCTCGACTTCGCCAGCCAGAACTTCGGCGACAAGAGCGGCGGACTGAACCGCGAGAGTATCGGCTTCAATCTGGGGAGCGTCAGTGTGCAGCGCCTTGACCGCAAGGCCGACAAAGATTTCAAGCGCCTCAACGACCTGAGCGACGCCGACAAGACCACCCTCGCGCTTGACCTCTACCGCCAGTACGACCCGGCGGCGAAACCCGAACAGGTGACGGCGGCGGACAAGGCGCAGGTGGTGAAAGAGGCTGGCTTCAGCCGGGACAGCCTGCGTCTCAACTCCACGTTCGGCAAAATGGGCGGCTTCGCCATCTCGCAACTGCGCCTGTCTGATGCCGCAAAGGACGCCAAATCCCTGACGACCGGATTGCAGCGAGACAGCCTGAACTTCGACACCAAAGGATTCAGCCTGGGCTATGTCAGCCGCAAGACGGACAAAGATTTCAGCCGCCTCACCGACCTCGCCGACATCGAGAAGACGGCACTAGCCCTCGATATCCGCCGTCAGTACGACCCGGACGCAAAGGCCGATCAGGTCGTGCAGAAAGAGCGCGATCAGGTCGGCAAAGAGGCCGGGCTGTCGCGGGAGTATCTGCGGGCGAAAATGCTGCTCGGCAAAGCGGGCAAGAGCGGTTTTGTGACCTTCAACAAGATGGACCTATCGCAGTTGGATGGCGGCAGTACCGTAGCCACACTTGGCGCTGTACACCGCTACCAGTTCGGCTATACGGGCAAGGCGTTGCAGTTCACTCTGCTCGATCAGACCATCGGCAATCAGTTCAATCGCCTCACCGATCTCTCCGATGTGGAACGCGCCCAGCTTGGCAACGAGCATGGCCTGTCGCGCCGTCAGTTCGGACTGGGCTGGCAGTTGAACAAAATCTCGAAGGTCAGTTTCTCCAGCCTCCAGGTTGGCGCGGTGGAAGACGCCATCAAGGACGCCCTGACTGCCGCAGAGAAAGACAAGAAGGACAGCAAGACGGCGGCGCGAATCGCGGCAGCCGGATTGAGCCGCCAGAACGTTGCTCTGGAGACCAGGGGCGTCGCGCTCACCGCCAACTTCGCCAGCACCGACAAAGATTTCGCCCGTTCCGCCGACCTTGCCATGACGGATGTCGACAAGCATACGGTGGAAACGGAACGCGGCTACAAGCGCAGTGACTACACCGCCCATTTCGCCGCCGTGAAAGGGCTGACCTTCGATGGAACGCTCTACAGCGCGAACAATGCCGCCGACAAACTGAGCCACGATACGCACAAATTCAACCTCCAGTACGCGGTCAGCAAACTGACAAGCCTGACCTACACCGACGACAGCGACATCGCGACCGCCGACGGCAAGCGCAACGGACTTCAGCACAGTCTGGTCACGTTCAATCAGGGGTTCGGCAAGGGCTTTCTGTTCAATCTCTTCCATGACGAGTCGGCGACGTACGATAAGGGCTTGGAGAAGCAGGGAGCGACCACTGATTTTCTCCATTTCGAGACCCCAACGGCGCAGCGCAACGGCCTGAGTTTCGATGAGAAACGACTGGTCTACACGGATAGCCGCTACGAAAACACGACCAACCTGAATGTCCATGTGAAGCCATCTAGCCAGTTGACCTTCTCCTATGCGCGTCAGGAGATAGACCGGGGTCAGGACAAGACGGACGACAAGTCCCCGGAAGCCGACAAGCAGGCCGCCGCGACCACGCCTGCCACTTCGCCCACGCCCTCCGAAGCGACGGACACGTTCGATCTCCAGTTCCAGGCCAACAAGAAGTTCTCTATTGTCGCCGGACTGTCGCAGAAAGACACGACGGACAACAAGGACGGGGATGTCGTCAAATTCGGGCTGCAAGGGGAGCCGGTCAAAAACTTCTCGGTTGCCGCAACGTTCAACGAGATTCACGACAACTCCAAAAACACCAAAGATGTCGCGGATTTCGCCATCAGCAATGCCAAGCCGTTCTGCCTGGGGCCGCTGAAAGAGATCACGTTCACCGCTCGCTACGCCTCGCTCAACGATCAGCGCAAACTGCAAAACGAGACGATGACCGGCCGCGCCGCCTGGAAAATCTGGAAAAACGAGTTTCTGCTCGACTACAGCGGTCTCTCCAAACAGGACGGAACCAGCACCATCTCCCGTCACTATCAGTTCACGACCGACCCGAACCCGAAGAAACTGTTCCACGGCTCGTTCCTCTACAAAGTGCGTACGCTGACAACCGGGGAAGACAAACTGATACGCCGCTTCACCGCCGACTGGCGATTTGCCAAAGCCACCAACTTTGTCTATACCTACGGAACGCTCCCGGAGGACGACAAGGGCAACCTGACCCCGCTGACGACGGCGGACGTGGCGTTCAAACACGCCTGGAAATCCACGCTGACCTCGCAGATTTTCTACCGTCTGAGCGACAATCAGGCCACCAAAGTCGCGACCAGTTCCTTCGGATTCGGCGTAGACACCGCCTTCTCGCGTAGCGTAAAGTTCAGCCTTGCCTACAGCAAAGAGATCAACGGACAGGCCGGTAAATTTGACCATTCCGACCACCTTCATGTCGCCCTCGATCACCAGCTCAATGCCGATCACTTCCTGACCATCTCCGCCGAAATCCGCAGTCACGACAGCAAAAACCTCCAGGACGAAATCCAGACCAACCTCGACTTCCGCTCCAGGTTCTAATCCCTCCGAAAACAGCCAACGCTTCCACACGGCAGGGTCACTGGCCCTGCCGCTGTTTTTTTGGACAGGAGGAACTGGATTGCCAGTATAAGTTGTTGGCGCGAAGAAGCCCATGAAAGCCCGTTTGTTTGCCGCAGCGAATGCCTGAATGAATGTCCGCAGGGCTGCCTTTCGGAAGGATTTCCGGGGTGATCGGCCACAGATGCCGATATGCAGCGCAAGTGTTGGGCGCGAGTGTCGAACGTTGGTTGTGGTTGCCCGTTGGTTTGCCCTTCGGAATGAATTCCGGGGTGGTCGCCGTTGCCCATCATTTTGCCACCGGGAATGCCCTTTCGGAATGAATTCCGGGGCTGTGGGCCTTCGGCCAAGTGACCGCTTCGCGGTCACATTATCTGTTCATCGTCTTTTCGGCTCATGCATGTAGTTGTCTGGAAGGACTTGCAGGAGAACCGAAAACAAGGTCGTTTGTGTGTCCGCTTGCGGACACCTGGCCGCAGGCCCACAGCCCCGGAATTCATTCCGAAAGGGCAATCGTGGGCAACGGTGATCAACGTTCGTCACTTGCGCTACATATCGGCATCTGTGCATGGTCACCCTGAAACCCTTCCGAAGGGCAACCTCGGACGCAATATACAAAACGGCACGTCAAAATCACGAGGTTCGGACGTTTATTCTGAGCGCGTAATCACTTGTTTCTCGTGCGCCGTTAGTATATCCTACCGGCGGTTGACTTATTCATGGTGTAAAATAGTAGGCATGAAACTCCTGCTCACCTTGACGTACGACCAACGCGCCGAACTCGTCCGTCGCTACAAAACCGAAAAGAACGTGCGGCTCCGTGACCGCCTGCACTGTGTTCTCCTGAAAGCGGAGGGGAGAACCAATCGGGACATTGCCACGGTTCTCTTCACCAGCGAACAC
>JBBRLP010000187.1:0-6946 GCA_038231295.1 Chthonomonadales bacterium
GCGCGCTGGCGGAAGCGTCACGTGATGCTTCTGCGAGGTGATCCCACCTCAATCGACCGAGGGAACAAGTTCCCACAGAAAGGAGACGGATCTAACTTAAAAATAGTCCGATCCGTGTCTTGACAAAGCCGACCACTATATGTTTTGGTGTGGTAACCAACATTGTGTATCGCCAACCCGTTTTTTTCAAGTCCCCCTACACGTTTTCACCGGATAACGTAGTCCTACCCCGCTCTAGCTCCCTGCGTGAATATCCCCAGAAGAGGCCAAAGATCACCGCGGTGCCGACAGTCAGAATAGTCATAGAGAGGCTGTCGCCCTTCTCTCTTCGCCTATCAGGACAACATGACGAGGAAGAGTTTCTGAAGTCTTCGTCCGGAGGACGACCGCTTTTCCAGCCCGGCACGTTCCTGTGCCGGGCAACGCACTCCAATCACTGCCAACCATCAAGGCATTTCCGTCTGCAAGACGTCCGCTTTTTCCTGCCGGGGGGGTTCAACCTCCGGACAAAATGCCAGTAGGTTAACCTCCGAGCAACCAATACAGACGCGAACGCTACTTGACCGGTTCGGCGTTCCAGACTTTGATGTCGTCGAACCAGCCGTCTTTGCCGCCGACGCCCAATTCGATCTTGGACTTCGTGGCGTGACCGATGCCGGGAGATTTGAGGTAACCAGCAGGTTTGCCGTCTATAGTGACCCGCATCTCCTCGCCGATGGTTTCGACGACAAAGGTGTACCATTTGCCCGCTTCCAGTTTCGCGGGGAAACTGGCGCTGTGCGTGGAGAGCAGTTTGCTGATCGCTTCTTTATTGGCGACTGGGTCTTTCCGTAGTTCGATCAGGGCGTTGCTCTGGCTGCCATCGCGCTCGTCCACGATGGTGACGCGGTTAAGGCGAACTTGGGCGCGGCAAAGGTGGCCGTAATGCGATCCTTCAAACTTACGGTCATCGAACTCGACATCTATCATGTTCGCGCCCTCAAAGCGGATTTTGCACTCCACGACGCTGTCTTTGGTAGGCAGTTCGAGACCGTAAACGGCCGCGTGTGCGGTGATGACAGACTTGCCGTCGGCAGAAGGCATATCCTTCTCGCGAGTCTGGGTGCCTTTCAGCGCCCCCTTCTCGAAGGCGAAGGTGTCCACAACGCGGTGCCAGCGCTTGTCATGTTCGGCGCTGTTGAAGTCATCGGAGAAGAGCATCTCCTTCTTTCTGGCGATGGACTTGACGGGGACTGTGTCGAGGTCCGCCGCCAGGGAAGCCGAGGCGAGAATGAGAAGGGGGACGATAAGCAGGCGCATGTTCATGGTGATTCATACCTCTCTGTTTGAATGCGTTGACTCGGTTGAACGCTCTCCGTTTCTCGTCCCGCCGGAGTTTTTCCTTCTTCGACCGCAGTTTCCAGAGGACACTTTCCTGTACCGCAGCCTAGGAAAACGGAGGATGCAGGACGCCGCGTTCGGTGATGAAGGCGGTGACGAGTTCAGAGGGGGTGACATCGAAGGAGGGATTGAGGACAGGAACGCCTTCCGGAGCAATGCGAACGCTGTTGATATGGGTCATTTCCGTGTCGTCGCGGCGTTCAATGGGGATGCCGTCGCCATTGGCGAGGCTAAAGTCTATTGTGGAGAAGGGCGCGGCGACATAGAAGGGGACATTGTGGTAGCGGGCGACGACGGCGAGACCATAGGTGCCGATCTTGTTGGCGGTATCGCCATTGGCGGCGATGCGGTCTGCCCCGACCACGATGCAGTCAATCTTACCCTGTCGCATCAGGCTGGCCGCCATATTGTCGGCGATGATGGTGACGGGAATGCCGTCCTGCGCCAGTTCCCAAGCGGTCAGTTTCATGCCCTGCAGGCGCGGGCGCGTCTCGTCCGCGAACACCTGAATCCGCTTGCCCGCCTCAACGGCGGCGCGAATCACGCCGAGCGCGGTTCCATAGCCGACCGTCGCCAGTGCGCCCGCGTTGCAGTGGGTCAGGACGGTTCCCGCATCCGGCAGCAGTTCCGCCCCGAATCGTCCCATGCGGCGGTTCGTCTCGATGTCCTCTTCCAGCATCGCCAGCGCCTCGGTGAGCAACGCAGCCTGAATCTGTTCCGGGTCGCCCTCTGTCTTTGCCGCCAGCAGCATTAGCCGATCTATGGCCCAGAACAGATTGACCGCCGTCGGGCGTGAGGCGCGGAAGACGTTGGCGATGGCGTTCAGACGGCGCAGGAAGTCCGCTCTGTTAGCGGTGCGGATACTCTGTGCGCCCAGAGCCATACCGAGCGCGGCGGTGCAGCCAATGGCGGGCGCACCGCGCACGACCATCGTGCGAATCGCCTCCACGACCTCGTTCCAGTCGGTGTACTCGATGACCTCGTACCGTTCGGGCAGCGCCGTTTGATCTATTAGAACGACCCGCCCGTTATTCCACGCGACCGTGCGTAATGGCTCCGTTGTTGTCGTCATGGCTGCCTTTCAGTCGCGCAGGGATTTGCCCGTGAGGGAGAGGAAAACGGTCTCCAGACTGGGCTGCTGGATATTGAGGGAGATCAGGGAAAGCTGGACATCGTAGAGGGCGGCGATCAGTTCCGGCAGCGAACGGGCCAGTTCGCGGGCGCGAATTCGCAGCAGGTTCGCGGTTGGCGCGGTCTCCACCGGATCGGCTTCCGGCGCAGAAATAGGAACAAACTCGACACTTGCCGCGTATTCCATGCGACGCAGACGCTCCAGTTGCGCCTCCGTAGGAACGACACTGCCGAGACCTATTTCGATAATAGTCCCGCCCAGACTGGCAATCAGATTCGGTACGGTATCGCAGGCAACGAGTGTGCCGCCGTCCATGATGCCCACCCGATGGCAGAGGGCTTCGACCTCTTCCATGTAGTGGCTGGTGTAGAGAATCGTCAGGCCCTGACGGTTGAGTTCCTGGATGCCCTCGAAGATGTGGTTGCGGGACTGCGGGTCTACTCCGACCGTTGGCTCGTCGAGCAGCAGAAGCTGCGGGCTGTGCATCAGGCCGATGGCGAGGTTGAGGCGGCGCTTCATGCCACCGGAGTAGGTCTCCGCTCGGGAGTCGGCCCGGTCTTCCAGCCCGACGAGCGTGAGCATCTTCAGGGTGCGCTCGGCCAATGGGGTTCCGCCGAGGCCGTAGAGTTCGCCGAAGAATCGCAGATTTTCCCGGCCCGTCAGTTTTGGGTAGATGGCGAGTTCCTGCGGCACGACCCCCAGCGCCCGCTTGACGGCCATGCCCGCATGGGCCGCATCGTGACCCGCGACGACGATTTCGCCCTCGGTCGGAGGCAGAATCCCGGCGAGCATACTGATGGTGGTGGTCTTACCCGCTCCGTTCGGGCCAAGCAGTCCGAAAATCTCGCCACGCCGGATGTCGAAACTGACCCCATCTACCGCCGTGAGGGTGTCGTACCGTTTACGCAGATTGCGAACTGAGGCGATGTTGTCATCAGAGGGCATGGCGGTCCTTCGGCGGCAGGCGGAATGGCACGAATCGTGCAGTGAACAAACAAGAAGACGGGTCAGAGTCTCTTCTCTAACCCGTCCCTCAGAGCGCACAAATAGCAGAGAACGGACTTGAACCGTTGACACCGCGGGTATGAACCGCGTGCTCTAACCAACTGAGCTACTCTGCCTCAGCGACAGATATTCTACCACAGGGCAGACGCTTTGTCAACTTCAGGAAAGGCAGGGAGAGCGGTATGGAATCGGAGCCGGAGAGACCCCTGGAGAGCGAAGCGGCCCTGACTCAGCATCTGGCAGGACGATTTCTTGCCAACGCTTCGCACGAACTGCGTACCCCTTTGACCGCTATCCTGGGCTTCTCCGAGTTGCTTCAGGAGGAGACCTACGGTCCACTGAATGAAGCGCAGCGTAAAGCCCTGGGGCATATCGAGGAGTCGGCGAATACGCTGCTGGAAGTCGTCAATAATCTGCTGGATTTGCTGCACATTCGGGCTGGGAACCTGGTGCTACGGTATCGGGAAATGGACATTGCAGAGGTACTGGAGAACCTGTATGGAATTCTGTCGCCGCTGGCAGCGCGGCGCGGCGTCGCATTTCAAATTCAGCTTTCCGAGGGCCTGGGTACGGGCAAGACGGACGAGAAGATCGTACGGCACATCGTCTATCATCTGCTGGCGAGCGCCCTGCGCTCCACGCCGACAGGAGGAGAAGTCACGCTGACCGCCGAACGTACAAAAGATACCCTGACCGTGCGTACCCACGACACCGCTCTGCATCTGCCGCCGGAAGCAATTGCCAATATGATGGGGCCGTTTCAGTTGCTGGAGAACTCGCCCACACGCGGCTATGAGGGCTGGGAGATCGGACTGCCGCTGGTGCGCCGCTATGTGGAACTGCTGGAAGGCACGCTGGAACTGGAGAGTCTACCGGAGCGCGGCACCACATTTACCGTCCGCCTGCCCTTGCGCTGAACGAGAAAGACCATGAACCTACACGATTTTCGCACCCTGTACGCGCATAACGACTGGGCCAACGCCCGCCTGATGCAGATGCTCACCCACACGTTTGGCGAAGAGACCGATCTGCGGCAAAGCGAAACCCCGTCCGTCCGCACCATCCAGGAGATTGCCACGCACATGGTCTCCGCACAGGCCATCTGGCGCAGTCGGTGGGAAGGCGTCTCCCCCCGCACGATGCTGAACCCGGCGGAGTACCCCACGCCGCTCGCCCTGCGGATGGCCTTCGGCGCGGAACGCGCCCGCTTCTGGGCCTTCTTCGAGGCCATTACTGACGATGGCTCCCTCGACCGCATTATCCAGTACACCAATACCCTCGGAGAACCACACGCTCTGCCTCTGACTCAGATGATGCAGCACGTTCTGCTCCACTCCACCTATCACCGGGGCCAGATCACCGCGCACCTCCGAGCCCTCGGCCACACCGAACACCTCCAAGACACCGACTTCCTCTACTTCCTCTTCGAACCGTCGTAAAGCGGTTGGAGGATCACCTTAGGTAGACCTCATCCCCTAACCCCCGTTCTCCCAGGCGGTCGCAACGCCCTGGGAGAACGGGGCTTTCATTAATCACCATTTTCTTGGGCTGCTGGGACCATTCAGGAAACGAGGTCAGCGGATTTTTGGGGAAATGAAGTCTTGCAGGTAGAAATAGGCGCCGCCCCCGCCCGGAATTCCCATGACGACGGAATTGCCTTTGCCATCTTTTGTGAGCTTATAGGCGTTCTGCCCGAACGAGAATTTGGTCTCTGCGAGCATCTTCGGGGCTACGCGGAACCAGTAGGTCAATCGGTTTTCGGCCATTTTCTCTTCCAGAGGAATGGCAGCGACGACGTTCTCTCCGTCCATGATCTCCAGCAGCGCCCTACGTGACAGCGACAGCTTGCGACCTGCACGCGGTATGACGGTTACGACAAACTCCTTCGCGCCCTCTTTGCCGCGAATCTGTGAGGCGCTGACCTTGACGGTGTAGGACGCCCAGGCATCTTGAAGGACGAAGGGGGTCAGGTGCGTCTCCTGATAGAGCGCGAAAGCCCGCCGCCCGGTCGTTCCCAGCAGGATCAAGGCCAGCAGAAGAAGCCCCTTCTGTTTATGGTTCATCAGATACCCCTTTCTCACTCTTTCTGGAAGTTGTCGGCGCGAACGGTCGCTCACAGACCTGCCGATTAGACGGGGAGAGAGAAGCGGGCGTTACCAGGGACAATAGAAACAGGGGCGGCGGGGAGCAGGGACGCCGCCCGGAAGTCGGGCCGTCAGGGCTGCTTGCTGCTGCGCTGCTCAGCCTCGACGGCGCCCTGAACGCTCGCCTGCGCTTCGGCGGTGATGCCGAGGCCCGTAAGCAGGGTATGCGCCATGACCCTGTTGCCGGTCGCGTTCATGTGGACGCCGTCGCCCGTGAGCAGGTTTTCGCGCCCGCCGGTCTCGTGCTGATAGGCGTTGATGAGCGCCCAGAACGGTTTCTGATAGTCCACAAACGCCGCGTTGTGTTTCTTCGCCAGTTCGCGCAGAGCGGCGTTGTAGCTTTTGAGTTTGGCGTTCTCGCGGTTGGCGCTGTCTTCGTGGATGACGGTCGTGGAGAGGATGACGACCTTCGCCCCGGCCTTCTCCGCCTGCGTCATCATCTCCTCGACATGGGCACGGTACTCCGGCAGCGGAATGCCTTTCGGCCCGTCGCCGTCGGGATGGTTGTCATAGAAGCCGTGCCAGACATCGTTGACGCCGACGCTGATGGTCACGAGATCAGGCTTCTTGTCCAGCACATCCCGCTGAAACCGCGCCAGCATATCGGTGGACTTGTGGCCGGAAATCCCCGCATTGACGACCTCGATAGGCTGCACGGGGTAGAGGGCATTCAGGGTATGGCGCAGCAGCCAGACGTATCCGCCCGGTCCCTCTCCCCCCTGCGTAATGCTATCCCCCAGACAGACGATTCGATGCACCCCTTTCAGGAGGGGAGGCCGCTCCGGCATGGTTTGGGCAGTGCTCACAGAAAGGCTGAAGGGGAGAAGTAACAGGCAAGCAAGCAGGAAACGCATCGTTATCTCCTTATGGGTTTGTGACAGATTCCCCGAAAGAGACCCCGTTTCCTGCCTATGCACCTACAGGAGCGTCTCGTCGATGGAAAAACATGCCGGAGGAGGCGGAAACATCTCGATATACTAAACAATTAACGGTGTCACCGTGCAATTTGTGGAGACAGACACTACACCAATCTCACAACAAGACTATGGACAACATCAAAGTAGTAGGCTTGTGTCGGTTTCGAGAGGTGGCAACCCGTTTCTGACCTATTGGACAACATATAGAAACTACCTTGAAGAGGCACTACTAGTGGGTCACTTGTCACGCAACTTACCGAACTCGGTTTGCCCGTCTGCTCGTTATCCTGAAGGCACTGTGAAAGCGGTTGTTGCGTATTCTTCTGCATAGATACCTGGGCAAAGGAGAATGTCCATGGCCAGACCGC
>JBBRLP010000188.1:0-6913 GCA_038231295.1 Chthonomonadales bacterium
CACGTCTGCCGAGGGGTCTGTTGCCAGGAAAAGGCGAGATTGGCGTCTGTTTCTGAGTAGAATCGACTCTCTGCCCGCTCCGTAGCATTCTTGATGGGCAAAGCAACCACGGCGACAGCCGACTTTTGAAAAAGGCTCTACAGTGACTATGGCGCCCAGTTGCCGGTAGATTGGATGCTGGCGCATTGGCGGGGGAAGGCAGGATCGAGAGGCGCACCGTCATTTTGCGAGCATATTCAGAAACGCATCCGGTGTGAATCCATGCGGAAGCAGCGAAACAACTGTCGGATAAAACAGTTGCCGGACTGAATTTTCAGTCCGGCAACACGAGCAGGGCATCTCACGCACGCGACAAGTAACCTGTTCAGGGGTGGACGGATTTCACCGCTGCTTCAATGTCTATGATTCCCTTTCCCAATTTCCCCTTATAGAGACTGTTTTTGCTGTCTACCGAGTGGGCGGTTCCACGAATGCAGTCGCTGACCTGAGAGGAAGTCAGCGCAGGGGCGACGGAAAGGATCAGCGCGGCCTCCGCAGAGACGAAGGGAGTAGAGAAAGACGTTCCCGACCACGTGGCGTAACCACCATCGGAGAATGTACTGCGAATGCTGCCGCCGGGCGCAACGACCCGCACGAACGACCCGAAGTTTGAAAACGGACTCTTGGTGTTGTCCGCCTCGACAGCGCCGACGGCCAGCGTCCCCCGGCTGACCGCAGGGGCCAGTGCCTGATCCAGATTGTTATTGCCCGCCGCTGCCACGAGG
This sequence comes from Chthonomonadales bacterium, assembly GCA_038231295.1. Lineage (GTDB taxonomy): Bacteria > Armatimonadota > Chthonomonadetes > Chthonomonadales > Chthonomonadaceae > JANXLO01. The sequence goes on from JBBRLP010000188.1 coordinate 765, forward strand.
ACAATTCCCATCTGCTCCGCTTCGTCGAGTGCGTCATTCAGTGCACCGGATTTGATGGAACAGCTAAAGCTCATATTGATGACTCGCGCTCCATGCGTATTCGCGTAGTGGATACCTTGCACCAGCGTGAGCAGTGTTCCATTCCCATCGCCGTTCAGTACGCGGATGGGCAGAATAGCGGCATTCGGCGCGAGACGGGCAATCAGACCGGCGACCATCGTTCCGTGTCCGACTTCCAGGTTGGTCGTGCCGTCTGCTACATCCCAGGGGAGTGCGGCAGGGTCGAGGGCGTTATAGCCCGTCAAGTAGTGGCCCTGTAGGTCGGGATGCGAGAAACTCGCGCCGGTATCCAGAACGGCGACGACGATGCCGCTGCCGGTTGCCAGCGGAGCGCTGCCGTTGATCTGCGCGAACGCATCCACTTTGCCCAGGTTCACCTGCGTATAACTCAGGGCTTTGATATAGGCTGTGGAAACACGCGTTCGGTCAAATGCCAAATGAAAAGGAGCGCCATCCACTTCCGGCGAGATGATAAAGCGATCCGGTTCCGCATACAGGACGCGCTTGTCTTTACTCAGAGTGCTGGCAAACTGCACCTCGGATACGCCACGAGGTGTCACCAGGCTGTACACACCGGTACCGGATACCTGATCCTGTGCCGTTGTCTTATAGTCGGCAGCCAGAGTGCGAATATCTACGCCAGCGGCGATACGTACCAGCACATGTCCGGGAACGATATTGTCCGCCAGGACAGAGACGGCGAGTAGGGTAATAAGCGTAACGATCATAGCCATGCGGACAGCCATACGCGCACAGACTGCCCGGAAGATTCTACGTGCCATACATGTCTTTCCTTTTTGCGCCCGCGTTTGCCTGTTTGACATTGGTCAGACAGGTGAAGTGATGTTACCTCATTATATAGATTTTGCTGCTGTCTCTAATTATTCCCGATTTCAGGCAGGCCAGTGACTGTGTTGTGGCCGCGTTCTCCAACCAGCATGAATGCTGCCCAGTGGTAGGGGTGGGGAAAGCGCTCACGTACCGTCTGCTGTGCGCCCCGTAAGGCCGATGCCCTGGAATGCCCCAGAGCAAGCCTCCCATAAAACTCCTGCATGAGTGCCGCTGTCGCCGCATCATCGGCAGGCCAGAGACTGGCCGCTACCGACCGGACGCCCGACGCGAGAAAGCCACGAATCAGCCCGAAGAGTTCATCGCCAGCCTCTGCGAGCGTCATCCCGGTCTGACAGGCGGAGAGTGTTGCGAGATCACAGGACAGCGTCATCGCGTACAGGTCTCGCGCCAGCAGCCAGCCATCTGCCAACTGCAACCCGGAAAAAAGCGGATTGTCGGCGCGATAGAGCGCATGGGTCGCCAGATGCAACAGACGACAGCTTCCGGCCCTGGCCTGTACGCTTTTGAGCGTCGCCTCTTCGGCCTGTAGTACCACGGCGTTCGGAAGGATTTGCGCCAACTGCGTCACTTCTTCGGTCACTTGCTCGATACCTAGAGATGGGACACTCACCAGTAACGCCGTAGTGTCATTCCAGACGCTGGACTGCTCTGGGGGCGCGTGTCCCCGCTGTGCGCCACGATACCAGAGGGCGGCGCTGGGAGCGTAGACGATCTCCCAGCGGTCAAGCGCAGACTGGGAGCCGTCGAAGAAGGCGTGGAAGGGCAGACCATGCAGGACATCGTACGGCACAACGACAAGCTTTTCCGCCGTCAACAGTGACGCGATAGGGCGCAGCAGAAGATCATATAACTGTCCAAAGACAGCCTTTGCATCCACTTGAAATCGGGCCGCGTACTTCCGCGATAGTTCGCTGCCTCCTCCTGCACGCTGCAACTGATACCGCATCCGCGTCGCCGTCCTATTTACATCTTCCAGACAGGCGACGCGAGGCAGAAAATGTATCTGCTGCGAGGTGACAATCCATACACAGACGAAGCCATGCAGAATATAGTAGACCAGCAGCGCTTCGTCCGCCTGGAGGGGACCCGCAAGGTCGTGCGCAGCAACGATGTCGGGCAGAGTGAACAGGGAAGGCGAAGCGTGAGGTTTCCTCTCTTCCCGTCGGAGTAGCTCTGTGTACTCCTGTTCTAGAGCATTGAGGGAAGCGGCGTCATCCGCTCCTGCCGCGCCCATTCGTCTTGTCTCGCTCTCCTCCGAACTATTCAGCCGATGGTAACCCCGGCTGAGTTCGGCACGCAAGACAGCGAGACGGCTGCGCGTCTCCTCGGGTAATTCACTCTCTGCGGGTGACCGGCCCTCCAAGGCGGAGAGAACACGTTCGAGCAGCAGTCGGGATTTGGCTCTTTCCACATACTCCAGCGCTCGTGCGATATTCTGACTGCCCCCACGCGCCAGTAGTGCGCTCACCGTCTCTTCGTAGAGGCCGATTTTATCGCGCAGGAATGAGATGTGCATCTCTTCCGGGGCGATCAGCGTACGCGCTCGCTCCAGCGCTTCCACGCCCGCCTCAAGATGGCGCAGGCCGCGCATGGAATCTCCTTTTGTCAGGTAGTGCCTTCCCAGCGCCCGCTCCGCCCGGCACTCCAGCCAGCCCCGCGCCGTCGCTTTCGCCGCGCTCAGCACGGTATGCAGAGAACGTGAGGCGTCGCCTCCCTCCTCCTCCGTCATCTCTGCGAGCAGCAACCGCGCTTCCGCCGCCCAGCCTCGCAGACCGTTGCGTTGCAGCGTCTGGGCCGCTCTCTGTGCCTCCTGCCGGGCGTCTTCCCGGCGGCCACTCCCACGCAGCAGTCTCGCCCGCATCAGACGGACACGCGCCCGCTGCACCGCGTTGCGGTGGACGGTAAACTGCTTCTCGGCCCGATCCAGACACTCCAGAGCCTCGTCAGGACGTTCGAGTGCGATGTAGACAGCGGCACGACCCAGTTCGACGCGAGCCTGCTCATAGGCGATCCCGCGTGTCTGCATCTCCGCAGCCGCACGGGAATAGGCGTCCTGCGCTTCGGGGTAGAGATTCAGTTCCCGGTAGACCTCCGCCACATCCGCATCGCACTTGGCCGCGTCCAGTGTATGCCCTCGTGCCGTAAACTCCTCCCGCGCCCGCTCCAGTACCGTGACGGCCTGCGCGTACCGCCCGGAAATATAGTGCAGGAAGCCGACATTGGCATCAATCTTCGCGGCAGGAGTCCACTGTTCTAAGGCTGCAAAAGCGGCACGGGCCTGCTCGAACAGGATGATCGCCTCATCAATACGGTGCAGTTCCATCAGCACGGCGGCCACATTGGTCTGCACGGTCGCCGACGCGAAATCTTCCCCGCTCTGCGCGAAGGTCTCCGCCGCTCGCTCGTAGCAGGTGAGCGCGGCAGCGTACTGGTCACGTCTGTAGTAGATAGAACCAAGATTGGCGAGGACTTTAGCCGCATCGCTTCCTTCGCTATGCGCTCGCAGTTCGGCTTCGAGCCTGCGTGCCAGGGCAATGGCTTCGTCATAACGTCCCAGCCAGTTCAGGGAGTCGACACGGCCTATCTGCACCTGCGCCGCCAGACGCGAATCTCCGGCCCGCAGGGCGTGGACGGAGGCCGTCTCCAGCGCGTCTGCCGCCGCTGCATGGTCGCCCTGTCTGCGCCTGGCCTGTCCCACGAGCCGCCAGGACTGCGCGGCGGCTTGTCCATCGTGGTCGCGTTCCGCGAGAAGAGCGGCTAACTGCGCCCGCGGAATAGCCTCACTCGTACTCTCGCTCATCCGTTCCTGGGCGGACTGGAGCAGATAGGTAACGCATTCCGGCTGGGTTGCAGCCTCCAGCCATGCTTCCCGATGGGCGGACGCAGGGTCGTGCAGCAGCCGTTCGCACAGCGTCTCGGCGGACATCTCGCCCCTCATAGACCTACCCCGACGGCCGGCACAGTTATCGTGCCTTCTGTCAGGTGAAGCGCCATCTCATAGAGGCCGGGAGGAATGGAGGGCAGATGAAACTCCTCTGCATCCGGCTGGAAGGAGAGGCGTGTGCCATCGCGCCCGGTCAGAACGACCTGGTGCGGGATGATCGTCTCTGTGCCTTCATGGGACATCACCTGTCCGATTACAATCCAGTTCGCGTGTTCGGCAGGCTCCTGGAACAACTCGATATCATGTGCATCGGTCGAATAGACCTGATGGATTCCGCCCGGCTTCGCGCCACGCGCCCCTGCCAGCGCGGGTGAACTACGGCGGCTGTCGAACTGTAGGCTTGCCAGCCAGGACAAAATCGTGTTCGGCACCTGGGCGGGACGAACCCGCTCGCGGAAAATAGCGTGTGCGCTTGCGAGCGCTTTCTCTGGCACGGGTACCGAATACGCCTTCAGAAGCGTCTCCTTGGCATGGTGCAGCCAGGCGAGGTTCTGAAGGCAGTGCGGGCAGTTCTGATCCATATGGACACGAATCTGCGTTGCCGCAATGGCGTCTCCACGACCTTCCTGATAGTCCGCCAATGTTTCCAGGGCTATTCCGCAGTGCTTCACTAGCGTACTCTCCTTGCTGATGGACTCTGCCCACAGTGCGCTTCATTCCGATACGTTCCCGAAAAAGTCAATTCCTTCTTCTGGGTATGGGGCTTCCCTACTAGGAAGAGATGCCTGAACTGTAAAAAATACACTCTAGCTGTTCCTGCTGCAAATATAGTAAAACGCGGCAAATGCAGCGGGCGACGGAGGCAGAGGTGTTTGCTGCGCCCGTCACTTGCTCCCACATCGAGACGTTCTGCCGGGAACGCTCTTTCCTGGGAACCCGATGTGCCTCAGCGCACTTCCACACGCTGCGCGGTCAGTGTCTGTGTGGCACTGTCGAAGGAGCCAAATGCCTCCACCTTCGCTCCTGCTGTCACGGCTCCGAAGCCGGCACTGCCGGGATCGTCGTGTCCGTGTCCATGCCGCTCGAAAGCGGTTGTAGAGGTCGTGACTATCGTGACAGTCCCTCCAGTGGGCTGGAAGCCGCCTGCACCTTTGAGTGTCAGCAGGAACGATTTTGCATCTGCATTGATGCTGACAACGGTTCCTTCTGCCTGCGCCCCCATTCTGGTCTGCTGCCCGCTGTGATCCTCCGAACCCGCCTCTTCCACCTGGATGCGGTCGGCTGTCACAATCAGGGTAGCGGAGTCTACGCTACCTTTTACTTCGATCGTCTGGCCGTTCGCCAGTGTCGCGGCAGCGCCGGTCTTGCTGCTGAAGATGGACGTGGAAGCCGTCGTGAGGACGGCGGTAGTCTGTCCTCCTATCAGCATCAGATCGAAGCCCTGCGCTGTCCGGCTGGAGACGGTTCCTTTCAGCTCTGCCTCTTTTTCGGAATGCTGGAACTGTGTATCATCCGCGCCGCGCACATGGGGCCGCACTCGCCCGCTGACCAGCTCAAATCCTGGCAGATCGAAATCCACCACGATTTTGGAGGCTCCGCCTGCGGTGACCTGCGTGGTGGTATTGATCGTCAAGGCGACCTGAGAACCGGTATGCACCCCGACGCTGTCGTCTATGGGAGCCGTCGTGCTGGCTCCTCCGGCGGCAGAGACCAGCGTGATATGATCGCCGAGGGTGATGCGTGCCTGCGTGTAGTTCCCTTCCGGAACGGAAATCCGGGAAAGGAGCTGCGAGACGTTCGCTAGAGCGGAGGCATTGATGACCTTGCCGCTCGCCTGTTCGAAAACAGTGCGGAACTGCGTTCCATCCGAAACCTCTACCTTGAAGAGCGTGATGAATACCTGGCTGAAATCTTCCCGAAAACCATCGGTGACATAGACTCCCAGGCTGGCGCTGCGTGTGGGTGTGCTGGAACTGGTGGTTGCCCCGCCTCCTCCACAGCCTGCCAGTGACACTGCCAATCCAATAGATGCGAACCATGCTGTTCTTTTCATTATGACTCCCCCTTCAGCATAATGAGGCTCGCATATCGAGAAAAATACCACGTATCGGCAGAACTTTTCGAGACGCTAGAATATCGCCCGGAGAGAGACAACAGACTGACATAATTGATGGCAACAGAGACCAGCGCGGACAGGTAAAGCGCAGAGTCAGTATAGGAGTTACGCGGATGTTGCTCAGGGTCAACTGCTCTTGACAAAGCTTTGAGTGGTTGGCGATAATTTGGCATGGCAACTTTACCCAAAGTCGAAGACCTCGACTACATTCAATTTCTCGTGGCGGCCCAGACCGCC
>JBBRLP010000189.1:0-6864 GCA_038231295.1 Chthonomonadales bacterium
TAAATAGGGCGCAATCTCCAATCTGGTGCACTCGATCAGGGCTGAGGAACCCCGTTCCAAGCCACATTTCGGGCAATTCTGGTCGAGATTACTGTTGTTCGCAGTAGTTAATACTTCTCAACCCAATACTGGGGTTAACTCAGTTGGTAGAGTAGTGGATTGTGTGGACGTAGGACGAGAAAAATTACAGTCGAAAAACTGCCACTTCCTGGTGCCGCGATGCAAACAGGCATCCATTATGCCCGCCCTGAGGTTGAGAGGATCATTCGTTATGAGAAACAACTGGAAAGGTGCTCTGTTCACGGCTCTCGCGCTGCTATTGGCTCGTCCTGCGAAGGCTATCGGCAGCGATACTCTTATCTTCGATCCGCTTCAGGAGGGAACGGCGGGGGTCTCACGCCTGCTCTCCGACTATCAGGAGAAACCCTTTCATCTTGAATCGACGGGCGTGAAAGACGGCTGGATCGTCGCCGATTTTTCCTGGCAGTCGCCCAATTTAAGGGCGGAAGAGTGGTATGCTGGCGCGGTCGTGCCTCCCAGTATCCGGGGTACAGAACTATTTTATATGGGAATCAAGTGCGAGGGCGCGGATCCCTCCTGGACGGTGAGCCCAGATCCCTCCTCGCCCTTAAAGCGCATGGTCTGGAGCGTATTTCCTGCGCTGCCGAGTTCGCCGAACGCGTTGAGGCTCCAGTCACTGTACCATGTGCGTATCAGCGGTAGCCATCTTATGCCGGGAGCGGCGAAGGAGCCTGTCCCCGCTCTGAAAGCGGAGGAGCGACGTGCAGCGCTTGCGGCGACCCCACTCTTCGACATCGATTCCCCCGAATTTCAACGTTGGTTGCGTGAGAACGGCCTGAAGAAGGAGGCCCGAGAATCCAGCCTCGCCTTTGCGTTCCGGGTCGTCACCTACGAGCGTAAGGTTCGCAAATACGCCCTCCCTTATGAGTTCAAGCCTGCTTCTTATCTGACGACCTGTTCCACCGGAGAGTGCGGAATGCTCTCCACCCTCTTCACATCCATTTTGCGCGCCAACAAGATACCAGCCCGGATTCTTTCCGGAGAGTGGCTGCCGAAGTTTGATCACCACAGTCGAGTCGAGTTCTATGTGGATAAGATCGGTTGGGTACCCGTGGATGCTTCTGGCGCAGTCTCCGGACAGGATGGAGACTGGACGTATGCTTTCGGCAATCAGTACGGTGAGTTCTTTACGGATCAGATCGATTTCGAGTATCCTTTCGACGGACACAACGAATGGGGAGTAGAGGCTTACTACGCCTACCCGCGCAAGTGGACGGGCGATGATGTTGGCAAGACGGTCAAGGTGAAATGGAAGCTGTTGGCCGAGGGTGTCGGGCCGAAGATGGCAAAAGACGGCTTTCTACCGATTGCAGGAAATGGAAAATAGGCATTCCAACTGCCGCACGGACTCGCTGTAAGGGGAGTTGCCTCCGTCAATGAGGATGTCGCCGGGCTGGAGGGCGGCGGCTTCGGTCAGGACGGAGTCAGTCACTTTCCCGGCAGGAACCATGCTCGAGACCACACGAGGGGTCTGCGTCAGTTTGCCGATCATCTCCGTAACGTTTCCGGCGGCGTCTCCTCCGACAGAGCGGCAACGTTCTTGCACGTCGTACACACATTTCACCATCGGTGACGGTTTGCCCTGGTTGCCCTGCCTGAATTCCGGGGTTCACTTGTCGCTTCTCACTGTCTTGACCTACGGCGTTTGCCATTTGCCGCCAGCAGACCGCCGGAGAGTAGAACGCCGCCGAGGAATGCTAAGGTTCCCGGCTCCGGGGTTACGGCAGTAGCTACAAACCCGACGAACGAGAAATTGGCCTGTCGAAATGTCCCCGGGTCTCCTGTCCCACCCACATTTGCACTCAATACTCCATAGTAGCCGCCGAGATTCATAGGGGCGCTGCCGAACTGTGGGGTCAGCGTGAATTTATGCTGGCTGTTCTGAATCCCCTGGTCAACGACTTTCCAGGGAACGAACGGCAGCCCGGTTGTGGGGTTGTTGATATTGGTATTTACGGAAGGCGCGAGGGTTATCTGATCCGTATAGTCCGTCACGATATCGAGTTCGCCGACTTTGAGAGGCGCAACTCCTGCAAACCGTCCGTGTATCTCCAGCCCTCCCTCCCCATTGAGCAGACCCGACAGCAGCGTGTTCCCGGTAATGACGGTGTTCCCGGTGTTGTTAGGGTCGTTGGTCTCTGTATAGACCGTTCCCGGCGACAACAGAAACAGCTTCGCGGGGTCTACCGCCGTCGGCATCGCGAAGAACATCTGAATAGGGTTTGCAGCCTGCTGTGCTTTTGCAGTCAGTGGCATTCCGGTGATTAGTCCTAACCACACCAGCCCACTAGCGAACGGCTTTGTGTTTCTCATTGTTATCTCCTCCTGAATAGATGGAACGAAAGATCGGGTGTGCCGCCAGGTATAAGAACGGAGGAGGCCGTTAGACTGCGTTTAACGGCAGTGTCCTCTCAAAAATCATAGACATGGAAAGGCATTTACTTTCTGAGTCCGCCAGGACATCCGGTGAAATCTTCTCGCGCAGTGCGGCGCAGTGTCGGGCCACTTCATACCTATCGAAGAGATTGAGCGCCGCAAACTCGCGGTAGGCCAGCGAGAGAAGTTGATAGCCCGCTACGGTACAGCCAGCATCGGCAAGGGTACAGCCTGCGTGGCGGGCAATGTCCGCCTGATGCTGTCGCCCCTCCAGTTTGCTCGCAATCGCATAGGCCAGACGATACTGCTCCCACGCCCTGCCCAGATTGCCCCGCACTCCTTCCAGCCTTCCCCGCTGTGTCAGGCCAAACATTTTGCACCAGTTGTCCTCGATCTCCTGGGCAATGACAAGCCCTCTGTCCAGAAAATCTTCCGCCTCGTCGGGCCGGGCCGCCTCCAGAAAGACCTGCCCCGTGCGGATGAGGGTCAGCGCGACCTCATGCCGCTGCTCCAGCGAGACGAACAGTCGGTGGCTCTCCTCCAGTCGTGAGAGCGCGGTTTCCGGGTCGCCCTTGCGGCGAGCGACCTCTGCGGAGTTCATCAAAGCATCGGCGTAGAGCTTGAGATTCTTTTCGCGCTGATGCAGGGCCATCGCCTCATCGAAAAAGCGTGTTGCGTCGTCGAAATCTCCCGCATCGCTGGCAAGCAGCCCCAGATTTGCCAGCAGAACGGCCTCATAGCGCGGTTGGCGTGTCTCGCGGGCAAGGGGCAACGCCTCCTCCCAGCGGCGGCGGGCGGCGGGTAGGTCGCTGCGGCTCCAGGCGATCAGGCCCAGATTGACCAGCGCGGGAATCATGCGCGGCTGATCGTCCAGCGCCTTACTGATCTCGTAGCTGTCCTGAAAGCCCCGTTCCGCCTCGGGAATGTCCGAGTGTTTCCAGGCGATGACCCCATGCTGAAGCCTGAGTTTGGCAAGTGCGGGCTGGTCCCCTGCTCGCCGCGCCGCCTCTTCTCCCATCGTAAGCCGCCGGACACCTTCACTATACCAGTTCTGTGCGCTGAGGAATCCATAGAGGGCGCGGCCAAAAGAGGAGACGGCGTTCAGATTGTCCTGATGCAGAGCGCGATCCATGCCCGCTCGCATATTGTCAAAATCTCGCTTCATCTGTTCTTTGGCGTCCGGGGAGCGTTCTAGCTGCTCGGTGAGTGTCTCTGCGAGTTGCAGATAGTAGGCCGTATGGCGCTGACGCAGGGCGTCGGCATCCGGGCGCATCTCCAGTTTTTCCAGCGCGTACTCTCGCAGTGTCTCCAGCATATAGTAACGCATCTCTGCGCCGACCTCCTGCGTTTTCAGCAGGGATTTGTCGCGCATCGCGAAAATCAGGGAGAAGGCGTCAGACTTTTCAGTAATTTCGGCGGCAGCCTCTTCGGTAAATCCATTGACGAAGACCGAACACTCCTCGAAAAACGCACGCTCTTCCGCATCCAGCAGGTCATAACTCCAGTCTATCGCGCCGCGCAGTGTGCGCTGTCGGGGTTCCAGATCACGCCTTGTGGAGGCGAGCAGCTTGAAGCGGTCCTGAAGTCGCGGCAGTATCTGCGACGCGGTGAGGCCGCGCATCAAGGCAGCAGTCAGTTCGATAGCCAGCGGCAGCCCGTCCAGACGACGGCATATCTCCGCCACAATCGGGAGGTTTTCGGCATTCAGTTCGAAGGCAGGACGCACCGCACGGGCGCGTTCGTCAAACAGTTGCACGCTTGGATACGTTCGCAGTGTCTCGGGTTCGGCATCGGCAGGCGGGGCGGAGAGCGGTTCGAGTGGAAACTCCTGCTCACCGGAAATCTGGAGCAGATAGCGCGAACTCACCAGCATCGTAACCTTGCGGCACTGCTTCATCAGATCCCCGACAAAAGGCGCGGCCTCGATGATCTGCTCGAAATTATCCAGAATCAGCAGGCAGGCGCGGTCTCTCAGGAAATCGGCGACCTGGAACTGCACACTGGACTGCGGCGATAACTTTATTCCCAGCGCCATCGCCACAGCGACCGGCACTTCCTGCGGGTCGGTGACGCTGGCGAGTTCGACGATCCAGACGCCATCCGGGAAGTTTTCGACACAATCGGCGGCAACCTGCATGGAGAGGCGCGTCTTCCCGGTGCCACCTGGCCCCAGCAGGGTAATCAGGCGGACCTTCTGCTGGATGATCAGATGCAGAAGGCTGCGCGTCTCCTCTTCCCGTCCGATGAAGGTCGTGGACTGTGCCGGGAAGTTGTGGGGGAGAACATCGAGCGTACGGAGCCGGGGATAGTCGCGCCGTGGCAGCGCCTCCTGCGTCAGTTCGTAGAGTGGAATGGCGGCTCCGAGGTCTTTAAGCCGGTGATAGCCGTGTTCGATAAGCCGGGCATCCGCAGGGAGCGCCGTTTCGATCCGCCGGGCGACCTCTTCGGAGAGGAGTATCTGTCCGCCATGCGCGGCGCTTTCGATACGCGCCGCCCGATTGACGGGCGGGCCGAAATAGTCTCCATCATAGGGAACCAGTTCGCCCAGGTGCATTCCGATTCGGATGCGGAGTTCACCGATCTCTGGAAAGGTCTCGCCTTCGATAACCCGCTGCATCTCCAGGGCGCAGAGGGCGGCGGAGCGCGGTGAATCGAAGGCAACCATGAAACTGTCGCCAATCGTCTTGACTTCGTAACCGCCATGACAGGCGATGGCGCTGCGAAGCAGGGCGTTATGCCGCTCCAGAACGGCGTGGAATCGTTCCTGATAGGTGTCCCAGCTTCTGGTAGACCCTTCAATGTCGGTAAACATGAGGGTGACTTCACCGGCAGGAGCCTCCGGTGTGGACATTGCCTGTCTCCTCGTCTCGTGGCTTGCTCGATGCCGTATCGCCTTCGGGGTCATTTCGACATTCCAGAAGGAATACCCTGCGTGGTTTGCAGATATGGGCGCATTTGCGTGTTCGGGCTTCGCTATGGCTTGACATTCAGCGGATGGTCGGTGTATACTACACCTGCGTTTTCGCCCTGACGGGCGGCACCGTGCGTGACTATGGGTCGTTAACTCAGTTGGTAGAGTAGTGGACTCTTAATCCATTTGCCCAGGGTTCGAGCCCCTGACGACCCATTAACCTGATAACTGCTACTCCTTGACTCTCTCTGACACTTGCTGCTACTCTGGCAGTGACTAGAAAGTTAAGGTAGATCCAATGCACAAGGGTTTTTCCGGAGTAACCTGGGAAGAAGCAGTTCGCGGGTTCATTCTCCACAAAAAAGCTGTCCGCGCCAAAGGGACGGCCCGCTGGTACGCCGCTTATACCACAAGCCTCATGGTATGGGCCAACGCAGAGCAAATTCCACTTTCCACCTTTACGAAACGTCACCTCGACGCCTACCTCGTTCACCGCACCGAAATCGGCAGAACCCCCACGACCATTCACCACGATGCGCTTGTCGCCACGGTTTTTACAGAGTGGTGCAAGAGTAACGAACTGCTGGACCGTGACCCACTCGCCGAGTATAAGGTCAGAAACCATCCCGAAACCTACAAGTACATGCCAACCACGGAGAACGTGCAAAAGCTCCTCCAGGGTATCCTGGACTTCTTCGACCTCGCCAAGAATCCCAAGGCACGGTTCATCCCTCCAAAACAACGTTCCTTCCACCGTGATCGCAACTACGCTATCGAAGCGGTGAAGATCGACACAGCCTGCCGTATCGGAGAGATATTCGGCTTTAAGGTCAGTGACTTTCAGAATGCAGACAAGGGAAAGCAACTGGTTGTTCGGAAGGCGAAGGGACGGAAGCCACGCATACTGCCGGTATCGCCTGAATGCGCCAAAGCCATCGAGCAGTGGCTGAAAGTCAGGATGCGGATCATGAGCAACGTTCCGGAAGATGAAGATCAGGGATGGCTGTTCCTGTCGGAGACGGGAGTTCAAATCCTCATGAGCAGCTACAAGCGATCCATGGACAGGGTAAAGGCCTTTGCTGGCGTTCCCCAGGAAGTCACGAACCATGCTACGCGCCGATACAGCCTTAACTCAATGGCGACTTCGGCGGAAGGCGGGCTGCTCTTCGCTCAGGAGATGGCTGGGCATACCGATCCCAAGACGACACTGATCTACACAAAACTCTCTAGTGATGAATTGCGCCAAAAGCATGAGCAAGTCGGTGTGATGCGCGGTGTACTGATGAGCAACCGAACTGAGAAGCGGAAGCGTCTGGTCTAATACCTTGGAGGAGTATCGCTGCAATACTCCTCTTTCTGTAGTTTAGCGTTTTAGTCGTAGAGGAGACGGTAGTTCTGGATTCGTATAGAAGAGATAACTTCTCGCCAAAGGAGGTATCTCTCATGAACCCATTACAACCGTCTCCCGAATGGGAGGTTCTTCTCGAACCGTTCCA
>JBBRLP010000190.1:0-6827 GCA_038231295.1 Chthonomonadales bacterium
ACACGAGTAATGCCCTCGGTGACGTCCGGGACATACTCCCCTGGAACAGTCATCAGCAGCCCTCCTGACGCAAGAGGCTTCAGGAGTTCAGTTTATGCGCATGGGGAGAACGGGCTACTGCACTAACTTTGCTAAAGTCTCTTGACGCAGCGGCGATCCGCCGCTAGCTTGGACAGATGGCGGGAGTGTCGTCCGGAAGGATCGCAACGCCCAGGTGGCCCATGCACAAAGTCCCTTACATCTTCATTCGCGGCCTCGAGCTCGAAGGCAGGCACCCGCACGACGTGGGCGGCTGGCACGTGACAATCAAGCGCATCGAGGCTGGCGAAGGGGTGCCGCTGGCGGAGGAGCCCGGCTTTCTCGTCGAGTGCAAAGAGGACCAGCCGTACCCGAGCGCGCCGAAGCTGTTCCCGTCTCAACTCACGCAGTTCTTCTACTACCGCCGCATTAGGTCGTCACAAGAGGTCGAGCGACATCTCACTAGGGTCTACCCCGATGTGCCGGTGTGTGTAGACCTGTTCTCCGGCTGGGCGAAACCGCCGGTCGACGACGTAATCCCCATGCCGAAAGCAGGTGAGCAGCCCGCCCCTGACACCCACCTCGTTGCCCTGAAGAAAAGCTGGCCGGAGAAGCGAGCCTTTCTGTTCCGCAACACCTGGGGGGACGACTGGGGATACAAGGGGTATGCGTGGCTCTCTTACGATTACGTTGACAAGTACACCTTCGAGTCCTGGGTGGTCTACCACGAGAGCGCCGTCAAGTTCGAGTCGAACAAGACGGAGACCGTCGGAGGGCGGCAGGAGCGCCGATGGGTGGTGCGGGACGAGTGGGACCGGCGCATCTACGGCTTTGAAGTCAGTGACGAGGGAGGCAAAGGACGGCAAGGTTGGGCGTTCGTGGTCGAGAGGGACGGCGCGGTCGAGGTCGAGGAGTTGTATGTGCGGCCGGAGTTCCGCCGCAAGGGCGTCGGCAGGATCCTGGCCGGCAAGCTCAGGGCGATGGCCAGCGCTAAGGGTATACCGCTCAGGCTGTGGGTTCCCTTCGCGGACTGCAAGCAAGAGAATCCGGATAACTACCAGGGCGTCGTCGCCATTGCCAAAACTCTCGGCGTGCAGTTCCGGCAATGCCCGACGATCTGGGCGGCGTACTATGCCACCGACGAAGTGCCTGGTTCAGAAATGCCTGTCGAGCCGGTGCGGATCCCGCCAAGGCCACGATCTACGTTGGAGGCGGTATTGGCGGCGGCTATGGCCCTCGGCTCAGGGGAGACCCCCCCTTCTTCCCCTTCACACCCCGTCAGCGCGTCCGTGCCAGACGCAGGACAAATCCTCGACATCGAGTCCGAAGCCTGGGCGAGTATGATCCGCCGCCGGGGAGAACTCATTCACAAAAAGAACCGCCAAGGTTTGAACGACGAAGAACGAAGCGAGTTCGACAAACTCGAGAAGATCGTCGATGAAGTTATGGAACGCCGGTTCCCGCCCCAACCTGGTTGGGACGAGAAAATCGCGACCGTCCAGGGGCAGCTCGAAACCGCGGGGGGAGGGACCGATCAGAAATGACGCTCGGCATCTTTGATCATCCTACCCGACCGCACATGAGGCGGCACGGACCGCTTGGGTACGATCCCTACAGCGGCTACAAGCCGTGGTTGCGGGACGAGTTTCACTTCCGCTGTGTCTACTGTCTCGAAAGGGAGCGGTGGTATCCCGATAGGGCCGCTTCATTCTCGGCCGATCACGTCATCCCGCAGAGCGAAGACCCCACTCGCATCTGCGATTACACGAACCTGGTCTACGCTTGCACGCGATGCAACTCCATCAAGCGGCACTTGAGGCTGATCGACCCCACGGCATTCGCCGTTGGATATCACATCAGGCTAGGAGTGGATGCGCTATTTGTCGGGCTGACGCCCGAAGGCGGGGATGTGATAGACAATTTGAGGCTGAACAAGAACCCTGCCCTTCAGGAGCGGAAAAAGGCATTGACAGTTCAGAATCTGTACGCCGGCGCACCGGAAAATGAACACGCAAAAGCACTTTACTTGGATGTCTTTGGTTACCCCGACGACTTGCCGGACCTGACGGTGTTGAAACCGCCTGGTGAGAACTCTCAACCCCACAACGCCTTCACTTGTTATTTCCTCAGACGGATGAAGGCATCGCTTTCTGAGGTGTACTGAATCCTGGTTCCGGTGATCGCAGGGTATGACGTCGCAGGAGGATTAAAAGATGGAAAACGGTGAGCGATCAGGTTCGGGCGGCCGGAGCGACTGGCGGGTCAGACTCGCCACCGGGGTGGGGACCGTCACCGGCGCGGCCGTCGCCCTATTTGTAATTAAACCCCTGGTAGACATCCCCGAATTCTGGCCGGGGCTGCTCGCGTTCGTAGCCGTGACCGGCGTCGGGGGCGTCCTCGGGCGGCTCGTGGGCGGGCTGCTGTTCCGCCGGCCTGATTGATGGGCTGACGCGCAACGGAATCCGTCTAGGGTAGCTATGCCTCCGGCTCGGTGCCGGGGACTCCTATAATGCGCACGCCTTCGGCCACGTTCTCGACGCCCCTGAGCCCGCCCTTGACGAACACCATTCGTTGCACGTCGCCCACGACGTGGCCGTCCTTTTGACGGGGATTCTGAAGCGTGTGGAACTGAACCGTGATCCCTTCATTCGACTGCGCATACGGCAAGTCGTGCCCCTCTACTTTTACGTCCTGCAAGTGGCCTTCACGATAAGTCATGACGGCGGGGAACGTTCGCCATGCTTTGGCTTGCTTGTCATAGACTAGGGCCATAAACTTAAGCGTTCCCGAAGGCAGCACAATCCTCTCCGCGCGGTAAACGTAAGCGTCGTCGACAAAAACGTCGCCGACTGCGGTGCGGCGGAAATACGTTCCTCCCAAATACGGCTTCCCCGCAGTGCCGGAGTGGATTCGGAACGCCATGACCACGGGGTCGTTGTCGGGAACTGCGGAAATTTGGGAGAGGCGGGTCACGACCCCTGTTTCCCGCACGATGCTCTGGATCGCGGTGTAAGCGGCGCGCGGGCCTTCCTTATTGACCTTGGGCGACGCGATCACCAGGCGCCAGGCGCCTTCTTCGGCGGAGAATTGCCACAAGGCCGCGGCCACAGGGAAATCGGCGGCGTCGAGGGCCCCGATCAGACGGCGCCCCGCCTCGATGTCACGCTCTACCAGTGTGACCTGATCCATCGCATGACCCCGTCGTTTTTGTCCGCGACCGCCCGGTACATGTCCCGCGCCTTTTGTTCGCCGTGCCGTGCGTACCGATCCTTCTCCGACCAGTCCTTTGCCGTCGTCCAGTTAACCTCAAACGCCGGGCTCGCGGCGATCCGTGCCGCGAGCGAATTGTTCAGGGCCGCTACTTTCACCAAGTCCGCAAGTTTGTGAGTGTAGCTGTTCCTCACCTTCTCCAAGTCGGGGAATTCAGATCGCCTGGTTTCCTTGGCGATGCACGCCTTGAGGCCGCACTCCAGCGCGTAGCCGCACAGGTAATACGCCCCGTCGTAGCACCCCGCTTTCAGCAGGACTCGCGCCTCTTTGAGCCGGATCATCGCCACCCGTCGCAAGTCCCTGCGGTTCATGCCTTTCGGAACGCCTCCGGGTCAACGACCGGGCTACTTTGCTATTCTAGTCGGCAGGTGAAGGCCGGGAAAGTGGAAGAGTCCGGTTCCGCCGCCCGCTTCCCGCTCGCCTGCGAGGGCGTGATGGACTCCGGCTGACCTGTCCGTGTCTGCGGCTTCGGGCAGCTCTTCGCGCCTTCGCCCCTGCTACACTCGACCGTTACTCGCGTAGGCTGGGCAGCCCGGAGATCGTCCGCAAGGCCGGTCAGTGCTTCGGCGGCAACGCGGCAGATAACTTTGTCGTGCAAAGTGGCCTTGACGTCCCGCCTGGCTTTTTGGGATGATGCCCCCACGTCGCCCGGAAATCGATCTCTTGTGCGGAAGGTACGGTCATGGGGGCTCTCACCCGCCGCCGTCTGCTCATCGTCGTCCCGCTGGTTTTTCTGCTCCTGTGGGGGGCCTGGGCCGTAGTCCTCCTTGCCCCTGGCAAAAGCCTCCAGTCCCGCTCGGACCGAATCACCGCCGGAATGCCCCGTGCGGAGGTAGAGGTCCTCCTCGGCCAGCCGGAGCTGGTTTTGAAGAGGACGGGCGATAGAGGTTTTCTCTTGAGCTGGGTTGACCAGTTCTGGCAGGTGGACGTTTTGACCGATCCAGACGGGCAGGTGGAATCCACGCAGTGCATCCCCTCGCACAGCTTCTACCGGGGGACCGTGGGCCGTGTCATTTCGTTTCCATAGTAACCAGTCTCCACCCGTCTGCATGTCGGGTCACCACGGGGACGCTGTACAGTTGGCGCGGTATAACATGTGTTGAAGCGAGAGAATGAGGTGCCAGGCCACGGGGCGCTCATTTGGGAGGCCGTTCCAATGTCACGAACCGGAGCGATCCTGGCAATTGCCTTGCTCAGCGGCTGCGCCCCCGCCGACATACCCCCTGACGAGGAGGACCAGACTAAGAGGACTATTTCGCTCTTATTAGAGGAGTCCGAGAAGTCGGTCAAGAGAGGCTCAGTCCCCAATTTCCAGCTCCCGATCAAGAACACCGGCAATGAAGCCGAGCGGGTGATCGACCTTCGCGACGATCGCCGGGCGGACCTGCAAGACACCTATTACGAACTGGAGGTGACCAAGGGAGGCAACCCCGTGGACGTACCTCGGATGATCTCCGATCCCGGCCCGATCTCGGACAAGGACTTCGTCACCCTGAAGTCCGGCGAGACGGTGACATTTGACTTCTCCCGTTTCGCACTTGCGCTACAGAGTCTGCCCCCAGGAATGTATCAGGCCCGCGTCCGGTTCTGGCAAGACCCTTACAGGAGTTGGAAAACCAGTTTTCGCAGCCCGCCGGCCGAGTTCGTCGTCCGGAGGTAACGATGATGATGATGTGCGACCGAGCCCTCACGTACAGCTCGCACTACAATCATTCGATAGTCCGGCTCACCCCCTCGCCGCCCCCCGCTCCTCCGCCTCGCCCACCCGCCGCTGCCACTCGCCCGGCTGCTCCCGCCCCAGAATCCTGGTCGTCACCGGCTGCTCGGCCGACACCTGGCGTTTGACGCTGCGTTGTGGGATGGCCTCGACGGCGTTCCCCCCGCGAAGGGCCTTGATCTTCTCTGCCAGGTCGGCGACGGTCGGCTCGCCCTCCTGCGGCTCCGACCCCGACAGTCCCGCCCGGAGCCGGTCCCGCAAGCCCGTCAACCGGCTCAGGTAGTCTTCGTGCGCGAAGGGCTGACCGACCCGAGCCTGAAAGTCGCGGAGCTGGCCCTGGGCGATCTCCAGGTCCTTCCGGGTGCGCTCGCACTCGGCGGCGTAACTCCGGCCCAGCCGTTCCACGGCGTTCCACACCGCGCGCGGCCCCTGGTGCTCGCGTGACAGCGCTTCCAGCCGCGTCACGGCACCTTCGAGGTAAACCTGCGGGTTCCATTGCGGGTGCAGGATCATGCCGAAGCGCAGGCCGCGGTAGGTGCCCAGCAGGACGCGGCGGTCCTGGGTGACGAACTGAGGCAGGGCGTCCAGGGCCTGGCCGAGTGCGGGAAGCGGGTCGCCTACAGCGAAGGCGTCTTCGTCGTGGGCCGTCATGGTGGCCCGGTCGGCGGTCAGTCCGGCGAGGCGCTGCCTCAGCCGCGCGATGGAGTCGGGCAAATCGCGCAAGGAGCGGCGCGCCAGGAACTGCTCGTCGGCGTGGGACCGTCGCAAGATGTTCAGCCGCTGCAACTCGGCGTCGGCCTCGGCCAGGGTCAGCACGGCGGGGTTGCCCGAGGCGATGGCCTTCACCTCGGCGTAGCTCAACTCCTGCCCGCCAACGTCCTCGGCCCGGCGGCCTACGCGGTCGCCGGTCATGATTTGGTTAATGAAGCGTGCTTTAGTCTCCAATGCCGGATCGGGTAGCAGGACGGCATTGCTGCCGTCCCGCCCCCTAAGAACTGGACGTGCGAGTTTCCCCGCATCCAGCTCAAGCCTTTGCATCGGCCCGCTCGCGCGGACCCGGTAACGGACCGTCTTCATTGGCATGATGTTTCCGATGGCAGTTCGGGTGCAGCAGCCGAAGATTGCTGTACCGCTCGGAGCCCCCATCGACCCGACGCTGTTCGTGATGAACCGCCCAGCCGGTCTCCCGAGTGATGGGTTCGCCGCATTCCGAGCAAAGCCCGTCCTGCGTCAGCCACAGGCGCAACAGCCGCTTCCGCCCATGCACTGAGTGGGCTCCCTGCTCGATGTGTCGTTCCATCAGGTACTCTTCCCACTGGGGCGCGTAGGGGTTGACCTCCGCTCGTACTTTGACATGACGACGGATCGGGGTGTTCGTCGCGTACACCAAAGAGAGGGTTCTCGGCTTGCCGTCGATGATGACGACGGTTGCGAAGGTCCACGTCCGCGTACCCTGCGTACGCCAGTAGCGTCGCCTGATCCACGTCCGGCTCTTGCCACGATGCCTGCGCTTGGCCCACTGCCACAGTAACTTCCAGACCAGATGGTCGAGTTTGCTGAAGGCGACAGACGAAACCGCGTGGCGGTGGTAGTTGACCCACCCCCGTATGACCGGGTTCAGCTCCCGGATCAGGTCACGCTGCTCGACCGACTTGTTTCGCCGGACAATGCCGCGAATCTTGGAGACTTTAGCAAAGTTAGTGCAGTAGCCCGTTCTCCCCATGCGCATAAACTGAACTCCTGAAGCCTCTTGCGTCAGGAGGGCTGCTGATGACTGTTCCAGGGGAGTATGTCCCGGACGTCACCGAGGGCATTACTCGTG
>JBBRLP010000191.1:0-6746 GCA_038231295.1 Chthonomonadales bacterium
ACTTCTCTCATATCGGTTCGCTCCGCCGCCTTTTGTGCCGAAAAAGAAACGTGGTCGCAAGTCCAAATTAGCGGTTGCAGAAGGGTCTCGACTTCAAGAGGGAGGCAAACACGTTTTCACCGGATAATGTAGTCCTACCTGCACCGAACTTACGCCCGGTATATTCCGACATATTCGCTCCGCCGGACACGACTCAGGGTGATTGTCGCCATCTCTGTCCTCCTGATGAAAAAGTGGAGCGCGAACTATTGCGCTCCACTTCATTATATACCCGAATTTCTTCGAGCGACAACAGCCGCATTGCCCTCTGTCTTCTTCAGCCAGACACGTTTAAGTGACAGGGGACAGGCGATTATTTTGGTTTGGCGGTTTCGGTGAGGATAGGCTGCATAGCGGCGGCGATGCCCGCTTCGCCGTTGCCGAGGTCAATGCCCTTGTAGAGCCACCAGTCCTCGCGGTGGGTGATCGCCTGTCCGGGTTCGACGTGTTCCAGAGGGCCGAGCGACTCCATCTCCAGGAAAGCCTCGTTTGTGAAGGTCTCGTTGTTGCAGCCGAAGTCGGGGTAGGTTCGGCCCTTTTCGTAGCCGAAACGTTTCAGGAAGAGCACGCCGTTGTGGGAGTAGGCGGCCCAGCCCTGCCGGTTCTGGAGACCGAGTTTCTGCGGCTCCTTGTTGTTCACATCCTGCCGCAAGGTGATGAAGGCTTTACCGATAGTCCAGCGGGGATCGGTGAGGTTGGTGTAGCCCCATAGCACCATCGGACGGACGGGCAGCAGTTCATCATCGTGGGACTGATACGGCTCCTGCGGGAAGACCGCGAGACCGCCCTTATTCATGGCAGAGAGGGACCAGCAGGCCATCTCGGTCGCGAATAGCCCTTTGTTCGTCAGCTTATGCGTCACCGTTACGTGCGATCCCTGCGGATCGAGCGTAATCCACATCTCCTTCTGGATACCCGTTCCCTTTTCAGGGGCCTCGGTGAGTTTGACGGTCGAGCCTTCGACGGCGACCGTAACCGGGTCGTTATCGGGGATATAGGTACGCGGAATGGATTCGGGCGCGTGCCAGAGACGATGTCCGCCCCGGATAAGCCACTGTCCGAGGTCGGTCTTTATCCCGCCTTCCAGGGTCGCGAAGACGTTGTCCTCATCCTTCCCACCGACAAGGGCGTAGCGCATGATGCGCGGCCCGTAGTCGGTGGCGACGATCAGTTCCACAATGCCGTTGCTGATGCGGATATTGTTGGGCGCACCGAGATAGGCGACTTTCTGCTCAATCTTCACGTCCTGCGCGAACGCCGCGCCGGTCACGCCCAGCAGCAGCACTGCCAGCAGGCACACAGTTCTCCGATTCATGCACTCCTCCAGATTCGTTGTGGGATGGGATTCAGGGTTCCAGCTTCCGCAGCAGGGCGGTCAGGCGTTCGGGGTCGTCGCGCAGGAGCATAGCAAGCTGTTTGCCCATGCGAACCAGATAGGCCATATCGCGGCTGCGATAGACAAAGGCGGTGCGGAGACAGGCCGCGATCAATTCGTCCGGGCTGACTTCCCCGGTGGGAACCAGCAGCGGGCGCAGAAAATCCGAATTCTCGGTCAGCGCGACGACTTCGGCGGGCGCACACTCCCACACTCGGGCATGAAGACGCGGCGGACGCGGCGGCAGATGAGGGCGCAGGCGTCCGTCCTGCGTATAGCCGACGTGCAGGGCGGCGAACTCCGTGGCGAGCAGCGCGACGATCTGCGGCTGTTCCCGATGCAGTTGCTCTTCGTCCAGGCCGTAGGCGGCAGCCCGGCGGCCCGGTTCGATGCTGCCGGTCAGGGCATGGTAGACGAGCGCGTAGAGGGTGCCGTCCGGTGTCCCGATTGTCTGCGTCGTCCGGGAACGCGGTACGGGATCGGCGAACGGGTCTTCGTCTGCTGGCGGGAGGGTCTCTTCGCTGGCGGCGGGCTTCGCGCCGGGAGGCAATATTTTGACAAACACCCCGAATTCCGGCGGCAGATGCAGGCGTTCGGGCGGACACTGCGCGACGAAGCGAGTCGTGCTGGCCTCGATGACTTCCCCGGTGAGTTGTATAGCTGCGATGGTTTCCGTAGCAGAGATTCTCCTGTGCGGAAGGGAGGCGTTTCCCCGGTTGCCCGCAACGCGGCAGTCAGCCATTCCGATACTGGCCCGAAAGATACCTACTGCCTAAAGCGATGGGCTGACGTTCATGGGTACGACGCGGGGGCGTTTCGGATAGCCCATCGCTCCCATCGGGCGTGGGGCGTTCCCATTCGGCTGAACGGCAGGCCGCAGCAAAATCAGTTCCGTGCGCGGGTAGCGATAGACGATGCTCATCTGTTCGGGTGTGTTGGGAAGGGGGCGCAGTTCGCCGATCTTGATCTTGGCCGTCCCGATAAAGGTCTCATAGATATTGATCTCGTAGTTTTTGCCGAAGTCCTGGCGTGTCTCCCGATAGAGCATCATCGCAATCTTATCAATATGCCACGGTTCGAGACGGGCCGGAGTAAGGAGAGAAAGAGTCCCGTCCGACTGGAACCGGATACCGATGGCTTTGCCCGGCTCATGCTTACGAAAGCGGTTCTCGAAGAGGGCACGGAAGACTTCCTGCCGCTCCGCCAGCGTCCCCGCCGGAAGTGACTTCTGAATGGCGGCAGCGCTCGGCGCCCAGTTGACGAAATCATTGTCCGGGTCCAGCCCTTCCCGGACGCTGCTAGAGGCCCAGAGGAAATAGCAGGAGAGACCGCATAATGTGAGAACAGCGATGATGATGGCTTTACGCTTCATGAGAGTACTCCCGCCCGAACCCGGTAGGACATGCTGCGCCACTTCTCCCCTCTTCCCGAAGTTTCGCCAGCGTCTGTTTTCTCCACACTACGCGCAGTCTCAACATCCGTCTGCGTCATTCCCACAATTCACCGCCCGCGTCAAGAATCCTGCTCTGTTTTTCATTCGCCAATAACCTGGCTCGGTAGCACTGCATTAAACGGTGACACTGTGCTGACCTCCTTTTGGTTCCTGAGCCGCCGTTTTCCCCGGCGGATGCCCTCTCTTTTTCGGAAGAAGGAACGTCGCGTTCAAACGCTCGCTGTACGCCGTGTTCAGAACCAGTCCTTTCGGAAGCAAACGGGCGATCTGCTACACATTCCCGAAGAGGTGGCAGACCCGGATACCGAGCACCCGCCCGCCCTCCTGCCATTTGACCGTCTGCGCGAGAACGAAGTCCGGCCAGGGGAGTTGACGCGGATGTCCCCGCTTGCCCGTGTAGAGAGGACGGCGAAAGGCGTTCAGGAAAGCCTGTTTGTAGGCAGGCCAGCCATCGGTGAGAACCAGAAGCGCTCCCACCCGCGAGCAGGCAGGCACTTTCTCGGCGATCTTACGAGCGAGCGCTCTGTCCCGGCGCGAGGAGACCACCCCTCCCAGCCAGAGCCAACTGGTCACGGCAAGGGCCATCGCCATCCAGAAGACCTGTCGCTTCTGAGCGCGGACACGTATCTCGTCGGCCTGGACGCAGTGCAGGTCTTGGAGGTTCTGTACGAGGTGGTTATGCACCGCCTCGCAAT
This sequence comes from Chthonomonadales bacterium, assembly GCA_038231295.1. Classification (GTDB taxonomy): domain Bacteria; phylum Armatimonadota; class Chthonomonadetes; order Chthonomonadales; family Chthonomonadaceae; genus JANXLO01. The sequence continues at coordinate 3,563 of JBBRLP010000191.1, forward strand.
GCTCTCCCGCTCGCTTCTGCCAGGCAGCGACCGTGCGTTCGTCGAGACCGAAGGCGGCGACGATAGCCTGGAGGGGACAGCCGTAGGCGAGCAAGGTGAGTACGCAGGTGACGCGTTGGGGATCGCTCTTGAGGCGATAGTAAGGCGTTCCCTTCTTGCCGGAGAAAGTCTTGTTGCAAACCTTGCAGCGCCACCGGTTTCGGAGGCTGGCGTGAACGACGAGCGGGTTGGGGTTGTGCTGTCCTCTTGACGGACAGTCTCCATTCGGGCAAAAGAGAGGTTGTGGGTGCATGGCCTTTCCCGTAGGTTCGATCTGGTAATCAAACATACGGTTGTGCCTGCCCCACTTTTCACCTCTTCACCGTTTTATGCGGTGTTACCACCCTTATAGGGTCGGGGCTCTATAAACGAATTAGCGGGTGTGCTATCGTGAGAAAAGACAACGAAAACGACACTCTCATTCATCATACAATCAGAGGCGGTGCCAATCGCCGCTGTTCAGAAACGTTACACCAGTCGCTTCTTCTTCACTGCCCGTTTGCTGTTGAGAATACCCCTGACGACGCCGACGTTACCGTGCCGTTCGCGGAGGAAGTCGCTGTGAGGAGGTCGATCCAGGTGACCAAGATACCTGATAGCAGGAACATCGGTCTTTCATGGACGGCAAGCCAGATCGACAGCACAACGCCTGACGGATCTGACGTTACAGGCAATCGCCGCCGCGACACATGCGTTCCCGGACGCCTGACGGTGGTAGGAGCGCGAACAGTGAGAGGGCAAGGGGTCTATGTTCCTTGCCCTCTATCGCGTCTACCTTCCGCTCTTATTTGACGTTTAGACTTTTTGGCAGACTCGACAAAAGGACCTCCCGGGTAGACTGGACGTGGTCGCCAGAATCTACGTAGGAGGTCTTTTGCCTACCCTACGAAGCGGCGATTCTCAAAGTGTGATGCGAATCACACTCCTGCGTGACGCCGATCACACAATGCCAGAGCGAACCAACCTACAATAGAGACAGACAGGGGACAACCCAACCACTTACCCCTGCCGGAGAAGCCTATGTTCCGAAAAAACAATCTTTTCACCTGCAGAGCGATCGCAGCCCGTATGCCTCGCAGAAATCGATGCACTTCCTCACCCGTCGCCCAAGGAGTTCTATCCATGTACCTGCCTGTCTCTCGCCTCTTCCATCTCGCTCTTGCACTGGGACTCTGCGCCATCTCGCTCCCGACCAACAGTCAGGCCCAGGGAGAACTCCTCACCAACGGCAACTTCGAAACCGGAGACTTCACCGGCTTTATCCTCGCCAACCAAGTCAACCCGTCCGACAACGCCAATGCGGACCATTTCTACATCAGCACCCCGGGCAGCAACACACCCGCTGTCAATGGCGTCACCTTCACCACCAGCCCCAATCCGGCAGGCGGGAACTTCTATGCCGTCAGCACCGCCGATCTGCCCGGCGCACACGCCCTCCTCCAGAACTTCACCGTTCCGGCCAATCCGTGCGGCTTACACCTCTCCTTCCAGATGTTCGTCAACGACCAGTCCGGCATCGGCCCCATCGTCGATCCTTCCGGCCTCGATTACACCACAGGCGGTCTCGCCCAGCCCAACGACAATCAGCATGCCCGCGTCGATATTCTGCGTGCCGGGGCAGCCGACTTCTCGACCGCGCCCGCCGACGTCGTAGACAACCTCTACCTCAGCGTCGATCCGAGCAGCTTCGATCCGAGCAGCAGCCTGATCCCCAATGCCTTCAAGACCTACACCGCCGACTTGACAGGGGTGCTGACGCCGGGGTCGAGCTACCGCATCCGCTTCGCGGAAGTGGACAACAACAGTGCCATCAACGTGGGTTTGGACAACATCAGTCTGGTCGCCTCCACTCCCGAACCGGGCACCCTGGCTCTGATGGCCGGGCTAGGCTTGAGCGGCACAATGCTCACCTTGCGCCGCCGCCGAGCCACCCAATCCTGTGCGTAAAATCCCGTGTAAACCCGGCAGCGGCAACCGCTGCCCAACTCTCTTCAAGGAAAAGGAAAACATCATGACTGCCGACAACCAACGCCTGGCTTCGCGCCTGGAACAACTCGAAAAGAACAACACCGAACTGCGCACCGAGTTTGCCTGCGAGCGCAGTGCCAATCGCCGCGAGCGTCGTCGGCTCCGATTGCAGGCCGGGCTGGCCTTCGCTGGCCTCATCGCCACCGTGCTCGTCTCCCCGACCAGCCGATCGGCCATCGCCCAAGGCTATGGCGTCACCCTCGCCGGCCTCAATACCCGTCTGGCCGTCGTCGAAGCCAAAACGCAGTTCCAATCTGCCGATGCCTCAGCCAAAAGCACTACCTTCAGCGGCTGCAACATGATCGTCAACGATGGCGGTGGCAGTACCGCCAGCATTGTCACCAACGCGGCGGGGGACGGCCTGGGCAACCTCATTATTGGCTACAACCAGCTGCAAGGCTTCAATCGGGACATTCGCACTGGCAGTCACAACCTGGTTGTGGGCGATGATAATAACTACAGCAGCTTTGGTGGCATGGTAATTGGAGCATTCAACACGATCAGCGACCGATATGCCTCCGTCAGTGGCGGCAGCAGCAACATCGCCAGTGGCCTGGGTGCCTCCGTCAGTGGGGGCTATATCAACACAGCTAGCGGCCCCTTTGCCTCCATCAGTGGCGGCTCTTCCAATGTCGCCAGCGGCAACAGTGCCTCCGTCAGCGGAGGCCGTCAGTGTACGGCCAGCGACTTTTTTGCCTCCGTCAGTGGGGGCTATATCAACACAGCTAGCGGCCCCTTTGCCTCCATCAGTGGCGGCTCCTCCAACGTCGCCAGCGGCCAGTATGCCTCCATCAGTGGCGGCAGCAACATTACGGACGGCGCTACGAACGGATGGGCAGCGGGAACTCCCCCCACACTCTTCCACAGTCCCTAATCCCGACCTCTGCTCTGCAAGGTCCACTTCACCACATTGGGGCGCGACAAGACAGTCTTGTCGCGCCCCGCTTCTTTCTTAACTCTGCTCCTCTGATATCCGACAACGATTGCTTCATTGTGCGACACGAGGTCGCGTAGATAGCTGTGCTGACCGGCTCTTTCAGCGGGACAGCACCGGATGTTCTGCCATCCGTCTCCTACCTCAGCGTGCGTCGCTGGCAACGGCGAGGTGCGAAGCCTG
>JBBRLP010000192.1:0-6720 GCA_038231295.1 Chthonomonadales bacterium
CCATGCCGTTGGGCGGGGTCGGCGGAGTGAACTCCTCCGCGGAATGGCCTGCGGCCAAGTTTCCTTCGGAAACGTTCAGGCTATCAGGGCCACTCTCCGCATTCTACGCCTTTTGTCCGAAGGACACTCCGGCGAAGCCGCGTAGCGAGGGGTGTCAACCCTTTGCTCCCTCGGTGCTGCGTAAGGTGAGTTACCAATACCGCATGGAGTAGGTTTTGTGCCCTCCTCACGCAGAAGGCTGAAAGCGCCGCTCGTGTCGTGATTGCCGTTGATCCCGCCTGTACCGGTCAAACCTGTTCGGTCTGTGGACACCGCGTCCCCAGAACGCTTTCCGAACGAGTACACCTCTGCCTCTGCTGCGGCCTTGTCTTCGATAGGGAGGTGGACGCGGCAAGAAATACCCTCAAAATCGCTGAGGGGTACTACAGCGTTCGGGCATAGACCAGATAAAACCCCCGGCGTTCACGCCAGAGAAGTTGTCACAGGCCAGGCCAGCGGCGGCGGTTGGAGCGGGAGCGGGCAGGGAACGAGGGCTTGCGGCGCAGAGGCTCGATGAGGGAACCGGCGGAGCGTGTGCTTGCGGGTTTAGACGGGCGGGGCAGGCGAAGAACCGACTCGTAAACAGCGAGGACGCCCTGCGTCATCGCTTCAGGGGTGAAGGAAAGGGCTTTCTGCTGCCCGTTGCGGCCCATGCTGTGGCGGAGGTTGGCGTCGCGCAATAGGGTCTCCAGCGCGTTGGCGAACGCCTCCGCCTCGATAGGAACGCGCCAGCCCGTCTTGCCCTGCACGACAATTTCACGCGGGCCGCCGTAGTCCGCCGCCACGCAGGGCAGACCCGCCGACATCGCTTCCAGCAGTACCAGTCCCTGAGTCTCGGCAGGGGCAGTCAGCGAGAAGATGTCGCCTGCCGCATACCAGTCGCCAATCGCCTCGTGGGGAACGAAGCCGGGGAAGAGCACCCGCTCCTGAATCCCCAGTTCCAGCGCCATCGCATCCAGCATCTGCCGACACTGCCCGTCTCCCACGATTGCCAGCCGGAAGTCCAGTGCGGGCGTCGGGAGGTTCCGTTCGCAGAGCAGGGCCACCGCCTGAAGCAGCACGTCCAGACGTTTTTCCGGGCCAAGCCGTCCAAGATAGAGAATCAGCGGCGTCTCCGCAGCCATCCCCATGCCTGCCCGCATCTCCTCCCGCGCCCCCGTCCGCAGCAGCGGCGGATGAATTCCGCTCGGCACTACCGCGAAACGCGCTTTGACCCCGCCCGCCCGTAGCGCGTCGCGGGTGTGGCGGGAAGGGGCGATAACGTAGTCGGCGCGGGCACAGAAGCGGCGAGTCACACCACGCGCTGCCTCCGCGCCCATTGTCCGCATGAGCGGCGATTTCGAGTAGGAGACCATCGCGTCGTAGAGGGAGTGCGCGGTGTAGACCATTGGAATATTGTAGCGGCGGGCGGTGTCCGCGCCAAGCCTGCCGACCGTAAATGGATGTTGGCAGTGAATCACCTCGACGCCGAGGGCCGCGAAGTCGAAATTGAGGCGCGGAAAGGGCCGGGCAAAGTGGTAGGGATGGCGGGGGAAGGGCAGTTCAGGCAGACGAAAAACGTCCCGGTCGTCGTCCGGCTGTTCGGAGCCGGGAGCGAAAACATAGACGGTATGGCCCCAGGAGCGCAAGATATCCCGCAGGGTCTGTATGGAGGTGACAACTCCGTTGGTCACCGGACGGTAGCATTCCGAGAATAGGGCAATACGCATGGCGGTCTTAACGGCTCCGGCATCCACCAGAAGAGTCCAAAAAATGGCAGCCACACAACAGCGCGGCTACCCTATTATAACGCCCTCCCGTCTCCCTGTCAAATCATGACTTGTCTTTCGAGCGGACCAATTCCGCAGACGGATTCATTTTGGACAGGCTGCACAGGATAGGCTCTCTGCACCGCCGTCAATAGAAGGCGAAGCCGGCGATCTTTTGCCCTATGCTATCTCTCCTGCTTATCCAGTCTCTCGTGCCTCCTGTCCAAAAAAGCAAAAGACGTCGTCTTTATCAGGGCCAGGGGAAGGAGGGTGTGGGGGTGAAGCGGTCGTAGAGGGCGGGCAGGGTGAAGAGGATCGCCGTCGTGAATTCGCCCAGCACCAGGCCGAGGAAGAGCGGGCGGGCGCGGGCATAGAGTTTCATGCCGCCGTAGCGCAGGATCAGGACTTTAAACAGCCAGGCCACGAAGCACGGGAACCAGAACACCATCATCGTCCAGGTGCCGGAGAGGGCGTAGCCGAGCGGATGCAGCGGGAACCAGAGCAGGCGTGTGCGGAGGGTCGCCAGCAGCACCGTGACGACCGCACCGATCAGGAAGTTGAGTGTGCCGACGAAGGGTAGCGGAGCCTGTGACCGGTTCAGCACGGTCGCCGCGTTTTGGAACGCCCAGACCGGATTGCCCTGATAGACGTAGCTGTACATCTGCACGGCCCCGAGTTTGTAGGGCAGGGAGATGTGCAGGTAGCCCGCGACACCGAGCGCGACGACGAGGGCAAGCGCGAAGACCCCGACGAGCGAACGCCGCTGAACGCGTACCCCGTCCGCGAACTTCATGGAGTCGAGGAACCCCGTGAGCAACAGGCCGCGCTGATCGCGCATCCAGAGGCCGTCGAGGAAGGCCAGCGCGGTCAGGTTCGCGTTGCCCAGGTTGCGCGGGTCGCCGATCAGACGGTAGAGGTCTATCGGGCGGAACGAGGTCTCGGTCATCAGCAGCCCCGACTCGCTGACGCTGCGGGCCATGACCAGCGCCACCACAAACAGCAATACGACCAGCTCGAACAGCGCCAGCCAGTAGGCCATGCCGAGCATCCAGAGCCAGCCCGCCGAGAGCAGCACACACGCCACCAGTCCCCAGAACGCCGTCCGATACGAGAGCACTTCGTCGTCCTCCTCCGGCAGCAGGGGCTGACGGCGGAAGCGGCTTGCCGCCGCCCAAACGCGGCGCAGGTGAGGCCGGGCAGCGTAGACCATATAGCCCACCAGCACAACATAGCACCCGATGATCTGATACCCCACAAACAGTTTGCAGCCGTACATCGGCATCGTCTCCGGCTCGTATCCCAACCCCGCCGCCCCGACCTCTTCCAGCTTGACGAACAGGAAGAAGAACCAGAGCGAAAACAGCAGGTCGGTGGGCAGCAGGTAGAAGAACCCGATAGCCGCGAACGAAAAGTACATGTGGAAGAAGCCCATCTGATTGTAGGGCGGCTGCGTAAAGAACTCGTTGAGGTTGATGTCGGTGGTGATGTCCGGTATCGAGGGATAGTACTGATGCAGCCCTTTGAAGCCGAAGACCGAAGCCGCGATAGCGAACCCGATCCAGGTCAGGCTGTTTTTGAGGAAGCCGCCGGTCTGCGCCAGTCCCGGCCCCGTCGCCTCGCCGCGTATCATCTCCAGAGGCAACTGCACCAGCGGAAAGGAGAGTTTCTCGTTGTCCACCCACTGTCGGCGCAGGATGACCGCCAGGCACAGGTAGGCCGAGAACATCAGCGCGACAAACACGCCCCAGGCGAGCATCGGCACGACCCACATCTGCCAGGGAATATGCTCTCCCGGTTTCAGGGCCTCATAGAACGCGGTGGAGACGAACTGCTTCGGGGGGCCGTGCGTGTCCCAGGGAACCGCCCATCGCGGAATGAACTTCGCGAATAGGTCGCTCCAGTGGTTTTCGGAGGTAGCGTTGTAGTTCGGGACGATGAGCAGAGGGATGAGCTTCTGCAAGAGGCCGCGTGAGGAGACCATCGAGGCCAGCAACATCATGATGTAGACCGTAAAAATCTCATGGGGCATGAGGCGGAGGCGCGGCGAGAGGCGGGTCAGCAGAGCCTGCACTCCGAGCAGCAGCACCAGCATCCCGACGACCGCAGGCGGCAACTGCAAAAACCCGATCTGTATCTTCCCGACGACCAGTTCCGCATAACAGACCACGACACACGTAATCACGACACAGACCAGCCCAACCAACAGCCCGCGTCCCGATAACGCGCTCACTTTTCGTTCCCGCGCCGGGATGTCTGTCAGAGCTGTGTGCGGGGTTTCGGTCGGCGGTGTTGGCTGTCGTGCGGATTCTGCCACGTCTGGACCTCCTTCGGCCCGATAGGTCATGCGGAAATGCAGATGGGAGTGAGGACGCCCCGGCTACCAGAGAATCCAGGTGGGGCGACGGCGAGCGAAACGAGCGTCCAGGCCCAGGATACGCCCCGCCCCGACCATCAGAAAGGCGAGTTCCAGCACCAGGAAAGCCCCATTGAGCATTTGCCACTGCCAGCCAAGATGCCAGTATCCCAACAGATAGGCAACGCTCAGGCCGAGCGCATAGAGAGAAGCCACGCGGCTAAACAGTCCCAGTGTCAGCAGTATTCCGACCACGATCTCGCCCCCGACAACCAGCCAGGTGAACGCCACACTGTGCGGCACGACCGTCTGCATGAGGAAGTTACCGTAGTTCTCCAGCGATGTTCCCTGCTGCGATTCGGCCATGTGCGTGACCGTCGCCTCCAGTTGATGCGCTCCCAGCCACCGCCACTTCGCAATACCGGAGAGCAAAAACATTAGCCCGACAAACAGACGCAACAGGGCGAAGGCCGCGCCCGCAGTGTGCGGATTGAGGCCGGGACTGCCCGACCGTGTGGCGGCAGACGCGGCTTCGCTGCCTCCCGCCTTAGAGCGTCGTGCCACTGCGTCCCCTGCGTGTCGCGACGGCGACCATGATACACGGTCCCTCTGCGACTACCTGTAGAGAGAGCGAACTGGCAAGATTGTAGGCGGCGGTCGAATCGGAGCCGGGCTGCATCCAGAGATAGGGAATTTTGAGGTGCGCCGCGTCGCGAATGGTCTCCTCCGTGATGAGCGGCGGCGTCACCGTCACCACGCAGTCAATCGGGCCGGGAACGTTGTCGAGTGTTGGGTAGCAGGGTTCGTCGTCTATCGTCTCCGCGTTGGGATTGACAGCGAAGACGGTATAGCCCGCCGCTTTCAACGCACGGTAGACTTTGTACCCATACTTTTCGGGGTCACGCGACACTCCGGTCACCGCGAACCGGCGCTGCGCCAGAATATGATCTATGAGGGCATGATTGGGCAAGGTAGTGGCTGTCCTTCTCAGAAAGTTCCGTCTGTCGAATTCCTTCTCATTGTAGCGGCTTCCCGGTTTGTTGTCAACGCTGCTGACACTGCCTTATCCTCGTCACTTGAGACGCTGGGCGCCCTGGGCGGCGGTGGTGACGTAGATGTGCGCGTTGAGACCCGTCGCCTGTTTGTAGCGGATAGGGACTTCTCGCTGGAAGGTCTCGACCGCTTCGGTGGCGACGAGGCTGACGGTGCAGCCGCCGAAGCCCGCTCCGGTCATACGCGCTCCGTAGACGCCCTCGATGGAACGCGCTGCCTCTACCATCGCGTCCAGTTCCTTACAACTCACCTCGTAGTCGTGCTGGAGGCTGGTGTGGGAGGCGTTCATGAGTTGCCCGAAACGGGCAATGTCTCCGGCTTTCAGGGCCGTTACGCTTTCGAGTGTGCGGGCGTCCTCGGTGACGACATGACGGGCGCGGCGGCGCGTCACGTCCGGCAGGCGGTCGGCGTAGCGCTCGAAATCCGTCAGTGAGACATCGCGCAGCGCTTTGATCTCCGGCAGGAACGGCTTCAAAATCTCGACAGCGCGTTCGCACTCGGCACGGCGCGTGTTGTACTCCGAATCCACCAGCCCCCGCTTCTTGTTTGTGTCCGCGATCACGATGGAGACGCCGGACTGCGGGAGCGGAACCGCCTCGTAGGTGAGGGAGCGGGTATCAATGAGCAGGGCATGATCCTTTTGCCCGAGCGCGGAAATGAACTGGTCCATGATGCCCACATTCACGCCGACGAACTCCCGCTCTGCCCGCTGTGCGAGCAACGCCAGCCGCACCGGCTCCAGTTCCAGCCCCGCACCCGCCGCAAATGCCAATCCGCCCGCCACCAGCATTGCCGCCGAAGACGACAGCCCCGCACCGAGCGGCACATCGCCTAGCGTGACGCAGTTCATGCCCTGCGTTCCCAGCCCCTCCTGATGCAGCACCCAGGCCATTGCCCGGAGGTAGTTGCTCCAGCGTTCGCGGCTCTCGGTCGCAGGCTGCACCTCCTCCAGCGTGAAGGTGGAGGACTGATTGAAATTGAGGGCGTAGGCGCGAACCTGACGGTCGGTGCGCGGCGCGGCGGCGATCAGGACATCGCGCTCGATGGCGGCGGGAAAGACAAAGCCGTCGTTGTAGTCGGTATGCTCTCCAATCAGGTTGACGCGGCCCGGTGCCCGCACCAGAATGGTCGGTTTCATGCCGAAGAGTTCCGAGAATTTGGTCTCTATCTCCGCTATGCGGGGGGAATCGTGAGTGGGTGTGAGCATGAACGTTCGCCTCAGAGTGAAAGATATAGGAAGGCCGGGGGCAATCCCCGGCAGTTTGGCCGGGGGTTGAAAACCTCCGGCCCTGATTTTCCGGGGGTTGAAAACCCCCGTCATGAAAGTGCAAACGTCTTGCAGACGGAAATGCCCTGTTGGTTGGCAGGTTTCGGAGGGCGTTGTCGGAAAGTGGTTCCCAACCCTACCAGAACAGGCACTCCGACAATAATGCGCCTCCGAACGCTTCGTCCGCAGGACGCCCGCACTTTCTTGCCGGGTACGTTTTTGTACCCGGCCCACCTGCCAGTGATTGGAGGGCGTTGCCC
>JBBRLP010000193.1:0-6663 GCA_038231295.1 Chthonomonadales bacterium
ACACGTCTGCCGAGGGGTCTGTTGCCAGGAAAAGGCGAGATTGGCGTCTGTTTCTGAGTAGAATCGACTCTCTGCCCGCTCCGTAGCATTCTTGATGGGCAAAGCAACCACGGCGACAGCCGACTTTTGAAAAAGGCTCTAGAGTTAAACGCATTTCGTTAGACGCATCGCCAACGCAGATTGTTCACCCATCTGCTCACCCGGTTGTGACCGCGATGCCCTGTCCGGCCCCGGCGGCCTCGCTAATAAGTTCGCCTAGCAGCCGCAGCGACTCCTCCGGGCGGGCTTCCATTGCGAAAAGCTGCCGCACGAACGCCCCTGTCTTGCCGACCAGACCGCCCTGTCTGCGCCGCCTGCCCCGTCCCGTCCCGCCCCGCCGCATCGTATCTCCATAGCGCATTCCCAGCTCTCGCGTCTGCTCCGGCGTCAGGAACCCGGCCAGCGCTTCGCCCGGCTGAAACCAGGTCTCCAGATTCATCCCGCCACCCAGAAACGCCTCCAACTGCTCCCCCAGGTCTTCGACGCCTCGTGTGTGCGCCATTTTCGCCACAATCCGCAGCAGCCCCGCATCCAGCAGGAGCGGTTCGCCCGTGCAGCAGAGAGCCTGCACGAAGGCGTTCCGGGCGACGGCAGCCTTCATCTCTCCCGCCGCGAGGGAGGCGACAATCGCGTCCGTCATGGAGTTTGCGCTGAGCGCGGCGAAGTCCTCCGGCGATTCCGCTGCCCGCAGATCTTTTCGCAGCGACAGGAAATTGTCATAGTCAAAACAGGTGAACTGCCAGAAGACGGACATAGGCCGCGATCCTACTCGGTCTCGAACAGGCTGGCCTGTTCGTCCGGTTCGGGCATCCATTGGTACTTCCGCATCTCGATACGTTCGTTCACGCCGGGCAGGAAGATCACCCCTTCGCGCTCCAACAGTTCGCGCTGACGGCTCTTCATCTCCGGGCTGCGTTTCGCGATGGGCAGCATTCCGCCTGCCCCCACGACCCGCTGCCAGGGAACGTCTTTGGGGGCGAAACGCATGGCGGTTCCGACCTGCCGCGCCGTCAGGCTCACACCCTCCACCATGCCCGCAACCTGCCCGTAGGTCACCACTTTACCGGAGGGAACGGTGCGGACAAACGCATAGACCGGTTCGTAGATTTCCAGATCTTCCATCGGTGTCAGAACGTAACCTCGTGTCCCTCGCGCCCGGCGGTATAGCAGCCCTGCAAAAGCTGGACGAGATTGTAGGCATCGTAGATGTTGATGGTCATTGCCGTGCCGTGATGGATGGCGGAGACCCACTGATGAAAGGCGGACGGCAGCGCGGCAGGAAGCGTGGTCGGGGCGATATAGCCCTGAATGCCGCCCGCTTTCAACTGTCCGCTGATAAGCTGCACGCGTGGCCCGTTCGGCGCGGCCTCGATGCTCAGATAGCCGTCTGTGCCGTAGATCTCCAGCGGGTTCGGGCCATAACGATGCACCCAGGAGACATCCAGAATGCCGATGGCCCGATTGCGGAACGTGACCACGGAGACCATGTTGTCGTCAATGTCGTAGGCGTTGCTGAAGTTCGACATCTGCGTGACGACCGAGGCGGGTTCGCCCAGAAACCAGCGCATGATATCCACCCGATGACACCCCAGGTCGAAGAACGCGCCTCCCCCCGCCTGTCCCTGATCCACGAACCAGGCGGAGCCGCCGGTGAACCAGCGATCCAGCGCGGCCATGTGCGCGATTCTCGCCCGCATGGTCGTCACCTCGCCAAGCAGTCCCTCGTCCAGCACCTTCTTCGCGAAGAGTATCTCCGGGCGAGTGCGGGAGGGCAGCGAGATCATGAACTTGATTCCCGCGTCTTCGACAGCCTTCAGCACCTCCGTCGCCTCGTCGGTCGTGACAGTAAGCGACTTCTCCGTAAAGATATGTTTGCCGAGTTTTGCGGCCTTGATAAGAATATCGTGGTGCATGGCGGTCGGCGCGTTGACGACGACGGCCTCGACATCGGGATGCGCCAGAGCGTCGTCCAGTTCGGGAATGAAGGGCAGACCCCGCTTGTCGGCCTCCGCCTGCCCGCGCTCGGCGTCTTCATCCCAGACCAGAACGGCCTGACACTCCGCGTGGTTCTGCACCTGGTCCGCGTATCCCGAGGCATGGACGTGCGCAAACGACAGCAGCGCGATCCCCAGTTTGCCCTCTAAAGCCATGTGCACACCCTCCCGTCACCCCACTTCGGGGCGGAAAATTTTCATGGGGCCAGTGCCCCTGCCGCCTGTACCATTCCGCTTCTCTCCCCCCGACTCCTGCCTTTGCTCCACGTGAAAATGCTATAATACGCGTAGAATTGCAGCGCGACAGAGAGGAAGCGAACATGGCAGACCTGTGGGACGGCGTATTATCGCAGGCGCACATCTGGAAAACGAGCCTGCGTCTGGCCTCCCCGGTCGACTCGCAGCGCCTGGAGGCCATCGAAACCCTGGTAACTGCCGGAGACGCCGCCCTCTTCTGCCTGCGGTTTCACTCACAACGTACCTCCACCCCTCGCGCCCAGTTCGCCGCTTCCGTCGTCCTGCATCGTCTCGGCGCCCCGGAAGGTATGGCAGCGCTCATGAATGCTCTCTGCAAACGCCTCCCTTCCCAATCCGACATCGCCCCCCTGCTTCAGGAGGCGTTCGTAAGCATCGGCCCGCCCGATGCCACCCGTGAACTGCTTGCCTGCTGGCCACACCTGCCCGAGTGGTCGAGCGCCGTTGCCTCGCTTCCCACCTTTCCCTCCATGAGTCCCCGCGTCCAACTGATCTGCAACGTCTGGGCGACGCTGCGCGATCCGCTGGCTCTGGATGTCCTCATCGAATATGCCCCCCGCATCCCCGAACTCTTTCCCGGAACCGTCGCGGCGTTCGGGCAGATGGCGGTGCGGAAACTGGCAGCGCTGATTCAGGACTCTGATCCCAAACGCCGGATACAGGCGATTCATGCGCTGGAACTGATTCCCTGTACACAGAGTTTCACGGCGCTCGTGCCGTTCCTGCGTGACCCCGACCTGGCGGTCCGCACCGAAGCGCCGCACGCCCTTTCGTGCGTCGGGACGCCGCAGCAGAACGGAGAGGCGCTTGCCGCCGCCATCCGCGCCGGATTCAGCACGACCGGCTCTCTCCGCCTCTTCTCCACGACCGGGCATCCTCACTTTTATGAGACGCTTCGGGAAGTCGTGGAACGCTCCTCGCCGCTGCACAGCCAGACGCAGGACACGCCGCAAGCCGTTCTTACCGCCCTCGAACTCTTGATGCAGGCTCCCTGGCCTGTGGACGTGTTCCTTCGTCTGCTCTGCGGACTGCTGGAAAAGCCGATTGGCGTCGCTGTCAAACTGGGTATCCTGACACAGTTACAATCCCTTCCGCCTCGCGCCATGCCCCACGCGCCACAGGCCGTCACGGCCTGCTGGCCGCTGCTGGCCGACCTCTCGCCGGAGGTCCGTAATCAGGCGGCGGCGACTCTGTTCGCCTGGGGTGACCGCAACGGCAAACGCTTCCTCGCCCTGCTGGAAGAGTGCCGCTCCCAGGGAAGTCTGCTGGAGAAGCTGACGACGCTGCTGCGCGGCGGCCCGGACGCGCCCCAGGCCGCGACACAGGCGGTGCAGCAGGTGCAGCAGTGGATGACGCGACTCTCGCGTGAAGCGGTTGTCCGGCTAAGTGCGCCTCCCACCGAGACGCCGGAAACCAATCCGCTGCTGGCCGATCCACGCCTGCCCGCCCTGATTCGGCATCTGCTCACCGCCGCGCTGCGCTATTTGAAGACGGCGGTGGAAGTGCCGGACGCCGAGGAGGCGCTGACGCTGACCGTAACGGCAATCCGGGTATTGCGGCGTGTCGGCTCCCCCGAAGCCCTGATCGCGCAGCCGGAACTTGTGCAGGCGCTGCATTTTACCCGCCATATCCCTTCGGCGCAGGGAATGCTGCGGGAGATTGCGGAACCCGTGCGCGAAGAGGCGGCCCTCACGCTCATTCCATTCCTCGGCGCGGAGTGTCTGCCCCTCTTTCTGGAAGCGGCCTCGGCGTCTCGCCTCGAAGTGCAGGGAACGGCGCTGCTCGCTCTGGGCAGGCTCGGTGATCCCCGCGCCGTCCCGCATCTCCAGCCTATCGCCTCCGACCCCAACCACGCGCTCGCTCCCCAGGCGATTCAAGCCCTTGCCACGATACGGCAGAGCAATCCGGAAATGATGACCCTGCTGCGCGGCAGTTCTCTGGAGGACGCCCATCCTGAAACCCTTCTCCGGCCCGTTCCCTTCACCTCCCAGGACCCGGCCCCAGAACTTCTCCTGCGCCCGACACAGAACGGGGAGGGAAGCCGATGAAACCACCTGACGCGCCTCCCGCTCCCGGCAGGATGTCTGTTGAAAGCGTTCTGGTCTGGTGGCGGCTGCGGCAAGCCTTCCGGGATTTGCAGGGCCAATCTTCCGAAAAGCACGATGCGGCAGTGCAGGTTCTCATCGCGAGCAGTCCGCGCTGCTGGCACGGCCTGCGGAAAATCGCCTTTCGCGAGAAGGGAACGCGGGCCGTCTCCGCCGCGAAACTGCTCTTCGATCTCGGCGACACGCAGGGAATTTTCGCGCTGCTGGAGCAGTATTCCAGTGTGGAAGTGCGGCGGGAGGCGGAGGGGTATCTGGAGGAGTGCCTGCGGAAGGTGGGGCCGCAGCGCGTCGAGGCGCTGCTGAACGAAGCCTTGCAGTCGGTAGAGAGACGGCCCCTGACAAACGAAACCTGGGGACTGGCGGCAAGCGTCTATGCGCTGCGCGTCCTCGTCAGTTTCCGTCATATCCTGCCGCAGGCGACCCTGTCCCGTGCTATTCTGATTTCTCAGGTGACGTTCGACAGTCTTACCGCCTGTCGCGCCATCTTTCCCTATACGGCTTTTACCGACTACCGGGTTGGACAAGCTGGCCCGATGGAGGACTACTTTGTAGGGGATTCCCTGGCGGCATTACGGCGGTCTGCGGTGGATACGCTGCTCGCTCAGGAGGGCGCGGCGGCGTTCGCACTGTTGTGCAAAGCCCTGGCCCATCCAGACGTCCATGTCCAGTTCGCCGCCATCTACGGCCTGTGCCGCCTGCGGGAAGAACGCGCCCTGCCTCTCTTCCAGCGAATCGCCTCCAACAAAAAACATCCCCTGGCGCACGACGCGCAGAGGGCTATCGAACGCTTCGGCACCAAACTTCCCGATGTCCTGACTCTCGTCCGAGGCTCTCAACTCTCGACCGCTCCCGACGAACTCCTGCGTCCTGCCGGTTTTAGTGAGGAGAAATCGCCGGATACCCTGCTTCGCCCCTCCGCTGCGGAGCCGCCTCCTTTGCCATAACCATGCGACAAGTTGTGACAGGACGACCAGCCCAATCCGAACATACCGGTAACCATCGGTGCATAGAAATCATCTAATCTTAATCAATGCAAAATCACTGCAGCCTACCATGTGGAGAATGAAGATTTTCATGAAAATCTGGGGCCTACCGTGCATTGCTCTCATCCTATTGAGTATGGCTATCCTCGCCGGGATATGGGTTCGCCGTCAAGCGATCCCTCCGCTCAAATTGCCCTCTTCGCCACAACAATCGCTTCAAGGACACGATCAAACCGCCTATATGGCCTTCTCTCCAGACGGCAAGTGGCTCGCCACCGCAAGCGAGGACAAGACCGCGAAGATTTGGGACTTGTCCACAGGTAAGACGGTACACAGGCTCATTGGTTCGCCGGAAGGCCTAACCTCTGTGGCATTTTCCCCAGACAGTAAAACCTTGGCGACAGGCGGATGGGACGGGGCACTGCGGCTATGGAAGACAGATACGGGCCGCAGTTTGCGCGTAATCCCAACGCATAAATCCGGTATCAGTTCAGTCGCCTTCTCCCCAGACGGCTCTCTGATCGCAGTAGGAGTTGGAGATGATACGGTAAGGATATATAAATTTGCATCCGGCAGTCAAATGAAAACACTGGAAGTTGAGCAAACAACGAAGTCTGTGGCATTCTCTCCTGATGGTAAGAGGCTTGCCCGCTCCAGTCTCGGGGTGCCAGCCGAGATATGGGACACGCAGACCGGGCGTATGCTGCATCGTATCTCGCCTCCGGTAGCAGAATCCACGTTTTCCCTGGCGTTTTCGCCGGATGGCAAATATCTGGCTGGTGGCAACGATGATCTGACTGCAACGGTATGGGATGCGAGGACGGGAAAGGAGGTTTACGTTCTCAAAGGACACTGGGGAATGTGATGTCGGTGGCGTTTTCTCCAGACAGCAAGACGCTTACGACAGGCGGAGACTTCAGCATCAAGTTCTGGGACATGGCAACCGGGCAAAACATTGGCACAATCACTCCCAAGAAACGTGATCCCAAACACGATATGCCTGGCATTGGGATGATGGTCTATTCGCTTGCATGGTCACCGGACGGTTCTCTGCTAGGGGTGGGAAGCTACGATGGGATCGTAGACCTGTGGGCCATCCCAAAACGTTAAGTTTGGCACTTATAGACCTGACTAATCATCTAAATAAACCCGAGTCATGGGTTGAAAATAGTAGACTAATGGAGCATCCCTGCCTGACAGAGATTGTAATGGAGCATCTTGAGTTTGACCGCGCTCCATAAACCCGCAAACGAACGGGAAAACACCCGATCCACAAAGCGGTTCCAC
>JBBRLP010000194.1:0-6662 GCA_038231295.1 Chthonomonadales bacterium
CAGCCGTTCGGCGGCTATCGGCGGCAGATGCAGGTCATCGTAGATCGCACCAAGCTGGCGGCCTATGGCCTATCGATCCTTCAGGTCCGCAATGCGCTGGATATGAACAACGTCGCAAAGCCCGCAGGCACGCTCACAGCCGGTGACAGCGAACTCAATATCCGAGCGGATACACTGGGGCGCACCGCAGAGACCATCGCCGCCTATCCTATCGCCAATATGGACGGGCGCATCGTCTACATTCGGGATGTGGCAAGAGTGGAAGATACGGTCTATGAACAGCGCAGCGGCTATCATCACTACCATCGCGCGACCGGTACGGGAAGCGAACAGGGGGCGCGCACCGAGGAGGCCATCGAGCTAGCCGTGCTACAGACGCCGGAGGCGTCGTCCCCCATCGTGGTGGCAGCCGTCAAAGCGGAGTTGAAGCGCCTGGAGCGGGACTTTCCGGGCATCAAGTTCGACATCGCGTATGACAACAGTAGCTTTGTCGGCATCCTGATGCGGAATATGTTCGAGGAACTGGGGACCGCCATCCTGCTGACGGGCATCGCGGTGCTGTTTTTCCTGGGCAACTGGCGCGGCACCGTCATCGCCATGACGGCGATTCCGGTTTCGCTCGCCATGGCCCTCCTGGCGTTGATTCCGATGGGCATGACGCTGAACTCCAGCACCCTCATCGGACTGCTGCTCTCTATTGGACGTCTCGTGGACGACAGCATCATCGACGTTCACTCCGTCGAGCGCCACCTGCGAATGGGAAAGAGCGCTGTGGAGGCGACGGTAGACGGCATCACCGAAGTGCGAACGGCGGTCGCCGCCGCCACAGTGATGCTCTGCCTTGCGCTCGCGCCGCTGCTGTTCGTCGGCGGCATCGTGCAGCTCATGTTCGTCGGATTGGTTCTGCCGATTATTTTCGGTCTCCTGGCCTCGTTCCTGGTCTCCCTTACACTCACCTCGCTGATGGCGGCACATCTCCTGAAACCGCAGGAGGATCCCCAGGTACAGCGTGAGATGAAATCCCTGCCCTATCGTCTGACCCTGGCTCCTGTCCAGAGCGGTCTCGATCGTCTGGAATCCGGATATACGCGCCTGATTCGCGGCTCGCTGAAGAACCGCTTCACCGTGATCTTGATCAGCCTCGGCACGCTCGTCATCGGGTACGGCTTCTATACGTTCATCAACTCGGAGATGATGCCGCTCTCCGACGTAGGGCAGGCGTACATGACGCTGGAGATGCAGCCGGGAACGTCCTACGCCGCTACGGAACGGGCGATGAAACGGATCGAGCAGATCTTCCGGAACTACCCGGAACTCGAACACGCCTCCATAGAACTCGGCTTCGAAGGAGGGCCCGGCTATTCGGCGGGCGCGTATTTTAACGGCTACACCATGGGATTCACAAACGGCGCGCAGGCCATGATGACTTTCATCGACAAGGATGCACGCAAACGGGATATATGGCTGCTCATGGACAGCATTGTGGAGGAAGCAAAGGCGACGGTTCCCGGCATCCGCCGCATTCAGATCAAGGAGATGGGGGCCGACGTCATGGCCTCGTCCGCCGCGCCGATTCAACTGCTCGTCTATGGTCCCGACCTCAATATCGTTTCGCGCCTGGCGGAAGGGGTTGCAGATATAGCCGACAAGGAGGTTCCCGACGTCTATCAGGTCGCCACCTCCTGGACGATGCAGAAGCCGACGTACGAGCTTAAAATCGATCCGCGCCGTGCATTGGAACAGGGTCTGACGGTCTCCGACATCAGCGACCAGGCGTACTATGCGATGCGCGGCGGCTTCACCAATGAGTTTTTCCGGCTCGAGAACCGGCGGCAATCCACGGTCCTCGTGCGCTACAAGCAGAGCGACCGAAGCGCTCCCTCCGATCTCGAACAGATGACGCTGACGGCCCCGGACGGCAGGCAGGTTCCGCTGAAGTCGGTAGCCCGCCTGGAGTATCGCAACATCCCGACGCTCATCGAGCACGACAACTTCCGGCGCGTCGTCAGCGTCATGGGATACTATCGCAAGGCGAACTACGTCTATCCGGGCCGCGTCAAGGGCAAACAGGCGAATCGGCCGTCGATGGATGTGGCAACGGACATCATGATGCGCGCGCAACGGAAGTTGAACTGGCCTCCCGGTTATGGCATCGAGATTCGCGGCGATATGACACAGATGATGGACGCCTTCCGCCGCCTGTTTCAGGGACTGGCGCTCGCACTTGTGTTCCTGTTTCTGGTGTTGGTCGCACAATTTCGGGGCTTTATGCAGCCCGCGCAGATGCTCTTTTCCCTGCCTCTGGAGCTCTCCGGCGTCTTCTTCGCTCTCTGGCTTACGGGTCAGGCGTTTAGTTCGGTTTCCATCATGGCGGTCATCGTCGTGACGGGCATGGACATCACCACGGCTATCCTGCTCATCGATCTCATCGTGAAATATCGGGAGCAAGGGACGCCACGGGATGAAGCCGTCGCCCAGGCGTGCCCGCAGCGCCTCCGCCCAATCCTGATGACCTCGCTCATTACGCTCATCGCGATGGCGCCGGTCGCGTTTTTCCCGAAGACCGGTATGGACGCCTACTCACCGTTGGGAACAGTTGTCGTCGGCGGCCTCATCGTCGGAACGGTCCTGAGCCTGATCGTCATTCCTATCATGCACACGCTGGTGGACGATCTGGCGCGCTGGTGGCAGGTGACCATACTGCGCCACGACCCGGCGACGCTCCCCGTGGTCACGAAAGAGGCATAAGATGAAATTACAACCCTTCGCGAATCCGAAACGCCGTTTTCGGCTTGGACCAGGAACTGTCATCGCCCTGGTCGCCGCTCTCGGGATCGGGATCTACGGACAGATTGGCGATCGCCGGGCGCAGGCGCCCGGGGTAGGAAAGACGGTGTATGAAGCGGATGCGGCGGGCAGAATGCAACGATTGGATGCGCCGCCCACATCTTCCGCGAAACCACCACCGCTCTGGAAGCCGGAAGTCGGTTTGCTCTTACAGCACGCTTCCGAGCTTCAGATCGACGGCCCTGGCATGCAGCGGATCGAGGCGTTGGACACGGCCTGGAAATGGGAAAAAGCCGGTATGGAGGAAGCGTTGCGCAACGCCGTATCCACAGCTGCGGGAAAGCGACAGGAGGCGCAGGGAGTTCACAGCGCGTCCGCCCTCCAGATTACGGGCAGCCTGAGCGACTATTCGCGCCTTTCCCATCAGTACAACGCACAGCGCACGATCTACTGGCAAAACGCGCTTGCCACGCTCACGACCAAACAGAAATCCCTTCTCGAAGGCATCACCGAGAAAGATAGAAAGGGACGATCATTGTGACGCGTTTCCCATTATTTCGACAACATTCCGTTCGTATTGCCTCTGTTGGTTGGCTTGGCCTTTGCTTTATCTTCCTGTCGCCCCTGAGCGTGGGGGCTCAATCGCTCGGCGGAGAGAGAACGCGGATACATGGTCCACAATCGGTGGCCCAGGTCGTGGAGATCGGCCTGCGGGAGAACCTGACGATCCAGGCGTCGCGGGCGGATGTCGAGGCCGCAGCAGCGGGAACCCGGATCGCGCGAAGCATGACGCGCCCGCAGATTTCAGCCAACAGCTTCTTGAAGGCAGGAGACAGCGCCAACATCTTTCACACCACACCGGACGTCAGCCCGGTGAACTACAATCTCATTCCGCCACAGGGCTATGCCAATCTCAACCTGACCTTGATGTTCCCCCTCTACACGGGAGGGCGATTGAACGGTCTGGTACACGCAGCTTCCGAACGGCAGCGCGCCACTCTCGCCGATGTCGGCGGCGTTCAGGCGGAGATGGCGCTGATGCTGAAAGATGCCTACTACAGGGCTTTGCTTGCGGCAGAGTTTGTGAAGGTGGCGCAGGCGCGCGTGGATGCAGGCAAGGAATTGGTGCGAACGATGCAAGTGCGGTTGGATGCAGGCAAGGGAATTGAGGCGGATGTGCGGCGCGCTGAAGCGGAACTTGCGGATGCCGCTCGGATGATGACGACATCCCGCAACGACCAGGCGAAAGCGCTTCTCGATGTGAAGACGGTTATGGGCATTCATCCGGAATCGGATATCACGCTCTCCGACACGCTGAGTTTCGTCCCGCCAGTCGGCGATGTCGAGAGTTCGCTCGCGGAAGCGGCCCGAACACGTCCGGAACTGGCCGCAGTGCGCGCCCGCCTCTCCGCGTCGCAGGCGCAGACCGGATCCGTAAAGGGATCCCTCCAGCCCCAGATCTATGCAGGTATCATGGCAAATGCCTTCGCCTCTCACTCAATGAGGAACGGGACCGGCTATGCAGCGGGTTTGACGATCAGTTTCCCACTTTTCGATGCCGGACAGCGGCAGGCGGCAGTGGCCCAGGCCCGTGCGCAGCAGCTGCGCGCGGCGGCCGAATCTCAAAATATGGAACTGCGTGTCTCGAACGAGGTCCGTCAGGCCTGGCTGGATATAGAGACCGCAGCGGAAAACTATCGCACTTCGCAAACCGCGCTCCTGGCGGCTCAAAGCGCTTACGACGTCATCGCACTCCGCGTGCAGAACCAGAAAAGCATCCTTGTCGAGCAGTTGGACGCGCTCGCCGCGCTAACCCGCGCCCGGGCCAACCTATCCCAATCCCTCTACGATCATTCGCTTGCCGCCGCAAAGCTGATGCGGGCGCTCGGAAAGCCGTAGAGCAGGTAGTAGGCGTTGACGATGTAGCGGCTCAGTGAGGCAGGCGGCCGGGCGTTGTTGCTCAGACAATGGCCGCTCACATCCGTGATCGCCTTTCCGGGCGGATCAGGGTCCGAGGGACAGAGGAATACTTGCGTCTTGCTGCTGTCCTATCCTGCGACAGAAGTCCAGGGGATGAGACTGAATCGGTTCTCATCGCTCACAATCGGCCGTTTAGGGGAGGCATTCCCCGCATCCCTGTGTGCCAGAATAGGTAGAGACAAATCCCCATACGGGGAATTATGTAGATCATAAGGGCACAGAAGGAAAATGATCGTGCTTCTGCCACCAATGAACCATCCAGTCAATACCGCACAAAGGAACGGACACGCTGCCGGCGCATCGGAGACGAAGGTGCCCATTGCTCACCCCGATCCCGAAGTTACCCAACGCGCCACGAGGAGACGATTTAGCGCGGCCGACAAATTGCGCATCCTCGCCCTCGCCGATGCCTGCAGCCAGCCTGGGCAACTCGGCGAACTTCTGCGGCGCGAAGGACTCTATTCTTCCACGCTGCAAAACTTCCGAAAGCAGCGCGAGGAGGGCAAACTGGGAAAGGATCCCCGACAGCTCCTGCAGCAGCGCCGGGACAAAGAGGCCGCACGCCAGCGTGACGCCAGAAAGATCGCACGCCTCGAAAACGAGAACAAGAAGCTGCGCATATTACTCGAACTCCAAAAAAAAGTGGCCGAGTTGATGAACCTTCCCCTAACGGAGCCAGCCGAAGCCTGAGCCTCGTTTCGGAAGCGGCCAAGCAAACAGGAGTGGGCCCGGCGTGTGCCGCCGTGGGCGTGAGCCGGGCCCAGTATTATCGATACAGCAAACCAGGGCAAACCAGAACGCCGCAGGCTCGGCCTCCGTCGGAACGTGCCCTCACGTCGGAGCAGCAGGAGCAGATCCTCGCGCATTTGAACTCGGAGCGATTTCTGGACTGCTCGCCTCGGCAGGTGTGGGCAACATTGTTAGATGACGACATCTACCTATGCTCCTGGCGTACGATGTATCGACTGCTCGCCAAAAACCAGGCCGTCAAAGAGCGGCGCGACGTGCGTCGCCATCCCAAGTATGTGCGTCCGGAACTCGCGGCAAGCGGGCCCAATCAAGTGTGGACGTGGGATATCACCTACTTGAAGGGTCCGGTGCGCGGCACGTTCTACTATTTGTATGTGGCCATCGATATCTACAGTCGCCTCATAGTTGGCTGGCTGCTCGGCGAACGCGAATGCGAAGAGTACGCCTGCCGGCTTCTGGAGCAAAGCTATCGTAAGCAGGGGGTGCAGCCCGCTCAACTGACGATCCACGCCGACCGCGGCGCACCGATGAAAAGCAAGAGTGTGAAAACGCTGCTGGGCGACCTCGATGTTCGCCCCTCGCACAGCCGACCTCGGGTGAGTAATGACAACCCGTTTTCGGAAGCAGGCTTTAAGACGCTCAAATACAGTCCTGACTTCCCCGCCCGCTTCGACAGCGAGGAGGCAGCCCATGCGTTCTGTCGATGCTACTTTGTCTGGTACAACGAGGAGCATTACCATACGGGGATTGCTCTTCTGACGCCCGCGACCGTGCATTATGGTAGGGCTGCTGGGGTGCTCTGCGCCCGGCAGGCAACTCTGGATGCGGCGTACCTAAGGGCGCCCGAGCGTTTCGGTCATCGGCGTCCCAAGGTAAAAGGGCTGGCGGAAACGGTCTGGATCAACCGTCCAGCGGAGCCCGTCTGCACGCTTGGCGAGTGACGCGTTGAGTTGGGTATGAAGGAGGATATCGCTCCAAAGCCTATCCTTTCTTGTTTGTCACGGCGAAGCGCACCCGAGCGACGGCGCGACGGCGAAAGCCGCGCGCTACGGGTGCCGAGCCGCCGTGCAAGCCGTTGGGAATAATGGCCGCTTGCTACACAAAAAAGTTTGACAATTTTGTCTCAGGACCCTTGACACATTCCG
>JBBRLP010000195.1:0-6617 GCA_038231295.1 Chthonomonadales bacterium
ACGTCTGCCGAGGGGTCTGTTGCCAGGAAAAGGCGAGATTGGCGTCTGTTTCTGAGTAGAATCGACTCTCTGCCCGCTCCGTAGCATTCTTGATGGGCAAAGCAACCACGGCGACAGCCGACTTTTGAAAAAGGCTCATATTGAGTAGCGACTAATGAAAGGAGGAGGATAACACCAAACAGTTTGAGGGAAGAAGACTGGACCTCTTCTTCCCTCCTGAGAACGGAGGTTTTAGATGCCCCCCAAAGAAATACTACCCGAAACGGAAGCGTTCCATAGCATTCCTGTAAAGGTTACGCCCCTACCGGAATGGAATGATGACGACTACTCCTGCCATTGTGGTAGACAGTTGGAAACTGAACACGAAATTGGCAACAGGCAATGTAATAATTGCACTGAGACCCAATATCGTCAGGGTAACCGTGTCCTTTAACGGACACTAATCAACAGAGCCAGTTCCGTAATTGAAAACTATAGAACTGGCTCATTCTGCGTGAATGCAGATCGATAAGCGCGACGGACTGAAGTCCCGTGCTATGGGTAGGCGGCCGAGTGACCGCTTCGCAGGCACCTAATCTGGTCATTCTCTTTGTCCGAACTCGGATGAAGCGGATAGACTATGATTTGCGAACTGAATTGGCACTACTTACTCTAAAAGCGTGTTCAGACAAGAACATGGGAAGGGCGAGGAGAAAAACTATTGGACTACATCATAGCCCATCCGCTTCATCCGTTTCATCCGAGTTCGGACAAAATGCCTTTCCAGCGATGCCGATACCAAATCGCATCGTACCGACTATGCCCGCGCAGGCGGATATCTAGCCGAAGGCTCCCGAGTGGCAGGGTTCAGCCTACCGAATCTGACGGCGTTCACGGCCCGGCCATGCATGGCCTTTACCCCCGGCCGCGTCTGCGGGTGGAGAGACCGAACAGGCCGAACAGTTCGTCTTCGGAGAGGTTGGAGGCGAGATCAAGGCTGGTGTCTTCGACAACCTCCTGGAACATCTTGCGCTTCTTTTTGAGTGTCGCTTCGATGCGCTCTTCAATGGTGTTGGCGCAGACATAGCGGTAGATGGTGACGGGATAGGTCTGGCCCAGGCGGTGGGCGCGGCTGTCGGCCTGCTCTTCGATGGCGGGGTTCCACCAGCGGTCGAGGTGGAAGACATAGGAGGCCGCCTGCAAGTTCAGGCCCTGCCCGCCCGCCCGCAGCGAGAGCAGCAGGACTTTATGCTCCGGGCGCCGCAGGAAAC
This sequence comes from Chthonomonadales bacterium, assembly GCA_038231295.1. GTDB lineage: Bacteria > Armatimonadota > Chthonomonadetes > Chthonomonadales > Chthonomonadaceae > JANXLO01. The sequence goes on from JBBRLP010000195.1 coordinate 1,251, forward strand.
GCTCCACCACCTCGGCCCGCTGCGGGAGGCTCATGCTGCCGGTGAAGATCAACGGATTGAACTCTTTCAGCCAGTCAGCGGCGCGGCGAATGCCGAACATCTCGTCCACGAACTGCGAGAAGACCAGACTGCGCTGCCCCTCCGCTACCAGAGTTCGCATCCGCTCCGCGATGTCCGTCAGTTTGCCCGATTCACCGCTCACCGGGTCGAAATTGCATATCTGTTTCAGGCGGGAGATCAGTTCCAGCACATGAACGATGGTCACCGAGCCTTCGGACTCGGTGAGCTGAACGATACCCTCCTGCTCCGCCCGGTCGTAGGCATCCCGCTGCGCCGCAGGCAGTTCAATCACGACCTCGTTGATGCGCTTCGGCGGCAGTTCCGGCAGCACATCCGCGATACGGCGGCGCAGCTGGCTGGCATGAAGCAGTGATTTCAGTTCTTCCGGGGTCGGTGGTTGGGGAGGGGCGGCGTTGGGGTCGAGGGTAAGGAACTCCAGCAGCGAAGCGATGTCGTCCAGGCTGTTCTCCAGCGGCGTTCCCGTGAGCGCCCATCTCCGCTCACGGGGCAGGCGTTTGCAGGCGACGGAGACGGACGAGCGTCGGTTTTTGATGCGCGACGCCTCGTCCAGAATGACCACTCCCCAGGGCTTCCGCAGCGCGGGGCTGTCGCTCACGTCCATGACATCGCCACGTAGCGTCTCGTAGCCGATCAGTTTGATATGGGCAGGCACGTTCCAGAGATGGCCGCGCTCGGACGGGTCGCCCTGCACCGCGACGACGCGCAGTTCCGGCGACCACTTCGCCAGTTCCCTGCGCCACTGAATCAGCAGGGAAGCCGGGCAGACGATCAGCGCCGACTCCAGTTCGTTGCGATGGTAGAGAATACGCAGCGCGGCTATCGCCTGCACGGTTTTGCCCAGGCCCATACTGTCGGCGAGCAGCAGCGACCGCCGCGAAAGCAATGCCAGCACCCCTTCACGCTGATACGGCAGGAGCGGCGCAGGCCACTCCAGCACTCCATTGGCGGTCGAGATATTCGTGACCGGAGGCTGGAGCGCCGCCGCGAGGCGGCGCATCATCTCCCCTATTTCGGAGAGCGGCATCTGGCCTTCCGGGGCCGCGCCTCCCCCGCCGTCCGCTTCTTCCGGGGGCAATTCATTGAGCGAATCGTAGTCGAACCAGCCGACGGTGTAGCGCAGGGCGCGGCCCTGCGTCCAGCTTCCGGCGTCAAGAAAGCCGGGCGTTCCCTGTCGGAACATCCCGGCTGTCTCCCGCTTCGCCACGCCTACGCGCAGTTCGTTTCCCGCTCCGCTCATGGATACGCTCCCTCGGATTCGTCCTCTTCCGCCTCGCTCCATGCCGCCTGCGGATAGACCATTCGCAGGGCATACCGCAGCCGCTCGAAAGGCTCGACGATATACCCGCGCCGTGTCAGTTCCTGCGCCAGCAAAGCCGCCCGCATCCCGGAAGAGGGCGGCTCGTTGATCCAGTTCCATTCGGCAGGAATGCCGTCTCCGCCGGGAGACGCCTGGACAAAGGGAATGGAGGGCGCGATCTCGGTCTTGCAGTAGTCGGGAGAGCCGAGGGAGGGGAGGCTGACCAGCAGGTCGGGTTCGCGGCGGCAAGCGTCGAAGAGCGAATGCGTCAGGGTCGCGATGCCCAGGCAGCGTATCTTCTCTTCCGGCCAGAGCGGGCCGGAGGGCGCGGTCAGCAGATTGTGGACGAACTCCTGCGGCTGCCCTTTGCCATCAATGAGCAGCAGTCCGCCATAGAGGGCGTGGTCCGACGGAATCCAGAGAATGTCCAGAAAAGCGGCAACTCCGATCTCTGCGGCGCGAGGCGTTTTGCGATAGGGAACAGGCATGGTGGGTAGGGTGAAGGCGAGGGGAGCGCAGGGAGAGGAAGGCCACTGCGCTCCCGGTTCTCTACGGCTCCTCGTCCGCCGTCATTTCTGCATCGGTGATGTCATGGGTATCGAACGCGATGGCCTCTTCCTCGACGTTCGCCTGGTACGACGGGTAGTAGCGATGGAGGTCCCAGAGGGTGATCCATTGCCGAATTTCGGAGCGAACGGAGGTGGTGGCGCGGCGCTGCGGGGGCAGCGGCGGGACGGAGACGCCGTAAGCCTCTTCGTAGATGGCCTTGACGCGGTATTTGATCTCCTCTTTTTCCTGCGCGGTGGGGGCGTCCAGCCGGAAAGGCGTCTTGAGCAGTTCGATGCCGTAGAGGGCCTGTTTGTCGCGCTCGTCCTGCGAAAAGCCGCCCGACATCATCCGCTGTTCGTCGTGGGCGCCGCCGAAGACCGAGTCGGCGATGAAACTGCTGGCAGTGGTGAAGACGGGCAGAAGGGCGCTGCCGGTCAGTTCGGCGGCCTGCCGCCACCAGCCCAGCTCCCGATAGGCGCCGATCCTCTGTTTGAGCGAGAATTTGGCGACGGTCTCCATCTCGTCGAAGAGGACGACCCAGCCTTTGCAGCCCGCCGCCCGGAACATCTGTGCCAGCAGCCGAACGCGGTCATGCGAAAGCTGAGAACTTGGCGGGCCGTTCAGGTCGTAGGCAGCGGCCTCGTTGATCAGTTTCAGACGGCTTTTGATGAGCGTCTTGAGCATCCCGCGCCCCTCGATGTCGTTCAGTATCTGAAGCCGGAACTCCTCGTCGGCGCGATAGGCTTCGTAGAGATGCAGGAGGGCGCGGAAACGGTCGTCAATCGCAGCGTCTCGCGCCCAGTTCACCAGTCCGCGATAGGCGTCGGAGTCGGTCTTGAGATTCGCGGCCAGCGCCCGCAGGGCTTTGCCGGTATGATCCGGGGCGTGAGCGGTTTCGGCCAGCGCCCTGACGACCGTCTGCGCCTGGCCGAGCGGCATCTCCGGGCTGATGACGACGTAGCTGGTGACGAACCCTGCCCGTTCCGCCGCGCCCTGGAGATAGTTCAGCAGATGCGTCTTCCCGGCCCCGAAGTTGGCGGCGATCAGCAGCGGGACGACGCCTTTGCCCTCTTCCAGCGCCTCCAGCGACTCTTCGAATCGCTCGCGCACATCTACCTGGGTGGTTCCCAACTGCGCCACCGCGTCCCGGCTGGGAACGCCGGAGCGCAGCGATTCGATGGCGCTTCGCGCCCGCACGGTTTCCGGGTTCATTCTTCGCCTCCCAGATGGATAAGCGCCGCCGCGGGATTGGCGTTCTTCGCGTCGTGAACCTCCTGCCCGATGCGGGTCTGAAGCGCATTGTAGTCGAAATAGGAGCGTTTGACCGTCGGATCGGAGGCTTTATCTGCATAGAAGCGCGGACTGGTGAGGATCACAAGCAGGAACCGCTCGAACCAGTCTATCTCATCTATGAAGCGGCGAATAAGGGTCAGCATCTGCATATAGGCAACATTGCTATAGAAGACTTCCGGGGTTTTCTCCGTCTCTTCCGCCGCCAGCCGGCTCAGTTCCTCCTGGGATGCGCCGCGCTGAATCGCCTCCCGGAGCAGGGCGAGAGTCTCGCCCTGCTTCTTCGCCTTCGATACCTTTGTGAATTCGTAGGGACGCATATCGAGCGTCACGACCAGGCCGGAATGACCGGTCTGCGGCAGCCAGCGACAGAAAGAGGCGAGCAGAGGGCGGGCATTGGCGAGATTGATGCGCTCGTAAATCTGCACTTTTTTGAGTGCGGGGAGCATTCCCGGCACACTGTGGCCCCGAAACCAGCCGAGCAGGACTTCCTGCGTGGTGGGTGTCATGGCGTCGGGGATGAGGAGGGCGCGGCCCAGCGCGGTGATGGCGATACGGAATTCGATGGAGAGGCGGGAGTCGCGTATCTGCGGGGTCGCCAGTTCGCGCTGATACTGGCTGACGAGGTCCTGCGGGTCGCGCCCGTTGTCTGCGGCGATCTGTTCCAGATCGCCCAGCGAGCGGCCTTCTGCCAGATGAATTCCACTGGTCTCCAGGTAGGTGCGGGCCTGCGTGGCTGCCCAGGCTTTCCAGTCCACTCCCTGCGTCACGGCGTAGAAGAACTGGTCTATGCGATGCAGGTCGGGCCGTTTTTCTGCGGTGGTGAGCTGCCCCGGATTGAGATGGGCATGGTAGTAGCCGCCGGAGGCCGCCATCTTCCCGATGTGCGCTGCCACGCTGTCAAGTTTCGCATCGCTGCCGGAGATCACCTTGACCGCCGACCCGCCGGAACGCACGTAGTCTGCGAGATACTCGGTCTCTATCGTCTCCAGCCAGCGTTCCGAGGAGATGTTGAGCGGCATTTCCGCCATGATTCGCTCCTTGTGCTACTTGAACCAGATCGAATAGTAGGAGAGAGGCCGTCCGTCTTCGGAAATGACCGTGAGAATATCGCGATCTTTCGCGCCGCTGGTGGGGCTTTCAATGCCGTATTTGACGCCTTTGCGGGTCGTGGCTATCTCGGACATATTGAGGGCGTATATCTGCTGACTGAACGCCGCCAGAGAGTTCTCTTTCTTATAACCCGGTGCAAGGCAGAAGAGGTCGTATATGTCGCGAAACTTGACGAAATCCACGGAGCCTTTGAGCTGCTCGTTGGCCCCGTAGAGGCTCTCCAGAAACTCCTGTGAGTTGGCGTCTTTGGTGCGGTCGCGCAGTTTCTTGAGTTCCGCCGCCACAACGCGAGGCCGTACATTCGTCCAGATGACTTTGCCGAGTGTGAAGGCATTGCGTCCGGGCTGTGAGCGCACGGTGACGGGAGCTCAGGGTGTTTTCGTCTTCAATGGTGCGGAGCGCGAACTTTTCGGCGGCGACCGCCTTGAGTTCCTTGCGCCAGGTGTCGTCTTCCAGATACGAGCGCAGGTCGAACGTCCAGGAACCGGCGGTTTCGGTGACGCTTCCAGGCAGGGTTTCGGCAATCTCGGCGGCAGAGGCGGCGGACTTGTTCAGGGTGGCGATATGCCCGATCTGACACGCCTTCTTCCAGGCTTTCAACGCGCCCACATAGCGACCCGCCGACTTGAGCAGCGCGTCCACTCTCTCTTCCTGTTCCTGCAATGCCTCTTCAAGCATTCCCCAATTCTCCTTGTAAAGTCGTTGGCCTGTTGTTTCGATATGTCCGGCCAGAAATCCTGCCTGTATTTATACTCACCTGTGATTCGGAAAGGTCGCAGTAAACTGCATTCTGTTGGGCTAACAGCCTGGAAAAGCCCAGATTTCGGACTGCATCAGGGGTCTGAGCAACTGATTTTGGCTTGTCAACAGCCGTTTATTGCCTCCAACGAGGATTCCCCGGTGTTACGGGCTGTCGTCCGTACATATAAAGCGATATTGGCCTGTCCAAGAACGGTTTTGAGATCGAAACAGGCACTTCCCAAGTGTCCTTTTGCCCACAAAACAGGTCGATTCGGAGCGTTGCGACTAAAGCGCAT
>JBBRLP010000196.1:0-6578 GCA_038231295.1 Chthonomonadales bacterium
CCATTCGCGTAATCCGCGAGCCTAAAGTTGAATTCTTTGCCCTCAAAAAGTAGACTCACGTCTGCATTCCGAAAGAATTTTGAGGCACACGACGCCCGACAGGGACATTCTGTCGGCACTCAGACCGGCTTGTAGAAAAATTGTTGGTCATTCCAGCCTGTATGGAGAGGCATTTGCCAATGGATCGCTACATCTATGAGAAATAATTCGATTTTAGGCTCCCCGATTACGCGAATGGTGAGTGAGAGGGTGCCATCATGGATCGCAGGCAGGCGAGTTTGTGGTAAGCACAGCGAGAAGGAGACGCTATGAACGACGGGCTCCATTATGCGATTCGGCAGGGAAATTGGGAAAGAGTGAGGGCATTGCTGGAGGCGGGAGACGATGCGAACCGTCCTGATTACCGGGGATGGTCTCCCCTATCGAGAGCGATTGAGCGGCGTCAGCCTGTGATTGCTTATCTTCTGTTAGAATGGGGAGCGGATGTTCATGCGTCGGACAGATGGGGCCGTCAGCCGCTCTTGTGGGTGGCGCAGTATGGCCCTGTTGAACTCGTCGGGGAGCTGCTGAACCGGGGAGCGTTTGCGAATGCCAGAGATCATTATGGCAAAACACCGCTGGTTCAGGCGATTCGGCACAGGCGCACGGCGATTGTGGAGAGGCTGCTTGAGTGGGGGGAATATGAGAGCAACGACTACTTCTTGAGTGGCGCTATGTTTTATGCCATTCGGAACCATCAGTATGAGATTGTCACCGTGTTTCTCAAATCAGGATTGAGCGCGGACAGCAGTATTTTCGATTGGATAGCAGGAGGCGTTCACGAGGTTACGGGGCTGATGGAGGCCGTGAGATTGGATGATTTGCGCCTTGTGGGACTGTTTACAGGGCATGGGGCTGATGTCACCAGGAAACCCAACGCCTCTCCGCGCTCTCTATCGCTCTCTCCCGGCATGGCGAACAAGCCGCTGTCACCCGGATTCTTATCGCGAACGGCGCACGGCTGGACCTGGAAGCGTGTGTCGTTGCGGGCGAGCTGACGCGGGGCGAATCGTTTCTGGCAGAAGGCGCAGATGTAGAAATGCTCAATGAAGATGGTCAGACGTTGCTGGGCTGGGCCGCATTTTATGGCCAGGCGGAGATGGTTCGGCTGTTGGTACGTTATGGGGCTGAGGTGAATTGGTCGGACAAGTACGGCCGGACGGCATTCATGTGTGCTGCCGTAAGAGGCGATATTGCCCTGATGGAACTCCTGCTCGCTCATGGGGCGCAGGCAGATAGCAGTTGCCTGCTCTGGGGAGACACTTCGCTTTCGTTTGCGGCGGGGGGCGGGAGAAAAGAGGCCGTGCAGTGGCTTCTGGAGCGATTTGGAGCCGGGGAAGATGCAGGCGGTTCCGAGCTGACCAGTGCGGCGGCAGGAGGCAGTCTGGAGATAGTGCGCCTGCTGCTGGATGCAGGCGTGAATCCGAACGTTTGCAAACGGAACGCCGAGGCCAGAAGTGCGTTGATGTGGGCGGCCTGGCAGGGAGAAGTGCCGCTGACGCGCCTGTTGTTAGAAAGTGGGGCGGACGTCAATGCCTGTGACGTTGTTGGGCGTTCTGCGCTGGAGTTCGCAGCAGGGGCAGGGCGGAAGCGCGTGACGCGCCTGCTGGTCGAGCAGAACATCACCGCAGAACTTAAAAACGCCGCGCTCATGGAGGCGGTCTCTGTGGGACACAGCGACACAGCGGAAATTCTATTGCAGGGTGGTGCAGACCCGAATGCAGCAGGCCATTACGCGAGGACGACCCTGATGTGGGCGGCCGGAATGTGCAAACTGTCAGTCGTGGAATCCCTGCTGAAACGAGGCGCACGGACAGGGGAAACAGACCAGGACGGAAAGACAGCCTTAACGTGGGCAGTGGAGTCTGGCCGCACCGACAACGCCGCGCTCATTGCAGGATTCCAGAGTGAGGAAGGAAGAGAGCGTCCGTTTGCAGAATGAGACAGGTATCTCAAACGCCATAGCCGGAAGCAATGATCTATACCCAAAACTATCACCCCCTGGCTTTTCCCCTGCTCTCCATTCTCTTTGCCGCGCTGCCTGTCATCGTGCTGTTTGTGCTGCTCGTCGTTCGGCGGGCCTCCGTCCCGATAGCAGCGGCGGGCGGCGCATTGACGGCCTTTGTGGTGGCGACGCTCATCTATCGAATGCCTGTCTCGATGGCAGGTCTCGCCTTTCTGAACGGGGCGCTGTTCGCGCTGCTGCCGATTGGCTGGGTGCTGGTCGGGGCGATGCTGCTCTACAACATCACGGTCGAAACGGGAGGCTTTGAGCGTATCAAGGCGTCTGTTGCCGGGCTGTCGCCGGATCATCGGCTGCAGGCGGTCCTGATTGCCTTCTGCTTCGGGGCGTTTCTGGAGGGGGCGGCGGGGGCAGGCACTCCGGTCGCGATCTGCGCGGCCATGATGGTGGGTCTGGGCTTTCCTCCGTTTCAGGCAGCCTGCATTTGCCTCATTGCGAACACCTCCCCGGTCGCCTACGGTGGGTTCGGAACGCCCCTGCTGACACTCCAGAGCGTGACCGGGATTGACATTCGAGCGCTGAGTCACATGGCGGGCAATCAACTGCCGATTATCTCCTGCATCGTGCCGCTCTGGCTGGTGCGGAGTATGTGCGGCTGGAGAGAGACCCGCGAGGTGCTCCCTGCCATTCTGGTAGGCGGGGGGACTTTCGCGCTCTGCCAGTTTGGTTTTGCCCACTCAAGCGCCTATCCCCTGACCGATCTCGCCGGGGGCCTGATCTCTCTGGTCGTCATGGGGGTGTTTCTGCGCTTCTGGCAGCCGCGCCGTATCTGGCGCTGCGAAACCCGGCACCTGCACACTGACGAGAACCGGGCCGAGGCGGACGCGCTCATCCAAAAGCACGTCGTCGCCCGAATGCCGCTGCACAAAGCCCTCTCCGCATGGATGCCGTTTATTCTGCTCTGCGGCCTGATGGTCCTCATCGGCACCAACAAACAGACGCTCGATTCGCTCCACTTTGGCCCCGTGCGTGGGGTGTATGAGTTTCACCTGCCCGGTCTGGATAGAAGGGTAGAACGGACGCCTCCGGTGGTGGAGAAGCGCACCCTCGAAGCCAGTGTCTTCAAACTCAACTGGATCACGACACCCGGCACGTCTGTCGCGCTGACCGTGCTATTGGTGATGGCGCTGTTGAAGGTGACGCGAGAGCAGATGCGGAACGTGGTCAAGCGTACGGTGAATCAGATGCGGATTCCGATTCCGACGATTGTCTTCATGCTGGGGCTTGGCTCGATTACGCGCCTCGGCGGGCTGGACGCGACCCTGGGAATGGCGTTCAAGAACACCGGCGTCGCTTACCCGTTCTTTGCGGCAATGCTCGGCTGGCTGGGGGTGTTCCTCACAGGAACCGACTCAGGGAGCAACGCGCTGTTCGGCAGCCTGCAAAAGATCACCGCGCTCCAGCTTGGCCTCAGCCCGGTCTTGATCTGTGTGGCGAACTCGACCGGGGGCGTGATGGGCAAGATGATTGACGCACAGTCCATCTGCGTGGCGACGGCGGCGACGGAGAAGATCGGGACGGAGGCGGACATTTTCAAGGCCGTCCTGCGGCACAGTGTCATCCTCGCCGCGATTATCGGCCTGCTGGTGCTGCTGCAAGCCTACGTCTATCCCTTCACACGAATGGTTCCCCATTAAGGTCGTGACAGATAACGCTTCGGTATCTCGGCTCCCGCGACGTAACTCAGTTTGCCCACCCGACACATCTGATAGACGTTGATGCGAAAATCGGGACAGACGCTGACCAGACAGTAGGCGTCGGTAGGGGAGAAGCCATAGTCGGTAATCAGCCAGTCCATGAGATGGGTTGTTGCGGTCTCGACGGCGATTTCCAGAGGGCGGTAGGCATAGACCGCAACTATCGAATCCGGCTTCTCGATTCGCAGGAAGGGAATGGACTTCCCTTTGATGAGATCGAGCGACAGCCGCACAATGGAGTTGGTTTCGGCGGCGGTTCCGGTAAACTCCGTATCTCCCTGACTTGCGTGGACATCGCCCAGATAGAAGCGTGCGCCCGGATGAAACACCGGCAGGAAAATGCGATTGCCGGGCGCGACATCCCGAATGTCCACATTGCCGCCCCATTCGCCCTGTCCGTCCAGACTCGTCGTGACCTCTCTATCCGGCGCAACGCCGAGCGTCCCGATGAACGGTGTAATAGGCCACGAGATATGGTCACTGAACGCAACGCTGCCGTCGCGTAGGGTTCCGCTCGGCCCCGGCAGATGCGGGAATATCTTCGTGGTATAGTCGCGGGAGAGTTCAGGCCAGCGGGAGGACTCGCCGAGCGGCCCACGTCGCGGCCCGATAGCCGTCCAGGAGTAGTCCCCCACAAGAATATCCTCCACCGTCACCACCAGTGTATCGCCCCGCTCCGCACCCTCCATCCAGACCGGCCCGGCGAGCGGATTTGCCATCGGCGGGAATCGGTCAAACCCGCTCCGTAGGGCTGGAATCGCCTTGTCCGCTGCCGTCCGAAAGTAGCCCGTGCTGGCATCCCACGTCTCGATCTCAAAACTCTCGCCTGCTTCCACCCGAAGCAGAATGTCATCCCGCCAGTCAAACGCGTACTTCCGTGCCTGCTCTCTTATGATACGCTGCATACTTTGCTCCCTAACCGAACTTGCATTTCGTTTGGACACGTTCCCATCGTACTATTCAGGATATCGGCTAACATCTCCTATCCAATTCAGTCTTCAGCAATGGATACTATCGCTTTTCGACAGGATCAAATTTCTGCGTGGGTTCATTTTGCGACACGACGATGATCCGCCCGATATTGAGTTGTTTTCCGGCGGCAACGTTCAGCCAGTCTTTTTTGAGAGCACTTTTCGGATAGAGGACAGGGATGTAGTCCTGCCTTGCCAGGGCATAGCCGGTCATGCCGCAAAAACGCAGTTGATACAGCCCAAAAGAAGAAAGCCCGGTGATCCGAAATCTACCCCGCGAGTCCGTCACGGCTCGCAATACGGAGTCCCATACGGTGTAGGCTGACGAATCTTTATATCTTTCGTAAAGCGTTACCGGAACATCCGGGACAGGCTTGCCCTGTGGTGAAACCACTACGCCATAGAGAGAGGGTTTGCTCTCGCGGGGAAGGCGAATGACGATCTCCCCCCAGGTCTCACTGGCCTGCACATACTTTACCGTTCCCCGATTGCTCTTATCGGCGCGAAGCAGGACGCTATGCTGCTGCTGCTGCTGGGTCATGCGATAGGAAGATATCTCGAATTTACCTGCCTTATCCGTCAGCACAGGGTCGTTCTCCTTTCCCACTAACCGTACCAAGACATTCGGAACAGGATGGCCGTTCGTATCAACGACTTTCCCTTTGAACTGCCGTGGGGCGTAACCCCCAGGGTACGAGTAGGTCAGGATATTCCAATCAACATCCTCTGGCTGTTTCATTCGAAGCGAGCGATTGAAGAAGGAGCCTGGAGCGGGGCCGATGCTGCGGGTATGCTGCTGTTCTTCCGTCATTTGCAGTTCCATTTCCTGGTTGAGAGACGAGGCACGAAAGATCGCCTCGCCCTTCGCGTCGGTTGTAAACCGGGATATTAGGAGGCCAAAATCGAAAACAGCGAAATGCAGTCCGGGGAGCGGCTCACCAGTCTCCGCATCATGAACGCGAATCGTGATAAGAGGGCCTTGCTGGAGTGTAAAATTCACGCCGCTTGCCTGATTTGTCAGGGTTATCGCCTGAAATTTAGGAGGCAGGAAACCTTTCTCTCTGGTATCTACCAGTACAACAAACTCGGCAGTTGCCAGATGCTGCATAGAGTAGTTACCTTCGTGGTCTGTAAACACGGAACCCTCCCCGGTTCGTCCCGTCTGGTTGTACTTGAAGCGGGCTTCGACGCGAAAACCAACGGCAGGCTTTCCGTCGGGCAGACTCACGTGACCTATGAGCGAGCAATGATCGCTGAAATCAAACTGCTGTGGAAAGGCGATAGGCGCAGACAAGGCTACGGATACGAGAAGAATCAGGAGGAGGCTGAGAGACTGTATGCATCGTCTCAGCGGCAGGGATGTTTTGGGTTCAGGCTTCTCAGTATCGTTGGACACCATCGAAGTGAGAGTAAGAAACGGCATGGTCAGGGGAGAATCAGGCAGACGAATCATCACAATCATTCCTTTGTCATGTGTGGTCTGGGCATTCAGTCGGTCTCTTACGCCATGAGACGGTCGTCGTCTTCCGCAGGTAACTCACTTCACGGAACCGGACGTGCTTCCGGGAGAGTAAACGCAAAAACCGCTTGGGCACAGGAACAGAGCGGTTTCTATTTGGAGCGGAGTTGCGTCTAATCTACATATTCCCAGACCGTGTTCGGCTCACCTTTGAAACGCTGCGTCGCTCTGATACGAGCAGGTTATCGTCTAAGTAGAAGGCCTTAGTTCGTTCGTAGAAAGGCGTGGAGGGTTTTCACGCCATGTACCGTGTCCAATTTGATGAGACAGCACGCCAGGAATTGAACCGGCGCACACACCTGCCCGAAACCGCGCCCAACACCCGCGAC
>JBBRLP010000197.1:0-6387 GCA_038231295.1 Chthonomonadales bacterium
CCTTGTGTTGGCCGGTGCGCAGGATGATTTCGAGTTGTTGCCGTTGTTGGGGAGTGAGGGTAAGGGAAGTGTGTTTGTTCATACCCTCAGTTTACCCGACAGTTGCGCCGCATATAAAACTTCAGTTAACTAACGACTAGCAAGCGCCGCTGCACCGCTGTCGGCGCTGATCCTGAGGGTGAAAAAGACTTGGCTAGAACATCATTCGCTATTGAAAGGTATTTCTCGATAAGTAAGGGCGTGAGAGTGTTGGTGTACCCCGCACCAAGTACCTCCTCCGGCATATCCCGTGCTATCGCAGGATCTACGCCGAATATATCGTGAAGCGTGTTGCCATATTCCCGCTTGTTCAATCGTCTAATGACAAACAGGCCAGGATCCTTCGGCATGAGTTTATTCATTCCTGCTACCCATTCGATGACCACCTTGCGTTCCTTTTCGCTCGGTTGTTTAGCCTCATCCGCCGGTGGCATTTCATTAGCGGCGATTTGGGTCGCCGCTTGCTTCCACAAAATATGGAACTCTGTCCCATTCGGATTCTTCAACAAATTCTGGAATGTCACACCACCCTTACGCAAGTTGTCGGTATGGCAACGTATGCAGTAGGTCGAAATGAACGGTGAGACCTCTTGCTTAAAGGTTGTGGCCGCTTCGGTGCGTGCCCGGATTAAAGCCGCGGCATCACTCTTCGATGAGTTGTCCGCGTGCAGCTCTGCGAGCGGCGCCAGCAACAGAACGCTGAGAATTGTGAGTGTGTGTTTCATAGTTGTTGTCTTTCAACGGGCGTTTTGCCCCCCGGAAAAACGTGACGGACCCGCCCGCCGGATGGCAGAGTAGACTCGGCGCGAGTGCGGAACGTCAGCGTCCTGGCCGCATCACCCTGGATACCGTCAGGATCCGCGAGCGTCAATCGGCACTCGTACTCGGTGCCTGGCTGCAGGTCGAAGATTCTACCAGCGAACATATTCGGGCCGGTGTAGAAGGCGTCTCGGGTAAGCCCGCTACAACCCTACGACCAGCCCGCGTTAACCGCGAACAGCAGGCGATGATCCGGGGTGGCGATGATCTGCTGATCGTCATCCGGCGGCCCCAGCACTTCCATAGGATTCGCGAGGCCTGTTCCCTTGAGATCGAACGGACTTCCGGGGGGCGGAGTGAGCGTTCCATCCGCGGCGCGACGGTAGGCGAGCAGCGGATTCCCTCCCGGTTCGTTCGACTGCGTATAGACCACATTGGTCGCGGTGGTGTTGCAGCCGCTGCCACCCCCACAACCGAAGAGGGCGGACACCATTCCCTGTGTCACCAGGCCGGTTCCGCAGAGTCGTCACAGGCTTCCCTCTGCTGCAAACTTCATCGTGTGTTTCCTCCATGAAAAATAGACTTCCTCCGCAGTTAGACTACGCGATAAGATTGTTTCTTCGTAATGGTTTATCCTCTTCATGCGGGATTATTGTAAAACATCTTCGCAGACGAGCAATCAGTCAGCGCTTTACGGAAGCGCGACGGACTGAAGTCCCCGCTATGTGACCTTCGGCCCAGTTTCCTTCGGAAACGTTCAGGCTGTGAGGGCTACTCTTCGCCTTCTACGCATTTCGTCCGAAGGACGATCCGCCGCAGGCGCGTAGCGAGGGGTGTCAACCCTTTGCTCCCTCGGCTTGGGCAATTTGGTTCTCCACCTGTGTAAGGTGAGTTATTGCAGAGCAACTTTGGAGGAATGGCCTCCAGAGGAGGCGAACTCTCCTGCATGAACACTTTCCGATCAGGATTGCTCCTGTTTTTGCTGTCTCTGTCTTGCGCGGTATGGGGGCAGACGGCTCCGGTTGCCGTAAACGCCGCTTCTGCGCCTGTCTGGGATACGTTCGCCGATACCTGGGTGGCGACGGATGGGCTGGGGCGGAAACTGCCGGGATACGCGCAGGCCGGGCCACCGCGCAAGGATCGTTACGTCGGGATGTTCTACTTCCTGTGGCTCGGCGCACAGATCAACGGCGGGCCATACGACATCTCCCGTATCCTCGCCGCCCACCCCGACGCCATGCAGCACGCCGACGATTCGCTTTGGGGGCCGCTCTACGCGCCGCATCACTGGGGCGAACCGCTCTTTGGCTACTACCTCACCGACGACGCCTGGGTACTCCGCAAACACGCGCAGATGCTCTCAGACGCGGGTGTGGACGTGATTATCTTCGATGTCACCAACCAACTGACCTATCCCACCTACTACCGGGCGCTGCTCGACGTGTTCGCGCAGGTTCGAAAAGAGGGCGGTAGGACCCCGCAGGTCGCGTTCCTCTGTCCTTTTTGGGACCCCGGCAAGGTGGCGCGGGAACTCTATCACGACCTCTACGCGCCCGGCCTGCACTCCGACCTCTGGTTCCGCTGGCAGGGCAAGCCGCTTCTACTCGCCGACCCGTCGCTGCTGGAAACAGGGGAAGGCACGACCGAGCAGGACACGCCCGCGCCCCTGACACCGGGAAAGACGCTCGGCCAGTCCTTCACGAGCGCCAAACCCTTCCGCTCCGTTGGTGGGCGATTTCCCACCTGGGCCACCCCGCACGGAGCCATGACGCTGACGCTCTACCGGAACGGGGTCGGCGGAAAGCAGATTGCCCGCAAACGCTTCACCGAGATTTCCGACAACGCCTGGCTCTCCCTGCGTTTCGACCGGCCTTTGCCGCCCGGAACCTACTATCTGGAGATGTCAGACGCGGCAGGCAAGATCGGGTGGTGGAGCGACAGCAAGGATGTCTATCCGTCCGGTCAGGCGTTTGCCGACGGTGTCGCTGTAGCCGGAGACCGCACCCTGCGAATCGGTATTCTGGATTCGGAGGGCGACCGCCTCCAGAACTTCTTCACCTTCCGCAAGCCGCAGCCGAGCTACTTTGAAGGTCCGACCGCGCCCGATCTGTGGAGCTGGCTGGAGGTCACTCCGCAGCACGTTTTCCGCAACGCGCAGGGTGAGAAGGAGCAGATGTCGGTCGGGGTGGCGCAGAACGCTGTCGGCTCGCGAATAGGCTCGCTCAGTGAGGCAGGCGCACGCGGGCGCAACTGGCACAATGGGGCCAACGACCCGCGTCCCGGAGCCGTCAACGAAGGACTGAACTTTGCGGAGCAGTTTGAGTTTGCCCTCAAACAAGACCCGCGCTTCCTGTTCATCACCAGCTGGAACGAGTGGATCGCGGGGCGCTTCGGGGAGTTCTCGGGTATTACCGCCCCCGTGCTGTTCGTGGATGAGTTCAATCAGGAGCGCAGCCGCGACATCGAACCGATGCGCGGCGGGCATGGCGACAGCTACTACTACCAGATGGCCGCCTATGTCCGCCGCTACAAGGGCGTCCGCAAACCGCCTGCTGCCGGCGCCCCGAAGACCATCCGCATGAACGGCGATTTCGCGGACTGGAAAGGCGTTCAGCCGGAGTACCGGGACGACATCGGCGACACCGCGCATCGTGACCACTCCGGCTGGAACAACGTCACGCGCTACACCAACACCACCGGCCGCAACGACTTCGTGGAGCTGAAAGTGGCGCGAGACGACACGTATCTCTACTTTTACGCCCGCACGCGCGAACCGATCACGCCCCACACCGACCCGCACTGGATGCTGCTTTTCCTCAACACAAAAGGCGATTCGCGTTCCGGTTGGCAAGGCTACAACTTCGTCGTCAATCGGCAGGTACTCGACAGCGCGACAAGCCTTCTGGAAACGAGCGCAGGCGGCTGGAACTGGAAACCAAAGGCAAAAGTCCGCTATCGGGTGAAGGGGAATGAGATGGAGATCGCTATTCGCCGTGCTGATCTGGGACTGCCGCAAGGCAAGCCGATCCATCTCCAATTCAAATGGGCCGACAATATTCAGCACGACGGCGACATCATGGAGTTCACCGTCAGCGGCGATGCCGCCCCCAACGGCCGCTTCAACTACCTCTACGAAGCGTCCATTGACAATCCAGTCAGGAATCGTTACAATAAAACAAACTGAGCAGGTATGAAACTCTGGCCTGTGAAAACTCGTCTTGTAGAGCATACGGCGAAATCGCCCTGGAAGGAGATCACCCCCGATGCCCCAACTGGATGACCAGCAGAAAAAGTGGATTGACGACACGATCAAGCGGCTTGGCCTGAATGAGTACGGCGACGCTCCCGGTACGATGTATGCGGGCGGAACGCCGCTTTTCAATGAATTTTCCGGCAAGACCATAGACCGCTACGACTACATTATAAGCCGTCACAAAGACTGGCTGCCGCAGTCGAAATAACAGATTTCGAGAAACGAGGTGAACGCGATGGGCGAGAAATCCGGTTCGAAAGGGTTGCGCTGGCTTTCGGTTCTGATGCTGGCCGCGGCGGCAACGCCGATGGTGCTGACCTGGCGGCACGAGGCGGCGGATCGCGCTCTGCCCGCACAGCCGCCCGCGCAGTCGGCGGAGTGGTCCGATCCGAACGCGCTGGAAGTCCAGATGCGCCCCGGCACGACGGCGGAAGACCTCGCTGACCTCGGCAGGAAGACGCACCTTTCGCTGCATTGGAACAGCGAGAATTCCCAACAGGAGACCGATGTCGCGGACGCCGATCTGCCGCTCGGAACCGACCTGAACGCCGAACTCGCCGCGCTGCGCTCCGACCCCCGCGTCGAAGCCGCCGATGTCGTTCACTTCTTCCACACCCCGCAAGACGAGATGACTGCCGCCGCGCCTGCCTCCGGTGACGACACCGCCGAGGAGGAGAGCGGATTCTGGAAGCCCAACGATCCCCGCTACAAAGAGCAGTGGAACTTCCGCATGATTAAGGCGGAGGAGGCGTGGGAGACGACGAAGGGCGAAGGCGCGGTGGTCGCCGTGATTGATACCGGCGTCGCCTACAAAGATACCAAGAAGGGCAAACGCGCCCGTGACTTCGCGGACACGCAGTTCGTGGAGGGCTACGACTTTGTAGGTCACGATGCCTTCCCCAACGACGATCAGGGCCACGGAACGCACGTCGCGGGAACCATCGCCGAAAGCACCAACAACAACGAAGGCGTTGCCGGTCTGGCCTTCAAGTGCAAGATCATGCCGCTCAAGGTGCTGAGCGCCGCTGGTTCCGGCTCCTCCCGCGACATCGCCGAAGCGATCCGCTGGGCTGCCGATCATGGCGCGAACGTTATCAATATGAGCCTCGGCAGTCCTTTCCCCGACGAACTGATGGGTTCGGCCTGCGCCTATGCGAAGAAGAAGGGCGTGGCGATTGTCTGTGCGGCAGGCAACTCCGGGCGCGAAGGCGTCGGCTACCCGGCGGCTTACAAGGACTGTATCGCGGTCTCTTCAGTCGGGCCGGATGCCAAACTCAGCTTCTACTCCTCCTGGGGCAAGCAGGTCGCGATTGCCGCGCCGGGCGGCGACAAGCAGAAGGGCGGCGAAGCGGGCGGCATCCTCCAGAACACGGTGATGTCGGACGAAAACGGCGCGATGGAGGACGGCTATTTCGCCTTCCAGGGAACCTCCATGGCCTCCCCTCATGTCGCCGCTGTCGCTGCGCTCATCGTGTCGCAGGGCGTGAAAGACCCCGACGAGATCAAGAGCATCCTGGAGAAATCCGCGCAGAAGGCGGACGGTCCGAAAACCAAATACGGCGCGGGCATCCTCAATGCCGCTTCCGCCGCGAAGATGGCGGGCCATGTCAGCCGGGATGCTACGGGACGGTTCTGGCTTGTGGTCGCGATGTATGGCGGCTGCTACTTCCTCGGCAAGATGCGGCAGCGTGCCGGAAACCGCGACGCCTACCCGTTCTGGGGAACGACGGCGATTGCGGTCGGCCTCCTCCTCCCCGACTGGCTAACTCACTTCCTCGGCGGGGCCTCCGCCTGGAACCTGCTCGCGCAC
The DNA here is from genome assembly GCA_038231295.1 of Chthonomonadales bacterium. Lineage (GTDB taxonomy): Bacteria > Armatimonadota > Chthonomonadetes > Chthonomonadales > Chthonomonadaceae > JANXLO01. The sequence goes on from JBBRLP010000197.1 coordinate 5,862, forward strand.
AGTATCCTCATTCCCGGTGTTCTCCTGCTCACGGGAGCAGATAAGACCGAGAAACGGATGCTCGGCTGGCTGGCCTTCGGCATGACCGCGCACATCGGCTGGGAGTTCCTGCACGGCACGACCCCTCTCGGCGCGGAAATCGGCGCCTGGCAGCTTCTGCCCTGGGTCGCCGTCAATGGCGTGATCGGTCTTGGAATGCTAATTTCCGGCCTCTCCGCCTCCCGCGACTGATACTCCTGCCTTTCCCCAATAGAGGAGCCGGATACAGTTCTGTATCCGGCTCTATCCTTGTCTCCACGGAAATGTCTGTAACGCACCTTACGCAGGCGACCTCTTCCATACGTACCCAGTTTCGGAGGAGTGAACTCCTCCGCTGGGTGACCTGCGGCCAAACGTCCTGCGGACGTCTCCCTTCGCCACAAATGGTGTGAAGGGAGAAGGCAGTCCCTGTCAGCACGAACGTTTCCGAAGGAAACTCGGCCGCAGGCCATACAGCAGAGGAGTTCACTCCGCTGTCAGACAGAAG
>JBBRLP010000198.1:0-6342 GCA_038231295.1 Chthonomonadales bacterium
AGGAGGGTGCGAAGGACTTCAATCGCGTTCGCGGCTACATCTCGACGTTGCGTAAGCAAGGTCAGAAGGTGTTGTCCGCCCTCCACGACGTTTTCTCAGGACACCCCCTCATCCCCGACCTTAACCCCTGAGCAGTTACAAAATCGCAGGCAAAGGAGGCGAACGAGGGAAAGCGGAGCCTGCTGAGGAAGTGTGAGATTTCGTGCGAGCGGGCAGAGGAGTTTCGGGGCGTTGTACGGAAATGGGAGGCGCGATGTCCCTTCCCGAAACTGAACCGGAAAACTCTACGCCTGCACCGCGAACCACGACAGCGGTGCGGGGACGTGTCCTTTGGCTGGCGCTGCTTGGTGTCGTGCCGCTAACGCTCTTCGTGCAGTGGAGCGATATGGCGGTGGGCGGAACGATGGTCGCGGGGCCGTTTCCGCCGCTTGCGGCCTGCCTACAATGGGGTGCATTGTTTGGCCTTAACGGGGTGGTGGCGCGGATGCGGCGTGGAGCAGGGCTGCTGTCGCGCTCGGAACTGCTGGTCGTGCTGGCGGTATGGCTGGCGGCGAACATGGTTGCGGGGCGCGGGATGCTCCATCCGCTGCTGACTTCGCTGGTCGGCTCCTCCTATTATGCGCGGGGTGGCGCGGTGACAACGGCGGTCGCGCAGAACGTTCCTGACTGGCTGGCCGTAAAGGACAAAGCCGCTGTCAGCCACTTCTTCGAGGGCTACGGAGTCTCCATTCCCTGGCAGTTCTGGTGGCGTCCGCTCGCGACCTGGAGCCTGTTCCTGCTGCCGTTTCTGGTCGCCAATGTCTGCCTGTGCGCCCTGTTCGAGCGGGTCTGGGTGCGGCACGAGCGGCTGGCCTTCCCGTTGGTCGCGCTGCCGCTGGAGGCTCTGCGCCCCCTGCAAAACCGGGCCGAGGAGCGCCTGCATCGCCGCATGATCGCCTTCGGCATGGCGTTTCCCCTGTTGCTGCACGGTTTCGGCGTCGCCCACGCCTATCTCCCCGACATCCCCTGTGTTCCCTTTTTCAACGATGTCTCCACGCTGGTCACCGATCCGCCCTGGACGAGTCTGCGCCCGCTCTATGTCAACCTCTACCCGCTGCTCATCGGCCTGACGTTCCTCGCGCCGACGGATGTGACGTTCAGCGTCTGGTTCTTTCTCGTCCTGAACAAGGTGGAACAACTGATGACGGCGATGGCAGGCTGGAACGACGGCGCAACCGGCGGCGTCCGCGCCCTGCCGCCCTATATCGAGGAGCAGTCGGCGGGCGCGTTTCTCGTGCTGGCTGCCCTGCTGGTCTGGAATGCACGGGGGCATCTGCGTCAACTCGCCTTCCCGAAGCGCTCGGAACACGGCATACAAGAACCTTCATCAGGCAACAGTTCAGACCGAACGGGCAGGGTATTTCTGCTCGGTTTTATGTGTGGCCTCGGCGGGATACTCGCGTGGTGCGTCGTCACGGGGCTGCCGCTCTGGTTCAGCGCGGTGTTTTTTGTCTTCTACTTCGCGGTGGCGCTGGTGCTGAGTCGGCTGATGGCGGAGGGCGGCGTAACGTGGATACTCGCGCCCATCCTCCCGGACAAACTGATTCTCTCACTGACAGGAACAGGAGCGCTCTCTCCCATCGCCCTCACGCGTCTGACGCTCCATGTCCAGCATCTGCGCGATACCCGGCAGATGCTCGCCCCCGCGCTCTTCCAGACCGGCAAAATCCGCGACGAGACGGGTTTCTCTCCGGGCCGTTTCACCCTGCTGCTCCTCACCGCAATCACTCTCGCGCTCGTCATCGGGACGCCTGCCGCCCTGCAGCAGTTCTACCAGCACGGAGCGCTCTCCCTCACGCCCAACAGCGACGGCCTGATGATGACCGCCAGCGTCATTCCCACAACGGCGGTCGGGCAGCTCTCCTCCCGCCTGCTCACTCCGCTGAAACCTACGTCCGGTTCCGCGCTTGGCCTGCTTGTCGGAATGGCCGTCACCTTAGCCCTTGCTGCGCTGCGAACCCGCTTTCCCGGCTGGCCCCTGCATCCCCTCGGCTACGCCCTTACCGGAACCCTCCAGATCGGCTATGCCAACAAAATGCTCTTCTCCATCTTCCTCGGCTGGGGCCTGAAATCCCTGACGTTGCGTTTCGGAGGCAGTCGCGGTTTCCGTCTGCTGCGCGGCGTCGCCCTCGGTCTCATCCTCGGCGATCTGCTCATGGGTGGCCTGCTCAAACTCCTCGACGCCCTCCTCGCCCCCGGCGGCTACGCCATCTTCTAACATTCAGCAGCCGACCTGCCTGCGGTGTTCTCCTTCGGAAGTAAGTCGCCCCTCGCCGAATATATGACCCAGGTTAGTCCTCGTCCAGAAATAGGTTCGGTGTTTCCATCCGTGTAGCGAGACCAAAACATCGCAGTTGTTTTTGGACAAGGACTTAGAGGAATCTCTTCGCCCCAGGGAGAAGTAGATACGGTCTTCAGAGGGCTATCCAGTGCTAGAAGCGTGGGTTTAAATAAGGACAAGAGCCTCATGTGCTGCCGTAATTCTCGTCACAAATTCGTTCTCTTTGTAAGCGCCCTGACCATTTTTCTGGTAAGCGCCTCAATACGACCCTTTCTTCAGGCGCAGGCGAGAGAAAGCAGGGCGACTACCGAATGGAGAACCTATGCCGGGGATAAGGGGAGTTCAAAGTACTCTCCGCTTTCGCAAATCGACAGGCATAATTTCAAAGATCTCAAAGTTGCATGGAAGTGGCGTTCCGCTGAGACCAAGATCACCGGCACACATACGAATATAAAGACCTGGACCTGGGAATGTACACCGCTGATGGTTGATGGCGTGCTTTATGTCAGTACTTCCCTTTCGCAGGTCGCAGCGCTGAATGCCTTGACCGGCAAACCGATCTGGGAATACGACCCCGAAACTTGGAAGAACGGAACGCCTCCTAATAACGGTTTCGTGAATCGTGGCGTTACCTACTGGGCGAATGGTAAAGATAAGCGTCTCTTCATCGGGACGGGCGACGCCTACCTCATCTGCCTGAATGCGGTCACCGGAAAGCCGATAACCTCCTTCGGCAACCAGGGAAGAATTGATCTGACTCAGGGCCTCGGTCGCGAAGTAAGCAGAAAACTCTACGGAGTCACCTCGCCGCCGGTTATCTGTCGTGATGTCGTTGCCGTCGGCTCGAATGTCCTCGACTATCCGTTGGTCAAAGCGATGCCGCCCGGCGACATTCGCGGCTTCGATGTCAGAACCGGAAAACTAAAGTGGACTTTTCACGCCGTTCCGCACAAGGGCGAACCGGGGTACGAGACCTGGGAGGGCGATTCCGCCGAAACCACTGGCAGTGCGAATGCCTGGTCCCTGATGAGCGCCGACGACAACCTGGGTTATCTTTACCTCCCGCTCAGTACGCCCTCCAATGATTATTATGGGGGCGAGCGGCACGGCAGTGGCCTGTTCGGAGAATCTCTCGTCTGCCTCGATGCCCGCACCGGTAGGCGCATCTGGCACTTTCAGATGATCCATCACGGCTTATGGGACTACGACTTGCCCGCCGCGCCCAATCTGCTCGATATTACCGTGAACGGCAGGAAAATCAGAGCGGTTGCCCAGTTGAGCAAGCAGGGCTTTTGCTATGTTTTCGACCGCGTGACCGGTACGCCTGTATGGCCCATCGAAGAGCGTCCCGTTCCTCCGTCCTCTGTGCCGGGAGAAATGGCATGGCCTACCCAGCCGTTTCCAACGAAGCCGGCCGCTTTCGACCGTCAGGGAATGACCGCAGACGATGTCATTGACTTTACGCCGGAACTGCATCAGGAGGGCTTGAAGGTTCTGGGAAAATATAAATATGGCCCGCTTTTTACTCCTCCATCGGCAGACAAACCCACCTTCCAGATGCCGGGAGTGGCAGGCGGGGGAAGCTGGGCAGGAGCGGCAGCCGACCCGGAGACGGGGATGCTTTATGTACCTTCCAACACGCTGCCTTTCGCTATCGTTCTGACCAAATCGCCGCTTCCGCATACAAAGTACGTCGGAAGTTTCATCAGCACGGAACTTATTCAGGGGCTGCCTCTCTGGAAGCCACCCTATGGCCGCGTCACTGCAATTGACCTGAATACGGGCGAACACCGCTGGATGAAGCCGCTTGGGCGTAACCCCTCCCTGGAAGAGAACCCCGGATTGAAGGCGCTTAACCTGCCTCCAACAGGTCGCCCTTCGCGCAGCCATGTTCTGATTACCAAAACCCTGCTCGTGGTTGCACAGGAGGGAAATACACAGCGCTCCGATGGGGCGCCCGACGGGTATGCGACAGTGAACGAATTTGCCGTTATTGACCCGAAATTGCGTGCCTACGACAAGCAGACCGGAGAGCTGATAGGGGAAATTGATTTGCCTCGCAATGCGACAGGAGGCCCCATGACCTATTTTTTGCACGGCAAACAGTATATCGTTTTCCCAACAGGCGGTTCCAATTTGCTGCCGGAACTGATTGCTTTGTCGCTTCCATGACGAACCAAGAGAACTCATAAAATGAACTGTCTCGTTCTGTTTTGGGATAAAGCAACGATTAATACTGCTACAAAAATAGCCCTAACTACTAGTCCAATGTCTACGTTAGAAGGCGTATTTTCATCATCGCGGGTGAACTCCGTTCATAGCATCTGTTGGCGAATTCGTTTTGTCCCTCTTAAAGCCCGGTTTGGCCTTCCTGGTAGTAGCCGCATTCCGACTGCGCTTCTAGCTCTGTCTAGTCAGTTTGGAGATAGTTCATGCCTGCCCCAAAACACGTTCTGGAGGACGAACGCCTTGCCGCGCTCTCTCGATACGCGATCCTCGACACGCCCCTGGAAGAGGCATACGACGATATTACGCTTCTTGCCGCCTCCATCTGCAATGCGCCTATCGCCGTCATCAACTTCATTGATCGCGACCGCCAATGGTTTAAGTCGGAAATCGGCCTGGGAGTACGCGAGACACCGCTCGATATTTCCATTTGCGCTCACGCCATCTTGCAGCCCGGCCTCTTCATTGTTCCCGATACGCTCAACGACGTACGCTTCGCCTGCAATCCGCTTGTCACAGGGGATCCCCATCTGCGCTTTTATGCCGGAGCGCTCCTGGAAAGTATGGACGGACATGCGATAGGAACGCTCTGCATTCTTGACCACACCCCCCGCGAGTTAACTCCCGGGCAGAAGCAGAGTCTGACAGCGCTCAGCCGCCAGGTGATGAAGCTGTTGGAGCTCCGTCGCGTGGGCAAGGAAGTCGTTCTGCTCAATGAGCGCCTGAATCGCACGATCACCGAATCCCATCACCGCATCAAGAATAGTTTGCAGACCATTGCGGCATTGATTGATATGGAGGCCATGCCCGACACCGCTACGATTCCCTCCTCCGCCATGCACCGTCTAAGTCAGCACGTTCGCGCTATCAGCACGATCCATGACTTGCTCACCGAACAGGCCAAGTCGAATACTGCGGACGAGTTTATTTCGGCGGTAGCCGCTTTAGAAAAACTAGTTCCGATACTTCAGGGCATAGGCAACGGACAGCGCCTTCACTCCCAGGTGGAGGATATGGCGCTCTCCATCAAGCAAGCGAGTTCCCTGACCATGCTCGTCAATGAACTCGTCAGCAACGCAGTCAAACACGGTGGACAGGGAGACATCGCCATTTCGTTGAGGGTTGTGGAAGGGCAAGCGCAGTTAGAAGTGAGGGACAGCGGACAGGGCTTTCCCGAGGATTTCGATCCGAAGAAAGCGGCCAATACCGGCTTGCAGCTCATCGAGAGTTTGAGTTGCCACGATCTTCGTGGCAAAATTGAATACCTCACGCGCCGTTTGCCGCAGGGAGGCAGCGTCATCGTGACTTTCCCGCTTCTGTCGGCTCTTGAAAATTGATTAAAGTTTCACATTCTCTTCGGACGTCAGGTCAGACCGGGAAGCGGCCCCGACAGGCTCTCTATAGGAACTGGAAAGCGCCAAACAGGGCAGGGAGGGTATGTCAAGTGCTTTCCGCCAAACGATGTGAAAGCCCCTTCAGGTGCGTTTAACAGACACCAGGAAGGGGCTTCTTGCCTACACATCCGACCGCGTTAGCGTGGGCCGACGATCTTCCATCCGGGCGGAGGGGCGAGCGAGAGCAGGTTGCCGCCCGCGAAGACGCCGTTGCTGAGATACCAGACAGCGGCCTGATTACTGGTCTGGTTCTGGAAGAGAAGGTCGGCATAGCCGTCGCCGTTGTAGTCTCCCACCCCCACCACTTTCCAGCCTGCGGCGGGAAGAGTGCTCACAAACGCTCCGCCCGCAAAGGTGGGGCCGTCCATGAACCAGACGGCGATCTGCCCGGTACTCTGGTTC
>JBBRLP010000199.1:0-6307 GCA_038231295.1 Chthonomonadales bacterium
GCCTCTGAATCAAAAGAGCCGTCCTGAATTCTCAGGGCGGCTCTTTTTTTCGTGTCTTGCCGGGAAAGAGTGACGGTCTCTCGGCAGTTTACAGTGGCACAGTCTGACGTACCAGATTACTGCCAACGCAGGAACGGGGTTGACTGGGGAAATATGACCTGGGGCCACGCCGTCAGCGCCGACCTCGTCCACTGGAAACAACGCGACCACGCCCTGCTGCCGGATGCGCTCGGCACCATGTTCTCCGGCTCTGCCGTTGTAGACTGGCACAACACGTCCGGTTTTCAAGCGGCAGGCAGCAGTACGCCGCCGCTCGTCGCCCTCTATACCGCAGCCGGAGGCACCTCCCCGGAATCGAAAGGCCAGCCCTTCACGCAGTGCCTCGCCTACAGCACGGATGCTGGCCATACCTGGACGAAATACGCCGCCAACCCGGTCGTGAAGCATATCGCCGGGGAGAATCGCGATCCGAAAGTCGTCTGGTACGCCCCGACTAAAAGCTGGATCATGGCGCTTTTCCTGGACAAGAGCGAATTCGCCTTCTTCTCCTCCCCGAACTTAAAGGAGTGGACACTGCTGCAAAAGATGGATGTTCCCGGCACCGGCGAATGCCCCGACTTCTTCCCGCTGCACGTGACGGGCAAGCCCGGCGGGGAGAAGTGGGTCTGGACGGCGGCGAATGGTCACTACCTTGTCGGGGCGTTCGACGGCCACAGGTTCACGCCCGAAACACTGCTGCAACAGGTGGATTTCGGCGGCAACTACTACGCCGTGCAGAGTTACAGCGACATCCCGGAGAAGGATGGACGGCGCGTTCAGATCGCCTGGATGACAGGCGGCAGCTACCCGCAGATGCCCTTCAATCAGCAGATGAGTTTCCCCTGCACCCTGACCCTGCACCAGACAGCGGATGGTCTGCGCCTCTTCCGCGAACCTGTCGCCGAAATCACCGCACTGCATGAGTCCTCCCACACCTTCCGTAACCTCACCGTCGCCCCGGACGAGAATCCCCTGCATGACCTCAAAGGCGAACTCTGGGATATTGACGCGGAGTTCGAGCCAGCAGAGGCCACGCAGATCGGGCTGAACGTGCGCGGGGAGGCGATTGTCTACGATGTCCAGAAGCAGACACTCACCTGCCTCGGCTACACCGCGCCACTCGCCCTGGAAGGCGGCAGACTGAAACTCCGCATTCTCGCCGACCGAACCTCCCTGGAAGTCTTCGGGAACGGGGGCCGCGCCTCCCTCACCTCCTGCTTCCTGCCGCGCCCGAAGGAGCAGACACTCGGCCTGCACATCGTCGGCGGCAAAGCCAAACTCGTGCGCCTGAGCGCAGCGCCCCTGCGTTCCGCCTGGACAGCGCCTCTGGTTCCAATCAAGTAGACCGCTGGACTACCCTCATAGACAGGAGAGAGCGATGAAGAACATCGGGGCGGCGGCTTTTATCGTAGATGAGAAAGGCCGAATTCTGCTCGTCAAGCATACCTACGGGCATCTGAACTGGGAACTGCCGGGCGGTGGAGGAGAAGCGGACGAGTCACCCGTCGAGACGGCTGTCCGTGAGGTGAAAGAAGAGACGGGCTTAACGGTCGTCGCGCAGCATTCGACGGGCTGTTACTATACTCCCGAAAACGGTATGCTGCATTTTGTGTTTTGTTGTAGACAGATAGATGAGGCTCTTCCCTGCCCGGACGGGGCCGAGATCAGCGAATGCGGCTTCTGGCCGTCGAATGCACTGCCCCGTCCTATCAGCGACTGGACTGTACGGCGTATACAGGATGCGGTCGAAGGCAGCAAGTTCGCCTTGCCGACCACTATCGGCCCCCGCATCTGGATTGAATAGGGTCGCTGACGGCTTGAACCGCCATGAGGGCAAAACGTCTCTCGTGTCTAACCGGAAACGCGAGACTCGCGGGCAGGCGCCATTCTGTAGCGATGAACGAATGGAGGAGATTTTCGTCATTCAAAAGGGCGGACTGGAAGAGCGTTCGGGAAGGAATGCAGACGCCCGCTGCTGCGAGAAGGTAAAAATCGGAGGAGAAAACGAATGCGAACCCTGCTGCTGGCGCTCTTTTTGTGTTTCACCGCCCTGGCTGTGGCCTCGGCGGAGCCACTGACCCCGACAGAGAGGCAGTGGAAAGTGGATGGCGTCGAGCGCATCGGACTGGTGTATGCCCCTGCTGCGGCGACGACCGCGAAAACCCCGGTTCTGTTCGCGTTTCACGGGCATGGCGGCACGGCCCGTGCTGTCTCTGCACGGTGGGACTACTCCCGGCTGTGGCCGGAAGCCATCGTCGTCTATATTCAGGGACTGCCCACGCCCGGCGCTTTAACCGACCCGGAAGGCAAGAAGAACGGCTGGCAGAAAGCCGCCGGAGAGCAGGGCGACCGCGACCTGAAGTTCTTTGATGTCGTGCTGGCTTCCCTCAAGAAGCAGTATCAGGTGGACGAGAAGCGCATTTTCGTGACGGGACACTCGAACGGGGGCGGCTTCACCTATCTGCTCTGGGCGGAGCGCGGGGATACGTTCGCGGCGTTCGCGCCCGCCGCTTCCGTCACGCGGGCGGCAGGTACGCTGAAACCGAAGCCCGCGCTCCACATCGCAGGCGAAAACGATTCGCTCGTCAAGTACGTCTGGCAGCAGCGCACGATGGAGAGCCTTCGCAAACAGAACGGGTGCGAGGCCGAAGGCAAACCCTGGGCGAAGTCCGGGACGCTGACTGCGACGCTATATCCTTCCAAAACGGGAACGCCGTTTGTGTCCGTGATCTATCCCGGCCTCCACGCGCTGCCCGCCGAAGCCCCGGCCCTGATCGTAAAGTTCTTCAAAGAGCAGGCCGTCGCGAAGCCCACATCCGCCTCTGTGTCCGCCGCCTCTGCCACCCCTGCGAAACCGTAATTCCCGTGAGTGCGCTTCTAAGACGGAGGTGCGTCGTCCCATTCGAGGATGACGCCGAGAACCGGTTCGCGCCGTGAGAGAATGAGATCGAACGCTTCGGACGCCTGCGCGACGGGGAAACGGTGCGTGATGAGCGGCAGGGTCGTGAGAACGCCCTGCCGCACCAGTTCCAGCGTTTGCGTGACGCGCTCGCTCGTCCAGCCTGCGGGAGTACGGAGCGTCATCTCGTAGTCGCGCAGTTTCTGAATATCGAGTTTCCCGGCATGGCCGTAGAAGCCGGCGGAGACGAGTTCGCTGAAGCGACGCATCGTGGGAATCAGCGCTTCCACCGTCGGCAGCGATCCCACCGTATCCGCCATGACCTGAACGCTCCTTCCCGCCCACTCCCTCACCGCCGCAACCGGGTCTTCCTTCCGGACGTTGATACGCCGGTCGTTTGGCCTGGCGGCGAACAGCCGCAGGCGCTCCTCGTGCTTGCCGAGCATCAGCACCCGCGCTCCCCGCCGCTGCAAGGTCTGCGCCGCCCACTGCCCGACCATTCCATCCCCAATAACGACCGCCGCATCGCCGAGACTGAGCGTGGGACACTGCCCGACGTTAACGCCCACCTGAGTCAGAATCAGCCCGCTGGCGGCCACCGGGTCCAGTTCCGGGGGCAGTTTCCAGACCTGTGACCGATGGGTAATCGCCGGGGAGACATGGCCTCCTGACGGGTAAAACATCCCCTCGACCTGTGAGACCGTCGCGAACACCCGGTCGCCGACGGCCACATGGCTGACGTTCGCCCCGATACTCTGCACGACCCCGACCTTCTGGTAGCCCGGCACATGAGGAAACGGCAACGGGTCGTTTTCGGTGCGCGGTGTATCGCCTCCGATGCGTTCGCCGCGCACAAAGGAACCTTCCGTGCCATTGCTGATCCACGAATGCGTCAGCCGCACGACCACATCATCCGGCCCGGGATCAGGAACCGAAACGGCCTGAAATTCTACCCTTCCTCGCTCTGTCGCCACAACGGCCTGTGCCTGCATACGATTTCCTTCTCCCTTACTGAAAATAGTTCTTGTTCTCTTCGCTCCCCCTCTAACCATCTTTTCCACAAAGCATGTGTCACTCCCTCTTCTGGCTTTCTGGACTATTCCTCAATAACATATTTCTCTCTGGTAATGAATCAGGGAACAGATAATTCTATCCAACCGTCAGACCGCTGATTTCGCCCCTGACCCTTGCCCGCCCTTCAAAGGAGTTTTCTAATGCAGCTGTTCCAACGCAGTCCGTACTTCATGCTCTACGGAGCCACATGCCTCGGACTGGGACTTGCAGCCTGTTCCGCTTCCCTTATTATGGCGGCGCCCCGGGAAGCGCACGGCGATGGCCCGCGCAATCAGGGTACTCCGCATCCGCATAGAAGGGGCAATGCACAGGCCGGACGGGATGTGTTCCGTTTTGAAACCTTCGGCGATGAAGGTTTCTGGACGGACGCCGCCCGTATGCCCCAGGGCATGATGCAGGCACAACTCACTCCACTTCAGGCACTGGAGGCAGGGCTGCAAGTGGATTCCGAAGCGATTCCCTCCGGTCTGCGTGAGGACCTGACGCGGGAGATGAAAACGGATTTGTCTCCCGTCAACTCCCCCTTGCTCCATGATCCTCAGACGACTATAAAACTGGTAAATGCCAACGCTATCATCGGCCTGGTTGCTAAAGACAGCAATGGGGACGGGACGATTGACATCGCGAACGGGGACAAGGTCGGCATCGCCTGCGCTCTCTGCCATACCGTTACGGACAACTCCGTCTATTCTATGCCAGGCAAAGGCTCTATCGGGCGGCGGCGCGACGGCCTCACTCCCTATGGTCTGAATGTAGGCAAACTGCTCGCCACCGCCGCCAACTCTCGGGCTTTCTGGCCGATTCTACAGCACAACAACGGCGGCAAAACCATCGGGCGAGCGCCGAAGGGACTGACACCGAACTCGACCGAGACACAGGTAGACGCCTACCTGAGCAATCCCAAATACTTCCCTATCGGCACGTTCGACGATACTCCCGATGGAATCGGTAACTCGATTACGATCCAGCCGCTCTTCCGTCAGGATTTGGCTGGTCCCTATGGCAGTTCGGGTCAGAACGCGGTGCTGGACGATTTCAGTAACACCGCCTATACCATTCTCTTCGACCCGACGACCCTTACGACTGCAGCAGGCCACAAATTTTTGCAGGGCATGGCGGGCGGTGACGGCCTTAAACTTGCGAACACCTACGAAAAAATTCTAAAGGAAACAGGTGTGACGGGATACCCCTTCATTAATGCCGCGACAGGTCTTAAACCGGGTGAAGCGAGAAGTCCTGTCGGACGGCGTGTGGACGACCAGAAACTCCTGGATTTGAACGCTTATCTCGACAGCCTGCCGCCGCCGCCCGGACTTCATACGGACAGGACCGCCGAGGCCCGGGGTCGTCAGCTCTTCCGTGCGAACTGTACACAGTGCCACAATGTGGATCAGAGCAAACCTGTCCCGGCGAACTTCATTCTGATGAAGACTATCTATCCCGGTTATCGTCCGATTGTGATTGCCACGCGCAAGCCCCCGCTCAGCCCTATCCAGAACTCCCCAGGTACTTTTGACGACAAGATGATTGTGGTGGACGCCAGCGGGCGGGGAGACATTCGCGGCAATGCCCTGCCTTTGCTGCTCGATCTTGCCCGCAAACCGAAATTCCTGCACGACGCTTCTGTCACAGGACTGGATTCGCTTCTGAACCCGTCACGCGGTTCGCAGGCACCGCATCCGTTCTATTTCCGACAGAGTTCGCAGCGTGCGGACATGATAGCCTTTCTGAAAGGTCTGGAGATAGATAAAAGGTAAGCCAGATTTTGGAACTGTGGAAGCGTACCTGGCGTATGGAAGGAAGCAATGCAGCCCGGCGAAGAGAAGGGGGCAGGGATCGCCTGTGGCATCGAGACGGCTGGCTGCCAGGGGAGTGACGCGAACCGGTCTATTCTGTGTTTAGACCCCTTGCTGCAAAACGCAAGCAGTCATATTCCCGCGTCGGGAGCAGTAATATACGCTCCCGACGCTGGTTTAGATTCTGACTGAACTTTTTGGCAGAACTTGGCGTATACCTTTAGAAAGAGAATTACCTGTGACCTATGACCTGTGCTTCAAGGCGTCCGTTTACATTTAACAAAGGTTAATGTGAAAAAAACCGGAACCTGAGTCTGTCTCTCTGCGTCTCACGCAGAGATATCCGATTTGAAACAGAGTAGGAGTTACGCACATGTTGCTTCCAGTAAATTGCCTGCTCTGCAACTGCGCCTGACGGCATCCCGGATGATGTCCAGCTTGGTTTGATACCAGCTCACGCCGGTCTTGAGGCGGATCGCTTCCAAGCGAACAAACGCCC
>JBBRLP010000200.1:0-6144 GCA_038231295.1 Chthonomonadales bacterium
CCCGTTGCCGGGGCAATTTCGCAAAAAGGAGAGCCCCACGGCTCATTTGCTGACGGGCGTACGCGGGCATCGGCGTCAGAAGCGCGCGATTACTGGCTCCGCGAGGCCGTAGAGGCCACCGATTTACCGGAAACTAGAGCTCTATATCCTCGCCAAAACCCCGGACGACGGCAAGCACGGCTGTGTAGAGCGGGCGCAGACCATCCTTTGCGCCCGCGTACTGCGCGTCCACCAGCGCCTCGGTATCGCTCGCGGTATGGCTGTCTGTCTGGAGGGCCTGCAGCGCGATCATGTTGGCAAAGCCGTGCGTCAGCCCATGCTCCGTTTTCAGGACGGTCATAAACTCTTTATGCCGAGCGGCTCCGCTTGCGGCTAAAATACTGAGCCACTCCTCCAGAGATTTCCCGGTCTTTGCGGGCAGGCCCGCGATCATGTCGGCTTTTATCTCTGCCGTAGATTTTGCCATCTGTTTCCTCTCACTGCTGCATTGACATGACGGTTCTTCGAGAATACAGCCGCCGGGTGGTAGAACGCACGTTTGCCTGTAGCTACTTTTGATAGGTGTGATGAAGTTTGCTGTTGGGCGCGACTCCCAGGGAGACCCAGCCGTAGTGAGAATCGAGTTCCCAGGCTTCCCCGGTAGCCGTGTCTATCATCATGACTCGCTCGTAATTTCGGGGCGAATAGGGGATATTGTACGATTCGGTGGAAGCCCTGTCTTCCAGGGTACTGACTTTCAAGGGCACGAAGCGCCCGATGGTCATTTTCGAGGGGGCTTCTGCGGCAGGCGCAGCAGCGGGTTTGTGGGTGTGCTGGTCTTCTGCGCCGCTTCGGCTCCATAGGCTTGCAGCCACGACAACCATGACGCAGATCGCGGTAACTGCTACTTTGATTCGTGCTGGAATGGATTGCATTTTGCCTCCTCAAAACACTACGACGTGTTTCCCTGGTTCAGCGAGGGTGACCTCTGTATCTACAGCGAAAACGCCTTCTGGTACTGTTGCCATATCGTCGCTTCGTACTGACGCGCATACTCCTCCGCGTACTTTTCGCCTCGTCCCGCTGCCTTTTGCAGGCGTGTCGTCATGCGGTCATGGTGATGCCCCAACTCATGCGGAAGTTGAGAGTCAGTTTCGTTACCCCCTCGCGCTATTCCTGCACAGGTCAAGAATGGTCACGGAGGGAGGAAATCGGCGTGATTTGGAGAAGAGAGACAGGAAAGTCTCTCATTCATCGCTAATTAGAGGGCAGGGAGTGAACGCGCACCTTGCGGTCCCGTCCAAAAAGTGCAACGTTCCGACGTTGACTTGCTCAAACGGAGGGGACGTGGTGGCTTTCCTTCACGCCCTCTTCACCACCTGGAAAGGAGTTCCCGATTGAACCACGGAACAAATAGAGCCGTCGCACTGTTGATGGTAGGACTGACGCTGTGCGGGTCGCTGTCCATTGCGCTGGCAGGCCCGCCCAAAAAGACCAAAAAGCCGCCGGTCAAGACAACCAGCACGAAACCCACGGCTGCCATGATCGCCGCCGGAGCCAAAGTCTACGATGGCAACGGCTGCGGAGCCTGTCACGCCATTGGCGGGAAGGGCGGGACCAACGGTCCCGAACTGACCAACACCGGCGGAGACGCCAAGCACACGCCGAAATGGCTGGAGGCGCAGGTCGTCAACCCGAAGGCCAACAAGCCCGACTCCGCAATGCCGCCCTACGACTCGATCAAAGGCAAAGACCTCAGCAATCTGGTCGCGTATCTCGGCAGTCTGAAAAAGATGGCTGCCAAGACCACCAAATAGCAGCAACTGTCAGACGGATGGCCGCCTCTATCCGTCTGACTCCCCCACCTTACCGGCACGGTCCGGCACGGTCAGAGGTACAAAATGTTGACCCCCCAAGCCGTCAATCTCCGCCTCGACGCGGACGTCCTGACCGATCTGAATGCCTCCTCCCGACGTGAATGGCTCACGACCAACGGGATAGGCGGCTACGCTTCCGGCAGTCTGGCCGGAGCCAATACCCGCCGTTATCACGGTCTGCTGGTCGCCGCCCTGAATCCGCCGCTGGGCCGCGCTGTGCTGCTCTCGAAGCTGGAAGAGACGCTGGAGATCATCGCGCCCGAGGGAAGCAGTTCTCCCACGTTCGGCCTTTCCGCCAATCTCTATCTGCACGCCACCTACCCGCAGGGCTACCAGCATCTTGCCGAGTGGACGGCCTATCCCGCGCCCGCGTGGGTCTGGTCGCCGCAGCCCGGCGTGCGGTTCGAGAAGCGTGTCTGGATGGCGCACGGCCACAATACGACATACATCTCGTATCGGCTGCTGGAAGCGCCCGAAGGCCACACCGCGCATCTGCATCTTGTGCCGCTGCTCGCCTGGAAAGACTACCATAGCGAGATGAAGGCCAACGAGCGCGTCCCGGACACCTTCTGGTTCCCCGCCACCCCGCAGACGACCGGCGAGGCGAATGCGCCGCTGGCGCTGCTGCGCGTCACGCTGCCGGAGATTCAAAAAGTCACCACGCACCCGACGCGGCTCGACCTGCACGTCGTGCGGGAGGACGGAACCCCGTTCGCCACCGCGACCTTCGACCGTCAGGCCTACTGGTATTATAATCTTCAGCATCCGCGTGAGCAGGAGCGCGGACAGGAGTATGAGGAAGACCTGTACGCGCTGGGAATGATTTCCGCGGCGCTGACGGTCGGCGAGACTCTGGTGATGGTCGCCTCAGCGCAGGTGATTACCGAAGCCCATTTCCCCACCGAAGTCGGAGGCACGGATACGGCTCTGGAGATGCTGAGCGGCGCAAAGGCCGGCCCCGTCGCCCCCGCTGCGACCTGGAACGCGCTCCTGACCCGGCAGGAAAAGCTGCTGGCGGATTTCGCGCTGCAAGGCGCTATGACTGCCGAAACCCCCGACGACATCTTCCGGCAGCGACTGGCCCTTGCCGCCGCTGACTTCTGTGTCTCGGTCGCGGGCGGGCGCAGCACGATTATTGCGGGCTATCCCTGGTTCTGCGACTGGGGGCGCGACACCATGATTGCCCTGCCCGGCCTCTGCCTCAGCACCGGACAGACCGACTCGGCGCGGAACATTCTGCGCGATTTCGCTGCCTTTACGGATCAGGGGATGCTGCCGAACCGCTTCCCGGACGTGGGCGAGACGCCGGAGTATAATACGGTGGACGCCACGCTCTGGTATGTCGTCGCCATCTACCGCTATGTCCAGCAGACGGGCGATGTCGCCCTGCTGCGCGAGTCGCTCTGGAGTGTGCTGGAGGAGGTCGTCGCGTGGCATCAGAAGGGAACGCGCTACAGCATCCACGTAGACCCGAACGACAGTCTGCTCTATGCCGGGGAAGAGGGCGTACAACTGACCTGGATGGACGCGAAGGTGGGCAGTTGGGTGGTGACGCCGCGCATCGGCAAGCCGGTGGAGATCAACGCGCTCTGGATCAACGCGCTCTCGACGATGGCCTATTTCGCGGGGCTGCTCGGTAGCATGGAGGACAAGGCGAAATACGAGACGCTGGCGGAGGAGGCGACGGCCCGCTTCACGGCGCAGTTCGCCCGTCCCGATGGGCGCGGCCTGTTCGATGTGCTGGACACGCCGAATAGCTGTCTGCCGGACACAAGCATTCGCCCGAACCAGATTTTCGCGCTGAGCCTGCCGTTCGCGCCGATTCCCGCCGACAGCGCCCTGGCCGCCGCGATTCTGGAGGTGGTGCAGGCGGAACTGCTGACGCCGGTGGGACTGCGGACGCTCTCGCCCCACGACCCGGCCTACCGCCCGCACTACGAGGGCGATACCTGGCATCGGGACGGGGCATATCATCAGGGAACGGTCTGGCCGTGGCTGCTCGGCCCGTTCGCCGAGGCGCATTTCCGGCATTACAGAGACCGTGAGGCCGCGCTGGCGCTGCTGCGCCCGCTCGCGGATCAGTTGACGGAGTACGGCATCGGTTCGCTGGCGGAGGTGTACGATGGCGACGCGCCGCAGCGTCCGAACGGCTGTGTGGCGCAGGCGTGGAGCATTGCGGAGACCCTGCGCGTATGGAAAGAGATAGAAGGAGAGAACTAATGTCTGCAACGGAGCATCTGCGGGTTCAGCTCGACTACCCGCTGGAACAGGTCAAGGAGCCGATCATCTATCATCTGGTGACGGAGTTTCGGCTGATCCCCAATATCCGCCGCGCCAATATTGACGTGCATACGGGCGGAATGATGGTGCTGGAGATGGAGGGGATGCACGACGACCTGATAGCGGGGATGGAGTATCTGCGCGGGCTGGGGATCACGGTCGTAGAGGTCGGTTCGGAACACGCATGGACGATTTAGAGCGCGAAGTCAGGCCGCTCACACCGCCGCCGTCTGCCTGCGGCAAGATCGAGCCGATGATGCCGAACTCCGCGCTGCGGAACGCGCCGCTGCATCGGCTGTTCAAGGCGGTCGAGCAGGCGTTCCGGCAGCAGGCGCTCTGTCGGATGCGGCAGGAGGGCATGGATGTCTTCCCCGGAGCCGCGCCGCTGATCCTGCATCTCGGCGACGAGGACGGCCTCACCATGTCGGAACTCGGCAAACGCTGCAATCTGGAAAGCTCGACCATGACGCCGCTGGTGGACGAACTGGAGCGCCGCGACATCATCGCCCGTGTCCGCTGCCCCGAAGACCGCCGCGTCATCCGCTTACACCTTACCCCCCATGGCCGCAGCGTCGAACCCCGCCTCCGCGCCCTGCTCCTCGACCTTCAGGAGATCGCCCTCCGCCACGTCCCCGACACCGACCTCGCCGCCATGCACCGCGTCCTCGAACGCATCATCGCCAACCTCGAACCCCTCCCCTGAACGTCTCCCTCTCCAAAAGCCTACCCCTGTCCCATAAGCCGACGCAAAACCGGAAGATAGACAGGCGGAAGCGACGGCAACATCTCCTCCAACTTCCCCATCACATGCAGCATAATCAGATGGTTCGCCATACCAGTCTGCGTATTCGGATGGTTCTCTCCCAACGCGGCAAGGAGTATCTGAACCGCCTGCCTGTAGAGATGTTCGGCCTCAGTGTAACGGTACTGACTGTCGTACAACCCTGCCAGATTGTTGAGGCTTTGGGCAATGTCGGGATGTCCGCCTGGTAGGGAAGCGCGGCATATCTTCAAGGCTTCGTTGTAGAGAGGTTCCGCCTCGGTGTAGCGGCCCTGACTTAGGTACAACCCTGCCAGATTGTTGAGGCTCTGGGCAATGGAGGGATGTCCGTCTGGCAGGGAAGCGCGTTTTATCTGCAAGGCTTCGTTGAAGAGGGGTTCCGCCTCGGTGTAGCGACCCTGACGTTCGTATAACGCTGCCAGATTGTTGAGGCTCAGGGCAATATCGGGATGTCTCTCTGGCAGGGAAGCGCGGTATATCTGCAAGGCTTCGCTCATGAGGGGTTCCGCCTCGGTGTAGCGGCCCTGAGTGTGGTACAACCCTGCCAGATTGTTGAGGCTCTGGGCAATGAGGGGATGTCCGTCTGGCAGGGAAGCGCGGCGTATCTGCAAGGCTTCGTTGAGGAGGGGTTCCGCCTCGGGGTAGCGGCCCTGACTTTGGTACAACAATGCCAGATTGTTGAGGCTGTTGGCAACTTCCGGGTGCTTCTCGCCTAGAGAGGCGCGTTGGGCTGTAAGGGCTTTGAGGAAGAGAGGAATCGCCTCCCTCCATCGCACCTGCCGCTGAACGAAGTGTCCGTACCATGTCGCGATCTCCCCGCAGGATTCGCCATCGTTGAGTTCGGCAGCGAGTTCGACCGCGTTCTGGGCATGAGGCCAGGCGGCTTCGAGACGGTCGCGCTTTGCTGTGATCTCCACTCCGGTGCCTCCCCCGTTCTCCTCTGCAATATTACGGTAGAAGGCGACGAAATGGCGGCGGAGGGTTGCGTCGAGGTCGCGGGCAAGGAGTTGGCGACGAGCGTAGGCGCGGGTGGGACGGAGGAGGCTATAGGTGTCCGCCTGGTCGTCCCAACGGGTGAGGGCGGCGCGGGTGAGGCGGCGGAGATGGTCGGGCAGGACGAACACGAAGCAGGAGCCTATCTCTTCGGCGGTGCAGCGGTCGGCGAAGAGGCTGAGGCAGGCGAGGGCGGTCTGCGCTTCGGGAGGGAGCAGTTTCCACGACCAGTTC
>JBBRLP010000201.1:0-6094 GCA_038231295.1 Chthonomonadales bacterium
CCCTGTTTGCCGATCAATGGCTCAAGTTCGTCAGCAGTTGAGAGCACAGGAGTAGGCAGGAACAACCTTTCTGTGTGGGAGACGGGCTCTGAGGTCCGTCCGCGCTCCGACACGTCTGCCGAGGGGTCTGTTGCCAGGAATAGGCGAGATTGGCGTCTGTGTCTGGGTCGAATCGACTCTCTGCCCGCTCCGTAGCATTCTTGATGGGCAAAGCAACCACGGCGACAGCCGACTTTTGAAAAAGGCTCACTTCAACAGTGAGTTCCTGCGGAAGATGTGTATAATAAATGGTCAGTGGATAGGGGGCGCACTGGATAGTCCGAACCGGATCATTTGTCATTTCCCGCTTCAATCACTTTTCGGTCGGGGTTTATGGCTGTTTCGAGCGGTCAGGGAAAGGTGGAGATTTTTGAATGCCGGGGAGAACCAGCGCACGAGCAGTACAGTCTCATGTATCTAACTTGAGTGATGTTGTAGGCAGTCGTGGAGAAACCATTTTCGAGCTTGCGATTACGGACTATTCTCAATTTCGTTCTCCGCTATTTCGTCCGGCATTCCTCGGAGTGAAGTGGCCGACGATTGACTACTACGTAGAACTTCTCAATGTAGCCAACGCCAGTCCGTTCTTCTTTGCACAAGTCAAGGCGACAGCGCAGCCGATTCAGGCCAATGCGACAGCGCTGGAGATCAACGTTGAACACCGAAAATGTGTCCGACTGTTTCGTGTTCCCGGGCCGACCTACCTGATCGGGGTGCATGAGCCAACTCAAAAGACTTTCGTGCTGTCCCTTCACACCTTGCCTGCACAGAGTATCTACCGGATACCTCTGGCCTACGAACTGACACCAGCCAACTTGAATCTCCTGCATGAGGAAGTTCGAGATTTCTGGAAGACTGGCCCGACGAAGCCAGCCCAATCCCATTTTAGATAGGAGGAGAACATGGAAAAGCGAAACACCAACTGGTACATAGCACGACGGGGAGAGCTTTTGGCCGAGCAGTTCCTACTGTCTCTCCAGCCCGACAATGTTGTCGCCAACAGTCCAGAAAATAGTCCCTTCGACTTCATCGCCTTCTTCACAAAACCAGACCACACACCGTTTATCATCGGTGTCAAAGTCAAGGCAACGCAGCAGGAAATCGGCGGCAGATATCCTTTCCCGGCGAACCAGGCCATGCAGCTATTGCGCTCTAACATCCCTGTCCTGGTAGTTGTCATAGATGTTAAGACAAACGAAGTCTATTTTAACTGGATCAAGGATGCCATACCCACAGAAAAGCAAGTCGGTTTGAGTGAACTTCGTACCTGCACCTTGCGCCTTCGAAAGAACTCTGACGAGGAGATGCAGACGCTAAGAAACGAAATTTTGGCCGACCGCATACTCAATGCGGCCTGACTAGCAACCAGTAGACCACCCCCTCCGATCAAGAATTGAATCTTTCGCACTATTGACTTATTCCAGATTAAGAGACTATAATGGATGTCATGACGTCTGACGAACTCACACTTCACGAATCGCTTCGCAGGGCTGGTCTGCGGGTGACTGCGCCCCGTCTCGCTGTACTCACGGCGGTTTTGGGCGAGGGACAGCATCGGGATGCGGAAGCCATTGCGGGTGTCGCCCGCAAGCGACTCGGCACACTCTCCACCCAGGCCGTGTACGACAATCTGCACATCCTGGATGCGGCGGGTCTCCTCCGCCGCATCCAGCCTTCCGGCCATCCGGCTCGCTATGAGGCGAGAGTGGGAGACAACCACCATCATATTGTCTGCCGACACTGCGGTCTGACTGCCGATGTGGACTGCGCGGTAGGCGCGGCTCCCTGCCTGGAGCCATCCGCCAATCATGGATTTATCGTCCAGGAGGCGGAAGTAATTTTCTGGGGCCTGTGTCCCCAATGTCAGCAAGAGACTCATCTCGAAGAACCAAAGGGGTAACTTTCATGAGCGACACGAACGTACCGGTGGACAGCAGCACACCCGACATCATTTCCGCCCTCAATCACGAAGGCAAATGTCCGTTTACGGGTGGAATTCTCAAACAGGCCGCAGGCGGCGGAACGAGAAATCGTGACTGGTGGCCGAATCAGTTGAACCTCAGCATTCTGCGCCAGCACTCCTGCCTCTCGAATCCGATGGACAGTTCGTTCGACTATGCGGAAGAGTTCAAGAAACTCGATCTCGCGACCGTGAAGCAGGACCTCTTCACGCTGATGACTACCTCGCAAGACTGGTGGCCTGCCGACTTCGGGCATTACGGCCCGTTTTTCATTCGGATGGCATGGCACAGTGCAGGCACCTACCGCATCTCCGACGGACGGGGCGGCGCGGGCGCGGGTATGCAGCGATTTGCGCCCCTGAACAGTTGGCCTGACAACGCCAACCTCGACAAGGCCCGTCTGCTGCTCTGGCCGATTAAAAAGAAGTACGGTGCGAAGATTTCGTGGGCGGACCTGATGGTGCTGGCAGGCAACTGCGCTCTGGAATCGATGGGATTCAAGACGTTCGGTTTCGCCGGTGGACGTGCAGATGTCTGGGAACCGCAGGAAGACATCTACTGGGGACCGGAAACCGTGTGGCTGGCAGACAATCGCTACACGGGGGAGCGCGATCTGGAAAACCCGCTGGCTGCCGTACAGATGGGCCTGATCTACGTCAACCCGGAAGGCCCGAACGGACTTCCCGATCCGGTGGCATCGGCCCACGATATTCGCGAGACCTTTGGCCGTATGGCGATGAACGACGAAGAGACTGTCGCGTTGATCGCAGGCGGTCACAGTTTCGGTAAAACCCACGGCGCGGCCAACCCGGGCGAGTATGTGGGGCCGGAACCTGCGGCGGCGAGCCTCGAAGATCAGAGCCTCGGCTGGAAAAACACCTTCGGTAGCGGCAATGCAGGCCACACCATTACCAGCGGCCTCGAAGGCATCTGGACGACGACCCCCACAAAATGGAGCAACAACTTTTTCGAAAACCTGTTCGGTTTTGAATGGGAACTGACGAAAAGCCCTGCTGGTGCGTTCCAGTGGAAACCGAGAGACGGCGCAGGCTCTGGAACCGTACCGGACGCCCACGACCCGACAAAGAGCCATGCGCCAACGATGCTGACAACGGACCTCGCGCTGCGATCTGACCCTGCCTACGAGCAAATCTCACGGCGCTTCCTCGAGAACCCGGATCAATTCGCCGATGCCTTCGCCCGTGCCTGGTACAAGCTGACACACCGCGATATGGGGCCACGCGCCCGTTATCTCGGCCCGGAAGTACCGGCGGAAGAGCTGCTCTGGCAAGACCCCATCCCGGCCGTAACGCATCCGCTGGTTGACGCTCAGGACATCGCCGCGCTCAAGAGCAAGATACTGGCCTCCGGCCTGTCGGTGTCGCACCTGGTATCTACCGCCTGGGCCTCCGCCTCCACGTTCCGGGGTTCCGACAAACGCGGCGGCGCAAACGGTGCGCGCCTTCGCCTGGCCCCGCAGAAGGATTGGGAAGTCAATAATCCGACTCAACTGGCTGGTGTATTGGGAACTCTGGAAAGCATTCAGAGGGAGTTCAACGCCGCTTCGTCGGACGGGAAGCAGGTCTCGCTGGCCGACCTGATCGTCCTCGGCGGCTGTGCCGGTATCGAGCAGGCGGCCCGGAATGGCGGTCACAACGTTGCGGTGTCCTTCACACCCGGACGCGCCGATGCCTCGCAAGCGCAGACCGATGTAGCATCCTTTGCCGTTCTCGAACCGGTTGCGGATGGATTCCGCAACTACGGGACGACCCGCCACGCAATCTCCCCGGAGGAGATGCTGATTGACAAGGCACAGTTGCTGACGCTCACTGCCCCGGAGATGACGGCGCTTGTCGGGGGAATGCGTGTCCTGAATACGAACTTCGACAGGTCGCAGCATGGGGTCTTCACCAGCCGCCCGGAGGCGCTGACCAACGACTACTTCGTGAACCTGCTCGATCTCGGAACGAAATGGAGCGCGACTTCGGAGGCGCAGGACGTGTTTGAAGGGCGTGACAGGCCAACAGGCTCCGTCAAATGGACAGGGTCGCGGGTGGACCTCATCTTCGGTTCGAACTCAGAGCTAAGAGCCATTGCGGAAGTTTACGGATGCGAGGATGCTCAGGAGAAGTTCGTGCAGGACTTCGTCGCCGCCTGGACCAAGGTAATGAACCTGGACCGCTTCGACCTGCTCTGATCGGGTCGCTCTGCTACATCTACCCGGTACCGGGTAGATGTAGCGACGGGAGCAGGAAACTTCGGTGTGAGTGTGTAGCCTCCGTGTTAGTTTGCGCATAGGCTCAGTCAGCTCGGTTCGAAAGACCGACCTCCCGGCACAGCGGTTTTGTGCCGGGAGGTCTTTTTAAAACCAGCAGACAAGCCAAAGCAGGTGCGTGTGCCTTACTCCGACTTGAGGGAGGCCATGTCGATGGTAAAGCGGTACTTCACGTCGGAGCGGAGTAGGCGCTCATACGCCTCGTTGACCTTCTGAATGGGGATGATCTCGACATCGGACGTGATGTTGTGTTCGCCGCAGAAGTCGAGCATCTCCTGGGTCTCCGCGATACCGCCGATGAGGGAGCCGGAGAGGCTGCGGCGACCGAACAGCAGGCCGAAACCCGCGACCGAGAGCGGCTTCTCCGGGGCGCCGACGAGCGTGATGTTGCCGTCGCGGGCAAGCAGGTTGATGTAGGCGTTGATGTCGTGATCGGCAGAGACGCAGTCGAGAATAAAGTCGAAGCTTCCGGAGTGTTTCTGCATCTCGTCGGCATTGCGAGAGATAACGACTTCGTCCGTTCCGAGTCGGAGAGCATCCTCCGTCTTACCCGGTGAGGTCGTGAAGACGACGACATGCGCCCCGAACGCATGGGCGAACTTCACGCCCATGTGGCCCAGACCGCCCAGACCGACTATACCCACTTTCTTTCCTTTGGTGACGCCCCAGTGGCGCATAGGAGAGTAGGTCGTGATACCGGCGCATAGGAGAGGCGCCGCACCGGCGAGATTGAGGTTGGCAGGGACGCTCAGAACGAACTGTTCATCAACGACGATGCTGTCGGAGTAACCGCCATAGGTGACGCCGCCGAGGTGCTTGTCCGGGAAATTGTAGGCGAGCGTCATGTTTGGGCAGAACTGCTCCAGCCCTTCTCGGCACGCGGGGCAAGAGCCGTCTGAGTCGACTAGACAGCCGACTGCGGCAAGGTCGCCAGGCTTATACTTCGTAACGGCCGACCCGACCTTCGTCACACGTCCGACGATCTCGTGGCCGAGAACGCAGGGATAGACTGTAGGCATGACGTTGCTCCACTCGTCGCGGACGGTGTGGAGGTCTGAGTGGCAAATGCCGCAGAAGAGAATTTCGATCTGTACATCGCGCTCGGTTGGCTCGCGACGGGCGATGGTGGTAGGGGCCAGTGGGGAGGTTGCGTTGGCGGCAGCGTATGCTTTGGCTTGAGTCATAGTGTGTTCTCCTGTTTTTCCAGCGGACGGGTTGTAGTTCCAGCTCTTCTACGTCCATAGAGTCCCGAAGTGGTAGCACGATTGTCAAGGATTCTTGCACGATCCTGCAAATATGGACAACAGCGAGTCGGATTCGCGGATTTGCGGTCATCGAACCGGCTACCGATGGGTTCCGTAAATACGAGACGACCCGAACTTTCTCCTTTCGTATCCTGTACGCTGCCTCATTTTGAAGGGAAGACAGGAGCCGTCCCCACAGGGTTCCGCGCAGGCTGCGCTCGGCCAAACAACTGCTGATACTTCGCTGCCGCCTTCGTATAGGGCGAGCCTCCCATGCCCCACGAATGGTTGCCGCTGCCCGGTCTGGGATGACCGCCCGGCCAGAGCGTGGAGACACCGTCCGCATGAGCCAAAACGGAAATGGCGAGCACGAGCGCCAGAAGACAACTTGTCAGAATCAACTTATTCATAGCAATCCTTCCATTACACGACTGTAGTAGTCTAACCAGATAGAACATTTGTATGGTTTAGCAGGTATGCTTGCGTCATCCTTTCGCAGAAGAGGTTGACCATGCCTGCCAAAAAATATCACGTGACGCTCACGCCAGAACAACGACAACAAACCGAAATTGTCG
>JBBRLP010000202.1:0-5868 GCA_038231295.1 Chthonomonadales bacterium
AAACCGTAAGCGAGCAAACGCCGACTTGAGAGGCGATGACCTCATCCTTGCAGGTGCCTTGTTCTTGGTTGGCGTCGGCGAGGAGCAATATCTTGGCGCGGTTGCGTTCTCGTTGCGAGCGCTTGTTGGAGCGGGCGATGACTTCGAGTTGATGACGTTGCTCCTCAGACAGGGTAATGTGATACTTTTTAGCGGATATGGGCGTCTCCTCGCAAAGGATAATGCGAAGAGAATACCCGTTTCCATCACTTTAGCCTACTACCTTGAAGAGGTACTAGCCCGGTATCGTTGCTTCTCAAAACTGCGGTCGCGTAACTTGCCCAAGCGATTGAAACAACACCGCTCGTTCCAGGACATTATTCGCTTCCCGACTTTCGATTTCGGCATCGGTCAGAGCAGTACTTCACCATGTCCCAATTTTTCTCCCACTACTTTCGCCAGCTGAAAGCGAGTCCGCAGACTGGGCGGATTTTCGTGGGAAGGTTAGATTTCAGAGTCTGTTTTGGCATTGGTTTCACTCGACATTCTGACCAGGGGCAAGGAGCGTGGGGCTACCGACGCTCTTTTGCATTGATACGTTCCACTCTACAATCTGTGGAGAGATTGCATTTCCACCAGATGTCACGATAGAGTATACGCTATCTGGACGTCAGACAGACGCCCCTTTGAGCGTCAGAAGAGGGTTCATTTCTCCATTTTCTGATACTCCCCGCCGAGATGAAACAGTCTTCGTCCCAGGAGTCCAGACCCAGCACTGTTTCCAATAGTTGATAGCGTGTGTGTTCGCCCTCAAGCTCCGACGCTACCAGGCTCTTATCCACCAGGGAGGTCAGCAAGTCCAGAATTTCCCAATCTTCGACATCCTCGCCTGTGCACACCTGCTCAGCAACGTCTTCCTGGCAGCTTTCGTTCCTGTCGTCACCTTTATATTGGGAGTGCCAGTCATGGCGTTTATGATCTCGATGGTCGTTCATCTGATCCGCAAAGGTGTGAACCTCTGGAATTGCCTTGCCCATCGACGCTCCCGCAAGGCCATGCCTTCTTCATGAAGGAATCCACGTAATCGGCAGAGAAGAGGACGCTATCGCAATCTTCGCGCTACAACCATGCTGGAATTGCCAAGGGAGGCACTGAATGGAACAACGCACTCGGCGTGACTTTCTCGCAGACGTAGGAAAAGGAATGTTAACGGCTAGCGTGGGCACGGCGCTCGCGTCGGAATTGGGGCTCTCCACCGTGCTGGCGGAGGGCCACACGCCCGCTCTGGAGTTCGGCAAGCTGGAAGCGCTTGTCGAGCTGATGCAGGAGAACTCGGCGGAACGGATGCTGCCGCTGGTTGTGGAGCGGTTGGCGCAGGGCGCAGAACTGCGTGAGGTGGTCGCCGCCGCCGCGCTCGCCAATGCCCGGACATTCGGCGGCGAAGACTATGTCGGTTTCCACGCCTTTATGGCTCTGGCGCCCGCCTACGCGATGTCAAAGGAGACGCCCCCGGAACGCCGGGCGCTGCCGGTGCTGAAAGTGCTCTATCGCAGCACGCATCAGATCCAGAGCAAAGGCGGCCGGAGCAGTGAAGTTCTGCATCCCGTCGTCGCCGCACCCCTGCCTCCAGCGCACACCGGGCGTGAGAGGCTGCGGGAGTCAGTTCGGCATCAGGACTTGGACCAGGCGGAAGGTCTGTTCGCCGGAATGGCCCTGCACAACTCCTCCGACGCTTATAACGCTCTTCAGGCGCTTGTTCAGGACGATACGGATGTGCATCGCGTGGTGCTGGCCTATCGCGCCTGGGACCTGCTCGGACTGACGGGCAAGGAACATGCCCATACGACTCTGCGCCAGTCGGTACGCTACTGTGTTCAGGTAGAGAAGACCCGGGCTGCCCATGGCTACCCCGAGCCCGGCATCCGCAGCGTTCTGCCCAGGCTCCTCGACCGCTACCATCTGTCCGGCAAGACGCCCGGTTCCCGAGACGCAGACGATGCCTGGATCTCCGCAATGTGCAATACCCTGCTGACATCCAACGCCGAACAGGCCGCAGATGCCGTGGCCTCGGCAGTGGCCGAAGGTTTCTCACTCGCAGCGATCGGAGAAGCGCTCTCCCTGACCGCCACCCAGCAGGTGCTGCGAGATCCGGGGCGTACCCAGACGCATGTGCAGCCCGGAAAGCCTCTGGGGAGCGTGCACGGGGATTCGCCCGGCGTACATGCCTCCGACTCCATGAACGCCTGGCGCAACATCGCCCGCGTCAGCGATCACAACAACGCGATCACCGGGTTGATCGTGGCGGGCTATCACCTGGCCGTGCCGATGGGGCGCGACTGGACACATCTGTCTCCCTACCCTCTGATGGCACACCGGAAAGCGATCAAGACGCAGGATCCCGCTCTCCTCCTGCGCGACCTCGACGGCGCGATACGACAGAACGATCAGGCGCACGCCGCCGCCCTCGTGCAGCACTACGGCGCGTTGGGCCACCCTGTCCGCCCTGTCTTTGACCTGCTGCTGCGCTTCGCGATCAGCGAAGACGGATCACTGCACGCCGAAAAGTATTACCGCACCGGCGTCGAAGAGTTCGGACGCACCCGGAAGGCCTTCCAGTGGAACCATGTTGTCGGTCTCGCCCGCGTGACCGCCAGCGAATATGGTAAACGCGCCGACGGCTACGAGCAGGCCTGCAGCCTACTCCAGTTGAAAAGCTGAACGCGAAGCCATAGGAAAGAAGATATCTGATGGTGAGTCCCATAGCCAATCTGCTGCCTGCGGTATGGTTTGCCTGCGAATCCTACTGCGGACGCTTCACCGAACGCAACGAAAATCCTGAACATTCGAACACGTATCAGCAGGCAACGAAGCCCCGATCTGTTCGCATCTCTGCCGACGAAGGATGTTGCTGCTATAACCGGTGAACCTGTACGTGTACAGTGAATCGAGATTATCACGTTTGAAGGCTCAACCTGGGAAGAGACGAGCGGGGAAGCAGCCTCACGAAATATAGGTGGCGATGAGATATTTCCCATTTGAACACGACGAATATGCGATGCGAATGGATGCGCGTGCGGGCATCCATCCGCTGATTGAGGTGGATCGGGACTGCTATCTTGCCGAAATGGGTTTGAAGGCGGAGATACTGGCTTCTGACTATCGCTACTACTTCCAGTGTCCACCAGACGCGGAAGTAATGGCGTGGGAAGCCATTGCGCTGCTGTTGCCGGATATGGACTGCCACCACCCGGAAGATTTTGAACTGACAATTCGAGGAGATCGGTGGCTCTGGAACAATCGGCTGCTCGGAGAGACGACTGAGTTTACCCTGTACGACGCGGAGACACTGCCTCTGCCACCGCTCGACTGGATAGGCCGACAGGTGCAGGAAGACCTGATTCTGATGGCGGAGCTGCCGGAGGGAGAGACGGTCTGCGCCGCCGGGCAACTCTGTTTCGCAGCCTCCTGGTGTCTCGATGACAAGATAGGGAAGTCGTTTCTGGATATCCACAACGAAGTGCCGGAGTTCCGGGAGCGCATCGGGCAGTCCTCTGACCTGATGATGCGCCGCCTGAAACCGGGCCGCCCGACAGGCCGTTTCAACTGGAGCGTTGCCGGTACGCCGCAGTTGAACATGGCCCCCGTCGAAGCCCTGAAATGGCGGCATACGCGCCAGGGCATCACGGCGGAGAACGCGGGCGCACGCTGCTTGCTGCGCGTGGAGCGCCAAACGCTCTCACGACTGCCGCAGACACGCGGCAGTCTTTTCACCATCCACACCTATCTCACCCCGATTGCAGAAGTCGCTGCCGATCCCGACCGCCTGCGCCGCTTCACCTCCGTTCTGAAGGGCGTTCCTCCTGCGACCATCGCATACAAAGGGATGAGCGATTACTACGAGGCACTACTCGGCTATCTGGAGGCGCGTTCGCGGGGATAAGCCGCAAAGGCTTCGGAGTACTTGACGCCTGTCCCGGTATTGAAGAGAACGACAGTCTCCTCGGGCTGTATGAATCCTGAAGCCCGCAGACGTCGCAGGGCTGCGAGACAGGCGCCGCCTTCCGGACAGGCGCAGACGCCGGTCGCCGCTCCCAGCCGATACGACTCTGCCATCAACTCTGCATCTTCAATGGAAATCGCCGTCCCCCCGCTTTTGCGAATAATGTCCAGCATGATGAAATCTCCGATAGCGCGGGGGACACGCAGACCCGCTGCGACCGTTTGCGCGTTCTCGAACAGCCCCGCGTCGGTCATGCCCGCCTCGAAGGCGCGAACGATGGGGGCGCAGCCTACCGCCTGAACGCTGACCATGCGCGGACGGCGGCTGTCTATCCAGCCCATCGCCTCCATCTCTTCGAAGGCTTTCCACATTCCCACAAGGCCTGTCCCGCCGCCTGTCGGATAGAGGATGACATCTGGCAATGTCCAGTTTCGCTGCTCGGCGATCTCATAGCCCATCGTCTTTTTGCCTTCGACGCGATAGGGTTCGCGCAGAGTCGAGACATCGAACCAGCCCTCCGCCTCTTTGCGCTGCTGCACGATCTTCGCGCAGTCGGTAATCAGCCCGTCCACCAGGGTCACGTTTGCGCCCGCGATCTCGCACTCCAGTCGGTTTGCCGTCGGGACGTCTTGCGGCATGAAGACGAACGCCTCCACCCCTGCCCGCGCCGCGTAGGCTGCCAGCGCCCCGCCCGCATTCCCCGCCGAGGGAACCGCCAACTTCGTCGCGCCAAGTTGCTTCGCCATTGCCACTGCAACGGCCATCCCCCGCGCTTTGAAGGAGCCGGTCGGATTGACGGCCTCGTCTTTGATGAGCAGGCAGCCCGGCTCCATGCCCAGCTCTGCCGCGAGCGCGTCGGCAGCGAGGAGCGGCGTCCCGCCCTCGCCGAGGGTTGGCGGCTCGATGCCCTCCGGCAGCGGCAGCAGTTCCCGATAGCGCCACAGGTTCCAGGGCCGACCGGCGAGGGCAGTAGGCGACACCGCCTTTCCCGCCGCTTTCAGATCATAATCCACGCGCAGAGGCTTGCCGCAGGTACACAGATTATGGAGTGCATCCGGGGTATAGGTCAGGCCGCAGGCCCAGCAGGTAAGTTGACTGACAAACATGAGTCTCCTCGTTTGAACGCGATTAGTGTGGAGAGCGGTCTACGCTCTTTCCGGCGTCCCACGTCCCTTCGACGACAGACCCGAATAACCCTGCCCAACTCCTCCGTCCAGAACCTTTCTCGCGGGAACTCCCCGCTGTGGAAGCAGTCCATCTCGTCTCGGAAAAAACATTTCACTGCCCTCAGAAATTGTGGAACAATCCGTTCGGTTGTTCCGTCCGTCTCGTGGTTAAGTGCAATATAGGACGATTTGATCGGTTTCTACTGTACTTCGTTGCCTGTATACCCTCATCTCTTCCTTCATTCGCTCATCTCCAATCTCTTCTTTTTATACTAACGGCACGTCAAAATCACGATGTCTTGCCGTTCGTTCCGGGCGCGTAATTACCAGTTTCTCATGCGCCGTTAGTATAACCAGACTAGCCTGTGCTCCTGTTCCACTTTTGTTCGGATTACATCTCTGCCAGTACGCCCGACACGTCCGTCATCATATTCACATTCTGACAGCGACGCCACATCAATAGAACTCATAACAGGGAGAGGATTATGCGTATGGAACCGGTCGCTACCGATATGGTGGACACCAAACAGCTTCTCAACGTGATTAACGCCCTCAAGAAGGGGGATTTCTCGATTCGGATGCCGCTAAGTAGCCGGACATAGTTCGTTCGTAGTTTCTATCTGGGCGGCCAAGAGAGCGTTCGCTTTCTTGATCAGCGCCGTGTCCACCGCACTTTTGAGAGCCTTCACTTTCTGGTGACTGCGTACCGCAATCTCATGATGC
>JBBRLP010000203.1:0-5825 GCA_038231295.1 Chthonomonadales bacterium
CAGTCCGGTGGCTGTCGTCAGACTGAAAGAACGGATCAGGTAGTCGGTATAGAGATCGAGAAGTTGTGTGTCCATGACGGTATTTTACCGCCAAAAAGAGCCAAGTCAGTCAGAGCGAAATGCTCGGCTGCGTAAGGTGAGTTATGTAACTTCTCCGTAACCTTTGCCTATAGCGGACGATCCAGACAGCAAACCTGAGCCGTCCGCTTCTATGCAGTCCTTCTCCACAGACCACACCACTACAAGATTCGCGCAGGACGTTACCGAGCATTTCCACCCCCTTGTAACCTTCTTGTAACTTTTCAGCAAAATAGGCTTCAAATGAGGCTAGCAAGTGAACTTTACTCCGTGTAGGAGCGTCCATGCTATTGAGAGTTTAATTCAGGCTTTCTGTCTGTTCTAGTAAGCCCCCGCCCACATTGGGTAAAATGCAGATGACAGCCGTTCGCGTCATTTTCTCCGCCTGTCAATTCGAGGGGTACTGGTGCAATTCTGCAAGACCGGGAAGTGTAACCTATGGTACCGACAACGACTTCGCGTCAACGAGAGCGTCGTTTAACGGCTCGCTGGCAGGACAGGTTTATCGCCTGCTGCTGGCTGCCCCTGAACCTGCTCTTCGACCTCTGGGTAGCTCTGACCCCTTCTTACGAGGCGAAATCGGGGCTGCTGCACTCCACCGATTCGCCTCCCTCGGACGGCGCTGCCGTCCGTACTTCCCTGGTCTCTCTGATTCTCGTGGCTCTCTGCGTTCTGGGCTTCACGCTCTTTCTGCTGCTGTCGCTGCCACCACTGCTGGCCCATGCGCTTCTGGCGCTCACGTTCGGCGGCTGTCTCATTCAGGTAATCCGGCCCAAACGCTAAAGAGGCCGCCCTCTCCACTCCGTCTGTCTGAACCGATGGGCGATCCCTCTTTGGCCCCAGGGCAGCCCGAATCTCCCTCTCTCGTGAGGGCTTCTCTCGCCCCGCCCTCCCGTTCAGGAGGTGGTGGGGCGTACACTTCTCCCGATTTTGCCCCGCCAGGCGCTCCGTTTCCTCGCAACGGTTGCATCGTGCCGCGTCTTCGTGGCATAATGGCATGGATAAGGGCCTCACTGCAAAGAGGCACACCGACGGCGTGACCTGTTTGTCCGCCCGGTTTTCAGGCAGGAGTACGGATGGACGCAATTGTTGACGTGAATACACTGTTCGGGCCGATGCCCTTTGCAAGCACCGACCTGACGGTGGATGTTCTGATTGGTCTGATGCAGAAGCACGGCGTCAGTCAGGCCTGTATTCTCTCCACGTTGGGGATGCTGCTCGATGCTTCCGGGGGAAACGGGGCGACCCGTGCGGCCTGCGGCGATCACCCCGAACTGCTGCCCGTCGCGACGTTCAATCCCACCACCTACTTCGGAGATGCCCTGCCGCTGCAGCGGCTGCAAGCGGAAGGTTTCCGCATGGTGCGCTTCTTTCCCGCGCAGCAGGGCTGGCCTATCGCGTTCGCCCCATTTCGCGCCCTGCTCGACGCCCTGCATCCCTCCGCGATTCCGGTGATGGTCGGGGTCGCGCACAGCGGCGACATCACGGCGCTGACTTCCGTGCTGAGCGACTATACCGCTCCCGTTATTCTTTCTGGGGTGGACTATACGTTGCTTGCCGAGGCGATTGCCGCGCTGCGCCGCTTCGGAAACTGGACGATCGAGACCTCCCGCCTGCTGGGGGCAGGCTGTATCCCGCAGGTGGTGGCGACGGTGGGTGCGGAACGGTTGCTCTTCGGCACGGGCGCTCCGGCCTATCCCATTGCAAGCGCCCTGCACACTCTGGGCTATGCGGGGCTGTCCGACGCGCAGCGCCGTCTGGTGCTTGCCGACAATGCCCGCCGCCTGCTCCGGCTCCCGGCGTAACCGCGGGAACAGTCTTCACACGCTTGCCCTCGTTCCCACACGGACGCGGGGCCGCCATTTACAACGTTTCTTTACGGAGTCGCTCTCGTGGCAATTTTCGATATTCATGCCTCTCTTGAAGGCTATGTTCTGCCCGGCATCAATCAGAACGCGGGGCAGGTTCTCCAGAGTATGCAGGCGCGGGGAATTGACCGCACGATCCTGCTGGCCTCCCGCGCCGCGCAGGCCGATCCGCTCTCGGGCAATCGCATTCTAAAGGTGATGCTGGAGCAGGGGCCGGGCCTCTACGGCTGCCTGGTGGCGCACCTGAACCGCGTGGACGCCTCCCTCCAGGCCATCCGTGACCTGTTGAGCAATCGCCGCTTCCTCTGCATTCTCCTGACCTCGACCCATCCCGAAGAGCCGCTGCACCCGCTGGTTGCCGACGAGACTCTCAACGCCTGTCGCCGCTACCAGAAGCCGATTTTCCTGCGAACTCCCAACGCCGCCTGCGTGGAGGTCGCGCTGCACCTGGCAAAAACCTACAGTATGCACAAGTTCGTCTTTCTGGGCATGGGGGGGGCGGACTGGCGCACGGCTATCGCTTCCGCGCAGCAGTCGGTCAACATCTTTTTGGAGACCTCCGGGGTGATGGATCGTGCCAAAGTCCCTGCCGCCGTCGAGGCCATCGGGGGGCATCGGGTGCTTTTCGGCAGTGGCTTCCCGCATCTCGATGCCGCCGCCGCGCTCGGCCTGCTGGAAGACTCCGACCTCTCGGCCCTCGAGCGCCGCCGCATCCTCCACGACAACGCCGCCCGCCTCTTCAATATCGAGGAGATCGAGCAGCCGGAATAGCCGCACCGTCTGTTCCTATCCGTTCGTCTCCCCGTGCTTGCCTTGACAGACCGGCACACCTATGATATAATTGTTTCGCTATCGGCTCGGAACAGGCCGATTACAGGCGGTTGGCTCAGGGGTAGAGCGCTTCCTTGACACGGAAGAGGTCACTGGTTCAAATCCAGTACCGCCTATAGAATTTCATGGTGAGGCTCGTTTGTTGCGCTCCCTTCTTCGAGAGGGAGCGCATTTTGTTTAAAGGAAGTTGGAGACGGGGAGTTTTTCGTTGCCCATGATCTGACGGTCTACCCAACGCGCATCCCGCCAGACCCACAGCAGCACGGAGTCCACACGCGGGTCGAGCAGTTTGAACAGCCCGGCTTTCATGGCCGCAAGTTTCGACTCGGGCAGTTCGCCCTCGAAGACGGAGTTCTGCACACGCGGCAGATAGCGCTTGAGGTATTTGCAGACTTTCCCCACGCGGTCTTCCCCCACGTCATATACCAGGATGAGATACATGGTCAGCGGCTCCTGTGCGCTTCCTGCGGCGCGACAACGGACGAAGAATCAGGACGTCTGCGTTTCCTGCGACGGGATGTCGGAGGAAGAAGCGGGACGTTTGCGCTTCCTGCGGCGGGTGGCGCGGCGTTACCACCAGGCACGAAAGGCGCGGCGTCACGCTATAGGCCACCAATGGGGTTGAACCTGGCGGCGTTACCACCAGGCACGAAAGGCGCGGTACGGCTCGACATCGGTGAGGTGCCGGATGAGTTTGTAGCACTCCAGGCGGATGAGGTGCCGATAGGAGACGTGCCGCCCCAGTCGTCGGTGCTTGATGGTGGCTTCCATCTTCTCCTGGAGGGCGCTGAGGAACAGTTTCTTGCCCGCCTCGGTGAGATAGCAGCCGCCGAGACTGCGGTCGAAATGCTCCGGCTTCAACTGCCCGGTATTGAGCAGGCGGAAGATGGCCCGATCCACGAGGAGGGGCTTGAAGATTTCCGAGAGGTCAAGGGCGAGCGAGAACCGCCGTGCGCCCGGCTCGTGGAGGTAGGAGATGGTGGGGGTGAGCTGGGTGCGGTAGATTTCGCTGAGGCAGGCCGTGTAGATGACGGAGTTGCCGAAGGAGATGAGGGCGTTGATTTCGTTGTCGGGTGGGCGGCGGACGCGGCGGTCGAAGGCCCATTCGCCGCTCAGGATATGCTGCCATGCCTGGTAGTAGCGTTCGCGCATTTTGCCTTCGATGCCGCGCAGGTCGTTGACGCGGTGCAGGTTTTCGATGCGGCCCGCGAGATGAGTGATGGTGGCGCGAAGTTGGTCGAGGGGCGAGACCTCTTCCTCAAAGGCGACGTTGGGTTCAAAGGGGTCGGGGTCGGCTTCCGGGAATTCTGTGGATTCTGCGCCGGAGGTCTCGGCGTTCTGCTCAAGGCCGGTATCTATGGCGGCTTCGACGTCGGCGTCTTGCGGGACGGCGGCATCGGGCAGAACATCGGTGCCGACTTCGCCGGTCGGCTCGTTCTCTTCCGCGCTGGGGCTGCCCGTTTTGCCCTTGCCCCGGTTGCTGTAGTAGGCGACGTTGCAGAGCATGGAGTGGGCGGAGGCGCGGACAAGTTCGCGCACAAGGGTGAGGCGGCGGGCGGCGTCGCTGTAGTGCTTGACCTGATGGACGAGCAGATACCCGGCGTGGAGGTATTCGCGGGGGTAGTAGCTGCCGCTGTAGAAGCCGTAGTAGTTGAAGACGTGCAGGGGTATCTTTTTGCTGGCGAGGAAGGTGAGGGCTTTGGTGTTCACGTCCACTTCCCCATACAGATAGAGGCTGTCCACATCCTCGACCGGTATGGGCCGCTTCTGGCCGTC
This sequence comes from Chthonomonadales bacterium, assembly GCA_038231295.1. Taxonomy (GTDB): domain Bacteria; phylum Armatimonadota; class Chthonomonadetes; order Chthonomonadales; family Chthonomonadaceae; genus JANXLO01. Next base: position 4,554 of record JBBRLP010000203.1, read on the forward strand.
CGCGTTTTCGAGGACGAGAGTATTGTCGTTGCGGCGCAGTCGCCCATTCCCCAGCACATAGTAGTTTTTCACGGCAGAAGGCCTTTCGAGAAGCGTCGCCCGGCCGGGCAGCGGCAAGAGCCGACCTGCCGACGCGAAGATGGCAATGGTGGCAAAGCAGTCCAGGACGGAGACAAACCCGGTCGTCGGTCTCCACAACGTTCCCCTTCCAATCGCCTATCCCCAGCAGAGTTCCTGGTAGGCGCACATCCGGCACCGGGTGAGCGGCTTCGGCACGACCGGGGGCTTCGGCTGTTCGCGCACCGCGACGATCTGCGCCAGGATGCGCTCGATGTCGGCTTCGTAGGCGGGCGTGAGCGTGACGGCCTCGCGGCGTTTTTGCAGCGGGTAGTCTATCATGCCGGTCGTCTCGATGCCCTTGACGTGTTTGAGGTAGTAGAGATAGTAGAGGAGCTGGTAGAGGGTGGCTTTCTCGCCGCCCTTGCTCTTTTTGATCTCGTGGACGATGCCGTCGTCCGTGAAGTCCAGCCTCAGCAGGCCGTCAATGAGGATGTCTTTACGCGCCTTGTCGGGGTAGGCGTTCTCGTGCAGCAGCGCCCCGAGCGCGACGTTCTCCTGCCCCACTCCTCCCGTGACGTGTTCCTGCTCCATCTCATGCGCGTACCACCACAACTTGCGCGGACACAGCACATAGTAATGCACCTCCGTCCCGCTAATCCTCGTGTTTGTGAGTAGGTCGCAGATATTGCTCTCTTCGCTCATTAGAAAATGGTCCTCGATATTTTAACGGGTTCATCGTCTTCGGGAAACTCAGGTTCCCCAGTAAAATTCACACCCTCCTCATAAGTGTACGGCCGTTTGAGAATGTGGTATTTGCGCTCTTCATAATCCGGTTTTTTACTGCGGCGTTTCCGTACTAGAATGTTAAGAAGTTCATCCTCAATCAAGCCTTCTTTATGTGCCTTCCGATATTTGAACTCATTGATTTTGAGGAGTACTTCGCGATTTTTTTCGCTGTCGTGTGACAGTTCAGATGCAAACGTTTTTGGTACGACATCAAAAGTTTCATACTCTCTGGCACGCAGGATAACCTGGCCGCTGTCTTCCTCTCCATGTTCGCTGTAGCGATCCTGCGTAAGCGGAAAATAGCGCACACCTTCCGTCAGGGTGAAGGAAGGTGCTATAACACGGGGTGAAGTTGGCGGATGTTCGAGTTAGCGGCTGAACTTTGCGGGGATGCGAAACTTCGCCTGGATAGGTTCAGACCAGGGC
>JBBRLP010000204.1:0-5805 GCA_038231295.1 Chthonomonadales bacterium
AAGGGTCGCTTGTGGGTTGGCTTGGATCATTTTTGTGATCAAGGCTTCAAATTCTTGTCGGACCTGTTGTACAATCTCTTGGGAGTTGGTAGACATGGGCGTTTCCTGGTGGCTGAATGGGTGAGATCAAACAGATTACCCGAAAGCGTGCAAGGACGCCAACTCCTCTCAAATGAAACGGAACGCACCCGATTGAAATAGATCACGGTTGGAGGCTGCCAGTGCGGAATGCGTTGCGGCTGAGGGCTACAACTGCTCGTCGGCGTTCGGGTGCGCGATCACCAGCGTTTCGCCTTCAATCTCCAGATACTCGGCAAGCGTTCGGTAGACAGGCGCACGACTGCCGCGTCGGGCATACTCCGGATGCGGCGTCAAAAAGAGGTCGCAAAAGCCTTCTTTCGGCCCTGTCAACGGCAAACAATAGACCGTATCGCCCTTATGCCACTCCTTGCCCTGAATGTCCGCATCTGCACCCAGAACATATTTGCTCTTCTGTTTCGTGGAAGTCATTCTTATACTCTTCTCCTTGCCCTGTTCCCCATCATTCAACAAATCGTGCGTCCGTGTTTCCAGGAAAGCTTTAAGGTCGAATTCTCTTCGTGGGGCATGGCGTAACCTGTGGGCCGAATTGGCGTAACGCTGTGCTGTCCGCAGACGCTCCAACGGCGATAGCGACAGCATCCACCGTATGAGCGTTAAATCAACGCCGTCATCACAATATGTCGGAAGCAAATCCGCCTCGTCGTTTTCTTCGGCAGCTTCTGCCTCGCTCGACGTAAGATCGATAGGGTTGATAGGTTCCACTGAATGCTTCACTCTTCATTACTATACGAGGTCAGTCGCCTCGCCCAGAATGAGGATGAGCGGATTTTCGAGGAACATTCGCGCAATTGCCAGCCGCTGTTTCTGACCGCCGGACAGCTTGACGCCGCGTTCCCCGATGATTGTATCCAGCCCGCGTTGGGAACATGAATAATCCTGACTAACGATGCCATGGCCTCTCGAAATCCTGAGGGGACAGTTCTTCCCATTTGTAAACAACCGTCCGACCGAAACCGGCATAATGTAGGCGACACGGTAGCTCGGGTTCCGTTTTTGGACCGAAACCGTTCTGGCTTCTTCCTACCAAGAGTATTGCTTCCGGTTGATGGAAGTAGCGAGCCTCCTCTTGCAGACGGCGTTCTTTAGGGTCTACGCCACGACTTTCGACCGCAGATTTGATCTGCTCCCAACCACCGTCGCTAAACTGTTCAGGAGTGAACTCCTGCATGGAGCCGGAAGATGGTTGGAACCGCAGCCCTTCTACCGAATGTACGATATCTGGATCGTGCGAATTTACCTGCCCAACCGAAGCCGAACCGACCATCTCACCAGCATGCATCCTCAGGCGGACATCCAGATTGGTCAGATGTAATACCAACACTGGCAACATCAGGCATAGAAAGACGATCATTATGTATTTGACCAATGGATGCGTCTGGTCCTCTTCTGCCCCCGCTTGAGCAGACGGCTTTGTGCGGTGAATGACACGCGCCATTGCTTCCTCCTTATCTGCCGACAGTGCCACCCGATTTAGACTTCGATGCTCCTCCAAAATCCGCGGGATATCGGGAGCTACGCCGATAGTTCCTGCAACTCCGCGTAAACCGGCGGGCGGAACTGCGCCTCGTGCAGGCGTTGGTAGATGCCGCCTGCGTCCATCAGTTCGTGATGCTGGCCCTGCTCCGCAATCCCTGTCTCGTCTACCACGATGATACGGTCGGCGTTTTGAATGGTCGCCAGTCGGTGCGCGATGACAAGCGTCGTGCGCCCGACCGCGAGTTCCGCAAGGGACGCCTGAATCGCCCGTTCCGTCTCCGTGTCCAATGCGGAGGTCGCCTCATCCAGAATGAGGATGGGCGGATTTTTGAGGAACATTCGCGCAATTGCCAGCCGCTGTTTCTGCCCACCGGACAGCTTGACGCCGCGCTCCCCGATAATCGTATCCAGACCGTTCGGCAGTTGACTGATCATGTCGTCCAGCCGGGCGCGGCGGGCCGCTTCCATGATCTCCGGTTCCGTCGCATTCAGCCGTCCGTAGGCGATATTCTCGCGGATGGTGCCTGCAAACAGAAAGACGTCCTGCTGCACGATGCCGATATTGCGACGCAGGGAGGCAAGTTTCATCTGGCGAATGTCGGTGCCGTCAACCGTAATGCGACCGGCGCTCGGCTCGTAGAAACGCGGCACGAGGGAGCAGATGGTCGTCTTGCCCGCTCCGCTTGGCCCAACAAATGCGACCGTCTCTCCGGGAGAGATGACAAGGTCAATATTCTCCAGCACGTTCTTGTGGGCGTCGTAGCCGAAACTGACGTTCTCAAAGCGGATGGCGCCGCGCAGATGTCCCTTCTCGACAGCGTCCGGCGCATCGGTGATGTCCGGCTCGGTCGCCAGCAGTTCGAGGTAGCGCTTGAAACCCGCCACACCCTTCGGATAGGTCTCCAGAACGGCGTTGATCTTCTCGACCGGACGGAAGAACACGTTGACGAGCAGCAGAAAGCCCATGAATCCGCCAATCGTCAGCGCACCATGCAGCACATAGAAGGCCCCGACAACCATCACAAAGACCTGCACAATTCGCATCGTCATGTAGCTGAGCGACATACTTTTCGACATCAACAGATAGGCGTCGAGCTTGTTCTGGCGGTATTTCTCATTGTCCACCGCGAAGAGCGCCCGCTCGTGGTCTTCATTCGCAAACGCCTGCACGACCCGCATTCCGCCGACATTCTCCTCGATCCGCGCATTGAAATCCCCTATCCGTCCGAACAAGGCTCGCATCGTCTGCGTCATCGCTCTGCCGTAGCGGGTCGAAATCCAGGTCATGGGCGGCACGACAAGGCCGGTAATGAGGGCGAGTTTCGCGTTGAGGGTGAACATGAGAGCGAAGGAACCGAGGAAGGTCATCACCGCGATAAAAGCGTCTTCTGGCCCATGATGCGCCACCTCCCCGACATCCTCCAGGTCTTTCGTCACCCGTGCGACGAGACGGCCCGTCTTCTGATTGTCGAAGAACCGGAACGAGAGTTTTTGCAGGTGGTCAAATGTCCGCCGTCGCATTTCGGTCTCGATGCTGATGCCGAGGACGTGCCCCCAATAGTTGACGACATACTGAAGGCCCGTATTGAGCAGGTAGATCGCGAGCAGTCCTGCCGTCGCGCCGAGGATAAGCCCCCAGTTCTGACCTGGCAGCAGTCGGTCCACAAAGGTTCGCACGGCGAGCGGAAAGACCAGCTCCAGCAGTCCGGAGAGAACCGCACAGGAGAAATCCAGTACGAACAGCCCACGATGGGGGCGGTAGTAGGCGAAGAATTGACGAAGCATAAGATGCGGCAGAACTCCATTCGTGCGCTGGAAGGTGGCGGGCAAGAATCACACGCCGCGCATGTTCCTATTTACGGATGGGAGGTTCTACTTGCTCCATAGAAATTTCTTTCGCCTCTGTACCGCGCTGGAACTCCCGAACGGTCAGAGCAGCGATGTCGCCGAGGCGAGACAGGCCGTCGTTATCCAGATCGTGAGGACGGGTATCTATCACACACACGGTTCCGACGCAGGCGCCATTGTCGAGAATAAGCGGGTATCCGGCATAGAACCGAACGTGTGGCGGCCCCTGAACAAAGGGACTCTCTGCAAATCGGTCGTCAGTGAGGGCGTCCGTGACGAGCAGCGGGGCACGATTGTAGATAGCATGGGAACAGAAGGCCGTCTCGCGTGTCGTCTCGCGGGCGTCCGTTCCACAGGCGGATTTGAACCATTGCCTGTCGGCTTCGATGAGCGTAATGAGCGCGACGGGCACATCAAACAGCGCAGAGGCGAGACGGGTGAGACGGTCGAATCGCTCCTCTGGCGGGGTGTCCAGCAGATGGAGCGCATAGAGGGCTGCCAGCCGCTCGGCCTCGTCCACCGGCTTGGGGGCAGGTATCCATCGCGCCGCAACGCGCATGACCCAGGCACGCAGGCGGGTGCGGGCGTAGGCGGGCGAATAGGGCGCTATCAGCCGGTCGGAGAAGGGCGCAGGGCTGTCCTGCGGCGTGGCGTCCCGCGTTACCAGAACCACCATAGCCGTATAACCATAACCCTCAATGGTCCGGATCGCACGGCAGGCTGCCTCGGATTCCTCTCCGTCCTCGCCGAGGAGGATCACGCTCGGGCGCTCGCGCTTTGCTACCGACGCTGCCTCCGACAGCTTCGTCGCGAACACCGTAAATCCATCTTCCGCGGCAATCTGCGCGAACTCCGCCTGTGCCTTCTCGTCGGGCAGCGCGAGCAGCGCCGAACGGTCCGCCAGCGCACTCAATCCTGGCACCTCTGCGTCGGTCAGGGTCGTTATCACAGCATGAGGGGCTTCCCCGGTCACTTCCAGGCTCTGGCCCTCGGCGGCGGCAAAAAACTTTGGGCCACCCCTGCCAGCCATCTCTGCTATGAGCGCGTCCATCAGTCTGTCAATCGCGGCATCGTCACGGGTCGGATCATGATGCGTCAGGGCAAGTTGTCGAACTCCGGCGCAGCGCGAAACCGCAAGAGCGTACTCCGGGGTGCTATGCCCCCAGCCTTTCTTCGCCTGATACTCACTCACAAGATACTGCGAGTCGTGAATTACCAGGTCGGCCCCTGCCAGGAATTCGGCATGGCGGAGATCGTTTCCAACGATTTCGCCCTGCCCTCCGGCCAGTTCGCAGGCATACGGCTCATGGTCGCAGGCGTAGACGACGACGGCCCCGTCCGCCTCAAAACGGTAGCCCAGCGTAAGCGCGGGATGATTGAGATAGCGAGCGGTGACAGAGACATCACCAAGCTGAAACGTGCCTTCTACGAGGTCATGGTAGCGGATACTGGCACCCATCTGGTCCATCGCCACCGGGAAATAGGTGTACTCCATCTGGCCGGAAAGCGTCTGGCAGAGACTGTGGCCCAGCCCACGCGGGCCGTAGATGTCCCACGACTGGCCTGGAACGAACAGCGGAGCGAAGAACGGGATGCCCTGAATATGATCCCAGTGGGTGTGACTTATCAGCAGATGCGCGGCGGTAGGCTTCCCTTCCCTGAGAATCTGGCGACCGAGAGCGACGATTCCGGTTCCGGCATCTACGACAATCCGCGTCCCGGCGCGGGATACGATTTCGACACAAGGGGTATTGCCCCCGTAGCGTAACGTACTCGCGCCTGGTGTGGGAAACGACCCACGCGTTCCGAAGAAGGTGACCCGCATACTCTGCCCCCATTCTGAGACAATATTCACCGGTCAATTCGATTACATTGCTGCAAACCCCTGCTTCCAGGCAGCGTGGGTCGAAAACTTTTCGCGTCAGTATCTCATCATACGCCGTTCGCCAGGGTGCGCCAGATGGTCATGGGAGTACCATACAGCCACAAGAAATCGCTCTTAACTTTCAATACCTTCGCCAAAATTTAGGGCAGATCATAAGCGCTTCTACGCACATTTGTCTATACGTACGCTACAACGATGTCGGAAAATTGCGTTCAGAACCACCGAATGCCATTATTGCGAACACCGTACAGTGTACACTTGTATCCTTTTGAGATGCATAGACGGTTGCAGATTTGGCGAAGGTATTGGGTTACGTAACGCACTTTCTTCCTCCGCCTCGCATGGCCCTCTCCCGGGATCGAAGGGGGCCAAAACCGAGTATCGAAGGGGGCCAAGTGGGATTGTCAAAATCCAGGTCTACCTTCACTCAGAGTTTGAGGGCGTGACAGCGCCCTCTCCAGATGCATTAGCGGACAATCAGGCTACTCTGGGCA
>JBBRLP010000205.1:0-5205 GCA_038231295.1 Chthonomonadales bacterium
GGCCTCTTGACGGACAGTCGAGATTAGGGCAAAATGTAGGTTGTGGGTGCATGGAAACCTCCTAAGTTGGATGTGGTAATCAAACTTACGAAGGACATGCCCCACTTTTCACATTTTCACCGTTTGATGCGGTTCTACCCATACCTTAGTATATATCAACCAATTGTGATGAGTACCAATTCTCTGCCGCGAAACAGGATGCCTCTGCCGTATTCGATTTTATTCGGCTTACGAAGTTTGCTCTGATCGGACGGCGAGGACGATATGCGTGAGTTGCTTGGGGGCGCAGTGGGGGCAGAAATGCCGGCCACCGCTGTTGCCGGTGATGAACAGCCATCCTTCCGTCGTCGGCAGGCTGGGAGGCATGGAATTCAACTGTCGGCGCAACGCTACAGGAAGGGAGGCGACTGCCTGGCAGTCTTCCCCATCGCAACGGATCTGTTTGCCGTCTGTTCCTACACTCATGGCGGATTCCCGCCTCCTTCCCTGACAACTGCTCTATGATGGCCTAGGCGGACCAAGAATGTATCCGCCGAATGGCGGATTGTGATCGGAGCAGAAAGGAGGGAGTTCTGTCTGGATCGAAAACGGCTACTCGAAAGCAGGGCCGAGGCCGTGCCGGGCCGCCCAGACGGCCGCCTGCACCCTGTCGGAAACCCCCAGTTTGCCGAGGATGTGTTCGACGTGCGTTTTGACCGTGCTTGGGGCGACAAACAGGAGGGAGGCCATATCCTTATTGGAGAGGCCGGCCGCCAGCAGACGCAGCACCTCCTCTTCGCGCTCGGTGAGCGGCACGATCAGATCCTCGGAGCCAGCCGCCGTCTCGCTGATGCCGCGCAGCGAGCGCACCAACTCCTGCGCGGTGAGGAGGGTATCTCCGTTCGCCACCGTCCGGAGCGCCTCCAGCATCTCGTCGCGCTCCACGCCCTTGAGCAGGTAGCCCGCCGCGCCCCCTGCCACCGCGCGAGCCATATAGGTCGGGTTGTCATACGTGGTGAGCATCACGACGGCCATGCGCGGATGCTCCTGCTTGAGCGCCACGAGGGCGTCCAGGCCATCACCACCTGCCATGCGGATGTCGAGCAGGGTGAGTTGGGGGTTCACCTGGCGCGCCATCTCTAGCGCTTCACGGCCCGAGCCCGCCTCTCCCACGACCGCGAACTCCGTATCTTCGAGCATGCTGCGCACCCCGCCCCGCCAGATAGCATGGTCGTCCACCAGCATCACGCAGATGGTCGCGTCTGTTGCGTCACTCATTCGCTCGCTCCTTCGGTCTCTTCTGTCTGTGGCTCTATCGCTAAGAAGACAGCCTGTATGATCGTTCCTTCGCCGGGGGCGCTTTGCAGGGTGTAGGCGCCGCCCATCAGGCCGACTCGCTCCACCATACTGTGCAGGCCGACATGGGCATAGTCGTTCATAGTCTCTTCCGGGACAAAGCCCTGTCCCCAGTCGCGCACTTCCAGCACCAACTGCGGGGTGTTCGTCGTGGCGTCCCGACTCTCCAGCAGCGCGATTCGCACGCGGTCTGCGCGGGCATGCTTGCGCGCATTGTTCAGCGCCTCCTGCGCCACACGATAGACGGCGGTCTCCAGGCTCTTATGGTAGCGCTTCCCGGCGATGTTGTAGACGCACTCTGCCTCTAACCATCCCGCGCGGGCTTTCTCTTCCGCCACCAACTGCTCCATCGCGCCCGCCAGCCCCAGATCGTCGAGGGCCAGCGTCCGCAGGCCGTTGACCATCCGGCGCGACTCGATCACCGCCTCTTTCAGATAGCGCAGCCCCTGTTCCAGTTCGCGGTCCGCGCGCTCCCGGTTCTCGCTCGCATGGGCGCGGCGGAAAGATTCGAGATGCGCATGGGAGGCCATGACATACTGCGTCAGGCCGTCGTGCAGGTCGTAGGCGACCGCGCGGCGCTCCTCCTCCTGCACCGAGATGAGGCCGCTGACCAGGGCGCGCTGCCGGGAGACCAGGTGCAGGTTGTAGATAGCGACGGCGGCATAAGCGCTGAGCGCCTGGACAGCCGCCTCGTCCGCCTCCGTAAAAGGCCCGCCGCCCTCCTTATCCGTCAAATAGAGGCTGCCCGACACCGTCGCCCCGCGCCGGATCGGGACGCCCAGAAAACTCTGCATGGGCGGATGGTTGGGAGGGAAGCCGACAGACGCCGGATGCAGGCCCAGATTGTCCACGCGCAGCGGCTCCGTCCGTTTCAGCAGCAGGCCGAGAATGCCGCCGCCGGTAGGGCGCGAGCCGATCATGGCTTCCTCGGCGGGAGTCAGCCCGGTCGTGATAAACTCCATCAGGCCCTGCCCGTTGGGTCGCGCGACGCCCAGCGCCGCGTACCGTGCATGGGACAGCGTGCGCGCGGCCTCCGCAATATGGCGCAGCGCCTCCACACCTGTCCGACTGGCAAGGATATCGAGAGCGACCCGATTGGCGGTTTCCAGAACGAGCGCGCGATTTTCGGTGGCAGCCTGGAGTTTTTGAAGCTCCCTCTGCGCCTGCTTATGCTCCGTGATGTCTCGCGAAATGAGCAGCGCGCCCGTGATGACTCCCGCCGCATCTCTGGTGGGCGTCACAATGAGGGAGACCTCCAACAGCCTGCCGTCCCTGGCGCGCCGCACGGTTTCGAAATGCTCCACCAGCTCTCCCTGCTCGATCCGCTGGATGATCTCATCCGCCTCATGCAGGCGGTCGGGCAGGATCAGGAGGGAGATGGAGTTGCCGATGGCCTCTTCCGCCGAGTAGCCATACATGCGCTCCGCGCCCCGGTTCCAACTGAGGATGATACCGCCCAACGACTTACCGATGATGGCGATATCCGACGCCTCCACCAGAGTCGCGACATCCATCAGTCTTTTTTCGCTTGCACTTACGTTGAACGAGACGTCTTCGGACATGATCGGCCTTTCAAAGAACAGAGTCCCATTCCTCATTGTGGCACACTCCGCCAGCGAAGGTCTTACCGGTTTTCTCAGGGTGACTCCTCTTATTTTTTCTCTCCGTGGGACATCAACCCTAGAATTTCATCAGCCACCTTGTCCGCTTCCTGCCATTTCCTGTCCATCATGAACGCGGTGAGTTTTTGGGTCAGGGCCGTCGCCCGCTCCTGTTGTCCCGATTTTTGAGCCCAGCTGGGGAGATCCTTTTGAATCCGGTGCATCTTGTCCTGGAAAGCCTCGCTGGAAAAACCGGTGGGGGCGGTTTCGACGAGGGGCTCGTGCCGCAGAAATTTGGCATAGGCGGCCAGAGCCTCGGGATTCTCCGTGGCCCGGCGAAAGAAGTTGTTGCGCATGGCCTCACCGCCCATACCCCAGGAAAAAACATTCCCCATCACCGCTCCGTGGTTAAACAGCCGCCCCAGATAGGTTTCCATGTTGGGCTCGCCGGGCATTCCGGTGGGGGACACGTTGGCACCCTCGCCGGAAATCCAGCCGGGAGAGCCGTGTTGGGCCAGCGCGGCGAAAATCTCCTTGAAGGTCGCCCCCTCCGGGTAGGTAGAAAATCCAGGACGGTAAGCGGAATTGAAGGCCACCTCGGACGGGGAGAACTTTGATCCGCCTCCTGTTTTTAGGTTTTTGGGGTCCAGTCCCTGGGACGTGAAAGCGATGTGGCAATATATTTTCTCACGGGGTATTCCCGCCGCGTGAGTTACTACACAGGTGGTTTGGTCGGGCAACTTTCTAGACTTTCCTACGTACTGAAAGATTATGTTGACACGCGACGAATTTCAGGCTCTCTACGATCAAGGTCCGGACGCCGTCTACGCGCTTTTCCAGACCCTGTGGGCGACTATCGCCCTTCAGCAAGCGCGCATCACCGCGCTGGAGGAGCAGAACGCCCGCCTGTCGGCACGCGTCCAAGAGTTAGAAGCCCGCTTGTCCAAGGATAGCCACAACAGCAGCAAGCCGCCGTCCAGCGATGGACTCCACAAGCCTGCTCCCAAGCCGTGCAATCTGCGAAAGAAGACAGGCAAGCGCGCCGGAGGACAACCCGGTCACCAAGGGCACACCCTGGAATTAGTGGACAATCCTGACCACACGCTCCTGCATGCTCCCGCCACCTGCACCGGATGTGGCGGCTCTCTCCAAGACGCTCCTGTCCTGGGCCAGGAGCGCCGTCAAGTCTTTGAACTGCCCCCTCTGAAACTAGAGGTGACCGAGCACCAGGCCCTTTCTTGTGTCTGCCCGCACTGCCACACCCGCAATGTCGGCGCGTTCCCCGAAGAAGTCACCCAACCCGCTCAGTATGGCCCCAAGATGCTGGGATTGTGTGTCTATCTCAGTCAGTATCAGTTGCTGCCCCTGGCGCGCACTCAGGAATTGCTCGTGGATCTGTTCGGGCAATCGCCGAGCCAAGGCACCCTCACCTCGGCCATTGCCGCCTGTTCGCGACGGCTCGAACCTGTCGAAACTGCTCTAAAGGCCGCTCTGCTGCGCGCCCCTATCCTGCATTCGGACGAGACAGGCATCCGGGTGCAGAAGCAGTTGCACTGGATCCATGTCGCCTGCACGTGCACGCTGACCTTCTATGCCCACCATGCCAGACGGGGTCGAGAGGCGTTTACGGCGATGGAAGTCTTGCCCCACTTTGAGGGAACGAGCGTACATGACTGTCTGTCTGCTTACCACGATCCGACCTATGGCTGTACCCACAGTCTGTGTAATGCTCACCTTCTGCGTGAATTGCTCGGTCTCTTTGAGACGACCCGGCAGACTTGGACCCAACGTATGGGATCCCTGCTACGCTCTCTCAAGCGCGCCAAGGAAGTCGCCCAATCGGAGGGCAAGTCGGCCTTAGATCCCGTCTTACTTGCCCGTTATCAGGGCCTTTACCGCCGCCTTGTGAGGCGGGGATTGGAGCAGAACCCTCCTCCCACACGGACCCAAAAGCGGGGTCGTCCGGCCAATGGAGCCTGTCGCAGTCTGTTACTGCGTTTTGAGAAGCGCGAGGACGAAGTGCTTCGCTTTGCTCTGGATTTCGCGGTTCCCTTCGACAACAATCAGGCAGAGCGGGATCTTCGGATGATCAAGGTGCACCAAAAAGTGTCGGGTTGTTTCCGCAGCACCGACGGTGCCGATCATTTCTGCCGGATACGCGGTTATATCTCCACCCTGCGCAAGCAAGGGATCAGCATTTTGAGCGCTCTTCGGTCAGTATTTATGGGGAACCCCATCTATCCATGTATGGATCCCCCTGTGTAGTAAC
>JBBRLP010000206.1:0-4970 GCA_038231295.1 Chthonomonadales bacterium
CAGGCTTCGCACCTCGCCGTTGCCAGCGACGCACGCTGAGGTAGGAGACGGATGGCAGAACATCCGGTGCTGTCCCGCTGAAAGAGCCGGTCAGCACAGCTATCTACGCGACCTCGTGTCGCACAATGAAGCAATCGTTGTTGTACCCCTGCGAAGAACGATGTCGCCATGCTGGAGGAGATAGGGGGGGGGAATGTGCCGGGGCCATTACCTTCCTCCCCTCTGGACAAAGTTTCCCCGCTCGAAACGACAAGTACCGCTTTTTGGCCTCTCAGGAGTTAGCGGAGATCCTGAGGATGCTACCGCGTCGCCCATTGCTGGCAGGCGAGGATCACATCCGCCTTTCCCTGGCCGGGGCGCAGGACAAAATAGCGGTCTATGTTGCTGACGAACAGATTTCTCTGCCGTTTGAAGGGGCGCCGAGTACACACATTCTCAAACCTGCGATAGGTCACTTCAATGGCCTGGTCGTGAACGAATTGCTTTGCATGAGGCTCGCGAAGGCGATGGGAATGCTGACTGCCTCCGTAGAAATGTGAACTGTGGAAGGAATGGAGTACTTGCTGGTCGAGCGATATGGCCGAATTCGTACTTCCTCGCAGTCTCTGGAGAGTCTGCATCAGGAGGACTTTTGTCAGGCTCTGGGGATAATTTCAGAGCAGAAGTACCAGAACGAAGGCGGTCCCTCGATGAAACAGTGCTTTCAGTTGGTGCGGGACGCTACGTCCGTTCCTGCCGTATCTATAGGCTGGCTGCTGGACGCAATCCTCTTTAATTTCCTGACGGGCAATAATGATGCACATGGCAAGAACTTCTCACTGCTCTACAGCAGAACGCCTTCTCTGCCGGCAATGACTTCACTTGCACCACTTTATGATCTGGTATGTACGGTCTACTACCCTGAATTTTCGCAGAAGATGGCGATGAAACTTGGCGGCGAGTATGAAGCCACAAAAGTCTTTCCGCGACATTTCGACCGACTTGCGGAAGACGCAGGCCTCGGCAAGCCAATGGTCAAGCGACGGCTGTACAGTCTGGCAAAATCAATCATGTTGAAAATTCCTGAAATCACACCGGACCACCCTGTCGGCATCGGAGTCGCAAATCTCATTTGAACTGCCCGTTTGCGTTGCAGCCATTGCGGGAATATGGCATAATAAGGGAAGTATTCCGTTCTATTGAGGTGTTTTTGGCATGAGCAAGGGAATGGTTGTGGCCGCGATGAGCGGCGGAGTGGATAGCGCGGTGACGGCCGCCCTCCTGCATCAGGAGGGCTATGAGGTCGTCGGTATCACTTTACAGATATGGCAGGAACACGCCGATCAGGGCAAGTACGGCGGCTGCTGTTCGCTGGGAGCGGTGGAGGATGCGCGTCGCGCTGCCGCTAAGATTGGGATTCCTCACTACGTTTTGAATTTCCGTGACTACTTTGCGGAGAAGGTGATTGACCAGTTCGTCGCGGAGTACAGTCGGGGGCGCACTCCGAACCCCTGCGTCGAGTGCAACCGCAGCGTGAAGTTCGACGAACTGCTGCGTCATGCCGAGGATCTTGGGGCTGATTTCCTCGCGACAGGGCATTACGCCCGCATACGTTTTAATGAGACCACGGGACGACAGGAACTCCTGAAGGCGCGTGACTTGAACAAGGATCAGTCCTATGCGCTCTACACATTGACGCAGAACCAGTTGAGCAAGACGCTGATGCCGCTCGGACACCTGCCGAACAAAGAAGAGACCCGAAGAATCGCAACGGAACTCGGCCTGTCTGTGGCGAAGAAGCCAGACTCGCAGGAGATATGTTTTGTGCCGAAGGAGGGGTATGTTACTTTCCTCCAGGAGAAGGCTCCAGAGACGGTTCGCCCCGGCAAGATCGTAGATACGAGTGGTAAAGTCCTCGGAGACCATGCGGGCGTCGCCAACTTCACTATCGGACAGCGCAAGCGGCTGCCTGCCAGCACGACCGGTCCGCTCTTTGTGCTTTCTCTGGATGCCGTGTCTGGGACGGTCGTTGTGGGGGCGGATGAAGAGCTTTTCCAGTCCGGTCTGATCGCGGACAACTGCACCTGGAGCGCACTTGCGGGTCTGGAGGACGCCTCAGTGCCTGTCGAAGTTCTCGCCAAAATCCGGTACAACGGGTCGGCCAGTCCGGCTCGGGTTGCGCCGGGCAGGGAAACGGGTACTGTAGAGGCGTGGTTCGCTGTGCCTCAGCGGGCGATAACCCCGGGCCAGGCGGTGGTCTTCTATGGCGGAGAGGGCGAGGAGGCCGGACAGATCGTGCTTGGTGGCGGGACCATTCGCGAGGCTCTCGCAGGCGACCTGAAATCGGACGCGCCGGACAAGGAATTTGCGCCTATCCTGCCGAACGGATAGAAGGAGCGTTGCGCTGAACACACCTGCGGTATCGGATGCGGCTCTGCTTGAACTGGCACGGCAGGCTGCCGGGAAAGCCTACTGTCCCTACTCACATTTTCCGGTCGGCGCCGTCGTCGTGACTGATGCCGGGACCTTCACGGGATGCAATATCGAGAACGCCAGTTATGGCCTCTCGCTCTGCGCGGAGCGAGTCGCGCTGTTCAGCGCCATTGCGAACGGAGCGAAGCGGATAGATCGGCTGGCTGTGGCTTGCATCGCTGCCACATCTTCCGACTCATTGGGTTCGCGAATGCCCTGTGGAGCCTGTCGGCAGGTTATCGCGGAGTTTATGGCGGCGGAGGCCGAAGTCCTTGTGGATGGGGCCGGGGTCTGGCGGGTTTCCGAACTGCTGCCCACTGCCTTTCAGTTACAAACGATGCCGTTCTTAATGGCTGGCGAATCTCTGTCCACCTCGGCGAATAGTAGCCACGAAAGGGATGAACTGTCTTGACCTGGGATATACACGTCCTGCTCGTGATCTTGATGCTGGTTGCGATTGTCGCCGTCATTCGCTTCTATGTCATTCTGGGACAGGTGCGCCAGACACTGACGAATCTGGAACAGACACGCACGGAGATGAGCGGCACGTTGAAGCGTCTCGAGGCGGTGGCGGATTCGACGGAAGAGCTGCTCCGCACGGAAGTCGCTCCTACGTTGCAGGTAACGCGCAGTACGCTCGCGAATTTAGAGGTAACGACGCGGGCGCTTGCGGAGACGACTCTGTTCGTGCGTGGAATCACCGGCAAAGCGGAACAGGCTGTCGGAATGGGACGGCTGATTGGCGCGGCGGGACCGCTCCTTAAAGCCGTCACGGGCCGGGGAGGTGGAATCGCCTCTGGTCTGCTTGCGGGTATCGGTACCGGCATCAAAGCGGCTCTGAGCCGCCGCAAGCAGGCCGAACTGTCCGCGCCACAGGTGACTGCCAGCGAGAAGAAGGCAGCCCTCGCCAGTGGACACACCAATCCGATCCTGCCGCCGGAACCGGATGCGGAGAAACGCCGTGAAGCCGTGAAAGCCCGTTGATCGTACTGAAATCGGGACGTAACGAGACCCATCCAATCTGAATTGAGGAGACAACGACAATGGCAAACAATGAAGAAGATCGCAGTGTGCTCGTAAGCGTTCTCGCTGGTATAGGTATCGGCGTTCTGGTCGGCGCGGTGGCCGGGCTTCTGCTGGCCCCCAAATCCGGCGAAGAGACACGGGATGACCTCAGCAAAGCGCTCGGAGACCTGAGTGACAAGGTCACTGACCTCGGCCGTTCGGTGGGGACGAAGGTCTCCTCCGCCGTAGACCGGACGCGGGCGCAGGTCGTGCAGAAACTCGGCGAAGCCTCTTCCGACGGAGAATAGAACAGCAGCCTCTATGCAGGAGACAGTTCCAGCGGAAAAAACGGTACTTGACAGAGTGGAGGAGGCAGAGAATCTGCCCCCTCCCTCCTCTTCCCCCGGCGGTATCAGCGCGGAGGAGCGGATTCCTGTCGAACTGCCGCCTGTCTCCGCTATCTCGCTTCAGTATCCAGTGGCCGGGGAACCGCCTGTCGAGATCGCCACACGGATGCAGGCCCGCGCCGTCTATCCTTTCGGCTGGACCAGCAGAAATCTAAAGCGTGCGGTCGCCCTCGGATTGGGGGGGATCGTCGCGCTGGTCTTCCTCTGGGAAGTTCAGTCCATCCTTCCGCCTTTCCTCATCGCCTTCTTCCTCGCGGCGCTCCTCGATCCGACCCTGCGCTATTTCGAGCGGCACGGTCATTCCCGGCTTCGGGCGATTGCCACGCTGTACCTGGCAGGTCTCTGTTTGGTCGCGCTGTTTCTTGTCTTCATCGTGCCTGTTGTCAGAGACCAGGTCGAAGAATTGAGCGGGAACGTTGAGGGCTACTACGCGCAAGTTCAGAAGGGCGCCGATGACTGGCTGTTCAAGAATCAGCCGCTTCTGCTCAAACTGAACATTAAACAGCATCGGGTAGTAGACCTGATGGATCAGAAGACCGGGCCGCTACGAAGCACCGTCAACGGGACGCTCGGAACTGTGACAGCTTCCATTGGCAGTCTGGCCTCGAAAGCGATCTGGCTGGTCATCATCCCGCTCGCCTGTTTTTTCTTCATGCGTGACTATCCGGTCATTCGCGCCCGCATCATCGGTCTCTTTCCCGAAGCCTATCAGGACCAGATAGATCAGATGAGCCACGACATTGTGGACATTTTTACGGCCTATCTGCGCGGACTGGCGAAAGTCTGTGGACTGTATGCCGTGGTTGCCAGTCTGCTGTTCTACCTGCTGGGCGTCAAGTACGCCCTGTTTCTTGGCCTGGTGGCCGGGCTGTTTTATGCAGTGCCTTATGTCGGTCAGCTCATTACCGCTCTTAGCTGTGGCATCGTCGCCTACACCATGACACGGCATACCGCCTTTTTCTTTATTCAGATAGACGATCATTCCATTCGCTATGCCATTACCGTTGTGCTTGCGGCGGTTCTTGTGCAGAATGTCTTCGATCAACTCCTCTATCCGCGCATTGTAGGCGGTTCCGTTGGGCTGCATCCGGTCGTCAGTATTTTCGC
>JBBRLP010000207.1:0-4849 GCA_038231295.1 Chthonomonadales bacterium
ACACCAATTTCTGTCTGAGATATTCAGACGAATTGAAGTGATCCTCGAGATTTGGAAAACCACGAGTACTTGTTGTTCCCCGGCTTTCTACGGCGAGGGAGATTGGCGAATAGTGCCTCAATATCAAGTGGATACGTCGCCGGAAAGCCTTGCCAGAGGCTTTGAAACACTGAGGACACAGAGAATTCTCCGACTCGCTTTGCTCTGTGATCTCTGTGTTTCAAAAAACAAACACTTGAGGCATGATTTGGGGACCGGCACACCAATTTCTGTATAAGATATTCATCCGAATTGAAGTGATCCGCGAGTACTTGTTGTTCCTCAGCTTTCTACGGTGTCAGGGGCGGTCAGAAACGGTACCAATTTCGCGGAGCCAGCAGGACCAGTCCGCGCGCAGTTGATCGCGGTGTTGGCTCTGTGATGTGGATGTCAGTTCGCAGGGGATCTTGGGGTTGGTGTAGACTGAATGGCGAGCAGGAACGCCCGGTGAAGGTCGCTGCGGTGTGACGAGAGGGAGCGAGGAAAGCGCCTCGGAAAGAAGTTTGTACCTTCTTCCCGAGGCTTGATCCAGTGGAGTAACGAGCTCCCATGGACCCTCTTCAGTCTGTGCCTGGGACGGCTGCGAGTCAAGGCTGCGCGGGACCGGCCGATCGATGTGGCGGAACACGGCAGTGCCTGTTGAAGGGCTGCGAGAAGTGGTTTGTGCCATCGTGTCCCCAAGCCCGCTACTGCAGTCCGGAGTGCCGGCAGGCGGCGTGCCGCTGGCGGCGGTGGCGTGCGTCACGGCAGTATCGCACGACTGCTGAAGGTCAAGCCCGTCGTCGGGCGCAGAGCTGTCGCTATCGAGCGCGGCAGCGGGAAGCCCGACATTCCGGGAAGAGCGTCGCTGACGATGCCGAGCCCCCGCGCGAGGGCCAGCGCGCAGCGGAAAATCCGGAAGGTTTCGGAAATTGTGCGTGCGACCGGCCAGGCTGCTATGACCTGTTCGTGCGGCATCCGCGTTCTCCGGAGCAGCATTTCTGCAGTGTGGCCTGCCGTCAGGCGTTACGCCGCGTACTGGATCGAGAACGGCGTCTGCGCGGCCGCCGTCGGCGAGGCATTCCTTCGCGGCGGCGGTATTCTCACGGTCCGCCCTGAGGCACCGTGCTGTGTCCACTCGTATTGGTGCGGGCGTCCGACGCTCGTAGTCTGCTGTTGACCCTGAAGAGGAAGGAGCGGGCGAGGGGGCGTTGCTCTCTGCCCGTTTCCTTCTTCGATTGTGGGTTGGAACAGCAGGAGGGCGCGATGCGGGACTGGGAGCCGGGAGAGATCCGCCAGATTCCATTGACCGCGTTCGGCGAACGCTATCGTCGCTATCGACTGCCGGACGCGGCGGCGGAAGTCGCGTTGGCTCGGACGCTGCAGCGCTACGGCCAGATGGCACCGGTTGTGGTGTGCCTGCGGGAAGAGACTCCGGAACTGCTGGATGGATTCAAGCGTCTGGCGGCGGCCCGGACGATCCCCAAGTGGACGACACTCAGCGCGCGGTTGCTGGCAGCGGATGAGCGGACGGCCAAGGCGGCGATCTATGGTTTGAACCAGGCGGGACGCCACACTCGGGAACTGGAAGAAGCGTGGATCGTGTTCGCGCTGGTGCGGGAAGACGGTCTGACGCAAGTCGAAGCGGCGGAGTTACTGGGTCGGCACAAAAGCTGGGTCTGCCGTCGATTGGCGTTGTTGGAACGACTGGACGAAGGAGCTCGAGATGAGATGCGGTTGGGGCTGTTGGGTCCGACCGCGGCGCGGTCGCTGGTCCGGTTGCCCGCAGGCAACCAGATTGAAGTTCTGAGCTGTGCGCGGCGTGATAGTCTGACGACGGCCGAACTGCGCGGGGTGGTGGAACTGGTGGCGTCGGCCGCCAGCCGTCCACAGGTGGAGTACGTGCTGGAGAAGCCCCGGCAAGCATTGACGCAGAGCCAGGCGGGACCGTGGCTGACGTCCGACCCGCGTCTGACGCCTGCGGGAAACAAGGTCTCGCGGCAGTTGGCATCGCTGCTGGAACAGTTGGCGCGAATGGAGACCTGGCTCCGACAACGCGGGCGAGCCGAACTGGGCCGCGGTGATCGGCTGTTGCTGGCGCAGAGCTTTGTGAAGTTGGGGGTCGCGGCGGGGACGGTGGCCGATTTATCGCAGGATCTGGGACAGGAGTTGAGTGGACCATGAATGAGGACTTACGGAATGAGATCGTCCGCCGCTGGCGGGAAGGGGCCTCACAACGAGCCATCGCCCGCCTGCTGGGGATCTCACGTGGCCCCGTCCAGCGGGTGCTCGCGGAACATCAGGCGGAACGCAGTGGTGAGAAGACCGCGGACGTGGCACGTCGACCGAGTCTGCTGGATGCCTACGACACGGTCCTGCGGGAACTGCTGGGACGTTATCCCGACCTGACGGCCACGCGGTTGCTGGAAGAACTCCGGAGCCGGGGGTTCACGGGGGGCTACACGATCGTGCGGCAGCGGTTGGGCGAGTTGCGTCCGCAGGCGCCGCGAGCACTGGTCGTACGGTTCGAGACGGGACCGGGGGCTCAGGCTCAGATGGATTACTCGCCGTATGATATCGAGTTCACGGAGGAAGGACGGCGTCGCGTGTATGCGTTCAGTTATGTCCTGGGCTACTCACGACGGCAGTATCTGTGGTTCGTGGAGTCGCAGGACTTCGCGACGACGATCCAGCAGCATGTGCGGGCGTTCGAGCATCTGGGTGGTGTGGCCGCGACATGCCTGTACGACAACATGAAGGTGGTGGTGACGGGCCATCACGACGATGTGCCGATCTACAATGCGCGGTTCCTGGGGTTCGCGACACACTACGGCTTTCGGCCGGTGGCCTGTCGTCCCCGGCGGCCTCAGACAAAGGGGAAAGTGGAACGGCCGTTTCACTATGTGGAAATCAACCTGCTCAATGGGCGGACGTTCCGCTCGCTGGCGCATCTGAATGAAGTCGCACCAGTGTGGCTGGCGGAAGTGGCCGACGTGCGGATCCACGCGGAAACGAAACAGAGTCCCTTGGAACGACACGCGCTGGAACGGCCGCATCTGATTCCGCTTCCCGCCGCGCCTTTTGAGACAGCGCAGGTGGTGTACCGGACAGCCACAGTGGAAGGATTTATCATCTGGCGGCGGAACCAGTATTCGGTTCCGTGGCGTTACCTGGGACAGGTGCTGCCAGTCCGAATCACGGCGGACGAAGTTCTGGTGTACAGTCCCCGTCTGGACGAAGAGATCGCCCGGCATCCGTTGCTGCCCGGCACGCAGTCGCAGCAACGGCAGCTCGATCCGGCGCATCACCCGGCCCCGAACGATCCGAAACAACGGTTGGCCCTGCTGCGGCAGCGGTACGAGGAATTAGGCTCGGTGGCCGCGCGGTTCTTGGAAGGGCTGATCCAGACGCAACGGTATCACTGGGATCAGGCGCGACGCGTGCTGGGGTTCCTGGGAACTTATTCCCGGGCCGACGTGCTGTCAGCGCTGGAGCGCGCGGTGCGTTACGGCGCCTATGCCGCCTCGTCGGTGGAGCGGATCCTGGCGACGCAGTCTCGACCGCTGGGCCTGTTGGAGAAGCTGGCGGCTCAATCGCCGGCCGAAGCTCCGTTTGGAGACGACTCTCCAGCGCTCCAGCCACGCTCCACCCTGGAGTATCAACCCTTATTGTCTCCGTCTCCCGAGGATCCCGCCGATGCCTGCCCGTTCGAACCCAACATCCCGAAAACCGAATCCCCTCCAAACGCATCCGGAGCCGCAGGCTCCAGCACCGAAGAGTGCCCCTTCTGAAGATCTGCGGGAGCGGATCCTGTCGGACTTCGCGACTCTGAAAATTCCCTTGCGGCCGGAAGCGTTCGACGCGGTCGTGGCGGAAGCGGAGCGGGAAGGGTTCTCGCATCTGAAGTTCCTGCAACGTCTGATCGCCGAGCAGGCGGCCCAGCGTCGCGAACGGAGCATTGCGTACCGCATCCGGGAAGCCAGGTTCCGGGAGTCCAAGACGCTGGCGACGTTCGACTGGCTGTTCAACGCAAAGACCATCAATCGGATACGCGTGGAAGAACTGGCGACGTGTGAGTTCATCCGTCGGCATGAGAACCTGGTTCTGCTGGGCCAAAGCGGAGTCGGGAAGAGTCACCTGGTCCAGGCGATCGGCCATCAGGCCTGCGTGCGGGGATGGCGTGTACGGTACACGACCAGCTCCAAGTTGATCGAAGAGTTGCGGGCGTCTCTGGCGGACCAGACGCTGCCGGCCTGTCTCCGCGAATATTCGAGCCTGGACCTGTTGATCATTGACGAATTTGGCTTCGACCGTCTGGAGCGGCAGGAATCTCCGCAAGCAGCTAGCCTGCTCTACAAAGTGATCGACGCTCGCACTCAGCAGCGTTCGACAGCCCTCGTCACCAACATCGATTTCGGATCTTGGGGCGAGTACCTGGGCGACATGAATCTGGCGATGGCACTGACTGACCGCATGGTTGACGGTGCGATTATCATGAAGATTACCGGCCAGTCTTACCGAGCCCACCGCGCCCAACCGATGAAAACGCCAGCCCCATCCAGCGACTGAGACTTCCAACCGTCTCACGACTCAGACCAAGTCCTGCACCCGAATCGCCGCCCAGCCAACACCCCTCAAACCACACCCCACCGTCGCATCCCGCAACCCGCCAGGTGGCTTCATTTTGGCCGCGAAACTGGTACTGTTTCTGACCGCGATCGACAGAATAGACCGAAAACACCACGTGTTCGGTTTTTCAATGCATTAGATTTAGACAGAAAAATGTGACGACAGAAAAATCGCAGCGAGGCATTGAGGCGATTGCCTTTGC
>JBBRLP010000208.1:0-4630 GCA_038231295.1 Chthonomonadales bacterium
GCATAGCCCTCAGTTATCTGTATATACGTCCTTGGCGGTATCGTTAACTCGGGTTTTTCAACATAAGAAGTTGTTTCGCTCTTCCCCACGCTTTTTCCAGCGCCCCACCCGTAATATCGAGTATGGGAACACGAAAGCGACGCACGACAGTAAGCACCTCTTCTACGGTTTCAAGAGACATGACTTCGGTACGCAGCGGCCCTGCTTCGACGTGGCAGTGCTTACAGGCCTGATTGCAGCGTTTGCCAACGTTGACCTGAAGCGTAGTCACTTGGGCCTCCGAGCGCAGTTCTCCCAGATGGCGCAGCGCCAGGGTCTCCTGAAAAGCAAAGGGAGAGAGCGGCATATGGGTCTCCTCACATAGAGATTTTGTCGGTTGTGTTTTGCGCCTGAATGCCGTGAATCAGGGTCGCTCCCCCGCGGACTGCCGAAGCGACGTGGATAGCCTCCGTCATCTGTTCA
The DNA here is from genome assembly GCA_038231295.1 of Chthonomonadales bacterium. Lineage (GTDB taxonomy): Bacteria > Armatimonadota > Chthonomonadetes > Chthonomonadales > Chthonomonadaceae > JANXLO01. The sequence goes on from JBBRLP010000208.1 coordinate 463, forward strand.
GGGTTCGAGCCGGCTTCCAGACAGGACTGCGCGAAAGAATCGATGCAGTAAGGACACGGGAGCGCATGGGCCACGGCCAGACCGATAAGCGCCTTCTCGCGCCGAGAGAGAGCGCCCTCTTCCAGGCAGGCATTGTACCATTGCATGAACTTGGCGAAGAGATCGGGGCGTTCTCTCGCCATCTCGCCAAAACGATCTAAATCTTTCTCTTCATAGTAAGACATGGAGCCTCCTGATGCCTGCTGACAGCAAACTCTGCCACTCGCGGCCCGTTATCGTGATCATGGCGAAGGCGCCACAGGCGGGAAGCGTAAAAACACGTCTCACACCGTGGCTTACTGCGGAGCAGGCTGCCGCACTCGCCGCCTGTTTCGTGCAGGATACCGCTGCCGCCGCGCAGAAAGTCTGCCGGAATGTCCTTGTCGCCTACACTCCGTTAGAAGAAAAAGAACGACTTGCCTCCCTGCTCCCTCCCCGCTTACTCTGGACGCCTCAGCGTGGAAACACGCTTGGAGAGAGGATGCAGAGCGCGTTTGAGGGTGCGGCGGCGGGAGGGTTCTCCCCTCTGGTAATGATCGGAACAGACAGCCCGACCCTTCCGCTCGCCTTTCTGTACGAGGCGCTACATACGCTGACGGAGGACAGGGCCGATCTGGTCCTCGGGCCAACGGAGGACGGGGGATACTGTGTTATTGGTGTGCAGCGGCCCGTTCCCGGCCTGCTCGACAGGGTAGAGTGGAGTACGGAGCGGACGCTTGCCGATACTCTCCGCAACGCCGCCGCGCAGAGCCTTCGTGTCGCGATGCTACCGCTATGGTACGATATAGACACTCCTGAAGATTTAGAACGTCTGCGAGCGGAGTTCAGTTCCAATCCATCTCTCCGAGAACGCGCTCCCACGACCTTCTGCTGGCTGAGCGGGCAGGCGGGAAGCGCCTCTCAATGAAGATCAGTATCATTATCCCGGTGCTAAATGAGGAGAAGGCGCTGCCGGAGACCCTTCAAAACATCGCGGAGTGCGCTCCGGGATGTGAGGTACTCATCGTGGACGGGGGAAGCGCCGACAGCACACGCGCTATCGTGAAGGACTTCACCGGTTTTCCGATTGTGTTACTGGAGTCTCCAAAAGGTCGGGGAACGCAGATGAACGTCGGAGCGAAGCAGGCGGAGGGAGACATCCTGCTTTTCCTTCATGCGGACACCCACCTTCCCCCGGACACCCCTGCGCTCATCGAGCGAGCGTTGCGCGATACAGCCACGCTCGGCGGATTCTTTCAGATCGCGTTCGTTCCTCATTCGCCGCTTGCGGACTTCTATGCCCGATGCTACAATGTCCGCAGCCATTTCCGCATCTTCTATGGAGACGCCTGCCTGTTCGTGCGCCGGGAGGTCTTTGAGCGTCTGGGCGGGTATCAGGCCGCGCTGCTCATGGAGGACTTTGAGTTGGTGCTGCGCCTGCGCCGCGCCGGCAGACTGGCCTATATCCGTGAAGGCGCTGTCCGCTCTTCCTCACGGCGGTTTTCGACCACAAGCGTGGGAGTCAAGATGCTGTTTGTCTGGTTTTGGCTGCATATCTTGATGGCCTGTGGAGTCTCTCAGGAGAAATTGGCGCGGTTCTATCCTGAGAAGCGTTAGCGGCCTCTGCCTGTCCTCCTGAGAGAGGTCGGCAGGCAAGAAGGAGATTGTCTCATGTCTGGAGCAGACGGCGCAGAAATCGGAGTTTTCGGAGGCAGCGGGTTCTACTCGCTGCTGACAGACGTGCGCGAAGTGAAGATAGAGACTCCCTATGGCCCGCCGAGCGACAGTCTGTTTTTGGCCGAATATGCGGGCAAGCGCATCGCATTTCTGCCCCGGCATGGCAGGGGCCACACCATCCCGCCCCATCGTATCAACTACCGCGCCAATGTCTGGGCCATGAAACAGATGGGCGTCCGATTTTTAATCAGTCCCGGTGCGGCGGGCAGTCTCCAGCGTCCTATCGAGCCGGAGCATTTCGTCGTCTGCGACCAGTATATAGATCGCACACATGGCCGCGAGGATACTTTCTACACCGGTCCCGACATCGTCTCTGTGAGCGCTGCAGAACCCTACTGTCCCTATCTTCGGCGCATTACCTCCGAGGTGATCCGTGAGCAGGGCATCCCGGTGCATGATCGCGGCACTGTTGTCGTCATCCAGGGGCCGCGATTCTCCACAAAGGCCGAAAGCCGCTGGTTCACGCAGATGGGCTGGGAAGCCATCAGCATGACACAGTATCCGGAATGCGCTCTCGCCCTGGAACAGAACATCGCGCCCGTCAATATCTCCCTGATCACCGACTACGACAGCGGACTGGTAGCAGATGGTTCCGTCGGGCCGGTAAACACACGCGATGCACTGGCCGTCTTCCGCAAAAACTCAGAGCGTATCCGATCAGTCGTGCTGGAAATCGTCCGCCGTATTCCCCTCGATCTCGATAGCCCTTGCCATCATGCGCTCGACCGCGCTGATGCAGTCTCCGTTCCCGAGTTGCGATGAATGGTTCCCGCAATCCTCGCTGCCGAACAGCCTTGACAAGACAGGGCGCTTCGGCTTATAATAGCAGCAAGAGAACTTTGCCGGACAAAGCGTTTTTGAGAAATCCCGAAGTGAGGTGACATGACCCCGTTGCGAGAGTCCCGTGAGCCGGATGCCCGCGAGGCGGAAGAAAACCTGCGCATCATCCGCGACCTGATGGAGCGCTCTACCAAGTACTCCACCTTTTCCGGGGTCTCCGGGGTGCTGGCGGGCGCGGCCTCTATCGTCGGGTGTCTCGTCACCAATCGGCTTTCCGGGCGGCAGGAGGCCGGAGTCGAAGCGCCAGCCGAGTTTCTTCTCACCTGGTTTCTGGTCATCGTGTTCGCTATCGGCGCGGACTACCTGTTCATGAAGCGGCGGGCCGTGCGGGTCGGCAAGCGCGTCGTCTCCCGGCTTGGAACGCAGATGATCGTGGCCTCGGCTCCCGGCCTCGGTTCCGGGGCGCTGCTCACCTTTTTCTTTTTTCAGCAGGGATGGATGGCACACATTTACCCGGTCTGGATGCTCTGCTACGGAATCGCGGTCGCGGCGGTCGGGCTGTTTTCGCAGCGCGAGGTCTCCTATCTGGGGGCCGCGTTCCTGCTGGCAGGCGCCCTGACCCTGTTCCTGCCCGTCAGCCTCGGCGTTCCGATGATGGCGGCGGCTTTTGGAGGATTTCATATCGTGTATGGAATCGCGATGTCGGGAAAGGACGGTTGGTAATGGCTCTAAGCGGAGGCGCGGCTATGCTGCTGGATGGCCTGACGCCACATCCCAATGCCTCGAATGCGGTCGCCGCGCTCGAAGCCCTACACGAGATGGACGATGCGATTCACCAGAAGGCGCGTCTGGGCATTATGTCCACCCTGCTCGCGCTGGGCGAGGCGGAGTTCAAATTGCTGAAGGACACTCTGTCGCTCTCCGACGGCAACCTCAGCACGCATCTCGCGCTGCTGGAAGAGCGGGGCTACGTGGAATCGCGCAAGGAGTTCGTGCGCCGCAAACCGCGCACCACCTACACGCCCACCGAGGCCGGACGCACCGCATTCCACCGCTACCTGCTGGCGCTGGAACGGATCATCCGCGCCGCCGAGGCGCCTGCGCCTGCGTCCGAATAAGACCGCTCGGGATCGGGTTCGCCCCGCGAGGAGTCCCCATGCACCACCGAAAAACAAAGTCTCCGTGGGAGCGTGTGACCACCCACACGCTCTCCGCCCGTAAAGACAGGCACAATCTGCTCGCCTTGATGAACGCCGAGCGGCTGACAGGCCATGTCCGCTTCCTGACGCTCAGCGGCCTGCTCACTCCCCTGCCCTCCGCCAATCTCTCCCCCTTCGAGTCACTCCCAACCCTCGAACAACGCCTCGCTGCCCTCTTCTCCGATTGATCTCCCGGCACTTTATCAACAGGGCCGCGTAAAACGAAATAGGAGAGGGAGTCCCCGCGTCGCCCTTCTTGACGCGCAACGGGGAGTGTGCGATACTAAAAACATTAGGGTGCGTTCCGTTTCATTTGGTTAATTCTTGTCTACGCAGCGAACCGTAACGGCATTGACGGAGTGTCTACCTGCTCCGCTTTCCAGTATCCATAAACTCCGAGTTGGCGCTGGCGTCGGCGATACGCATGAAAACGC
>JBBRLP010000209.1:0-4588 GCA_038231295.1 Chthonomonadales bacterium
ACGAAGCAGGAGCCTATCTCTTCGGCGGTGCAGCGGTCGGCGAAGAGGCTGAGGCAGGCGAGGGCGGTCTGCGCTTCGGGAGGGAGCAGTTTCCACGACCAGTTCAGGCAGCGTTCGAGGGATTGGTGACGGTCGGTCTCGGTATCTAGGGTACTCGTGCCGTCGGGCAGTTCGGTGACCGGGGAGAGCGGTTCGGCGGTCAGGTCTGCTGCAATCTGTTTCAGCGTCATATCCGTGGCATGAGCAGCAACGAGTTCGATAGCGAGGGGGATGCCTTCGGTCAGGGTGAGAAGTTGGGTGATGGCGGCTTCGTCGGTAGGAGAAGGCGTCCAATGGGCCTTCTGTTCAGAGATACGGAGGCGGAGCAGTTCTTTTGCCTCCGTGTCTTCAAGGGATTCGATTGGATGTTTCCGCTCGGTGCCAACCAGTCCTACTGGCTCGCGTCCCGTTGCCAGAATACGGAGTTCAGGACAGGCTTTCAGCACCTTCGCGATCAGTTCACGAGAGGCTTCCCCGCTGACCGTCTCCCAGTTGTCGAGGAGGAGGAGGGTGTCGCCCGGTCGCTTGAGGTTGGCGAGGAGGTGTTGCAGGTGGTCGGGCAGTTCTTCGGGAGGGGGAAGCGGGGTCTGAGTGATCTGGAAGGCGTCGAGCAACCGACCGTAGAGGTAGTTACGGCGGAGGGTGTCGTCGGTGAGCAGTTTATCGGAGGGAATGTCTCCCAACCGGGCGTAGTAGAGACGACCTTCAAAGAGGGCGACGGAGTTGAGAGCGCACTGCACCGCCAGACGGGTCTTGCCCATTCCCCCGAAGCCGTGCAAAGTCACCAACCGGACGGGCTGACCGTTCGTCGTCTTCTCCCCGAACAGGTCGGCGATGGCGTTTTCCAGGGGGGTGCGGGAGACGTAGCGGTTGGTCTCGGTGAACCACTCCGGCAGATACCGCACACCCGGTTCTCCCCGCTCGACGCCATCGTAGAGCAGCTCGAACAGCGAACGTGGACTGTCGTCGAAGTTGCGGATACGACGGTTGCGGAACTCTTTGCAGCCGACCTCCAGATTGCCCGCTGCGGTCTTCACGCTTTCGGTGAGGAGTATCTGTCCGGCGTTGGCAAGCGGCAACACTCGCGCTCCGAAAATCACCTCCGGGTGGTTCTGAAAACTGCCCGCTTTGTCGGAGAAGGCTTCCTGCTCGGCGGTGTGGAGGGCGAGGCGAATCGGCATCCGCCACGTCTTCTCCCCGACCGTCAGCACAATCTCCGTCACCTGCCGCTGGAGGGCGACCGCACAGGCAATGGCGTCGGTCGCCTTCGCAAAGACCGCCAGCCAGTCGTCTCCATGCGAGGTGCCGCTCGTCACCCCGCCATGCTCCCGGACAAGCGCTTCGGTCGCGTCGTAGAGTTTCTGCAAAAACTCCTTGCGATACTGCTCATACGGTGCTTGGAGGGCGACCTTGCTCGACCCGACCCCATCGTAAAAGAGAAATGTGACTTTGCCGCCCGGTGGTGTTTCTGCCAATCTGCTCGCCTCCCGTCCCTGGCAACCCCATGAACCCCTACGTTCGATTACGCGGGTCGCTTTTCCTTCGCAGGACGATTTTCGGACAGGATGACCAGGATGAACAGGATAGGATTCCGATTTCTCCGTGTGATATAATGAGGTACTTCGCGACAACGGGAGGAAACACCAATGAACGACGCGACCTACACGCACTGGCAAGAACTCCACCGCCGGGTAGCCGCCGGAGAGACAATAACCCCGGACGAACAGACGCAGTACGAAGTGGGCTGCCAGGAAATAGACGCCACCGTACCGCTGAATAGTGACCTGCGCCGCCTGCAAGAACTCAACCTCCGTATGGACGCCGTCGAGGACAAACAACGCCGTCTGCGTGAACAGGAGACTCAGCATGATTCCCGAATAGCGGCGCTGGAAAGTCAGTTGGAGGCGTTAACGCGCCAACGATCTCACATTGGAAACTGAACGGCATGGCGCACCCAAAACATCAGGCCGTTCGTCTCCTGTATGATTTTCGCTGTGGCTATTTTGGCGTGGCGGAAATGGATGTCGGCGGTGAGTTGACTGTAGACCATTTTCACCCCGTATCAGCGGGCGGGGACGATAGCGACGAGAACCTGGTGTATGCCTGTATGCGCTGCAATTTGTACAAAGGCGCACTCCTGCCAGGCGCAATGGAACGAGATCGGGATCAGCGTCTGCTCCATCCCCTCCGAGACAACCTATCCGAGCATTTCCGAGAAGACAGAACGACAGGTCGCCTGGAATCTCGCACGGTGACAGGCGCGTTTCACATCACCGCATTACAATTGAACCGTCCTCCGCTGATCGCGAATCGTCAGCGGCGCTGGCAGTATGTTCTCCTTCTAGCGCATCTAGACCAATCAGAAGCGGAAAATGCAGAGAAGGAAGCTCGCTTGCTGCGCCGTGAAGCCTACATCCGTATTCTTGAAGACCGCATGAACCAGTTATCCGAAAAGGATACCCACGAGGAATAGACCGATTCTCGCCCGGTTAGCTTGTGGCTGTCCGGGCGAGGAAGCTCCGCACAGGGGTCAGCGCTTTTCCATTTCCTGACGGGTGGCGATAGGCACATAGCCGAACTCCATTCCCTTCGGCGGTCGGACGATCTGGGCAGGGTCGAGGGCTGCCAGTTTGCCGAAGGCGGGTGGGGCCAGGTAGTCGTGGTTTTTGGGCCAGGCGCGGTGGAGCTTCTCCACGCGCTTCTGCATTCGTTCCCGTTCCTCGCGAGTCAGGTCGGCGTTCAGCAGGGCGGGCTGATCGGCGAAGCGGTACCAGTAGTAGGTCACGACGCTGCCGTCGCCCAGATGCGCCTTGAACGGCCCTGCCACCGGGCCGGGCTGCTTCCAACTGCTCTTCGCGTCATCGGGAGTGTCGTAGGCGGGTTCAGGCTTCTCGGCGGGACGGTCCCATTTGATCTGCGCCAATCCGGTCTCCGCCGGAACTTTGTCGGCGGCTATCGGCATCCACTTCGCCTTCTTCGGGTCAGCCCCGTTCTCCAGATGAAAATACTCCGGCAGGGTGACGAGATGCCCGTCCTTCGTGTCGGTTTTGGTCGCCACCGTGTAGTTCCACTGATAGCCGAAGGTGTGCGGATCCGGGGAGGAGGGAGTGGCGAAGGCATTCCATGCGATCGGCACCTTTTTCTCCGTGCCATCGGGATTGCGGGCGCGTATCTCCCAGGTCGCCCGGCCGTTCCCCGGAAAGGTGCGTCCGCTCGCGCCTGCGGGGTCAATGGCTCCGTTGCTGGCAGGCCCGCCCGCAAACCAGGCGTTCACCGCGTCCCACAGCGCCTTCTTATCGTAGGAGGTACTCTGGTGCAGCAGGGCAGAACGGCCGTTCGCCTCACGCGGAAACGAAGTGGGGGCGATTCGCGCATACGCCTCGCCCTTCGCATCCACCGCCTGTCGGCAGGGGATGTACTGAGTCTCCATCTGAATCTGCGTATTGGGGTCTACCGGGCGGCTGTCGAGCAACTGCCCCATCAGGCGCGGCTCCTTTATTGCGGCATGAGACCAGAAATGCGGGGTGAAAAAGGCGACCGGGCCTTTGAAGTTACCGGAGTTCAGGAACAGCGTCCAGCAGTTGTTCCCGGTCGGAATCTCCTTCCCCTCGGTCGTAGTCTTCGCTTCCGTCAGCGGCAGGTTCAAGTAGCCGTAGCCGAAGAGTTCCCCACACGTTCCCTGCTTGAGGTTCAGGCCGTCTATCGGGAAAAGCAGCCACGGACTGAGCTGCGCGACGCCATAGAGACCACGCGGCTCCGCCCAGGTTCCCCAGCCGTGCGCCGGGCCGTTGGCGATCTCGCTAAAGTTCGGGGCCACGCCGCCCATGATAAATTTCGGCGTCTCGGTGGGAAAGCGCGTGTCCGTCCACCAGCCCAGCCCGCCCTCGACATCGGAGTACATCTCTTTCGGCGCGGCCCCGTCGTACTGCGCGAACATCCACGTTCCCGGCAGCCCCGTCTGGAACCGATGCCCCGGATAAGTCTTCAGCAGCGGCCACGCCGTCACATACATCGAAAACCCGGCGTTGTAGGACTTGTCCACCCGCTCCCCGGTGGGAAGTATCAGATAGCCCGCCAGAAACTCTTTCTGCGCCGTACAGTTCCGCGCCGCGCCAATACACAAGCACAGCGCAGCCTGCATTGCAAACGTCCTCCACGCGTAAAACCTGTTCATGGAATCTCCTCTCATGCGTTCCCAATACGCGAATGTCTGATTATAGGCCGTCGGGCAGAGCGTGTCAAGGCTGTCTCGGGGTGACCTCATCCCCCCACCCCCGTTCTCCCGGTCGGTCGCAAGCTCCCTGGGAGAAGGGGGCTTTTCAATCTCACAGTCGGTGGCTCCGATACCCTGGGGTGGACCTCACCCCAACCCCTCTCCCGGTCGGTCGCAAGCTCCCTGGAAGAGGGGCAAATGCGTGAGTAAACCCCAGTATTGGGTTGAGAAGTATTAACTACTGCGAACAACAGTAATCTCGACCAGAATTGCCCGAAATGTGGCTTGGAACGGGGTTCCTCAGCCCTGATCGAGTGCACCAGATTGGAGATTGCG
>JBBRLP010000210.1:0-4583 GCA_038231295.1 Chthonomonadales bacterium
AGCTGGCGGTCCAGGGCGTGACGGTTGCCTGTCGATCTCAAGCCTGCCTGGTTTCAACCCTTCTGCCAGACCGCGTATCCAACCTGTAAAGACGTGCGGCGCAGACCCTGACACGCGCCGCCAGCCCGGACGCGCTACTCTTCACAGGTGGAGAGTCCTCTTGGCCCCGTTCCTGCCGCCCTTATCGGCAGCGAATACGTCGTCTTCGACCTGGAAACCACGGGCCTCAGTCCCGAACGCGACGCCATCGTGGAGATCGGGGCGGTGCGGATACGCGGCGGGCAGGTGCAGCACCGTGAGGTTTTCCAGACGCTGGTGAAGCCGCAGGACGCCCTGGGACAGACCATGAGCATTCCGTGGTATACCGTGCGGGTTCACGGCATCAGCGACGCAATGGTCACGGGCGCGCCCCGGCTGGGCGAGGTGCTGCCCGCCTTTCTGGAGTTTGTGGGCGGCGCGGCGGTGGTGGCGCACAACGTCGCCTTCGACAGCGGCTTTATCCGGGCTGGCGCGGCCCGGTACGGTCTGGTCTGGAAGCCAGCCCACGAGCTGTGTACCGTGCAGCTCTCCCGGCGGGCCTTTCCGCACGAGCGCGGCCACAAGCTCGACGCGGTGGCCAGCCGTCTGGGGCTAGAATTCGGTGCCGGGGGTCGCCACCGCAGCCTGGGAGACGTGCGCGTCACCGCCGACGCGTTTGTGCTGCTGATGCAGAGGCTGGAGATGGCCGCCCAGCGCTGAACGACGAGGATGCTTGCGGTGTGTGTCCGGGTGAAGCGGTCAGGCATGGTCAAGGGCACTGTCTATGCAGGGGAAGATCAGAGCAGGACAGAGTGCATGGACGGCCAGCGCCTCGCCGGGCGTCACGAACCTGAATGCTGGTTTGTCCCACCGGACAGAGACAACAGCGATCAGCCGGGTCTGCCTCAAGACAGACCCGGCTGATCGTTGTCGCGTCTACTTCTTTTTATTCTTGGCGCGGGACTTGCCCAGCGACTGGCCCTTCTTGAAGCTCGCCTGCATCTTTTGACGGGTTTCGGCGGCCATCACCTTGAAATCGACCAGACCAGCCTCGATGGCCTCCATGCTGGGCTTGATCTTGCCCCCCTTGCGGCTGGCAGCCAGTTCGCGGTTGGTCTCGTCGAACCATTTGTCGAAAGCCGGGCTGATCTCGAACAGCATTTCCTTGGCCTCGCGGTTGTAAGACGCGCCGCCGCCACGACGGCTGAACGACTTGGGCAGCGTAAAACGCTCGGGCATGTAAGCGCCCTCGAATTTGCCCTCACGAACTGCGTTTCTGAACAGTTTGACGAAGGTATCGCTGCGTTGAGGATTGGTCAGATGCGCCACCTGTTCACTGAGTTTACGGTATGTCATGTGTTGTTCCTCCTGAAAGATTTCATCTCTATTGTTCAGTCTGATCGGATATTTGTCAATGTTCCCGTCATGTGCATGGCACAGGCACTTATCTACCCCGAGCAATCAACGCAATTCTGCCCCGCCGGTTTTGCAGGCCCAGGGCTGAAGTACCGGAGGCCGATACTGTATCAGTGCGCCCCGCAGCTGTGAGACGGCAGGATAAAAATGTTTCTGCCCTCCCTTACACTTTAAGCAGGTCCATCTGACGGCCTGACAGAAAGTATGAGAAAGCGTCCCCGGTAGGGGACACTTTCTGTCGATGAGAACTGAAAATGCCACCGGGGACGCCCCCCGACTGTATCAGGCGGTCCTGAACCACCTCCAGTCCTGCCTCTGGACCGACCAGCGCAACGCTCACACCTTCGCCTGGATGGTAACCGGCTTACTGTGTTCCCAGCGGGCCTGTATCCCTAACTGGCTCCCTCACGTTCACTCCAGGGCTAATTTTGCCCAGAGCACCGAGCGCCGAATCCGCCGATGGCTGGGCAACCCAGCCATTGATCCGACCTCGATTTACGGTCCCCTGATCACCTCTGCCCTTCAAGATTGGGGAGACCGGGTACTGGTCTTGGCGCTGGACACGAGCGTCTTGTTTGAAAACTTCTGTTTGATCCGGGTTGCGGTGCTGTTTCGAGGACGGGCTGTGCCACTGGTCTCTCGTGTCATCAGCCATTCCAGTGCCCAGGTTAGTACCGCACAGCTACTCCCCATCCTGGCAGAGGTCAAGGGAATGCTTGATTTCGTCGGGCTACACGATGTCCGCCTGCTGGCGGACCGAGGGTTCTGTGACACTGACTTGATGTCTTGGTTGCACGTCTGCCGTTGGCACTACCGAATCCGGATCAAGTCCAGCCTGATCCTTGCCGCACCCGGTGGGCAACGAATCTGTAAGGTAGGCGAGATCAGATTGGCAGCGCGCGAAACGCGCTGCTTCCAAAACGTCGCGATCACTGGACAGCACTTCGGCCCGGTGCATCTGGTGCTGGGTCGCCCAACAGACGGCCCGGAGCAGTGGCAGGTCGTCAGTGATGAACCGACGAGCACCCAGACGTTTACCGAGTACGGTGAACGTTTCCAGATTGAGGAAGGCTTCCTGGACGATAAAAGCGGCCTCTTTGCCCTGGAAGCGTCCAGAATCCGGGATGCAGCTGGACTGGAGCGCTTGGTTCTGACACTTTCAGTGGCGACCCTGCTCCTCGTTTCCGAAGGTCTGCAACTGGTCGCTGCAGGTATGCGCCGCGCCATAGATCCTCACTGGACGCGTGCGTTGAGCTACTTGAAACTGGGGTTACGGGGGATGCAGTACGCATTGAGTCGGGGTCGGGCGGTCTTCAACCGCCTGACCCTGGTGGGAGGCCCCGATCCTGACTGTCCTGGACTTCGCAACCCAGCCCGTTCAACCCCGCTGGCGACCATGGAGCCGGGCTGGGAGCTTGTTTTCCGGACTCTCTCATAATATCTGTCAGGCCGTCAGGGCAAAAGAGAGTCGCGTGTCAGATGCAGATCGGAGACACAGTTCTGCGTGCGCGGAAGTCGACCGAGTTTCCGAGGAGCTTCAGCTGCGGGGGAGTGCGGGAATGGGACCACAGGTGACTCGCGTTCAGCGCAGCACAAAGTACACTCTCATAAACCCAATGGGACTTTAACAACGTGCCCTGACGGCCTGACAAAAAGTATGAGAATGCCCCCGCCAAGGGGCATTCTGGTTTGTCTTGAACAAAAATACTTCTGGCGGGGACGCCATCACTTTATTCCAAGCCCTCCTCCCTCTGGTGTGTCTCACTGCCTGGACAGACCTGCGTAACGCCAAGACGTTGACATGGATGCTCGTTGGGCTGCTGCAATCTGGAACGGTGAGTCTCTCTGCCTGGATCAGCAGCGTGACCTCACGGGCTACCAAAGCTCAGAGCACAGAACGCCGTTTCAGACGTGCTCTAGATCATTTATCGCGTAACGCACATCGTTGCTACGCCGATCTGATCGTGCATGCACTGAGAGACTGGGGTGATGCTCGCATCACCCTCGCGCTGGACACCAGCCGTCTCTGGGATCACTGGTGCCTGATCCGCATCGCGGTGGTTTACCGTGGACGCGCCATTCCCATGAGCTGGCGTGTCATTCGTCACCAGAGTTCCGTTGTGAACCTGGACGCCATGCACCCTGTACTGGTGGACGCCCGAATGATCCTGAACCGTCTGGGCATTCGAGACGTTCGGCTGTTGGCGGACCGGGGTTTCGTGGATATGCGGTTGCTCACGGTGTTGCAGGCTTACGGCTGGCACTACCGTATCCGGGCCAAACAGCAGCTCTGGATCACTGATACTCAGGGCAAACCCCTGGGAAAGGTGGGGACCGTGCTGAGCCAGCACGGACAGCCCGTGTATGTACAAGACGTTTTCATCACCAAAAAGCGGTTCGGCCCCGTGTGTCTGGCGGGCGTTCATGCAGTGGGAGCCAGAGAACCCTGGTTCATTCTCAGTGACGAGCCGTGCGGGTTGGAGACATTCGCTGAGTATGGCGAACGCTTTCAGATTGAAGAGGGCTTCCTGGATGACAAGAGCGCCGGCTTCCAACTCGAAGCGTCTCGTTTGCGAGACACCCCCGCGCTGGACGCACTCTTACTGGTGCTGGCGGTGGGAACGCTGTTGCTCCACAGCGAAGGAACGGAAACGGTAGAAGCTGGAGAGCGCCAGACGATTGATCCCCATTGGCAGCGGGGTTGGAGTTACTTTCGCATCGGGCGAAACGCAGTGCGTTTCGCACTCAGTCGAGGAAAAGTGGTCTTCAAACGGTTGCGCCTTTCCAGCGTTCCTGATCCTTGTCCTTCTCGCCGACGAAGCTCTCCCATTACACTGATCCGCCTGATAAACGATTCCTCATAAGACCTCCTGCGAAAGTAGGGCGGTAAGCTGGAAGGAATGACGGCGCTGAAATATGAACAAGCCCTGCAGCTGAATCAGGCACAGTTTCGACGAAGAACCGGGGTCGATCCGGAGACGTTCGCTGAGATGGAAGCGGTGCTGCACGACCGTGAGGCCAACAAAGGGAAGTCAGGACGCCCGCCGGCGATGCCGGTGGGTGCACAGCCGCTGTTGACGCTGGAATTCTGGCGGGAATACCGGACATACTTCCACTTGGGTCAGGCATGGGGCATCCATGAGACCACG
>JBBRLP010000211.1:0-4520 GCA_038231295.1 Chthonomonadales bacterium
CCCTTATTGCCGGGTGAAGTTCGGAAAAAGAACAGCCCGACAGCCCACTTGCCGAAAGGAGTAGCGGCGCACAGGCGCACAACACGGTACTTCAAAGCAGACAAACAAGGTATCACGACATGATTTCACCGGAAACTAAAGCAAAAATCACCTTCTGAGTCACATTATCCGCTTGCTTTTTTTGCATAGACAGACTATAATCGGCGAATGTTAGAAGAACGCAAACGATTTCGTATTGAGACAGAAGCGATTGTCATCGGCTATGCAATGAGCCGCCTTGACCGTCGGTACCTTGCGGAGCGTGGATGCGACTCGTGGGAGAAGGCGTTTGCCGAAGCTGCACAAGCTCTCTCTAAACCCGCTCGCACGTTCGACAACCTGCGCGATGAGTTCGATCCAGTTCACCCGAACCCTCGACGTGGCTGGCATCAACGAGAATTACGTCCCAACCGACAGCGTGTACTTAATGAATTGAAAGACGTGAGTGACGATGCTCTTCTTGAACTCATTGCCCGAATTCTGAAACGTGATGAAACTGCGACAGTAGAAGCCATTGACTCGCTGGCCGTAGTCAATCGAGTCGCTTATAATGTAGCTGAACGCCTGCTGACTGGTCGTCGTGCGGAGGAGTACTTCCTTGAGAACTCAGAACCGATAATACAGGTAACAGCAAGAGACATCGTGGATATGAGGGAAATGGCATGTGGATACGATTTCGGTATTCAGCAGAAGCCAGAGTGTGCGATCGAGATCAAAGGGCTGAAAACGTCCAAAGGTAGTATTCTGTTTACGGATAGGGAGTGGAGTGAAGCGAAGAATCGTCATGAGAACTACTGGCTAATTGTGGTGGGCAATCTATCCTTACAGCCTGTCCCACGCATCATCCGCAACCCCTATGCAACTCTCTTGGTGGAGAGTAAATATCGGCAATCCATAACAGTTGAATGGCATTCCCATATTTCTATCATGACTTAGTGGCTACCCTGCACCTCCCAATCCTCAACGCCTTCAATCTCGGATATTCGCTGTTGCACAATGTTCTGCTCAACCTGTGGATACCAAACTGTAAGTACAAGTGTACCTGGAGTATCATCAAATACTCTATCCCAGATTACTCCGGTAAGTCCGGCTTTCTGTGCCAATTCCAATGCAGAAAAATCCTCCCATCGTATGTTGAGTATACCGACGGAATGAAGGATGTGTCCGCCATGGAGTAGAGCTTTCAAGCCAAAGACTGGAACTCTCTGCGTATCGATTGTTACGTTCAGGAAAGTCATCATAGCGCCTCAACAGATCAGGTATAGGATGTTATAACTTTGGCCGCAATGGTTCTGTCAAAATGACAGGTACTAAAGCTCGCTTGCGTAATAGGCACTGCCGCCGTTCCTTGCCAAAAGCGCAATTCGCGGCGAAAATCAGCCAGCCCGAATGCATTAGTCGCGTCTATGGGCTTTGCAGAGGGTTGTTTCAGAACCAATTTGTCACTGGAACACTGAGCCTAATTACGCAGACGATCTTTAGTGGTGGCTGGTCTTCTGTCGAAACCATAGCGTGTGGGCTAAACATACATCTTATCACAGGTCGTTGGGCGGTTCCTCGAAATCGGTGACCTGCTCGTCCGGTGCGGAAGCCTCTTGCAGGAGCGCAAGAATATCCAGGCGGCGTGAGTACATCGCCAGTTCTCCCTCCGCAGTAACGGGCCACTGTTCCTTTGGCCTGTCCCAGTCGAGTTCGATACCATTCGCATCCGGGTCGCGCAGATAGAGCGCCACACTCACGCCGTGATCGCTCGCGCCATCGAGGGAGATGCCCGTCTCTCCCAACCTGCGGAGCGCGACGGCAAGGGCGCGACGCGACGGATAGAGAATAGCAACATGGTACAGTCCCGTCGTGCCGGGCGGGGGCGGCGAACCGCCCGCGCTCTCCCATGTGTTCAGCCCGATATGGTGATGGTAGCCTCCTGCGCTGATAAAGGCGGCCTCCGTCCCGCATCACTGCATGATCTCAAAGCCCAGCACTCCGCAATAAAAGGCGAGTGACCGCTCCAGATTCGAGACTTTGAGATGGATATGCCCGATACGCACACAGGGATTGATGGCTGATTCCATGAGTTTTCTCGTGATTTAGCGCGCGGTCTGCGCGAGACTGGAGAGACGGTCAAGGGTACGGACGGTGGAGACGCGCTGCTGGAGAGCGCGATCCAGTTTCAGCATGAGGAGTTCGAACACGTCCACGTCCGGGATGTTCTTTTCGACGTAGTCGTAGGCGCCCATCTTCATGCACTCGACCGCGTTCTTGACGTTGCCGTAGGCGGTAAGGACGATGACCTCTGTGAAGACATCGCGCTCTACCGCCGCTTTCAGCATCCGAACGCCACTGTCGCCCTCTTCCATGCTCATGTCCGTAATGACCGCATCGAAGGAGGGGCCGACCTCCTGCAAAGCCGCGATACCTGCCGCCGAACTGTCCGCCAACTGCACGGTATGGCCTTCCCGTTCCAGCCGTCGGCGCAATGCCTCCCGCACTGCCTCTTCGTCATCCACTATCAGAATTCTGCTCATCCGTTGATTTCTCCTCAATTTTCATTTTCGACCGGCAGGAAGATCAGGAACTGTGCGCCCTGGCCTGGTTCCCCCGACTCTCGAATTTTGCCATGATGCGCGTCCACAATGCCCTTAACGATAGAAAGCCCCAGCCCCATGCCTTTGACGCGAGAGGAGAAGAAGGGCGTGAAAATCTTCTCCTTGAGTTCCGCCGGTACCCCTGGCCCGGTATCGGCGAAGTTCACCTGAACATAGGCGCGGGAGGGCGCGAGACGGGCGAAGGCAGGGCCACCGCCCGGTGCGATCCGCTGCACCCCGACAGTGAGTGTACCGCCCTCCGGCATGAAACTGACGGCGTTCTCGATGAGTTCCGAAAAGGCCCGTTTCAGTTTCTCCCCGTCACAGCGCAGAAGCGGCAGGTCCGGCGCATAGTCGGTGACAAGCTGCACGGGGCTGCGCTTTGGAAAAGTCTCCACGACCGTCTCCTGCACCAGCGCGGCGATGTCGGTGGGGCGCAGGGTCAACTGCGTCGCCATGACGAAATCGCGGAACTCCCGCAGAATCTCCTCCAGCCGGTAGACGCCGCGCTCGATGCTCTCCACCAGACCCCCGACCTCCTGATTCATGTTCAGGTGCGCCAGAGCCTGCGGGTCACGGCACTGCGACAGCAGGTATTTCAGTTCGTTCAGGTCGCCTTTGATCGCGAACGTGCGGTTGCCGATCATGTGCGCCGATTTCGCGGAGAGTTCGCCCCACGCTGCCATCCGCTCCGAGCGCAGGACGCGGTTGAAACTCCGCATATTGTCCACGGCGATTCCCACCTGACCGGCTATCGTTTGCAGCACCCGCTCGTCACTCTCCGTGAAGCGGGCGCGGAACCAGGCGGGCGTCGCACGGGGCCGGGAGACCCGCAGCACTCCCAGAATGCGGTCGCGGCCCACAATCGGGACGGCCAGAAACGCGCTGCGTTCGTCCGGCGAAAACTCCGGGTAACGTCCCTTCCAGCGCGGGTCGTCACGCGGGTCATCAAGACGGATCGCCTGCCCCGTCAGCCCGACGGTTCCGGTTAGCCCCTCGCCCAGCGCATAGGAGGCTGTCCCGACTTCCGCCAGCAGGTAACCGCGTGTGGCCTGCAAGACCAGCGTTTCCCGTGTCTCGTCCAGCAGAAAGAGCGAGCAGCCCTCGCAGCGCAGGGCCTCCGCCGCCACGTCCACGACCCGCCTTGCCAGCGGCTCCGGCTCGGAGGTGGCGGCGAGGTCGCGCCCTATCTGCACCAACAGGCGTTCGCGGGTGCGGTACTCCTCGAAAGCCAGACCGGCGGCGATACCGTTGGCGAGCGTAGTCAGCCAGTCCAGATGCTCCGGGTAGAAGTGGTTCGGGGTCTCACTGTCCACGTGCAGCACTCCCCGCACTCGCCCCTCCGCGTCGAAAAACGGCACCGCCACTTCGCTGCGGACTTCCTCAAAAAACAGGACGTAGTGCGGGTCTTCGCGCACATCCGAGCAGAGATAAGGTTCTCCCGTAATTGCTACATAGCCTGTAATGCCGCGATGCGTCTCATTGTGCGGCTGGAGGCGGATTCGTTTCACCTCTTCCGTCCAGCCCTCGCCCGCCGTCTCGACAACGGCGAGTTCGCCCGTCTCCTGCACCACACGGGCCAGAAAAGCGTGATGCCCCCCGGTCAGCCGCACTGCCTCCACCAGCGTCTCGTGCAGAAAGTCGTGTGAAGCGTGCTGCGTCAGCGACAAACTCAGCAGCCGGTTGGCGACGTTCAGAAAGTCCTGCGAGGCTGTCAGCGTCATCTCCTCCTTCATACGTTCTCTTTCCTAACTCTTGCGAGCCTTTTTCAAAAGTCGGCTGTCGCCGTGGTTGCTTTGCCCATCAAGAATGCTACGGAGCGGGCAGAGAGTCGATTCTACTCAGAAACAGACGCCAATCTCGCCTTTTCCTGGCAACAGACCCCTCGGCAGACGTGTC
>JBBRLP010000212.1:0-4450 GCA_038231295.1 Chthonomonadales bacterium
TAAACTCAGTTCGGCGCAGTCGTATTTCGGCTTCTCTTGGAATGCCGGAGATGCTAACAACGAGATTTCCTTCTATAACGGTAGCCAGAAGGTCGGCTACTATGCCACCTCCCAGGTCATCGGGCTGCTGTCGCATACAACGGTGACTACACTCGATGGACAGACCTACCAATCCAGCGCTTACTATGGTAAACCCACAACCGGCGTAAATTCCGGCGAACCGTATGCTTTCCTCAACTTCATCTATACCGGTGGCGCGTTCGACAAGATCGTCTTCAGCAACTCCAATAGCACCGGCACCGGATTTGAAAGCGACAACCATACCATCCGAACGGTTGCGCCGACGGCGCCAGGCAGTTTTGTCCACGCCGGAAATGCGAGCACTCCAGAACCAGGCACCCTCACACTTCTGTCCGGTCTGGGTCTCTCCTGCGGCATCTTCCTGAAGCGTCGGCAGCGTCGAGCGCGCTGATACCGGCATCCTGAACCCTCTCCAACACACTGAAATGCCTCTTTCCTGTGGCACCTCCTTGCGGCTGTTTCCGCCTTTTGCTCGACTGAGATCTGCTGCGTACCCACAAAATTCGCGAAATATCCTCGGCCGACAACTGCCTGACGGCAATGTGGGGTAGAATATTCTGGCTCGGTTGGCCAGAAGGGCTCCCCTCCCCGACTGCCTTCCGCCGACTCCTCTTCGTGCGACTGCGCTCCCTCCCTGGATAGACCTTGTCATGGCACATATCGTAGTGGAAAATCTGGTGAAGACGTTCGAGGTAGCGGAACGTCAGGCGGGGATGTGGGGGGCGGTGCGCGGGCTGGTGAAGCGCACACACCGCACCGTGCGCGCTCTCGATGGCGTCTCTTTCGAACTGAAACCCGGCGAACTGGTCGGCTACATCGGGCCGAACGGCGCGGGCAAATCCACGACCGTCAAAACGCTGGCGGGCATCCTGGTGCCGACCTCCGGGCGGTGCGAGGTTTTGGGGCGCGTGCCCTGGCGAGAGCGTAAGGCGCATGTGCAGCAGATCGGCGTCGTGTTCGGGCAGAGGACGCAGCTCTGGTGGGATCTTCCCGTCGTGGAGTCATTCGACCTGCTGCGCGACATCTATCGTATTCCTGCGGACCGCTATCGCGCGCTCCGCGACGAGCTGACGGACCGACTCAGCCTCGCCAGCCTGCTCGACACGCCTGTTCGCCAGCTCAGTCTCGGCCAGCGCATGCGCTGCGACCTCGCCGCCTCCCTGCTCGGCCTATTCTTCCTGGCGCTGGCCCTGCTGGCCTGGCGGCAGGGGGTGCGTCACTATCACTCTACCGGGAGCTGAACAGGCGGTCGGTGTAACCTTCTCCTGCTCCTACGCCTCCCTTTTTCACTTTTCCGCGCGATTGTAACCTGACATCAACCTGAGTGTTACCTGAGCGTAAACAAGGCGGCGTATTCTAACATGTGTCACGTTAGGGAATAGGTGACACGTCCCGGTGAAAGGCGTGTTCAGAAAGAAGAGCGCTATGACGAGGATGGAGGCTGCAATCGTATTTCCGCTTCTGCCCGGAAAACGGCTTGCTCTGGCGCAGTTCATCCGTGAGTTGACAGGAGAGCATTGCGCGGCTCACGACCGATCTCACTCTATGGTCACGAGAGAAAGCTGGTTTATGCAGCCGACTCCGCAGGGCGATCTGGTTATCGTCTATCTGGAGTCGCCGGACCCGATGGAGGTGTTCGCAGAGCTTGCGGTGTCGAAGGGAGCGTTCGAGGTCTGGTTCCGGGCCCAGGTTCTGGAACTTAGCGGAATGGACCTGACGATGCTGCCACCTTTCTCTCTTCCGACCCGTATCCTGCATCGTATGCGAGAGAGTTCGGCAGACCCGGAGCCTGATCTTTCCGCCGCCCTGGAGCGTTCCCGCTGGCAGGTCCCGGCGGATTAACAGACCCAACCCTTGTTCTGTTCCAATCGTTCTGTCCCAGAGGACAGACAGTACCCAGACGTACATTAAGGAGAACGAAATCATGTTTGACCTCGAAATCCTCAAGCAGAACGCCCTCAATCGCCGGGCGTTTCTGGCACGCATGAGCGCCGCTGGCCTCGGAGCCGCCGCCGTAGCCCTTCTCGAAGGCTGCGGAGGCAGCGATAACAGCAGCAGCAACAATAACGGCAATCCAGGCGGGGGCGTCTCGTCCACCGTGCGCAGCGCCTTCCCCAACGTGGGGGGCAGCACCGACAACCAGGTCGTTCTCAACTACGCCTACTCCCTCGAGATCCTCGAATCCTATCTCTATCTCGTCGGCCTCAACGTCGCCTCCGGCCGTGCGCCGCTCACGCCGCTCGATCCCACGCCCCCGGCGCCAGGGTCCACCGGCGCTTACTCCCAGACCGTTCCCAACGGAAACGTCGCGGCGAACTTCGCTTACCCTGGCTTCCTCTATCTGGTCCAGTTCGCCTATGTTGAAGCCGCGCATCGCGATTTCCTGCAGACGGTGCTCGGATCCGCCGCCGCCCCGGTCGTTCCGGCTTCGGGGCGCTATAAGTACGGCACCCCCGATGGCTCCCCTGGCGGGACGCTCAGCTCCATTCTCTCGGCGCTTCTGCCTCTGGAAGAGACCGGTGTACGGGCTTATCTGGGCGCCGCGCCCTATCTGACCGACAATGGCACCCTGCAGGTGGCTGCCACGATCTACTCGACCGAGTGCCGTCACTCCGCCTCCGTCGAATACATCCTGGGCCTGGATCCCGGTCCCGCTCGCGGTATCGCAGGGGTGCCCCAGCCTGAGCAGGAAGTGGCTACAGGCGTGGCAGCCAACGTGTTCGAGAAGTTCCTGGCGCCCTCGGTGGTCTTGAACGCCGTCGCCACGGGGCTCTTCGTCTAAAGCGGGTCGCAGGCGAGGTTGCGTACACCCTCTCGTGTGAAAACGCAGATCTTCGCTTTCCAGGACACCTCGATGTGTTTAATAAAGGAAAAGGATTCAGAACTATGAGCGATATTCTCACCCAGGACGTCTCGGGACGTCGTGCCTTCGTGCGAGGCGCCAGCCTTGCGGTAGCGGGCCTTGCGGCCGCCGCCCTGCTCATTCCCGGCCAGGCCTACGCGGCTATTCCAAACGCCATTCCCGGCACCGGCGACATTCAGGTGCTCAACTATGCCCTGCAACTCGAAGACCTGGAGGCGAACCTGTACGCCCAGGCCATTCTGCGCCTCACCGGCGGCGGCACCGACCCGCAGGCGGCTGCGAGCGTCGGGACGATTGCCGGACTGAACGTTTCGGGTCTGGATGTGCAGTACATCCAGAAGTTCGCTCCTGTGGAAGCGGCGCACCGTGACTTTCTGAAGACCGCGCTGGGAGCGGCGGCGATCACCACGCTCAAGCCTGCCAAGTACGACTTCGGTATTCAGAACATGACGCGCCAGCAGGTGCTGAATCTGGTGCTGGAGGCGGAGGCAACGGGTGTGCAGGCGTATCTGGGCGCGATCCCCTGCTTCACCACAAAGAGCCCGTACGCGCAGACGGCGGCGGCCATTCAGGGGACGGAGGCGCGGCACACTTCTATTCTGACGATCGTGCGCAACATCCTGTCCGTGCAGGGCATTCTCTCCGATCCGGTGGCGTCGGTGGCGCCGCTGAAGGGCGATCCGGGCACGAAGCCGACGGCGACCAACTATGACAACGCCCGTCCGAATACGGGGACGCCGGACGGCCGGGATCTGGTGATCACTCCCGATCAGGTGCTCGCCCGCGTCGGAGGGTTCATCAAGTACCAGATGGCCTAGCCCCCAGCCTAGTCTCTGCAGACACCTCCGTGTTTTGCCGGTCGATCTCTGCTGAACAGCGCGCAGGCGCCGTTCGGCGAAAGCGGCACGGCAAGAACGGGAGTTTCCATCCGGCTCCCTCTCCCAGTTTCGGGAGAGGGAGCTTTTTGGGTCTATGCCAGCCTCGGGCGACGAGGCGACGAATGAACCCCTCACGGTGTTTGTGCAACAAAAAGACAGGATAGAGGATGGTAAATCGGCAGACAACGGAGCAAACGACGAAAAATCTGTCGGGAAGCCGCCGGAACTGTTGACACGCAGAAGCAAAACTGTTACAATGCTTGCCAGTGTCTCGCTGTTTCACTCCCTGTACCCTTACTATCACACAAGAGACGAGTCTGCTCTCGTCGCTATCGGTGCAGAACGCGGACATCGGAACAACGCTGCTATCACGGGCACGCCGCTATAAAATACAGGCGGCAGTCATCAGAGGTTAGATACATGGCGGGTGGATCATACGTCGGTCTCGATATCGGTTCCAATCAGATTAAAGTAGCGGAGTTGCGCAAAGCCGGAACCGGGGTGGAAGTAATCGCCCTGGGTGTCGGGCCTACGCCACCGGAAGCCTACGAAAACAGCCTGATCGTCGACGCCCAGCTCCTGGGGCAGGCGGTCAAGAACCTGCTCAAGCAGTCGGGGATCCGCACGA
>JBBRLP010000213.1:0-4324 GCA_038231295.1 Chthonomonadales bacterium
GTCCCCTATTTCGATAAGATGGCGCGGGGCGAGGTCGAAGGCTATTTCGTGCTGGGCCAGAATCCTGCGGCAGGAACCTCCAACGGTAAGCGCGCCCGAAAGGCGCTGCGCAGTCTGAAATGGATGGTCGTGGCCGACTGGTTCGAGACGGAGACAGCCACATTCTGGCGCGACGACCCGACCGGGCCGCCTTCTGCGGAGATCGGAACCGAAGTATTCTTCGTGCCTGCCGCCTCCATTCCGGAAAAAGAGGGCAGCGTCACCAACACGCAACGTCTGCTGCAATGGCACGACAAGGCGATCGATCCACCCGGTGACTGCCGCTCCGATCTGGGCTTTGTCTACAATCTCGGCAAAAAACTCAAGGAACTCTACAAGGACAGCATCGATCCGAGAGACGCGGCCCTGCTCAATCTGACCTGGGACTACGACTACGAGCATCCGGCGCGCCTGCCGGACGGCACGCTCAGCCGAATTACCGAGGAACCGGACGCGAACCGCGTGCTGCAGGAGATCAACGGCTGGCATGTCGGAAAGACCGATCCCGCTACCGGCAAGCCACAGTTATTGATCGGCTTCTCCGAGTGTAAGGACGATGGCAGCACCGCCTGTGGCGGCTGGATCTACAGCGGAGTCTATCCGGAGTACGGACACAACCGCGCCCGAGACCGGGTCGGCCACGACAGCAACCCGCTGCATCCGAACTGGGGATTTGCCTGGCCACACAATCGGCGCATCCTCTACAATCGGGCCAGCGCCGATGCACAGGGTAGACCCTGGTCCGAACGCAAGAAATATCTCTGGTGGGATGCGGAAAAACGCAAATGGACAGGCGACGATCAGCCGGACTTCCCACCGGACAAAGCGCCCGATTATCGACCTGCCCCCGGCAGCAAAGGCATGGACGCCATCGGTGGGGCTGAGCCTTTCATCATGAAGCCAGACGGCAGAGCCTGGCTGTTCGCGCCCGGCGGCACGAAAGACGGGCCGTTTCCCGCGCACTACGAGCCGATCGAGTCACCGGTCCCCAACCTGCTCTATCCGAAACATCAGGATAGCCCGACCGTACGTTACTTCGAAGGGCCGGACAACCCGATCGCTCACACGCCGGAAGCGGCCTATCCGATCGTGGCCTGCACGTTCCGCATGACGGAACACTATCTGAGCGGGCCGATGAGTCGGTTCAACAGTTGGCTTAACGAACTGATGCCCGCCATGTTCGTGGAACTCAGCCCGGAACTGGCGGAGGAGAAGGGAATCGTGAACGGCGGCTGGCTGACCGTGATCAGCCCACGCGGCGAGATCGAGGCCCGCGCGCTTGTCACGCGGCGGATACACGCGCTGACGGTGCAGGGACAGACAGTACATCAGATCGGGATCCCCTTTCAGTGGGGCTATGCAGGCGAAATCGTCGGCAGCAGTGTCAACGATCTGATCGCGATGTCCGCCGATCCCAACGTCTCCATGCACGAGACAAAAGTGTTCGCCTGCCAGTTGCGCGCGGGACGCTCCGCCGGGCAGCCGACCGAACCCACCGTACCAACCGAACGCTGGGCCAACCGCGAGACAATTCCGGATACGGCGCCCGCCGCGCAGCCGGAAGGACACATGAGGAAATCGTGATGATCGAACCGATACGAAAGGTGATGCAGTTGGTGCGCCCGGAAGAGATCGTCGCGATCGAGCGGGACGAACACGGGGTCAAGCCCGCGATGGGATTCTTTACCGACACAACGCTCTGCATTGGCTGCAAAGCCTGCGAGGTCGCGTGCAAACAGTGGAACCAGTTGCCTTCGGATGGCAATAACTTCACGGGTAACAGCTACGATAACACCAGTCACCTGTCGGAGACCACCTGGCGGCATGTCGCCTTCGTGGAGCAGATCGACAGCAGTCGGCAGCGCGAGAGTAGCCGCTGGCTGATGATGAGCGATGTCTGTAAGCACTGCGTCGAGGCGCCATGTCAGGAGGCGTGTCCGACCGGCGCGCTGATCTACAACGAGTTCGACAACGTCTATGTTCAGAACGATATCTGCAACGGCTGCGGCTACTGCATTACGGCCTGCCCGTTCGGCGTCCTCGGCCGCAGTGAGGAAGATGGGAACGCCCACAAATGCACGCTCTGCTACGACCGACAAAAGGACGGTATGACGCCTGCCTGCGCCAAAGCCTGCCCCACCGCGAGCATCCAGTTCGGGCCTATCGAAGAGCTGCGTGAGCGCGCCCGGCAGCGTGTGGACGACCTGCACTCCCGAGGCGAGACCGAGGCATATCTGTACGGCGCGGATGCGACTGCGGAGTACGGTCCCCTAAACGCATTCTTCCTCCTGACCGACCATCCCAACGCCTATAACCTGCCGGAAGCGCCGAAAAAGGCGACGACCGGAATGACGCAACGCTATGGCTGGAGCCTGCTGGCAGGCCTGGCATTGACGGTGATTTCTGCGCTCGCGTTTGGGACAGGAGGGCGCAAATGACTCCCGAACAGCTTCCGAAAGGCCAACGCGACTCCGCCCCTATCAGTCAGCTTCCACCGCAGGAAAGCGGAACGACTTTGTCGCCTCCCGATACGCAAGAGCTGGGTAATCTCACTGCACCGCCCGGTTCCGCCCCATTGCCCCCTCGAAACAAGAAGCGTCAGGAGGAGACGCCCAAAAGCTACTACGACGTGCCGATGCTCCAACCACCTGTCTGGAAATGGGAGATCGCTACCTACTTTTTTCTGGGCGGATTGTCGGCGGGCGCGTACATGCTGGCGCGCATGGCCTCTCGGTTTGGAGGCAGGCGCTTCCGGGACGTCGAGCAGGTGGGAACCCTGATCGCCGCCGCCGCATTCGTGCCGTGTGCGCCGCTTCTTGTTCGCGACCTGGGAGATTGGAAACGCTTTCACTACATGCTGCGCGTGTTCAGACCGAAGTCTCCGATGAGTGTCGGCAGTTGGACGCTTACCGGCTACAGCGCCTTTGTCAGCCTCGCCGCGCTAAACGAGTGGCGTAAATCCAGGAATGAGCGGAATAGAGCACAAGAGGCGTCCAGGCACAAAGGCACAGGTGGGTTCTTCAGACAGGAAACGTGCAAGGCGAAAATTTCGGAAGGAACGCCGCTGGACACGGTGATCGACGCGGCGCTGGACGGCGGAGGCGTACCCCTGGCGCTAATGCTGGCAGGCTATACGGGTGTCCTGCTCAGCACGTCCGCCACTCCGTTGTGGGCGCGCAAGAAATGGCTGGGGGCGCTGTTCAGCGTCTCGTCCGTCAGCACGGGCGTCTCCGCAATCGAACTGGCGCTGCAGTGGAAGTCGCCTGATGCGGAGGCGCAACCCTCGCACGCACCGTTAAAAAAGCTGGACGCGGTCGTCAAAATCGCGGAGGCTGTCACGCTTGCAGGGTATCTGACCGAAGCGGGCAAACTGGCGGCGCCTATCACCAAAGGCAAATATGCGCCGCACCTGTGGGGTGGCGCCGTGGGAGCCGGCCTGGTGGGTTCGGCGCTGCTGGGCGCACTTCCCGTAAAGAACCCGAAGACCCGGCGCGCCCTGCGTATCGCCAGCGCCGCCGCAGGTCTCGCGGGCGGTCTGGCGTTACGCTGGGCGATCTCGCAGGGGGGACATGTCTCCGGCAAGGATCCGCAGGCTGCCCGCGACTCCAGCAAACCCGCTTCCTGACATCTGGGGATGACGAGGGTTTCGGTCTATCTCCCAGGTGACGGATGGGGCTGTTCGCGCAAAGTTGCGGTCACATCGACCGTGGATCCCTGTCGCCAGTTCCATATCGGTGACCAGATCGTCGGCAAGGACTTTGAAGGGACGGTAGAGAAAATCGAACTCCGTGCGCTCTTTCTGCGCACCTACGATAAGCGCCTGGTGATCATTCCGAATGGGGATGTGTTCACCAGATTCATACCAGGCGGCCCCTTGCCTTTAGGCAGAGGAGGAATGGTATCCTTGCCCTCCGCAGGAGAGTTCAACGCTTCCGAAAATAACCGCTTACATTGATTTAATTACACTATGTTTTATGGTGGAATAGAGATATGAAGCAGACAATCGCGCTTAAACTGGAAACGACACCCGAACAGTTCCATGCTCTCCTTGAGACGATGGAAGCGTTCAACGCAGGTTGCGATTATGTGGCGGAAGTTGCCTTCCAGAAGCATTCCGCCAACAAGATCGCCCTCCAGCCCTTTGTCTACACACGCCTGCGCGAGGAGTGCAAACGGAAGAGGAAGCGCCAGAGGCGCACTCCAAATCCTCCTGTGTTCGGAGGATTTCCTCTCAGATGGCGATACGCGCTATCAGCAAAGCGTGTGAGGCTTACAAGCGCGACAA
>JBBRLP010000214.1:0-4251 GCA_038231295.1 Chthonomonadales bacterium
CGTTTTCATGCGTATCGCCGACGCCAGCGCCAACTCGGAGTTTATGGATACTGGAAAGCGGAGCAGGTAGACACTCCGTCAATGCCGTTACGGTTCGCTGCGTAGACAAGAATTAACCAAATGAAACGGAACGCACCCAAAAGAAAAGAAGACGTGACAGAGTGTTGTGCCAGAAGCGAACACTTTTTTGCTTCTGGCACGACGTTGAACGCGGTTTAGACGGCTGCCTGCGCGACGAGAAGGCTCTGTAGGTGGGCTGGAGCCTCTTCGTAGCCGCAGGGGGTGAGCGTGTAGCTTGCTCGCCCCTGTGTCAGGGAGCGCAGCGTGGTTGCGTAGCCGCCGATGGTTTCCGCGAGGGGAATCTGGGCGCTCACGGCCACGTCCTGCCCCTGAAACTCCTGACCCTGCACACTGCCGCGCCGCCGGGCGACATCGCTCAGGACGGCCCCCAGATACTCGGCAGGACAGGTGATGTCGAGCAGAGCAACGAGAATGACCAGAGGCGCTTTGCGGGCGGCATCCCGGAACGCAAGGACGCTTGCCTGCCGGAAAGCTATCTCCGTGGAATCGACCGCATGGGCCTGCCCGTCCACGATAGTTACCATGACATCGGTGAACGGATAACCCGCCAGGAGACCCTGCTGCAAAGCGTCCTTTACGCCTGCTTCCACGGCAGGAACGAACGGACGCGGAATCCTCCCTCCGACGAGTGCGTTCACGATATGCACACCGGAATTGGGCGCCGCCACTTCGATGTCCAGAACAACCCGTGCGAACTGTCCGACGCCACCGTTCTGTTTGTCAATCTTTCCTTCTCCACGCCATCTGCTGACTTCCATCTGCTTCTCCTTCAGAGTGGGCTGCTTTCAAATACAGCCATCTCCCTGACAGGATGGAGCCGAAATTTGTTACGTCACGTCCTCGATTTTTCTGCGCGGAAGGAGGAGAGGACAGGAACTTTCTATACACGTGCGTCATTTCTCACTCCATTGTATCGGAGGGCGTGATGAGCAGGGGTAATGCCGGGAAATCTATCCGGTAGTACACTTCTTCCAAAGGCAGTGTGCAGGCAATCTCTGGAAGCGCGATTAATTTATCTAAATCCGTCTCTGCATTGAGCAGCCAAAGTCCGGCTTCCTGCCGTTGATAGTGTTCGAGACGCGGCGAGCGGGTTGAGATCATCAGGTAGCCCCTCAGAGATTCAAGACGCCGATAGTGAGCGAACTTCTCACCCCGATCATGCGCTTCCGTCGCATCGGAGAGGACCTCAATGATCAGCGTGGGGTTGAGCAGAGTAGCGGTTTTGAAACGTCGGTCGAAGTCCGCGCTGCCACACACCACGGTCATATCAGGATAGGTATAAAGACCTGTTGGCGAAACTTTTAACCGCATATCCGTCGTGAAGCCTTCGCAAGAGCGGCCACGAAGTTGAGGGCCAAGAGCCGCCAGATTGAAGGTGATCCGGTTGTGTTCACCTGTTGCGCCCGACATCGCATAGATACGGCCATTCAGATACTCATGCTTCTCTTCCTGATCCTCTTCCCACGTAAGGTATTCCTCGGGCGACAGGAATGTTTCCGTAGACGGAGCCATCGTCTTCCTCCTTCGATGGGTTTCCGTACGTCATTTTACCCTGCAAAGGCTTCTCCGCAGAGCGTAGCGGATACGGAAAAACGCGGAGGTTCACAGAGGAGAAGAGGGAAGGGAAGTGGCGTAGTGGGGGATAGGGAGGATGGAAATCGCGGCAGGGTTCCCCCTGCCGCTCAGAGACTATCTGCGGCGCTGCTGGAGGGCGGTGGTGAGGACGGCGAGCATGAGGACGCCGCCGACGACCGTCCCGCGCCAGAGGCCGGGTTCGGTGAGGGTCAGGTTGATGCTGCTGAAGATGGCGTGGAGCAGACAGGCACCAACGACCGTACCGAGGACGCTGCCCTGACCGCCGGAGAGGCTTGCGCCCCCGACGACAGCGGCGGCAACGGCATCAAGTTCGTAGGAACTGCCGGTCTGCGGGTCGCCCTGCCCGCCGTAGCCCGCCCACAGAATCCCCGCCAGCCCGCCGAGCAGGGCGCTAAGACCGTAGGCAAACAGCTTCACCCGGAACACGTTGACGCCGGAAAGCTCCGTCGCCTGTTCGTTGCTGCCGATACTGTAGAGGTAGCGGCCCATGCGGGTGCGCGTCAGTGTGAGATGCACGGCAATCGCCACAATCAGCAGGATGACGACCGGGACCGGAACCGCGAACGCCGTATTGTCGAAGAACTTGCCGTTCGCCAGCCAGTCGAATAGGGGATACTTTGTGGACGAAATGACGATCTGCTGATGATGATTGATGACGAGCGATTGACTTCGCAGCACCAGTAGCGAGACCAGCGTCACGACGAACGCGGGCAGGCGCAGCTTATGAATCAGCGAGGCATGCAGCGCACCGATGCTCAATGCGGAGAGCATGGTCAGAAGGACTGCCAGGACGACGGCGGCAAGCGTGAACATCTTCTCGTCGAGATGCGTGACGATGCCCGCCAGGATCATGCCCGTGAAGGCGATGAGCGAACCGAGCGAAAGATCAATGCCGCCTGTGATGATGACCACCGTCTCGCCTATCGCGAAGACCGCCAGCAGCGCGACCTGAAGAAAGATATTCGACAGGTTGCGCTGACTGTAAAAGTTTTCACGGGCCGAAGAGAAGAACATCACGACGCCCAGTATGAATAGCACCACGAGAACACTGAGTTCTCGTGATGCCATCAGCCTTTTGACCAGCGAAGGCCGCGCCTGCGCCCCGGTCATCGGCGCGTTATCAGGTGGACTTGAGGCCTTTATCTTTCAGCTCCTTCAGAAACGTCGGGGCGTTTTCTGGGGTAATGACTTGAACGCCGGTGTCAATGATATGTTTCTCGGTGTCCACCTTCATGCCGTCTTTTTCGAGTTCCGGCTTGAGTTCCATCAGCGCAGCGTCCAGTCCCTTGCGATTGATAAGGGTAAGCAGGCGGGCGGAGAGGCGACCGAACTCATACGGCTTCTGCACGACCGTGACATCCACGAGCTTTTTGTCGAGGTTCTCCAGGGTACGCGGTTCCCCGTCGAAGCAGACGATCTTGACTTTGCCCATCAGCTTTGCCTTCGTGACCTCATCCACAATAGCGGGGCCGTTGTAGGAGTAGAGGCCGAGGAAGCCGTTGATCTTGTTGCCATACTTGGTGATGGCGTCCGCTACGTTGGCATGGGCGCGTCCGGTGGCGTCCTTGTCGTCCTCGTAGGGGTCTTGCAGCATCGTGATCTTATGGTCTTTGGTGGCGTCCACAAAGCCCTGGTAGCGTTGCTTGGCGTTGTCGGCGGTCATGTTGCCCACGAAGGCGACGAACGCGCCGCCGTTGGGGAAGAGCTTGACGGCGGCCTCACCGGCCCGTTTGCCCGCCTCATAGTTGTTGGTGCCGATGTAGGCGAGGCGCTTGCTGGCAGGCGCGTCGGAGTCGAAGGTGATGACAGGAACGCCTTTATCTATCGCGGAGTCGATGACCGCCGTGAAAGCGTCCGCCTGCACCGGAGAGACCCCGATACCGTCCACATTCGCCGCCATCGCCTGCTCAAAAACGTCTTTCTGGCTGTTGTTGTCGGCTTTCTGGGGATAGGTCCAGCCGGTGGAAGGATTGGCTCCGGCCTCTTTTACGCCAACTTTCAGCCCCTCGCCCATGGAGTCCCAGAAGGGAGAGTTGCCGTTGGTGATGATCTTGAGGGTGACATCCCCGGTCGCTTTGCGCGGCTTGTTGAAGGCGGCCATCGCGCCTTTGTTCGCGGCGTTGGGCGTTCCGGGATTGGAATCGCCCATTTTATTGGGTGTCGTGGTGCCGGGTTCAGCTGGCTTATCCTTGCCGGGGTCGCACCCGGTCAGTGCGACGGAGAGCGCAAGGACGGCCAACCCTCCGAGCAGGGGAAGACGTTTCATCATTGATTAAACTCCCTGAGAATGTGGTTGATTTGCCGGAAAAGAAGTGCAGGGCGTAGTGATGCCCGCAGGCACACGCCGTCCGGTAACCCTGATGCAAAGGATTCGCGGTCGCACACGGTTTTTCCTCCTGCCGAAAAAAGTTTTTTAGGAACCTTTAGTAATTGGGTAGGACTACGTTATCCGGTGAAAACGTGTAGGGGGACTTGAAAAAAACGGGTTGGCGATACACAATGTTGGTTACCACACCAAAACATGAGGATCGCCATGAACCCGCAACCCCTATTCTGTCAAAATAACGCCTGCCC
>JBBRLP010000215.1:0-4236 GCA_038231295.1 Chthonomonadales bacterium
CACGTCTGCCGAGACGTCTTTTGTCAGGAAAAGGCGAGATTGGCGTCTGTTTGTCAGTAAAATCGACGATCAACCCGCTCTGTGGCATTCTTGGCGGACAAACCAACCACGGCGACAGCCGACTTTTGAAAAAGGCTCATACGGTTATCAAATGTTAAATCTGTGCTAACCGTCAGACTATTGTCGAAGGGGGACAGGCAGGGCGCAAAGGCCCCGGCAGAAGGAGGCAGCGGGGCTTGCGGCAGGTAGGGATATCCGCAGGCAACGGTCGGGGGGAATGTCAGGAGGCCGGGCCGGTCATTGCGCCGTAACGCTCATGGAAACGCTCCAGTACCTGAAGGAGCGGCGCGTCCAGGCGGGCGAGGACTTCTTTGCGGATGGATTCGGGAACGCCGCCATAGTGGGCTTCGGCGATGGCTCCTGCCATACAGGCAATGGTATCGCTGTCCCCTCCAAGTGAGATACCCTTGCGAACGGCGTCCTCGAAATCGTCGGACTCCAGAAACGCGGTGATCGCCTGTGGTACGGAACCCTGGCAGGAGACATCGAAGCGATACCAGGAGCGGATCGAGTCGAGTGTCTCGCTAAGGTCGTAGAAGAAGGTGGATTCGATGTAGTCGCGAATCTCCTCTTTGCCCTCTCCCTGCCGCGCCAGAAAGACCGCCGCTGCGATGGCCTGTGCGCCGCGAATTCCCTGCGGATGATCGTGCGTCACGGCGGCGCTCCGCTCCGCCGCCTCCAGAACGTCATCCAGCGTATCATAGGCCCAGGCGACCGGGCTGACACGCATGGCGCTGCCGTTGCCCCAGCTCTGGTAGGGCTGAAAATTGTCGGAGTGCGCCCAGTAGAAGAAGGTGCCACCGTAGCCCGCTTTGGGGTAGCGGCGCACGTACTGTTTGAGCAGCATGGCGTAGTCGTCCCCGCTGAGCAGACTGTCGGCCAGCGCGACCGTGCAGACCGTATCGTCCGTGAAGTGGCTGCCCGGCAGAAAGAGCGGAAACTGCATCGTCTTCATACCGCCGACCTCATACAGCGACCCGATCACGTCTCCCGCAATAGCTCCCAGCATCTTCGTCTCCTCCTGCCCCGGCTCTGGAAATGACCTGCGTCTTTACTGTACCACACCCCGCCCTTTTCTTTTAACCTTTTGGCGGCTGTTCCTGTGGGCGCAGCAAGCAGCGCCCTTACCCCCATTCTCCCGGTCGGTCGCTTGGTGGAGAACTAAATGTGGCGTGGCCCTTCACCGGACTCGATTCGGAAAGCGGAGCGCGTTGAAGGCGACTCCCAGGATGACGAGTGCGCCGCCGAAGAGGCCCCGCACGGTGAGGGTTTCGTGGCGGAAGAGCCAGCCGGAGACGGGACCGAAGAGGGGCTGAATGAGGATGAATGCGCCCATCAACGAGACGGGATAACGCTCCATCAGTCGAAACCAGAGACCGTAGCAGAGCGCAGAGCAGGCGAGGCCGAGGTAGAGAACTCCGGCAAACGCCTCCCAGGTCACCGCCGGATGCCTGTGAACGAGTTCCCAGCCCACTCCCGGCAGGAGCAGCAGCGAGCCGAGCAGCATTTCGACAGCGACGACGAAGAGGCCGGGATAGAGCGCGGTCAGGCGTTTGGCGGTCACGGTCGTCGTGGTTTCGATACAGAGGGCGAAGAGGGCAAGGGCGTTCCCGAACCCGCCGCCGACAAGCAGCCACATTCCTGCCAGACCGATCCAGAGGCCGACCCACTGCTGCTTTGACAGCAGTTCCTTGAGGAAAATCCGGGCGAACAGCGCGATAAGAATCGGTTCGCAGGCTGTCAGCAGAACCGCTTCGGAAGCGCTGGTATTGGCGACCCCCGTATAGTAGAGGCCGTAGGTGAGGACGATACCGAGCAGGGCCAGCACGAAAAAACGCGGCCAGTCTCGCAGCGCGATTTTCGGCAGGGGGCCGTGCGCTCTGGCGATAGCCAGCAGGATCAGTCCTGCCGGGCCAAAACGGAGCGCCGAGACGGTAAGGGGGCTGAAGACGGTGAGAGCGCTTTTAGCCGCAACGGGCGAGGCCGACCAGAGCAGGTTCACGCCTACCAGAATCCCGACCGCGCCGGAAGTGAGCGCCTGATTTCCGACGGAGGGGGAGGCGACTTCGGCGAGTTCCAGGTCGCTCACAGAGACGGCTTTCGATAAAAGGGCAGTTCGGTCACTCTTACGGTGACAGCGCCTGCCTCACCGACCGTCAGGCGCGTTCCGGGTGCGCGATGCTCATGCCGTACATAGCCGAGCGCGATAGCCTGCCCGCCCGTTGCAGGGGAAGCGGCGGCGAGGCTTGTCAGGCGTCCCGTCTCACGGGGTGGTTCCGATTCCGAGGGAAAGAAGAGTTTTGCGCCGGAGGCGGGGAGGGTCTCCCCGGTCAGAAGCAGTCCGGTCAGGGCGCGATTGGTATGGCCGCGTGCGTCTATGCGGGCGACAATCTCCTGCCCGACGTAACAGCCTTTGGTCAGGCTGATATGCGTACTGAGATTGGCTTCCGGGGCCAGTACGCTCGCATCCATGTCCACGCCATAGCGCGGGATACCCGCTTCGACGCGCAGCAGTTCCGCCGTCTCCCCACCGACTTCCGGCGTTTTCAACAGGTGCAGGGTGTCCCGCACTGCCGCGAGGCTCTCCACTCCCATATAGAGATCAAGGCCGCCGCTGCCCGTATGGTCTGCCTGTACCGCACGGCTGCTCCCGTCCACCAGGTTCCAAAGCGCCGCGCCGCGTTCCGTTCGTGCGCCCCAGGCCTCCGGGCGGTAGAATTCTCCGGTAAGCGGCCCTTGCAGAGTCAGGCAGCGAACCTTTGCACTCACGTCCGTCAGTTCGACATCTTCCATAATTAGCAGGCGGTCAAGGTGCGTGAGGATTTGGGCTGTGTTGTCATGCGGCAGTTCCAGCAGCAGGAAATCCTGCCCCGCTCGCCCGACGGCAGACGCCAGCGGATGTCCTCCCGGCACAAAGACAAGCGCTCCGTCAGAGAGCAGATGCCCGGTCGCATCCAGAAGGCAGACCGGAAGTCTCTCCACGCTGCCATTTGCCAGCAGGCGCGTATCGTTGCTGACCATTCCCTGTAACCAGGTGAAGCGATCCGGCCCGCTGACTGCCAGAAATCCAACCTCCCTGCGCTCCCACCAGCCGACGTTCTCCCGCACCGCCGCATACTCTTCCGCAAGTCTCGCCATTATCCTTACTCTTTCTCACACACCGCAACTACATTTATGGAAGCGCAGTGCTTCCGCTTCATTTACGTCCTAGATTCACACTTTTCACGCATTACGGGCCGCGACTGTCGCGGATGCCTGCGCGAGTGGCTTGACGACCACTTCGTCTATGTTGACGTGCGGAGGCCGCGTCACGACCCACTGAATCACGTCGGCGACATCCTCGGCAGCGAGCGGCTGCAAGCCTGCATAGACCTTCTTCGCCCGCTCCTCATCACCGCTGAAACGCACGACACTGAATTCCGTTTCGACCATTCCCGGCGCGACCTCGGTGATGCGAATGGGCTTGCCGACCAGTTCCAGCCGCATGACCTGCGTGATAGCCCGCACCGCGAACTTGACGGCGTTGTAACCCGCGCCGCCGGGGTAGGCTTCCCGCCCGGCGATGCTGCCGATATTGACGACGTGTCCCGCGCCGCTCGCCTCCATCTTCGGTAGAAGCGCACGGGTGACGCGCATCAGACCGAGAACGTTGGTGTCGTACATCCGCTCCCAGTCCTCGTCTTTGGAATCGGCGAACTTGTCCAGCCCCAGTGCACCGCCCGCATTATTGATAAGTACGTTCACATTCGGTATCTGAGCGCAGAACGCCTCCACGCTCGCCGCGTCCGTCACGTCCAGCGGCAGACAGACAGCCCCCAGCGGCTCTCCGACCTCCTGCACCTTGTCCAGTCGCCGTGCGCCCAGCACGAGCGCAAATCCTGCCTGATGCAGTGCGACCGCTGTCGCCGCCCCGATTCCACTGCTCGCCCCGGTCACCACCGCGACCTTCTTCGTTCCTTCCGCCAATATCGTCTCCCTTTTCCTGTCCGTTCGTTTCTAAAATAGAGTCACAGCGCAAAAACCAGTCAGACTACTACTTTAGTTTCCGGTAAAAGATGTAGACATCGAACTGCTGGTTGTATTGGCGGCTTGCTCAGAGGGTGACATCGGAACCCCGCCTCCGTAGTCTATGGTGACAAAACCAACCCCAGAGGAGGGTACCGATGTCACCTCTAC
>JBBRLP010000216.1:0-4157 GCA_038231295.1 Chthonomonadales bacterium
CCCTCCGCCACGTCGGGCAGGATCGAGGCGTGCAGCACACTTTTGGCGTTGCGGGGTTTCGTCCCGCTCTCAATGCCGATCTGCACTCCCCATTCGATCTGCTGCCGGGTCCATTTCGATTTCAGCAAGTCCCGGATATCCGCCTCGGTGAGGTGCCAGTCGGGGTTATGGCGAGCGGGTTGTGTTCGGGCAGGCTCTGGGACGGACGGGACGGAAAAGGCACCTGTGCCAAAAGACGGGACGGAGACGGACGGGACGGAAAAGGCACCTGTGCCAAAAGACGGGACGGAGACGGACGGGACGGCACCCTCCTGCGTCTCAATCGGTAACGCCTCCTCGCACGCGGTCTGTTCTGTTCTGTTCTGTCTCTGTTCTGAATCTTCTCTTATCTGTATCTGTTCTGTCTCTGTCTCTTTGGGCGCGACCGTTACATCGTGTTTCATAGAGTGTTCATGTGTAACACCCTGTAACGTTTCTGTGTCGTTACCTGAATTTGATTTCTTTTGACGGTGAGTAGCAACACGCTTCGCGATATCGTCGCTATCTTTTTGTCTATTGGACCACCCGTGAGGGATGAGACCGCCGCTTTCCTCATCCTTATCGAGAAGGCCTCTCTCAATCAAGGTCTTCATGTTGGCTTCTGCCTCCTCCTCGCTGACGCGCAGCCGGAATGCGATGTCTTCCAGGACAGGAAGGACGCCGCGCTCCGTGCCGCTGCTGGCCAGGCAGAGGAGATTGATCCAAAATTTGAACAGCGGGGCCGCCAGCTTCTGCGCCTTCGGATCGTCAAGTACATCGTGATAGAGCCTAAACCATTCCATCAGGCGTTCCCCTCGCTTTCCATTCGTGTGTTCACGGCAGCGGCCACGGACAGCGCCTCCTGCGCGGTATGCACGATCACACTCAATCCCGCATCAACGAGGGCCTGCTGTGCGGGACGCACGGGTCTGCCTGCCGGTTTGACCTCCATCGGCTGCCAGAGCCCGCCCCATTGCCGGGAGCTCACGAACAGGTCCGGGCATCCTGCGGTGTTGCCGGAGAGGTTGGCGTGATGTTTGCCCGTTTCGATGACCGCGTAGCCGCGTCGCTGGAGCGCGCCGACGATCAGGCGCTGTAAGTCCTTCTCCAGCGTCGGCACTTGCTTGCTCTGCTTCCCACGATCCAGGCCGGGCAGCTTGAGTGCGGTCTCCCGACCTGCCCGACCTGCGTCAACCATGTAGCCGCAAACGCAGGCAATGACGCTGCGGCCGTCGCATTTGCCGGGGCACAGGTTGTCGTTTCCGCAGGCCGGGCAGGTCGGGCAGGTCGGGCGACCGACCTGCGGGTTTACTCGGTTTGTACTCACGATATCGCCTCCACAAAGCACATCAGTTGTCGGCCGACAAATTCGGTGTAGGCAAACATATCGTTCCGGGCGGCAGTCATCTTCTGCATCACACTGCCACCTCTTCCATGTCGAGTTGATTGAACATATCCATCTGCCCGCTCTCAACAGCGGCGCGTCGGAGGTTCTGCTCGGCGACTCGGTAGTAGCTCTCCTTCAACTCGCATCCGACGAACTTACGGCCCATCTTAACGGCGCAGTAGCCTTCGGAACCGATGCCGGTAAAAGGCGAGTAGACGATATCGCCGGGGTTGGACCAGAGCGCGATGCACCGCTCGATCACGTCCAGCTGCAGAGGGCAAATATGTTTTTCGTCCTGACCGTCCCGAGCGACCTGATAGTTCAGAACCCGCGTCTGATTGATGTCCATCCAGACAGGAGAGGCCCACTTCTGCCATTGGTCGAGCGGGAAGGTCTCCTTCGTATGGCCCACTGGGTCCTTGAAGCCTTCTTCGCCGCCTTCCCATTTGCGGAACACGACCACATAGTCCGCCATGCCCTGCCGTGATCCCGTCGAGTCGGCACGCAAATTCTTGTAGAGCAGTCCGTGGTTTTTGGTCCGCTGCATCTCGATGACCGGGTCTTTCCAGATCGTTATGCGGCTATGGTAGGTCCAGCCTACTTCCGTGAAGAGCCTGGTGATGTCGCCGGGGAAGTCCTTCAATCCCATCGTCCCATCGCGGCCTTTGTAGCGCGGCAGGTCCTTGCAGTGAACCGCGCAGAGGCGACCGGGGATGGTGATCCGGTGCAGATCCTCCACCAGGAACCGGAAGTGCTGGAAGAACTCCTCGTCGTCCT
This sequence comes from Chthonomonadales bacterium, assembly GCA_038231295.1. GTDB lineage: Bacteria > Armatimonadota > Chthonomonadetes > Chthonomonadales > Chthonomonadaceae > JANXLO01. The sequence continues at coordinate 2,183 of JBBRLP010000216.1, forward strand.
TGCAGTTGCCCATATCCGCCTCGCTGTCGCTGTAGATGTAGAGCGAGGAGAACGGCGGCGAGAAGACCGAGAGCCCGACGCTGCTGTCCGGCAGGCCTTTGATGGTCTGGCACGAATCGCCGCAGTAGAGCGCGAACCTGTCATTGATGGATTGTTGAATCGTCTGTGTCATCGGGAAACTCCTGCCATCCAGCGCGGTACGAGGAGAGGCGTCGCGGCGTCGTAACTGCGGATCTTCACGCCGCCCCCGTCGCTGCGCATTGCATCCCGCATCGCGGCGGTCATTTCGGCTTTCATAGATTCGTGGTCTTTGCGTTTGCGCGTCAGGGACCGAAGAACGTCGCCTTCAGTTTCGGCATAAATGATATGGGCGGTAACTTCCTGGGTCTGACCGAACCGCCAGGAGCGCCGCACGGCCTGGTAAAACTGCTCGTAGGAGTAGGAGAGACCCATAAAGGCCATGTGGCTGCAGTGCTGCCAGTTCATGCCGAACCCGCAGATACTGGACTTGGAAAGCAACTTCGATATTTTGCCGTCGCTGAAGCCCAGGAGTCGAGACTCTTTTACCTCGAGGGAATCAGACCCGCGCACCTCCACGAGATCCGGCAGGATCGCGGCCAGGGCATCGGCCTCGTAGTTCGTGTTGCACCAGATGACCCACGGCGAGTCGGTTTCCTGGACTAACTCCGCCACCTTGCGGGCGCGGTTCTCTGCGGTCTTGCGCATCTCTCTGTGCATCGTCGTGGCCGACAGGGACGCGTTCACGAACAGGGCGTCGTCGCTTTCGTGGAGCGCTTCGACCTCATGGGTAATCATCCGGAGGGCAGGCAGGTTGAAGCCTTCGTCGCTGTAGCCGATATCGGACGGCCGGGACAGCGAGATCGCCCACGACGACACCCATCGCCAGAAGTCCTTCACGGCATGGCCCTTGAGGCGATAGCCGCCGGCTTCCATCGTGTCGTTGAGGAACCAGCGCATAATCATCTCGTTCGAAGGCATCACGTTCAGGAACTCCGCGTGGTTGCCGAGTTCCAGGTGATCGTTGGGCGCCGGGGTTGCCGTGAGCGCCAGCTTGAACGCTGTGTCGTGAAAGAGTTCCAGTATCGTGCGCTTGATCTTGCCCATGAAAGACTTCAGGATAGAGCTTTCGTCCAGAACGACGCCTCTGAAGTGGGAGGCATCGAAATGCTCGAGCATCTCGTAGTTCGTGATGTTGATGCCGGGACGAACGTCGGACTGCGATCTGCAGACTGTCGTCTCAATCCCGAACTTCCGGCCTTCGCGCTTCATCTGCTGCGCGACCGCCAGTGGCGTGAGGATCAGGACGTCGCCGTGCGTGTGCTCGCAGACAATCCGCGCCCACTCCAGGCACATAGGCGATTTGCCCAATCCGCAGTCGGCAAAGATGGCGGCGCGGCCCTTGCGCAGCGCCCACACAACTATCTCCTTCTGGAAATCGAACAGCATGGCGCTCAAGCGGTACACAGGAATATCTATCCCGACCGACACGGCTGACACGCGCTTGGTTTTTAAGAAATCCTCGTAGGTATTCATGGTCCTATGCGTGCTCTCTATAACTTGACGGTGTGCTTGCGCTCAAGCGGTACAGAGGAATGCCTTCGCTTCGGTCAGGACCGCTTCCGATGTCGGCGGTTCGGAGCCTGAAGGCAGCGCACTGCCCTGAATGGCGTAGTGCAGCATCAGCACGAGGCCCGCATCGTTGAACGTGTCGAGGTTGATCTCCTCACTGCTGTCGCCTTCGCACTCGACGCCCAGCGCGGCGCAGGCAGGCCCCATCCGAAGATCGCGTCCCGCCTTGTCCCAGACCTTACGCACGGCGTTGCGGAGGCGAGTGGTGGTCGACGGCGCAGCAGCGGCGGATGCTGCCTTTACAGATTTCTGCTCCTCTTTTGCAGGAGGGAGCGCGCGAAGAGGAGGCGCGTCGGGCATGGTGATGATCTCGTCTGTATCGCCG
>JBBRLP010000217.1:0-4111 GCA_038231295.1 Chthonomonadales bacterium
AACGCTATGCCCGGCTTGGAGGACCTCATCCCCCAACCCCCTTCTCCCGGGCGGTCGCAAGCTCCCTGGGAGAAGGGGGCTTTTCAGGCTCAAGCGTTTCTCGTTTCTGTGGGAGGATGTGGACCTCACCCCAACCCCTCTCCCGGGCGGTCGCAGGCTCCCTGGGAGAGGGGCAAATGCAGGAGTAATGTTGAGGACAGAAGCAACGGGAACGGACCATCCCTCTTCTCCCCCTCCTCCCCCTCTCATAGGAACAAACACAGTAGGACTTTAGCAAGCCTAAAAAGCCCCCTTCTCCCAGGGAGCTTGCGACCGCCCGGGAGAAGGGGGCTGGGGGATGAGGTCCTCCAATGTAGCGAGCGAGCGCTCATGCTCAAACAGGAACAGATACCTGCGCCGGAAGCCTTAAGTTAGCGCATAGGGGGTGTCAACCCCTTGCCCGCCGCGGGCGCGTAGTGAGGGGTGTCAACCCTGTGCTGCAACTGGCAGGATTTCGGCAGACGCTATGCCCAATCATCGAACAGTGAGAGCAGGCGCAGACAAAGTCCTTGAACTTGTCTGCGCCTGCTTTGTGTGCTGGGCGGCATTTCAGGCGCGAGTTGGAGGGGGAATCTGTACGGTGAGGGAGACTTCCGTGCCGTTGCCGGGTTGACTGTCTATCAGTATCTCGGTGCGAAGGCGAAGCGCCCGTTCCCGCATTCCGGCGAGGCCATAGCCGGGCGGGGATGTCTCTGGGTCGAAACCTCGCCCATCGTCCTTGACCTGAAGGCACACTTCCCCCGAAAAATAGGTGAGTCGAATTAGGACGGACTGCACTTCGCCGTGCCGCAGGGCGTTCGTCAGCGCCTCCTGCCCGACATGGTAGAGTTCGCTCTCCATCTCCAGGGACAGGGACACAGGCTTGCCCTCCAGCAGGAACTTCACCTTGATGCCGTTGGAGGTCTGGATGGCGAGACGTTCGAGCGCCGCCTGGAGACTTTCCGCCTCTATCAGGGGCGATTGCAGCATCTGGATCGAACTGCGGGCTTCCTGAAGGCTGTGCAGCGCGATCTCTCGAGCGCGAACGATATGCTGCCCGGTTTTCTCCGCCTTACCCGGCAGCGCGTACTCTGCCGCGTCCATCTGCAATTTGATCGCCGTGAAGCCCTGGGCCAGCGTATCGTGCAGTTCGCGGGCGATGCGGTTGCGCTCGGCGAGGACGGCGATCTCCCGATCCAGTTCCAGCCGAACGTTCTCGGCTTTTTTGCGAAGCGTTATATCCACTAGAGTCAGGACGACCCCATCTATCCGGTCGTCGAGAGTGCGGTAGGGCAGCATCCGCAGCAGGAACCAGTGTCCGCTGCTGCTGACTTCGCGTTCGCTAAGCGTCAGCTCCCGCAGCACCCGCAGGGCGTCCTCTGTCAGATGGGGATAGTTCAGTTTGTGCGTGATGTCGGAGAGCGGCCTACCGATGTCCGTGTAGATGATATTGAAGAGGTCCTGCACTTTCGGCGTGAACCGTTTGATGCACAGTTCCCGGTTCAGAAAGATCGTGCCGATTTCGGTGGAGGCCATCAGGTTCTGGAGGTCGCTGTTGGTACGGCTCAGCTCATCAACGCCGTTCTTCAGTTCGTGATTGACCGTCGTCAGCTCCTCATTGATGGATTGCAGTTCCTCTCCACTTGTCTCCAGCTCCTCGGTTGCGGAGCGCAGCTCCTCGATCATCGCCTGAAGCTCTTCGTTCGAGGCTTTCAGTTCCTCCGTCGTCATCTCATACTGTTCGGCTGTCAGGCTCAGTTCCTGCTTCATCTCCTGTAGCTCTTCTTCCAGTTGGCGGGCCATCTGTTCGGAGGAGAGCGGAATGGGGCGAGGGGTGTCGGGCGTCTCCTCCGTGGTTTCAAAGAGAACCAGAATGTAGCCCTGCGGCAGGCTTGCATTGCGGACAGGCCGGACATGAAGCGTGACGGCGAGAGCCTTCCCGTTGAGGTCAATCGGAATAAGGGGTGCGGAGATGCCCGTACCGCTGCGTGTGGCGCGATAGAGCGCAGCCCGCAGCTCGATACGCAGGTCAGGATGCACCACCTTCAGCAGGTTCATTGAGGGGTCGCCGCCTGCGATCTGGAGAAACCTCCCTGCGCTCTCCGAGACATGCACGATGTCGTAGGCCGTATTGATGATGACCGAGGGTGGAGCGTACTGTTCCAGAAGGAGCAGGTGCAGTTCGCTGAAAGGGAGTGTGCGCCCTTCCGCAGAGGTGAGCACAGTCTCTGTAGAAGCCTCCGTCTCCGGCACGACCCGACCGCGTGGCAGCATCAGGGAGGGCAGCGGGCGGGCGGGTATTGCGGGATACCGCAGCGGAGGGGCAGACCAGTTCGGACGGGTGGCGACGGCGCGGCGAGCGTACAGGCGGTGCCGCTTGTCGAGTGGGACGAACAGCGGGAGGGTGTCGTCCACGCTTTCGGAACTGCCCAGAAATAGCAGCGCACCGGGGCGCAGCGCATAGTGAAAAATCGCGAAGACCCGCTCCTGCGCCTCTCTCTTGAGATAGATCAACAGATTGCGGCAGGTGATGAGGTCCAGACGCGAGAAGGGCGAATCCCGCAGCAGGTTGTGCGGGGAGAAGAGTACCTTTTCGCGTATCTCTTTGCGAATGCGGTACATACCCAGCTCTTTCTGAAAGAAACGGTGCAGTCGCTCCTGAGAAAGGTCGGCCTCAATGGTCGTGGGGTAGAGGCCGGAGCGGGCGGACTGGAGAACGTCGTCGTCAATATCGGTCGCGAACACCAGAATGGACGGAGGCGAAGGCAGTCGGGCGGCGTGTTCCGACAGCAGAATCGCAATGGAATACGCCTCTTCCCCGGTCGCGCATCCTGCCACCCAGACGCGCACGGGATCGGTCTGGTCTTTGCCCGCAAAAAGCTGCGGGATATGGCTCTCCAGCGCGTCGAAAGAGTCGCTGTCCCGAAAGAAGTTGGTCACACTGATGAGCAGGTCGTGAAGCAGCGCGGTCGTCTCGGCGGTATGGGTGCGGAGAAAATCGAGATAGTCGGGAATGGTCTCTACCAGATTGACCTGGAGCCGACGGGCGACCCGGCGCAGCAGGGTGGCGCGTTTGTAATGGGAAAAATCGTGGCCCGTCTGCCCGTGCAGGTAGCGCATGACTTCCACCAGCGCGGATTCGTCGGCGTCGCTAGAGGTCTGACGAACAGTCAGCGGACCGCCTGTATTTTTTTGATCCTCCTCAGCGGTGTCTCCCGGCTGCGGCTCATCGGGTGGAACCTGCATTTTTCGTTCGTTCTGCAGAAATCGCATCAGACGCGCCGGTATCTCCGCAACGGGCAGCACCCAGTCCACCATATTCGTCGCGATGGCGGCGCGGGGCATACTGTCGTATTCCGCCTCGGAGGGGTCCTGGGCGATGGTGATGCCGCCCTGCTCCTTGACGTGCTTGATACCTATGGCGCCATCAGAATCCGTGCCTGACAGCACCACGCATACGGCACGCGGGCCATAGTTGGCCGCGAACGTCCGAAAGAACAGATCAATGACGATCCGCACTCCCGCGGGCTGCTGTGGCTCGACCAGAGTCACCAGCCCGTCCTTCATCGCGAGGTGATGTTTCGGGGGGATGACGTAGACGTGGTTCGGCTCGATACGTACAGCTCCGGTGATCTGCGTGACGGGCATCTTCGTATATGGCTGCAAGACCTGGGCGAGGATGCTTTCGTAGTCGGGGGAGAGATGGATGACCACGATGAAGGCCAGCCCACAATGTGCGGGTACCTCCTGAAAGAAAGTCTGGAGGGCGCGGATGCCTCCGGCAGACGCGCCCATCCCAACGACGGTGAAATCCGGTCTGGCAGACTGGATCGGTTCCGTTACCTCGGAGCGGCCCATTTCAAAGGAATCGTTCATCTCAAAAAATCCTTTACTGGAAAATGAGTAGTTCGACCGGTAGCCGCTGCCTATCGTGCCGGTTATATTGTCCAACGGTAACTGCTCAGGGGTTAAGGTCGGGGATGAGGGGGTGTCCTGAGAAAACGTCGTGGAGGGCGGACAACACCTTCTGACCTTGCTTACGCAACGTCGAGATGTAGCCGCGAACGCGATTGAAGTCCTTCGCACCCTCCTC
>JBBRLP010000218.1:0-4100 GCA_038231295.1 Chthonomonadales bacterium
AACAGCGGCTACTGGAGCGACATCACCTGGGTCAACCGCCTTCAGCCCTACCTTAAAAACAGCCAGGTGACCGTCTGCCCCAGCGGTGCCTCGCCCGGCGACAGCGCTCCCTCCGGTGACCGCACCAAGAGCGGTACGCTGAGTTCCGGCATTCCACTCGGCGGTCCCATCGTCAGCTACGCGCTGGTTCCCCGCTACTTAGAGTACATCGGAGTGAACGCCTCCAACTACGCGCTCCTCTCCAGTCCGATTGACGGACGGACGGCAGGCTGGGACGGACTGGCGGGCTACGGGATCGAACCGGGCGCTCCGGGTCTGTGTTATGGCAACTACAACAGTTTCGACAAGCCCGGCGGCTATGCGGGTTCGAGCCGTGCACTGGCTTCGGTGAACCGTCCTTCGGAGACGGCGATGGTGGTGGAAGCGCGGGGTTGGGATATGGACTCCTGTCTGTACGTTCGTCCGACCCTGCGGTATCGGCACAATCGGGAGAGCGGTTTCGACAAGGACCCGGTCAAGCCGCAGCCGTTGGGAATAGTCTGCATGGGTTTTGCGGACGGTCATGCGAAAGCGCTGAAAGCGGCGGCGGCGTGGGAGATCGTGCCGGATGCCAGTCTCGGCGGCAGCGCGGTTGGTTACTACAAATACTTCTTCCCCGACAGATGACGTGCGTCTCTTAACACAAAAAAGGCCGTCCCTCCCGCAACCGGAAGAGACGGCCTTTTTATTGACTTGACGCAAAGGAGCAGTGCATTTCGTCCGAAGGACGATCCGGCGAAGCCGCGTAGCGAGGGGTGTCAACCCTGTGCTCCCTTGTTCGCCTCCATACCTTGCCCCTATTCCAGCGGCGGCAGATCGAACATTTCGCGCACGGCCTGTTCCTTGCTGTCCACAACGCCATGCGTCAGCAGCACATCGTAGGCTTGCGCGGTCTGGAGCAGGTCGCGCTCGTTGACGCTGCCGAGCGTGAAACGTGGGCAGACCTCCTCCGCGCTCCCGAAATTGAACTCCACCAGCGGGCGCACGATCTGCCCGTTCACCACCGCCTCGATGTCCGCCTTCGCATTTTCCAGCACGTAGAGCAGGACGTTATAATGCACCTGCCCGAGCGAGAGGCTGCCGGAGCGACGGCCCTCACCACTCGTCAGGGTCTGGAGCAGAATGCCCTGGGCGATCTGCTGATTGTGCCAGTCCACCGCCGCCGAAAACGCATCCGCGCTGCCGTTGTTCGCCTGAAGCAGTTGCGGGGTCACATCACGCGGGAAGACCGCGCTCGAATCCTGCTGCACGGTCGTCAGCAGATTGAGGACTTTCTGCGCCCCGCCCTCGCCGAGCGAGGAGGCGCTCTGTGCGAACAGCATCGGCATCCCGTATTTTTGCAGGCTAAGGTTCCAGAACTTGATAATGGCGTCCTTCGACCACCAGTGCTTGTAGACGGCCCGCAGATCGGAATCGCCGTAGGGCAGTTCGTCGTGCGGGTTGTAGACATAGACCACGCACTTGCCGCGTGGAATCGTCACCAGTCCTGTCAGCGGCGTCCAGCTTGTGATCGCCTGCACATTCAGGAAGTCGTCTACCTCGAACCCCGTCTGCTTCGGCGGCTTGGACTTGAGGGAGGCCAGCATATACTTCCCGGCATACTTGCCCCGCTCCTCCAGCCGCCACACCATCTCCGCCACCGAATAGCCCCGATAGAACGCGCTCATGATCTGAAACAATGCCTGCCGAAAGTCCCGCGTCATTCCGTCCACGCCCTGAATTCCACGCAGCGCCGCCTCCACGAAATCCCGCACTGCCTGCTGCATTTCTGAGGACTTCCCGTCGCCTCCCACTGCTGGAACGACCTGCCAGGGTTTCGCCAGCAGCGCGAACCGCTTCGTATTGATGGCCGCCCGCACCATTGCATCCCCCATCATCCGCTCGTACAGGTCATAGCCTTTGGCCGAGAGCAGTTCATCCGGGTTGAACGGCGGCATCCGAAACGCCTGCCGCAGCACCGCATCCCACGCCGTCATCTCCTCCCGCACCCGCTCCGCCAGCGTCGGCATCTCCGCAATCATCTCCGTCACCTCCCACACCTACAGAATGTCGTCTGCCTGAATCCGCACTTCATCTGTAGTAACTCCTCTGTTGCCGTTTAAGCAGTTCCCCGCCCCGAAACTCCTCCCAAACGCAAAAAGCCGCTTCCTCAGAAGCGTCTGCCAGGACGCTCACAGAATCGCGTATCGAATAAAATCATAGTCTTCTTGTGAACGACTGCACACCAGCCCTTTCTCTTTGCGGGTATCATAACCGAAGAACCACCGTCTGGCAGGCAACTCTGCTGACCGCCGTCTACTTCTGCCTACCGCTGTCTGCTCGTAAGGACGACCACTTCTTCAGTACCAGGTGGATTGCACCCGCTTTTCCTCTGTTCGCCTGATAGGGAGATATTTGCAATGCCCGTCCAATATTCCGAACGCTCTTTTGAGCCTGCTTTCACTAGCCCTTCTCCCACCGTGCGCTTCTGGTTGCGTTCTTCTGCGCTATCGGTATGTCTGCTTGGCTCCCTGTCGTTTGCCTGTCTTCCCGCTCATGCCGTTCCGCAGTCCCCACAGACACCCGCTGCCGCCGCCAATCAAACGCCTTCACCGCCAGTGTTCAAAGCCAACCCGGAAGTCCAGACCCTGCTGGATCAGGGCAAAGCCGCCCTCATGGCAGGCAAGAACAAAGAGGCTGCCGACCTCTACGAGCAGGCGCTCACCAGAGCCAGAACGCTTGCCGACCGAAAAGGCGTGACGGAGGCCCTCCGAGGACGCGGCAACGTCTACGGGGTGGTCAAAGAGCCACAAAAAGAGATGGAACTGTACCAACAGGCTCTCTCTGTTGCCCAATCCCTAAAGGATGCAACCGCGCAAGCCCACGCCCTCTACGACATCGGCACTGTTTACAGTGAAACAGGTCAGCCACAAAGGGCGATGGAGTTCTATCAACTGGCTCTCCCGATTTTCCGAGCCACTGGTGACCGAGCATCTGAAGCAGACACTCTCAACGGCATAGGTAGTGTCTACCTCGGTACCGGTCAGCCACAAAAGGCGCTGGAGTTCTTTCAACAGGCATTGCCGCTTTACCGTGCCACCAGTGACAAGAACGGTGAAGCAGGCACTCTCACCAACATAGGTCTTGTGTACAGCACTACCGGTCAGCCACAAAAGGCGCTGGAGTTCTTTCAACAGACTCTTCCGCTTCACCGATCCACTGGTAACCGAGCATATGAAGCAAACACTCTCAACGGCATAGGTAGTGTCTACAGCGATACCGGTCAGCCACAAAAGGCGCTGGAGTTCTATCAATTGGCTCTCCCGATTTACCGAGATAGCGGCGACAAGGACGGAGAAGCAGGCACTCTCACCAATATAGGTCTTGTCTACAGCAATACCGGTCAGTCACAAAGGGCGCTGGAGTTCTATCAGCAGGCATTGCCGCTTCACCGAGCCACTGGTAACAGAGCATATGAAGCAAACACTCTCGACGCCCTCTCTGACGTCGAACAACGATTACATCAGCCAGGGCTTGCTCTCGCACATACCCGACAGGCGGTTGCTCTTCTCGAAGAGTTACGTGCAAATCTAGGCGGCTACAGCGAGAGCAAATCTTCCCTGCTCGCCTCCAAACTGCCCTTCTATTACCACTGCATTGCTCTGCTCCTACAAAGTGGACGGACGGAAGAAACCTTCGCGCTTGCTCAGAAAACCAAGGGACGCGCACTTCTCGATCTGCTCGCCTCCGGACGAGTCGCTCTGGACACGGTGCTGACAGCAGAGGAAAAACAACAACAGCAAGACCTCCAGTCTCAGGCAGACTATCTCAATCAGCAGATGGTCAAGGAGAGCGTCCAGAACGAAGTCGGCAGCAAGAAACGCTTCACCGCTCTTCAGCAGCAACAGAAAGAGGTGGAGGCAAAGTTTCAGACCCTCACCGATACCCTGTACGCCCGGCATCCCGGCCTGGCCGACAAGCAGATTGCCACAACGGCGACGCTCGGCAGTCTGTCCTCCCTTCTGCCCTCTGACACGGCTCTGTTTGACTATATCGTGCTTTCCGACAGGTATATTCTGCTC
>JBBRLP010000219.1:0-3884 GCA_038231295.1 Chthonomonadales bacterium
ATCATGAGATTGCGGTACGCAGTCACCAGAAAGTGAAGGCTCTCAAAAGTGCGGTGGACACGGCGCTGATCAAGAAAGCGAACGCTCTCTTGGCCGCCCAGATAGAAACTACGAACGAACTATGTCCGGCTACTTAGAGGCTGACCAGCCTGTTTCCCCTGCTTGTTTTTCGTGTCGGCAGCAGGCAGAAAAGCAAGTTTGTTGGTCTCCATTGGGCCATCCGGGGGCGCACCGAGGAATACTCCCGCCCTTCCAGCGCCATGCTTCGTACATTCGTAGTGGAGTTCTATATCTCCGAACTCCGCGGTCGTACTGAGGAGGCTCTCGTTGGTGGCATCGCAGGTGAGTTTGCCCTCTGTGACACTCCACTTTGTGTCGGTGCGAGATTTCCACCCATAGTCCGTTGTGCCATCGAAGAGTAGAATCCAGCCCGCTTGCACCTGTTTAGGCGTCAGCAGTGTGGCCTCCGATTTTTGGCTGCCTGTCGTTTTGGGGGGATTTTGCGCCGCTGCTCCCATGCAGCAGCAAAGACCAAACAGGGTGAGGATTAATCCGTGTCGCATAGCTGCCTCGCTGCAAATGTTTGAGCCTATTTCTGCACTGCCAGCCGAGATTCCTTTTCGGATCAAGTGCAGGGAGCGTCGGGGAGTTCCCTGACAGAGCAATATTTGCTATAATGGGAACCAGATCACCGAGAATGGAGAAGCGAAGCCATGATTCCCCCGACCGACCCGACTGTGAAGCGACTGCACGATTGGATAGACGCGCACGAAAGCGAGATTGTCGCTGCCTTACAGGGCGTTCTGCGAATTCCGAGCGTGGAGGCTCCGGCGGCAGGGCCGAAAGCGCCGTTCGGACAGGCAGTTCGCGACTCGCTAGACTATACGCTTGCATTTTGCGAAAAGCTGGGATTTAAGACCAAAGATGTGGACGGCTACGCGGGCCATGCGGAGATGGGAGAGGGAGCGGAGATGGTGGCCGCGCTCGGACACATCGATGTGGTTCCCGAAGGCGACCGCTGGGAACACGAGCCTTACGGCGCGACCCTGGAAGACGGCTACATCTACGCTCGCGGTTCTGCGGACGACAAAGGCCCCACGTATGCCGCGCTGTTCGGCGCGAAGGCGATTATGGAGTGCGGACTGCCGCTGAAACGCCGTATCCGCCTTATCTTCGGCTGTAACGAGGAGAGCGGTTTCGCCTGCGTGGAACACTATTTCAACGTCGCGAAGGAAGAACGCCCTGTCTACGCTTTCACCCCGGACGCCGGTTTCCCGCTGATCTATGCGGAGAAGGGTATCGCGAACCTCGTTTTCGAGAAGGCTCTGCCTGAAGGCGATTTGCCGCTGCGAATCGCGATGGCAGAGGGTGGACGCAGACCCAATATGGTTCCCGACTACGCCGAAGCGACCCTCGTAGGAAAGCCGGACGCGCTTACCGGAGCAGCAGAGATGCTGTCCAAGTTCTGGGACAAAAACGTAACTTTCGAGCGGACGGCGGAGGGGATCGTTGTTCGCGCCGTTGGCAAATCGGCGCACGGTGCGCGGCCCCAACTTGGTGACAATGCGGTGGCGCGTCTAGCGCGTGCGCTGGCGACAGTGGCTCTGCCGGAAAAAGAGGTCTGGCTAAACTGGGTCGCGGAGATGGTAGACCCGACCGGGACTGCGCTCGGTATCGCACATACGGATGACGTGGCGGGGCCGTTGACCAGCAACCTGGGTATCCTCGAAACCACCCCGGAGAACCGAATTCGCGTCACCTTCAATATCCGCTATCCGGTCACCTGGACGTTCGCCCAACTGCTGGAGGCGAACAAGGCCGTTCGTGAGAAGGGCAACTGGACCATCGCCGACAGCCACGATCAGCCGCCTCTCTACGTTCCTCTCGATAAGGAGCCGGTAGCTACCCTGCTGCGCGTCTACCAGGAGGAGACGGGCGATCTGGAGAGCAAACCTGGCACGATGGGAGGCGGGACTTATGCCCGCGCTACCCCCAACGCCGTGGCGTATGGCGCTGGTTTCCCCAAGAGCAAAGACGGTCCAGCCCATGAACCCGATGAGCGTATCGCCGTCTCTACCGTTCTCAACGCCGCCAAAATCTACGCTCACGCCCTGTACGAACTCGCGAGATAGCGGCATTTGTGTGGGGCAGGAGGTGTCAGTGTCAGAACATCCCTCGTTCTGACACTGACACCCCGAGAGCTACTTCTGTTTATGACTGAGAAGGCGGAGGGAGTCGTCTACAATCATCCCGACGCCCTTCGCATAGACTTTATATTCGATTCCCCCGTCGGAAAGCGTCTCTTTGACCTTGATGCAGTTCTTATAGGTACCCATTGCGGTCTTGACGGTTTCAGTAGTAGAGATCACTTCGTCGTCCTCAGTCGTGACCCCTGGCACATTCTCCGGCTGGAATTTGTCGCCCACTTTCGGAGAGGCTGGCAACAGCACTCCCAGCTTCGCACTGGCCTTGCCAACCTCCCATGCCCCTTCATGTCCGACCACTTTTCCGTCTCTGTAGTTATTGACATCTTCACCGAGATAGTAGACAGTTCCGGCATCGTCCTGCGCGAAGTAGTCTATCGTCACCTCTTTGAGTTTGCCGCCGACCATTTCCCGGTCTTCCAGTGCGAGTGGTATAACTTTCTGACCGGAGAGCCCTATGTGCCATAATAGGTTGAGACAAATTACCATACGGGAAAGTGTGTAGCTTTTTAGGGCGGAGAAGGAAACCGATTATGTTTCTGACCCTACCAGAACAACCTATGAACACCGTGCAAAAAAATGGACACGCGCCCGTCGCACCCGAGGCCACCGCGACAAACAGCCGACCCGATCCGCAAGTGACGGTGCGTGCGCCAAGGCGAAGTTTTACCGCCGCAGACAAACTCCGCCTTCTCGCCGAGGCAGACGCCTGCAAACAATCCGGACAACTCGGAGCACTCCTGCGCCGAGAAGGACTCTACGCATCTACCCTCGCCAACTTCCGAAAGCAGCGCGACGAAGGCAAACTCGGCAAGGATCCTGCTCAGGTGCGTCAGTAGCGCCTCGATAAAGAGGCTGCCCGCCAGCGGGACATCAGGAAGATCGCCCGCCTCGAAGCCGAAAACAAAAAGATCAAAGTTCTCATCGAACTCCAAAAAAAAGTGGCCGAGCTTATGAGCCTCGCCGAGGAGAACCCGACCGACGCCTGAACCTGGTCACGCAAGCGGCACACATTACCGGAGTGGGTCCGGCCTGCAAAGCCATCGGTTGGAGCCGGATCCACTTCTATCGCAAGCAGAAGCCAACGTCTCAGAGGCCCCCCGCCCCAAAATGTCTGGACGGCGTGGGGATAAGCGCGCCCTCACGCCTGCCCAGGAGCAGCAGATCCTAGCCCTGCTCAACTCGGAGCGTTTTCTGGACTGCTCGCCGAGGCAGGTGTGGGCGACGCTGCTGGACGAGGGCATCTACCTGTGTTCGTGGCGCACGATGTATCGGCTGCTGGGGAAAAACCAGCAGGTAAAGGAACGGCGCACACTCCGACGCCATCCAAAATATGTCCGTCCGGAACTGGCGGCGAGCGGTCCCAATCAAGTGTGGACGTGGGATATTACCTACCTGAAAGGCCCCCTCGGAGGGGAGTTCTTCTACTTCTATGTCGTGATGGATCTTTACAGTCGCCTGGTGGTCGGCTGGCTGTTGGCAGAACGAGAGTGTGCGGAGTTGGCGCAGCGGCTCCTGGATCAGAGCTATCGCAAACACAGTAAGCGTCTAATATTTGCCACCTTCTCAGGTGGTCCGTAATTTTGTAGAATGTAAGCATCTCAAATCGGAGGTGCCTTCCATGACTGCCAGAGAAGCCTTGGCCCAAGAGTGGCGCGATCGTCTCGAAGATTTTGCGCA
>JBBRLP010000220.1:0-3879 GCA_038231295.1 Chthonomonadales bacterium
AATCCACAATCCGCAATCTGCAATCCGCAATTTCGAAGTCCTCGATCTGCTTACGTCCCTTGCCGACAAGTCGCTCTTAGTCCCTGAGCAGCGGGACGGAGTCACCCGGTATCGCCTTCTGGAGACCGTGCGCCAGTACGCCCGGGACCGATTGCAGGAATCCGGCGAGGGCGAGCAGTGGCGCGACCAACATCTCGCTCACTTCCTCGCGCTGGCGGAAGAGGCCGAGCCGTGTTTGACCGGGTCTGACCAGCAGCAATGGCTTGAGCGGCTGGAGACGGAGCACGACAACCTGCGCGCCGCCCTCGGATTCGCCTCCGAATCTGAACTCTCAACCGATTCCGCCCTGCGATTGTGCGGAGCATTGTGGCGGTTCTGGCACGTGCGGGGCTATTTCGGGGAAGGGCGGATATGGTGCCGGTCGGCGCTGGAAAGGGGGATGAGCGGGGAGCGGACGGCCGCCCGCGCGAAAGCGTTGAACGGCGCGGGCGTGCTGGCCTCTTCGCAGGGCGACTACGCCTCCGCCCGCTCCCTGAACGAGGAGAGTCTCTCCATCCGACGGGAGCTGGGGGACCGCAGGGGCATCGCCGGTTCGCTGGGCAACCTCGGGCGCAATGGCCTCCTTGCAGGGCGACTTTGCCTCCGCCCGTTCACTGAACGAGGAGAGCCTCTCCATCCGGCGGGAGCTTGGGGACAGACAGGGCATCGCCACGTCGCTCAACAGCCTCGGGGACATGGCGGGCGCGCAGGGCGACTACGCCTCCGCACGCTCCCTGTACGGGGAGGGTCTGTCCATCGCGCGGCAGATGGGGGACCGGTGGGGCATCGTCGCCTTGCTCAACAACCTGGGGATCGTGGCTTATGAGCAGGGCGCCTACGCCTCCGCCCGTTCCCTCCACGAGGAGAGCATCTCCATCCGGCGTGAGCTGGGGGACCGGAGGGGCATCGCCATATCGCTCAACAACCTCGGGAACGTGGCCCATGAGCAAGGCGACTACGCCTCCGCGCGCTCCCTGTACGAGGAGAGCCTATCTATCTTGCGGGAGCTTGGCGACCGGCGGGGCATCGCCTACTCGCTGGAAGCGTTCGCCGGTCTGGCGGCGGCGCAATTGGAACGCGAACGGGCACCGCGTATCTGGGGTGCGGCCGAGGCTCTGCGGGAAGAGATCGGCTCGCCCCTGCCGCCAAACGAGCAAGATCGGTACGACCGATGGGTGGCCGCAGCTCTCGCCGCCATGGCCGACGATGCCGCCTTTGACCATGCCTGGCAGGAGGGTCGCGCGATGACGATGGAAGAAGCCGTTCATCTTGCAACAGGGGAACTGTGAAGGCGGACTCTTAGACTGTAAGTTCGGATTGTACGAGACGATGGAAGCGCACGAAGTGCTCGCTCTATTTCCAACATTACCGTCTTGTTGGTCCGTGGTATACTTCGATCATGATTGAAGCTCGTTCCAGCGCAATTGAAATGGTTGCCAGCCAGTTAGGACAGTGCCTGACGCGTGAGGTTGCTCGCGATATTGCCGGCCTCCGCGCGCATGCGAGCCTACAAGATAGAATTGACAGTCTCGCGGAGAAGAACTCCGAGGGTCGCATCACGCCGGAAGAACTGGAAGAACTCGAGGGCTACGTCTCCGCAGCAACATTCCTTTCGGTATTGCAAGCGGAAGCGCGAAGGCTGTTACGGGAGCAGGGCGCTGCATGATTTCCGCCGCTGCGCGACGTCAAATCCGCGCACGCGCCGGTAATCAATGCGAATATTGCAGGCTGTACCAGGAGGACGAGCCGTGGGTTCAATTCCAGATTGAGCATGTCATTCCTCGGCAGCATGGTGGCAACGACGACGCCAGCAATCTAGCCCTTGCATGCCTGAATTGCAATGTACATAAGGGTCCAAACCTGGTTGGGATCGACCCTGAAACAGAGCGAATCGAACGGTTATTCGATCCACGCAATAATTCATGGGAAGAACATTTCGAGGTGGTCGCACCGCATATCATGGGGACTTCTCCCTGTGGAAGGGCGACGGTTCGGGTGCTCAAAATGAATTCCGAGAATCGAATACGTCTCCGGCTGCGGTTGTAGCTCACCAATACTTGCGACTTAATTGCCCGCTCCGCCGCAACAGATTGGTCGATCTGGTCCCAGGTTCGTTGGGAATCCCGCTCTCTCCGCGATCATCTCCTTCACCCGCGATTCACCGATGGCAACTAGGAATCCGAATTCGCGCCGGCGAATCACTAGAATTAATTCTCTCGCGGCTCGTCAGGATCGCATTTTATTGCTACCCTCCGGCACCGTCACCTTTCTCTTTACCGACATCGAGGGTTCCACCCGCCTATGGGAGGAGCGCCCCGATTCCATGCGCCTTGCCCTTGCACGCCATGACGAGATGGCGGCTTCTGTGGTTCGGGAGTTTGCTGGAACACTCGTCAAGAGCCGGGGAGAGGGCGACAGCCTGTTTGCTGTCTTTTCGCTCGCCACCGATGCCTTGGCAGCGGCCTTCGCGCTTCAGTCCGCCTTAACCTGTGAATCGTGGCCGGATTCCATGCCGCTTAAGGTGCGGATGGCTCTGCACACGGGCGAAGCTGGCCTGCGAGATGGCGACTATTACGGGGCGGCGGTCAATCGATGCTCCAGACTGAGAGCGATCGGCCATGGCGGGCAGGTGCTTGTTTCCGCAGCCACGCAGGAGTTGGTAAGGGATTCCCTCCCTCTCGATTGCACTTTCAAGCCCCTTGGCGAACACCGTCTGAAAGACCTCGGCCGGCCGGAAACGGTCTTCCAGCTTTGCCATCCTGCGCTGGAAGCCGAGTTCCCGCCTCTTCAATCCCTCGATTCACTCCCAAACAATCTTCCTCAGCAGGTGACGAGCTTCATCGGGAGAGAGAAGGAGCTTGCGGAGGTAAAGGCGCTGTTCGAGAAGTCGCGCTTCGTCACCCTTACGGGTTCGGGAGGGAGTGGCAAGACGCGATTGGCGTTGCAGGCGGCGGCGGAGATGCTGGACGGCTCGGGTGATGGCGTCTGGCTGGTAGAGTTGGCCGCTCTCTCAGACCCGTCTCTGGTGCCGCAGTCTGTCGCGAGCGTGCTGGGACTCAAGGAAGAGCCGGGCAAGAGCCTGACGCAGAGCCTCAGCCAGCGCCTCAAGTCCAAACATCTTCTGCTCGTGCTGGACAACTGCGAGCACCTGCTCGATGCGTGCGCCTCGCTGGCAGACGCGATTCTGCGCAACTGCCCAAAGGTCCTGATTCTCGCCACAAGCCGCGAGGGATTGGGGATCGCCGGAGAGACCAGCTATCGTGTGCCGTCTCTCTCCCTCCCCGATCCCAAACAGCCGCAGACGCCGGAGACCCTCTCTCACTATGAATCCGTCCGTCTGTTCATCGAGCGCGCGGTCCAGGTGCAGACGAGTTTCGCCGTCACGAATCAGAACGCGCCTGCCCTCGCTTCTGTCTGTTATCGGCTGGATGGAATCCCCCTGGCCATCGAGCTGGCCGCTGCGCGTGTGCGCTCCCTGTCTGTCGAAGAGGTGAACCAGCGCCTGGACCAGCGGTTCCGCTTGCTGACCGGCGGCTCTCGAACGGCCCTACCGCGCCAGCAGACCCTTCGTTCCCTCATCGACTGGAGCTACGACCTGCTGAATGAGTCGGAGAAGGCGCTGCTATGCCGCCTGTCCGTCTTTGCGGGTGGCTGGACAGTATATGCGGCAGAAAAGGTCTGTAGTGAGCCCGAGGAATCAATCCACAATCCGCAATCTGCAATCCGCAATTTCGAAGTCCTCGATCTGCTTACGTCCCTTGCCGACAAGTCGCTCTTAGTCCCTGAGCAGCGGGACGGAGTCACCCGGTATCGCCTTCTGGAGACCGTGCGCCAGTACGC
>JBBRLP010000221.1:0-3873 GCA_038231295.1 Chthonomonadales bacterium
CGCCCTGACGCCATTGATCTATGGGCACATCCATCCTTACGGGCGGTTCGACCTGGATCTGAGCAAGCGACTGCCGATTGAACTGCTGCAGGCAGCTTGAGCCAGATTGCCCCCGGTGACAGCTTCGGGGGGTTTGGGCCTTCCTCTCCTGCATCGCGACCGGGGAGGGAAGGCTCAGAAAGGTGGGCAGGCTTCGATTTTTACAAATTAGGTTTCCCGGTCGCGATGGCGAGATGCATCTCAACTCAACATGTTGCGGGGCAGCATAGGGCTGCGCGGGGTCAGAAAACGAGGCTACCTTCTGTAGCAGAGCATTTCCTGAACACACAAAGCCTTATCGGAGGTTTTCGGTGGATACGTCGTCCAGCAATGTGCGGTATGCGTGGGATGATTTGGTGCCGTGTGTTGACTCTTTCACACGCTTGGTATGGCATTTCTCATAGCGGCGGCGATAGAAACGGCGTATGCTGACAGCGTAAACAGCAAAGGAGGTGCGAACCCTTTGCTGCTCACTGGTTGACGACGCTGTCCCTCCGCAACGATTGGGTTTACCAGACAGGCTCTCCGCTCAGGCTCGATACAAGGGCAAACTCGCAACAGGACAGGGACAAAACAGAGCCAATCCGGTACCGCACCGGCGCTCATTTCCTCCAGGCAAGACCTACCGCCACGGCTGACCGAGAGACGCTTATGAAAGACGCTCTCTCACGACCCCTCAAGGAGAATCCGATGTCTCGTTTCCCATTCGTTTCACGTCTGAGCAAACTGCTGACGCCCCTCCTGCTGCTCGCCACCGCTGGCGCCGCGCAGGCAAATACCTACTATGTCGGCTCGCTCGGCACCGATGTCTCCTACAATGGCGGCTCGCCGCTTTCTCCCTATCTGACGATCCAGTACGCGATCAACGCCGCGAGCACCGGCGACACGATCTTCGTAATCGCAGACACCTATACCGGAACCGGCAACAAAGCCCTCGATTTCGGCGGCAAGAACCTCACCCTTGAAGCACTGCCGTACTACGGCACCGCCACTACCGTCACGATCGACTGCCAGGGCAGCGGGCGTGGATTCTACTTCCACAATGGCGAAACTGCGGCAGCGGTCGTCGATAGCTTTAACGTAATCAATGCTAACGAAAGCAATAGCTACGGCGGAGGAGCTTATATCGCCAGCAGCAGTCCGACATTCATCGACTGCACCTTCGCCTCCAACAAAGCCTACGGCGGCGGCGCTGTCTATACCAATGCTGCCAGCCCGACCTTCACCGGGGTGACCTTCAGCAATAACTCGACTTCTGCGTATGGGGGAGCGGTATGGCTGGACTCCTCCAGCTACCCGATCTACACGCACTGCAAGTTCACCGCCAACAAATCCGTTGACGGAGGCGCAGTCTTTGCCTACTTCAGCAATGGCACCTTCTATAACGATACCTTTACGGGCAACACAGCCACATATGGCGGCGCAGTTCACACCTACTACAACAGCTACCCGACGTTCTACGGCGGTACCTTCAGCGGCAACAAAGCTACCTATTACGGCGGCGCGGTATACAACTACGATCACTCCAGCCCGTCCTTCTACAACACGGTGATCAGCGGTAACTCTGCGCAGTACGGTGGCGCGTTCTACAACTACTACTACTCCAGCCCGGGCTTCGTCAACGCTACCATGACGGGCAACACAGCCACGACGAGCGGCGCGGCCATCTACAACGACTACTATTCCAGCCCTTACCTCTACTGGAGCATCCTGTGGAACAACAAAGTCGGTCTGGCAAACAGTGAAATCGTCGATACGGCCACGACCAGCGCTCCCTACCTCTACGACACCGATATTCAGGGCGGGTGGAGCGGCAGCGGCAGCGCCAACCTCAATACCGACCCGAAGTTCGTCAGCACGACCGACTTCCACCTGCAGTCCATCTCTCCGCTCATCGATGCGGGCAGCTATTACGGCTATACGATCGACGACCACGACGGCAATCCGCGCGTCTGCAACCTCTACAGCGACCTCGGCGCGTACGAGCGCGCTCTGCCGACCGCAAACAATGACAGCTATTCGATGTACGCCAACTCGACGCTTACGGTGAGCGCAGCAAATGGCGTGCTGGCAAACGACCTCGCCAACAAAGGCGGCACACTCTCAGCTGTATTCGTGAGCAAATCTGCTTTCTGCACGGTGACGCTCAGCTCCAATGGCTCCTTCGTTTTCAAGCCCGCCGTCGGCTTCACCGGCACACAGACCTTCACCTACAAAGCCAAGAACACCAAGGGATACAGCTCGATCGCAACCGTCACCATCACCATCAGTTGACAGAGAACCGCATTGAAAGTTCCGTGAACGAGAGTGCCTCCCTTCCCACCAATGTAGGAAGGGAGGCACTCTGTTGTGAGTCGCGTTGCTGCCATCAGATTTCCTGTACTCGGCGTATTCCTCGTGCCAGCGTCGGAGGAACTTGACCAGAGATAAACTCCCGCTGACTGCCACTTAGCGTTGCATCGAGACTACTCGTTGCTGAGGCACTTTCGTGTGTGAGCAAAACGGTCTTGTTGGGCGACACTCCCGGCGGGAACACTCCTTCCTCACAAGCAGGGCAGGAAGGGCAACGTGACAGAGCGAATAGGAGCAGAGAACCCTCTCTTGTTTGCAGTGGTGGGAGAAACGCTATGTCTGCTTTGCCGAGCGGAACCGTCACCATTCTATTCACGGATATCGAAGGCAGCACCCGTCTCTGGGAAGAACACCCCCAGGCGATGCGTCCTGCCCTTGCTCGCCACGATTCCCTCGCCGCGGACCTCATCGCCTGCCATGAAGGAACCCTGGTCAAAAGCCGAGGTGAGGGCGATAGCCTGTTTTGCGTCTTCGCCCGTGCTACCGACGCTGCCGCCGCTGCCTGTGCCCTCCAGTTGGCCTTTGTCGCCGAACCCTGGCCCGCCCAGACGCCTCTGCACATTCGCATGGCCCTGCACACGGGCGAGGCGGACTTGAGAGAAGGCGACTACTATGGCCCCGCTGTCAATCGCTGCGCCCGGCTGCGCGCCATCGGGCATGGCGGGCAGACACTGGTTTCGGCGGCGACCCAGGAACTGGTGCGCGATGCGCTTCCGGCTTCCTGTTCTCTGTTGAGCTTGGGCGAGCATCGTCTGCGCGACCTGGGCCGCCCGGAGACGGTCTTCCAACTGTTACATCCCGATCTGCCTGCCGAGTTCCCGCCCCTCAAGTCTCTGGACAACCCCCAACTGCCCAACAACCTGCCCCAGCAGATTACCTCCTTCATCGGCAGAGAGAAGGAGATCCAAGCCGTCAAGTCCCTGCTGGACACAACCCGTTTGCTCACACTCACCGGAAGCGGCGGCTGCGGCAAGACCCGCCTCGCGCTACAGGTAGCCGCCGAGGTGTTGGAGAACTACCCGGACGGTGCCTGGGTCGTAGAACTGGCTTCGCTTTCCGACCCGGCCCTCGTCCCCCAGAGCGTCGCGGCAGTGCTGGGCGTGCGTGAGGAAGCGGGCAAACCCCTGCTGCAGTCACTGGCGGCGGCGCTCAAGGGCAAGCGCTTGCTGCTTGTGCTGGACAACTGTGAACACCTGCTGGCTGCCTGCGCCCAACTGGTCGATACGCTCCTCCGCGCCTGTCCCGGTGTGCGTGTTCTGGCCAGCAGCCGAGAAGGGCTGGGCATCGCGGGCGAAACCCTCTATCGCATCCCCTCGCTCTCCCTGCCCGATCTCAGACAGAGGGCGACCGCGGCGAGTCTGAGCACGTATGAAGCCGTCCGCCTGTTCGTCGAGCGGGCGATGGCAGCCCTGCCTGCCTTCGCGGTCACCAACCAGAGCGCGCCTGCCCTGGCCCAACTGTGCGTGCGCCTCGACGGCATTC
>JBBRLP010000222.1:0-3740 GCA_038231295.1 Chthonomonadales bacterium
ACAGTTCAGCGGGGTCGCGCGTTTTTGCTCGCTCGCTTGCTCGTAATAGCGTTGTTGCATGAACGCTCCTTTGCAGTTCGGCAAGAGTCTCCTCCGCTCCCTGTCTCTCGGCAGGAAGTAGTTGCGGGTTCTCGAGCAGCCCGGCGCAATAGTCGTCCAGAGACACAATCGCGAAGTTAGGAAATTTAGATCCTAAGTCCTGAACCTTCATATGCTGTAAAGCATGAAGCGTGTCCACCTTTTGCGTTGGTGTAAGGACCGAGGCCGCAAGTATCTACAATGGCAAACTTCGCCTGTCGTCCATTTGGTTTTGATATACTAAACTGGCCCACTTCGATACTCTGAATTGGTCCACTTCGATAGGCGAGATTGGCCCACCTCCGGTCACTTTCTTGGCTACTCTGTAACTGGATTATTCCAGCTCAAGGAGAGCCAATGGACAGGAGAACCAAGGTGGAACTGTTTGAACAATTGCGCCGAGAATATGAGTTCGGCGTTGGAACCGTATCGGGAGTGGCCCAGAAGTTTGGGGTCCATAGGCGGCAAGTAAGGCAGGCGCTGCAGAGCAGCATGCCTCCTCCGCCTGCGGCGCTGGCGCGTCCGCGTCCGTCCCTGGACCCCGTCAAAGCCTCTATCGAGGCGATCCTGGTCGCCGACAAGACCGCGCCGCGCAAGCAGCGACACACCGCGCACCGCATCTGGGTTCGGCTGTGCCAGGAGGCGCCGGAGCATCCCGTGGCAGAATCAACGGTTCGCGCCTATGTAAGGGAGCGCAAAGAGGCGTTGGGCCTTGCCGCAAAAGAGATCTGCATTCCCCAGGATTACGCCTGGGGCGAAGAGGCGCAGGTCGATTGGTACGAGGCTTACGTCGATCTGGGCGGTGAGCGCGTCAAGGTGCAGATCTTCACTATGCGCAGTATGAAGAGCGGCGGCGCCTATCACCGCGCCTATCTGCATGCCACCCAGCAAGCCTTCTTCGAAGCGCACGAGCAGGCCTTCACCTATTTCGGCGGCGTCTTTCACCTGCTGCGCTACGATAATCTGGCCAGTGCGGTCACCAAGGTGTTTCGCGGACACACCCGCGACGAACACACGCGCTTCATTGCCTTTCGGTCGCATTGGCAGTTTCGCGCCGAGTTCTGTGGACCGGCCCAACCCCAGGAGAAGGGCGGAGTGGAAGGCGAAGTCGGCGCCTTCCGACGCAACCACCTGGTCCCCGTTCCCGAGGCGGAGACCCTGGAGGCCTTCAACCGCAAACTCCTCGCCGACTGTATCGCCGACCAGTCGCGTCAGATCGGCGACCGCCCCGCCCCGGTAGGGGCGCTGTTGGTTCAGGAACGCGGCTCTCTGCTGGCATTGCCCAAGGAAGGCTTTGACCTGGCGGAAACGCATTCGGGTCTGGTGGACGCCAAGGGATGCGTCAAAACCCATCTAGTCTGGTACTCCACGCCTCTGCGCGTTGGCTCCAAGGCGCAGGTGAGAGTTCTCCCTTCCGCCATTGAGGTCTGGTATGGCGGCATCCGCGTGGCTGTCCATGAGCGCAGTTACACGCGCCGCGCCGAGGTTTTCAATCTCGAACACTACCTGGATGTGCTCGACAGGAAGCCGGGCGCACTGCCGGGAGCGCGACCGCTCGCGCAATGGCGGGCACAGGGGCTGTGGCCCGAGAGTTTCGACCGGTTGTGGGCGATCTGGCAGGAGCGTCTGGGGAAACACCCGGCCACGCGCGCCATGGTCGATCTCTTGCGGCTGGCTCCAGAGCATGGATGGCCGGCGGTTAAGAGCGCCGTCGAGAAGGCGCTTGCCCTCGGATGCAGCGATGAAAGCGCGGTGCAATGCCTGCTGAACCAGGCCAAAGCGCAGGTCTCGCCTGCAAAACTGTCGCCGGAAGAGTTGGGCAGTCTCAGTCGCTATGACCGTCCTCTGCCGGAAATGAGCGGATATGACCGCTTACTGGCCGGTGTGCAATGAGCCAGACGCCTCAATCTGTAGAAGTCGCCGCGATCCAGGAGCATTGCAAACCGCTGCGACTGCCCACCATTGCCGAGAGTTGTGAGCGTCTCGCCGAAGAGGCGATCCGGGAGCGTCACTCGCATCTGCACTTCCTCGACGCGCTGCTGGAGGCGGAGTTGGAAGAGCGTCAGGGCAAAACGGTGGCCCGTCGTCTTTCGGAAGCGCATCTGCCTCGGGTGAAGAGCCTCGAAGAGTTCGACTTCGCCAAGGCCACCGCGCTTTCCGCCTCGCAGATCCTGTCGTTAGCGGCCGGAGGCTACCTGGATCGCAAGGAGCCGGTTGTGTTCCTGGGCGATTGTGGCACGGGCAAGACCCACCTGGCGACAGGATTGTGTGTGGCGGCGTGTCGGCAGCGCCGCCGCGTGCGATTTACCACCGCCGCCGGACTGGTCAACGAACTGCTGGAAGCCCAACACCAGAACCAGTTGGGTCGCGCGCTTTCTCGGTGGGCGCGCTACGATCTGGTCTGCATTGACGAACTCGGCTATGTCCCTCTGGCCGAGTTGGGAGCAGAACTGCTCTTCCAGGTGATCTCGGAGCGGGCGGAGCGGGCGTCGGTGGTGATAACGACGAACCTGCCTTTCTCGGAATGGACCAAAGTCTTTACCAATGCCCGCCTGTGTAAAGCGCTGTTAGATCGTCTGACCGACCGGGCGCACATCATTGAGACCGGCAATGAGTCGTTCCGCTTCCGGCGCACTCTGGAACGCAGAGCGGATAGCTCCACCGCGTTTGAGCGGCGCAATGGCGGCGTTGAGGGCGCGGAAGCGTTACGTAACGCTTCAGGGGGGACAGGCTAATGCCCCAGCCCAAGCAGCATGCCTCTGCAGCAGCGCGGCAGGCGGCGTTTCGCGCTCGGCGTGAACAGAGACGTCAGGCAGAGATGGCGGCCAAAGGACTGCCTGTTCTGCCGAGTATTCCCAGCATCCCTGGCTGGCCGCGTTGGAATGCCTCGTTCCAGACTGCCTACCAACTGATTGCCGAGAGCCTCAGTGAGATGCAGGACTATTTTGAAGAGCGCTCCGAGAACTGGCAAGAGAGCCAACGCGGCGACGACCACCAGGAGAAGATCGCCTCGGTGGAGGCGGTTCAGGACGCTCTGAGCGACCTGATCTCGTAAGGCGGGCGTCTCTGCCATTTTGCCCGAAGCGATTTTTCCTTCGCGCTCGGGCCTGCGGCCCGCTCACTACGGCAAACTCGAAGTCTCTCCCCTGTATGCAGAGGAGAGACCTCGCAGAAAGGAGGCCTCCTCAACCGTCTCGATTTACTTCCGTAGGTGGGCCAATCTCGCCTATCGAAGTGGGCCAAAATTAAATATCGAAATGGGCCAAACTGGGTTGTCAAAATCAGAACTCCCCAAAAATCCGCGAATGGTGAGTGATAACATGGGATTATGGCGCTTGATAACTTGGTTGCCGTGGTCGCACGCCTACGCGCTGCTCATGAGGAAGGCGGCCACCGGCCTTGCGACCAGCGGACGACGTCTCCATGCCGTTAATATATGTACCAACGCACATTTGGCAAATTCTGGCCTGGAATCAGCACTTTGTTTGCCGGATAGGTTTGCTCCAGCCAGCCAAAATCGGGTGATGGGGTACGGTATAACTGGTTGCCTTGAGAGATGCTCATCTGCGAACCATAAGGATTTAGCTTTTTGTACTTACAACTACCGTCTCCACGACAGACGTTACTGCCACCGTTGTGGCGGGCAAGCCCCCACATAAAGC
>JBBRLP010000223.1:0-3679 GCA_038231295.1 Chthonomonadales bacterium
AGCAGACGTTTTGGGCATAGTCTTCCTTCCTCTTCTGTACATTCACATCTAATATACCACGTTGTGCTCCCATTGTACACCCACTCATTTCAAAGCCAGCTCGGCTGCCTGCCCCAGGGTGAGGGTGCGGCCTTCGGTAAGCCGTCGGTTGCACTCGGTCGTGCCCAGAAGCGAACGCACGTCGGAGAGACAGCGGGCGAAAGTGGGTCGTTCGGCGGGAGAGTAGGGCATGCCCAGCTTTGTTCGCAACGCCTCGGTTGCGCCCAGCAGCCGGGCCGCCTGATCGACGTTCGCTTCTGCCGTCAAGAGGAGAGCAAATGCTTCCAGGCTTTCGCAGATCTCTCGGACGGCAATCAGATTGCAGCGCATCGAGAGAGACCGGTGCAGGAGGGTGCGTGCTTCCGGCAGGTCTCCGTGATGCAGCGCGATTCTGCCGAGGCCCCAGTACGCCCGCGCGAGGCCGCGCGGGTTGGCCTGATCGGCCTGAAAAAGAGCCAGACACTCGGTATAGTCGCGCTGCGCACTGTCGAGATCGCCTTCGTAGAGGGAGAGCCAGCCGGTCGAGCCGAGCACCCAGCCGATGGTACGATGGAAGCCATGCCGACGTTTCAAGAGCAGGCATTCCGCATTAAGGATCCGCGCTGCGGCGAAGTCGCCCTGCATCCCGACCAGAGTCGCCAGATCGTTCAAGGTGTCGGCGATGGGGATCGGAAAACCGGGTTTGCGCCGCAGCGCCAGACTCTCTTCGAGCACGGTTCCAGCGTGAACATAGTGGCCCTGATAGGCCAGGATCATGCCGAGATTGCTGAGCATGTGGGCGATAGCGCCGTGGCAATCCAGGCGCCGACCGATCGTCAGCGCCTCTTCGAGCAGGGCGCGAGACCGGGCATATTCTCCAAACCAGGACCGGAAGTAGGCGAGTTCGTTCATCATAATGGCCACGCTGTGCCAGTCACCGGCAGCGTGAAAGAGCGTCAGACTCTCCTCCTGCATGGCGATGCCTCCAACGATATCGCCATGCATCAAGATCTCGCTGCCCCGGCTTGCCAGCGCCTCTGCCAGGGCGATTTTGTTGCCTGCCTTTTGCGCGACCTCCGTTGCCTCTTCACAAATCCGAATGCCTGCTTCACTGGCTTCCCCATCCAGCACCAGATACGAACTTAACGTTACCAGCACCTCCCCGAGCGTCCAGAGATCGTCCGACTCACGGCACGGGCGCACACTCTCTTCGCACATCTGCCGCGCTTTTGTCATGTCGCCGATCTGGCGGAGGAGTCTGGCGCATCGATGCAGGGCGGACACGATGAGGGAGATCGGCAGATCCTCCGCGTGCGCCAGGAACCCCTCGAAAAACCGGCTACCCTCAACGAAATGATCACGGACTTCCCAGAAACGGCCCATGCCTGTTGCAATACGGAGACCCTGTTCCCACGCTTCCTGCTCACCGGACAGGTTCATGGCGCTCCGCAGGTTGTCATGCTCGTCTTCCAGCCGCTCGTACCAGAGAGCCTGTTCCGGCCCGCGCATGCCAGCCCCCGCCTCCTCGGCTAACCGCAGAAAATAGTCCGCGAAACGATGGGAAAGGGCGGTGCTCTTGTGCTCGGTCATTCGCTCACGCCCATACTCCCGTAGCGTCTCCAGCATCCGAAACCGCAGGATCTCTCCCCGTTCCTCTGTGACGATCAGCGAGTTCAAACGCAGAATCTCCAGCCACTCCAGGACCTTCTCCGGCGTCGGCGACCCGGAACCTGCGTCCTGACCAGTCAACACAGCGCCTGCGCTTTCCAGAGTCCAGCCGCCGCGGAATATCGATAACTGTTCAAAGGCGGCCTGTAGCTGCGGGGCGAGCAGGGAGTAACTCCAGTCGAGGGCGGCCCGTAGGCTGCGATGGCGCTCGGGAACGCCCCGCCGCCGATCCACCAGCAGATCCAGACTGTTCTCGAGTTGGGATAGCATCTGCCCTGCAGTGAGGGCTCCCATACGCGCTGCGGCGAGTTCTATCGCCAGCGGCATCCCTTCCAGTCGGCTGCAGAGGGCGCTGATGACAGAGATATTGCACTCGGTGGCGCCGAAGTCCGGCCGAGCCGCCTGGGCGCGGTCCACAAACATGGCAACGCTGGGGAAAGAGAGCAGATCGAGGCTGCCTGTTTGCTTGCCGTTCTCGTCAGCAGGCGTGTGAATCGGCGGAACCGGCAGGGGAGAGAGAGTCATCTCCCGCTCTCCGGGCAGGTTCAATCGCCGGCGGGAGGTGACGAGGCAGCGCAGCGCAGGCACGCGCTCCAGAAGTGACTGCACGATCTCCGCGCCCTCCTCCACTAGGTGCTCAAAGTTGTCCAGCAGCAGAAGGGTGGGGTGGCTCTGAAAATAGGTGACCAGTTGGCCCGGAATGTCAAGGTCGGAACCGAACTGCAGGTCGAGGGCTCTGACGATGGCGTCGGGAAGGAACGTGGGGCTGCTGAGATCTGCGAGAGGAACGAAGTGGACGGCAGGGCCGGCGTTCTCACCTCTGCGTCGCGCCGCTTCCAGCGCGAGACGGGTTTTGCCGCTGCCGCCCGGCCCGGTGAGCGTCAGGAGACGCATATCCGGCCGGGAGAGCAGCGTACAGATCCGGTCGATCTCCTCCTCCCTACCGAAAAAGCGCGTCAGGGGAGCAGGGAGGTTCGGTCTGAAGAGGGCGGATCGAACCGGGTCCGGAGCCACCGACTCCAGAGCGGGCGACACGACTTGCGTTCGCCGTTTCCTCTGGGAACGGGGGAGAGATGCGCTGCTTGCAGGCGGGGAGAGAGCTCTGCCCTTCCCTCCGTCCAGAGAGCCTTCAAACGGGAATGAGGGAGCCGTGCCGAACTCCTCGCGCAGCATCCGTGCGAACGTCTGATACTGTTCTCGGGCCTCCTCATTTCGTCCGGCTGCCAGGTAGAGGGCGATTAACTGCCGATGGATCGCTTCTTCAAACGGCAGAATAAGGTGCGCCGCGCGCAGATGGTCGATGGCCTGATCGAACCTGCGGGCCGTGCCGTGCAGTGCGGCGACGCGGCTCATAGCGCTGACAACTCCTTCGGCAAGCCGTGTGCGCTCGGGGAAGATCCATTCGTCGTAGAAGCCCGACAGTAGTTCGCCGCGATAGAGCGCGATCGCCTGCTCCAGCAGGCGCTGCTGCTCTGCGGCGTCCGCACTCTGTTCGGCATGCCGCAAGGTCCGCTGAAACAGCGCGACATCGGTCTGCACCGAACCTGCCTGCAAACAGACCCGATCCCTGTCGGTGACCAGAACGGAGCCAGCCTGCACATCGGCTGGCTCTAAAAGCCGCCGTAGCGAGAAGAGCGTCTGGCGAAGGTTATGCCGTGCCGCCTGCGGCTCCATCTCCGGCCAGAATCGATCCACGAGCAGCTCACGGGGATGCGGCCTGTCGGCATTGTAGGCGAGATAGGCCAGAAGAGAGCCGGCCTTACGCGTCTGGAAGCGTCGCAGTTCGCGCTCCTGTCGCTGCGCCTTCAAACCACCGAACAGTTCGATACTCCAGGCAGAGATTAACATATTTACTCACCTTACGCAGGCACTCCGATTTGCTTGAGTTCCTGCAGTTGCTTAAACGCACTGGCCAACGCACTCTGGTAAATCTTGGCTTTCATGGCGTGGTGGTTCATCTTGGTCTGAAGCCGAAGCTTCTCCAACTTCACAT
>JBBRLP010000224.1:0-3531 GCA_038231295.1 Chthonomonadales bacterium
CACCCGCGTAGCTTCGCTCCAGACCGTTCAGATTGAAACGGAATCAGTGTTCATTTTGAACGCGATTCAGTGTTCATTTTGAAACGGAATCAGTGTTCAAATTCGCCGGAATGTACAGAGCGTACCCAGATCGTGCATGCTGGTGTCGTAGCGGAAGGCGTGCTTTGCGGAGTTTCCGGCTATTAACTCGGAGTAGCCTGTGACGGTGCCACTATCGTTGATACCACTACCGAAAGAGATGTTGCCTCCGAGTGTGCCGAGATCGTGCATACTGGTGTCGTAGCGGAAGGCGTGCAGTGCGCCATCTCCGGCTGTTTTGGAAACGCCTGTGACGTTGCCGCTGCTGTTAATGGCGAACCCCTGAGAGGTGGTGCCTCCGAGAGTACCCAGATCGTGCATACTGGTGTCGTAGCGGAAGGCGTGGTCATTACCTCCAATTATATTGGAGTAGCCCGCCACAGTGCCACTATCATTGATGCCACTTCCGAAAGAGCTTGTACCTCCAAGCGTGCCCAGATCGTGCAGGCTGGTGTCGTAGCGGAAGGCGTGGGTAGCGCCTCCGGTTGTGGTAGAGTAGCCCGCCACAGTGCCACTGCTGTTGACGCCAAGGCCGACAGAGCTATTACCTCCCAATGTGCCCAGGTCGATAAGATGGTAAACTGGCGGAGCAGCCAGGGCAGGCAAGGCGGCCAGCGAGAGTGAGAGCAGTGCGAGCGAACAGTTCAAGCGTGCAGACATAGTGTAGAAATCCTTTCGGGAATGGGAAGAGCCATAGCCTTGCGGGCCGAGCGACTCTGGACATTGGATGAACGGCGCCTCTTCGCCTAACTCGCGTTGTGTTCGAAGTGGACAAAGTTGGTGTTGGGCGCGGCGATGGGCGCGGGAACCAAACTCTATCTGCACGGACGCCAGCGAGCGAAACCGATGCCGGAAAGCGCAGACGCTCCGAGCAATCCGAACGTTCCCGGTACCGGGGTAACAGCGCCCACAGAGGTAGGCGGAAACGCCAGGACCCAGGGGGTCTCCAGTCCGGTGGCAAAGACGGTTTTCACGCCGTGAGGCGCGATAACCAACAACGATATTGACCAGAATAGCAGGCTGCTCTATCAGCAACCTATCAAGCGGCGATATAAACGGGTAAACTAGAGAAAGTTGCGCTGAATTTGCGGGGAATGGATGCGATTGCAATATACACAGCCATGCGGGCCACCTCACAGAAGTGAGGGCCAGGGGGACGGAAGGAAAAGTAGGTCAACGGCGGGGCTATGAAAGAGTCATGACGCTCCCGTTGATCCCTGCTTTTTGACTGGAATTCCGCTCTCCGGATGGGATGTCGTTGCCTCAAACATTATCCCGAATAGAAATGCTGGGCACTCTGCGTCTCGTGCGCGGCCCGCGCATCACGACCCGGTTTCGCACCCATAAGGCCGCGGCTCTGCTCGCCTTCCTGGCTCACCACTGTCCGCAGAGGCATTCGAGGGAACTCCTGATCGATATGCTGTGGCCGGACATGACACTGGAATCCGGGCGCAGCGGTCTGAGCATGGCGCTCTCCTCGCTTCGCAGTGTGCTGGACGGCGGAGAAGAGGGAGAAGCGACCGGCCCAAGCGTCATTCTGGCGGGGCGCACGACAGTTGGACTGGACCCGGAACGTGTGACGACCGATACCGGCTTCTTCGAGGAGACGCTCGCCAGACTGAAGACAGACAGGGAAATAACGCCGGAGGATCGCCTGCGACGGCTGGAAGAGGCGGTCGCGGTCTATCGCGGAGAGCTGCTGCCCGGTTTCTATCAGGAGTGGATATTCGCCGAGCGGGCGCGCTTGCAGAACCTCTGCCGTGAGGCGCTGCTGGAGATATCGGCAGGACGCCTTGGCGCGGGAGACCGGCCTAGCGCGCTGGAAGCGGCCCGGCGGGCGGCGGCGCTCGATACTCTGCACGAAGAGGCGCAGCGCACCTACATCCGTCTGCTGCTGGAATCGGCCCAGCCTGCTGCCGCACTGCGCCAGTACCGCAGCCTGGAGGATCGCTTCCTCCAGGAACTCGGCGCCGCTCCTCATCCGGATACTCGAAACCTCGTAGCGCCCCTTCTGCCGGACGCCGGCGTCCGCGTCAGCCCGCAGCCGAGGAGACGCTCTGCTTCGCCCCCTGCCGACACAGGCGCGCCGACACAGAGAACGAAATCCCTGCCCCGCACCGCTATTCTTCCGTCACTTCCGCCGCGCTTAGATCGGTTTTTTGGAAGGGAGGCGGAGATCGCCGAGGTCGGGGCGCTGCTGGCGCAGCCTGGATGCCTGGTGATCTTGACAGGGACGGGGGGTGTCGGAAAGACACGGCTGGCGCTGGAGATCGCGGTCGCGGGGGAAGGGCTATGGGAGCCTCTGTTCGTCCCCCTTGCCGAGGTTACCGACGCGTCTCAACTGCAGGAAACGCTGTACAAGACGCTCGGACTGCCAGGGCATTCGTCCGGCGATCCGCTCTCCCCGCTGGTGCAGCGATTGTCCCGAGGATCGGTACTTCTCGTCCTCGACAATTTTGAACAGATCGCTCGCGAGGGAGCCCTGCTGGTGCGGGAACTGGTGCATCGAACGCCCGCGTTGCGCTGCCTGGTGACTTCTCGCAGTCGGCTCCTGCTGGACCTCGAACAGGCAGTCGATCTCGCTCCTCTGCCGTCTCCACCGCGAGGAGCGACTTTACAGGCAGGGGAACTCAGCACTCTGCAGCAGCACGCGGGCGTGGCCCTATTCCTGGATCGATGCCGTTCCAGTTCGCCGGGCTTTGCCCTCACCCCACGAAACGCCGCTTCGGTGGTCCGGCTCGTAGAGGATCTGGAGGGACTGCCGCTCGCTCTGGAACTGACTGCTGCCCGTGCGGCGGTGCTCACGCCGCGGCAGATGCTGGAGGCGCTGCATCGCCGTCCGTTTGATCTGCTGGCCGGCCGCCGGCCGCTTTTAGCAGATCGGCATTGCTCCCTGCGGGATACGGTAGCCTGGAGCTACAACCTTCTCTCTGCCGACCTCCAACGTTTCTTTCGCCGTCTGGCCGTTTTTCATAGCGGCTGGACGCTCGAAGCCGCAGAAGCCGTGACCGATAGCCCTCTGGCCCTGGACCAGCTTGCGCAGCTTCAGGCCGCGTCCCTGGTGCGGACCGTAACAGGGCAGGATGAAGTTAGTCGGCGTTTTTCGATGCTCGTTACGCTGCGTGCCTATGCGTTAGAGCAGCTCGGCGAGGGGCCAGAGGCTATCGAACCCCGGGAACGTCACGCCGCCTATTTTGCGGCCCTAGCGTCACAAGCGGCCGCAAAGATGCACGGGCCGGACGAAGATCTATGGCTTCGGCGTCTGAGTGAGGAACTGGACAACATCCGCGCCGCTCTGGCAATTTCCATGGCGTCTCCCAACGGCTATGGGCGCGGTCTCGCCCTGGCCGCCGACCTCTGGTGGTTCTGGTGTGCATTCGGATACTGGCAGGAGGGCGAGACCTGGCTGGAAAGAGCGCTGAACGTCGAGGACGCTGAGCGGATGCATGCGCC
>JBBRLP010000225.1:0-3409 GCA_038231295.1 Chthonomonadales bacterium
CAGAAAGCCCTGATGTCTGAACTGAAATTGTGTCTACATGATTTTACCGGAAACTAAAGTTTATTCCTCGTAACGAGACTAATACCTACTCGCGTGCTGAGAAACTGCGTGATGACGCTTGTGAGCAGCTTCTGAAATACGCTCACAGAGATGGCTTAGAAACGATTGTGCAGAAATCAAACGCGTACAGCCCGACG
The DNA here is from genome assembly GCA_038231295.1 of Chthonomonadales bacterium. Classification (GTDB taxonomy): domain Bacteria; phylum Armatimonadota; class Chthonomonadetes; order Chthonomonadales; family Chthonomonadaceae; genus JANXLO01. Next base: position 198 of record JBBRLP010000225.1, read on the forward strand.
GTATGGTGTCAATAGCCGCCCGCTGTATACCACCCGAGGATCGGAGGGATGTATACCACTTTACCGATTTCGGCGCTCCGAAAAAGTGGTTTGAGTGACCGCGTAAAGTGGCGATTTACACGGTCGGATTCGTCGAGTTTTTAACTCCTTTCCAAGGGATCGTTGGGGGGTTGGACCGAGGGGGCAGGCAGGCCCTTGAAAGCATCGGTCAAACGAGCCAGCATCGTCTCCAAAGAACTGGCGCGGCATGCCAAAGCCAACGGATCGCCCCGATCACCCGCATCCCACAGCGCCTCTTCCAGTTGGTAGAGGCAGGAATGAAGTTGGTCCACATTCGTCTGAGTGCGCATACGGTGAGCGGCTTGACGCGCGGCCTCCGTCGCATATTGTCGGGGGCGTGGCATCCTAGGTTCCTTTCCCTGGCGTCAGAGGCACCGCTTTTCCGTGGGCCGCTTCAGAGGACGGTTCAGGAGTTTCGTTACGTAACGATACCTCTGAGGAAACCGACTGCACACTGCGTTGTTTGCGCTCACGCTGCCGGTAGCTCTCGCCCGTGATTTGAGTCACATGCGCATGGTGCGTCAGACGGTCCAGAGCCGCAGAAGCCAGCAGTTCATTGCCGAAGAGTTCCGCCCATTCCGAGGGATGGCGGTTGCTCGTCAGGAGAATGCTCCCCTTCTCATAGCGGTGATGGATCAGTTCGTAGAGATCCTCCGCTCCCGTGGCCGTTACCGGACGCAGGCCGAAGTCATCGAGGATCAAAAGATCCACGCTCACCAGCCTTTTCAACCGACGGGCATACGTTCCGTCGGCACGCGCGGCATACAGGTCGCTCAGCAGACGGTGCGTACAGACCGACAGCGTGCTGTAACCCAGGCGGATCGCTTCATGCCCCACGGCCGTAGCCACATGGCTTTTGCCGACCCCGCTCGGACCGTGCAGCAGCCAGTTCTCATGGGCCGCGACAAACACACAGGTCGCCATCTGCAGCACCAGGCTCCGCGAGAGCGTGGGTACGGCGGAGAAATCGAACTGCGAGAGGAAGCGCGGCGCCTCGAAACCCGCCTCCTTTTCCTGCCTCACAAGACGCGTCCGTTCCCGGCGGTCGATCTCGTCGTCGAGGAGGATCGCCAGAAACTCCACCGGGGAGAGTTGCTTCTCCAACGCCAGAGCCGAGCGCGCTTCGAGGGTCTGAAGCATGCCCGCGAGCTTGAGTTGACGCAGCTTGGGTAAGAGGGGATGGGTCAGCATGGACTGAGGCCCTCCCAGAAGATCTCCGTCAGAGACCGGGCATGCGTGAAACGCGCAGTCTCTGCCTCCGCGATTGCGGGCTCCGCTGGCGAGCCGACCGGGGCAGGAAGATCGGGCTCGTTCTCTAACCCGGCGTCGAGGATGTTCTTAATGCGCCGATAGCGCGGATCTCCGAAGCGCAACGCGCGGGCACAGGCCGCCTCCAGGCGCCCCCCCCCGACCTTTGCAGCCAGGGCAACGAGTTTGCCGGCAGCCTGACGGTTATCGACGGGGCGCAGGCAAAGCAGGTGCTCGACGACCTCCAGGCAGAACGGTCCAATCTGAGCGGCCTCTTCTCGGGAGCGCTCCGGGGTCTGGGCGAGCCAGATCGCCTTCTCAGGCGGATAGTGTTCGAGGCGGGTGAGCCGTTGGCCTTTCGTGGTGGCTCGGGGATGGGTGGTGAGGAGGGTGACGCCGTCGTAGATCTGCACACTCTTCTCGTAAAGAAACACCTCCAGGCGCTTGCCGACGTGGGCGTAGGGTGCGGAGTAGTAGCTGTCCTCACAGCGCAGGTGACAATCGATTTGCAGGGTGAGACGCAGGGTGCTCAGCAGCGGGAAGGGTTCCTGGGGCAACGCGAGCAGCGCCGCCTTTTCGGTTTCGGCAAAGCGCTTGAGGGGCGCTTCCTGAGTGGTGCCGTGCGTGCGGACACCTGCGACTTCCCGGACCCAGACCTGGCCTGCGCGATTGACGTGATTGAGATCGGTGAACTCCTCGGCAGCGATGAAGTTTCTCTTGACGTAGTGTACGCCGCTCTCGACCTTTCCTTTGTGTTGGGGGGTCCTGGGTCGGCAGGGAGCGACGAGGATGGCGTAGTGTTGGGCCATCTGGCGATAGACGCCTGAGAGGACCGAGTCTTCCATCGCCGCGACGATGACGGCGGCTTTGAGGTTGTCGAGCACGACCTGCCTGGGCGCGCCTCCGAAGGCTTCGAAGGCATGGAGGTGACAGGCGGTGAAGGTCGCCATACTCTGGTCGAAGACGAATTCGACGTACTGATGGCGTGAGTAGGAGAGGGTCATGACGAAGCAGTAGAGCACGCGCTTTGTGTCTGTAGCGGCATCCCGGAGCCTTCCGACGGTGCCGAAATCAACTTGTGCCTGTTCTCCCGGTGCGGTCTCGATGCGAACGCAGGTTTTGAGGTCGGTGGGCCTCAGACGCTGGAGGAAGCGGCGTACCGAGGAGTAACTGCCGGTGTAGGCGTGATGTTTCTGGAGGCGCTGGTGGATGGCGACGCCCTCCACGCCTTGCTGCATCCACCCCTCTACCAGGGTTTGAAAGGGCAGTACGCTGGAAGGTAGGTTCGGGGGCGGGGTCGGTTCGCCGAGTTGTGCCTTGAGCGTCTGGACCGAGGGCAGGGAGACGTCCGGATGGAGATAGCCTTTCTGCTGAGCGAAGTCGTGATAACGCTGTATGGTGATGCGCGAATGTCCTAGATCCCTGGCGATGGCGCGTTCGGATTCGCCTTTTCTGAGGCGGTAGAGAATGTCTTGAATGTCTGGCATATTTAGTCGCTCCATGTGGCCCTCCTGCCTGAGAGAATGGCAGAGAAGGGCGGGGAATGGCAACGACCGAAATCGTTTTACGGGTGGTCTACATCGACCGATCCGCAAGTGGTATACACCGAGCGATCCTGACTGGCACACATCGGGCGATCCTGGCTGGTATATAGCACCCGATCACGGGTGGTATAGTATAGTCCGATCCGTGACATACCTGAGGAGATGGTCAATTATAACATTTTTCATGAAAAGCACAATAGGCTTTTTTTGTCTACTTAAGTACATGCGTATTCCGCTGAAAGAGTGTAATTATTCCGGTTAAAAAGAAACATTTGCGATCTTCATTTCTTGCTTGTATAATGGATGTGGTGCTTGCCTTTTGTATGAATCAACCGTAACGACCGCCTGCACATATTATGG
>JBBRLP010000226.1:0-3235 GCA_038231295.1 Chthonomonadales bacterium
CTGCTGATTGATGCCCTCCTCGCGGAGACCGTTCCCCTGCACCCGCAATTAAAAATCTGGAAAGCAGCGACCATCACCACGGAGACGCTGACGGGACTGGCGGACTACGTGATGGCTCCGCGTCGCGCTTATCTGGAGACCCCGCTGCTATGCGTGGCGGAAGCCAAGAAGGACGATTTCGAGCAGGGCGCGGCGCAGTGCGTGGCGGAGATGGTGGCCTGCCAGGGGAGCAACCGTCAGGAAAATCACGCGATAGACGTGTATGGTATTGTCAGCAACGGGCAGGGCTGGCAATTCTACAAACTGACACTGGCAGGCGAGATTTTCGAGACCGACCAGTACGGCATTGAAGACCTGCCGGGCGTGTTGGGCGCGTTGGATTATGTTTGCGGCGAGTGCGCGAAAAACGTCCCGTGACTCTCAGCGCGTAGCCATTCCAAGTCCGCTCCCGTTGCCGGAGGATTGCCTGCCCCTCCCTTCGCAGCAGACAGGACGTACACACTCTGTACGCGGCATGGGTTTAGGCTGCGGCCTGCCGCTGAATTCGGTCTTTGGGCAGGACTCCTCCCCTTCTTCCGCTAATTCTTCTTGTGAACATTCTGTCTACAAGGAGACTCTCTGCTATGTCCCTCAAAATTGCCATGATCGGAGCCGGGAGCATCGGCTTTACGCGCCGCCTGATGGGCGACCTGCTCACGGTTCCTGAGTTCGCCGACACCCACTTCGCCTTTACGGACATCAATGCCCACAACCTCGACATGGTGGGCCAACTGGCCCGCCGCGACATCGAGGGCAACGGCCTGCCCGCCACTATCTCCACCACCACCGACCGGCGCGAAGCCCTCACCGACGCCGACTATGTGATTTGCACCATCCGGCAGGGCGGGCTGGACGCTTTTCAGACCGATATTGACATTCCCCTCAAATATGGCATTGACCAGTGCGTGGGCGATACCATCTGCGCGGGCGGCATTATGTACGCGCAGCGGGGGATTGCGGCGATCCTGGACTTCTGCAAGGACATTCGGGAGGTGGCGAAGCCGGGGGCGCTGTTTTTGAACTACGCGAACCCGATGGCGATGCTGACGTGGGCGTGCAACAAGTATGGCGGCGTCCAGACGATTGGCCTGTGTCACGGCGTCCAGGGCGCGCAGCATCAGATTGCGGACTGCGTGACGCACTGGGCGAAGAAAGAGGGCCTGATCGGCGAAGACGAGAAGGTTCACCGGTCGGACATCGAGTTCCTGTTTTCCGGCATCAATCATCAGACGTGGTGCCTTAAGGCGGTGTGGCGGGAGTTCGATCTCATTCCGATGCTGCTGTCGCTGTTTGAGAACCACCCGCGTTACCCGGAGACGGAGAAGGTGCGGATTGATGTGCTGAAGCGCTTCGGCTACTACTCGACCGAGAGCAACGGGCATCTGTCGGAATATGTTCCCTGGTATCGCAAGCGGCTGGACGAGATCAATAAGTGGATTGATCTGTCGTCGTGGATCAACGGGGAGACGGGCGGGTATCTGCGGGTCTGCACGGAGGGTCGCAACTGGTTCGAGACCGACTTCCCCAACTGGCTGACCCAGGAACCGCCCCGGTTCACGCCCGACAAACGCTCCGATGAACATGGCTCCTACATCCTCGAAGCCCTGGAGACCGGACGGACGTATCGCGGTCACTTCAATGTGCCGAATACGGGCATTCTCACCAACCTGCCGGAAGGCTGCATCATCGAGTCGCTGGGCTTTGTAGATCGGAACGGCATCCACATGGCGCATATTGGGGAGTTGCCGCTGGCGTGTGCGGCGACGTGTTTGGCGTCGGTGAATGTGCAGCGGATGGGGATGGAGGCAGCGGTAGCGGGGGATGTGACGCTCCTGAAGCAGGCGATGCTCCACGATCCGTTGACGGGCGCGGTGTGCGACCCGGAGGAGGTGTGGCAGATGACGGATGAGATGCTGGTGGCGCAGGCGGAGTGGCTGCCGCAGTATCAGGGGAACGGGAGCATCGCGGGGGCGAAGGCGCGGTTGGCGGAGGCGGAGGCGAGTGGAACGCGGGTGAAGACGATGACGGACTTTCAGGGCATGGCGCGTCTGCACACCAAGACGGTGGAGGAGATGGCGCAGGCGCGAGAGGAAGCCCGTCGCAATGCCCAGGCCGCTGATAAAGGCAAGATGACCCAGAACGCCTGATTTTTCACTCTGGCTTGCTGCCTGCGAAGCCTGTAACACGATCCGGGCTGCCTGGAAAGGAGAGAGACATGAGTTTGACGCTGACACGCGAACAAGAAGCGAAATTGCAGCGCAAGGCGGCGCGATTGGGAAAGCCTGTCGAGGTCGTCCTGAATGAGTTGTTGGAGGAACAGGAAACGCCAGCCCCTACCGCCCGTCAACTGCTCGCCCTGCCGAAAGCGGAACGCGCTCGCATCCTTCGGGCGCAGGCGGAACAGGCGGCAGAGGAGTATGAGACAGACCTTGCCCGTCCCGCAGCAGAGCGCGAACTGACGGCATTCACGGCGCTGGACGGCGAAACGTTCTACGACTACCTGGCAGAAGGGACGCCCCATGCCTGAGACACCGCAGCAGGGAGAAGTCTGGCGTGTTCGGCTTGATCCCGGCGTCGGGGCCGAAATGGGCAAGACGCGCCCCTGCGTGGTGGCGTCTTCACCAGACGTCGGACGGCTCCCATTGTGCATCATTGTCCCGATTACCGATTGGAAGGAATCCTTTGCCTCGTATTCCTGGATGACACGACTGGAACCGAACGCCGAAAACGGCTTGAGCAAACTTTCAGCGGTGGACGGCTTTCAGGTGCGAAGCGTTTCTCCTCTGCGGTTCGTGGAGAAGTTGGGAGCGGTCAGTCTGGACATTCTGAAAGAGATCGAAGCAACGGTTCACATTGCCATTGAAATTCCCTGAAAGCAGTCGTTGACGACAGAGGCAAAATAACTGCCAATGCGTAGAGGCAGGGTGTCGGGTGTGGGGAGTAGGGTGTAGGGAAAGGCGGTTGGGGGCGGTCGGTTGTCGGGTTGAGAAACGGTTTCACAACCCGATACACTTTTTTTCAACTTGTTGCTTGTGCAGGAAGGAAACCGGCAGTTGTACGTGGAAGCCCGTGAAATAACTGAGGCTTTTTGTCGCGTTGTCGTTTTTCGATGGCGGCAACGTCCGCGTTTCTATGTGGCCTGCACGATGGGCAGCGTAAGCAGCGGCGTTTCCTGTCCGGTGATGGTATTAACGAA
>JBBRLP010000227.1:0-3177 GCA_038231295.1 Chthonomonadales bacterium
ACGCAGCACCGAGGGAGCAAAGGGTTGACACCCCTCGCTATGCGGCTTCGCCGGAGTGTCCTTCGGACAAAAGGCGTAGAATGCGGAGAGTGGCCCTGATAGCCTGAACGTTTCCGAAGGAAACTTGGCCGCAGGCCATTCAGCGGAGGAGTTCACTCCGCCGATTTCGTCCGACAAACACATTGCATGGTCGCCTGCGTAAGGTGAGTTAAGACATTATCACAAGCCGCGAACAACGGGAGGAGGCATGGAACAGATAAATCAGGCGTTGTCTGACCTTTTGACCCGATTCAAAGTTCAGATGAAAACCGATCCGGCAACCGCAGACCGTTCCCTGCTTCAGGCAGGCATCCAGATGCTGCAAGAGTATGTGCAGATCAGCACAATCCTCGATTCGGAAATCGTTCACCTCGGATATACTTTCTGCTATTGGGCCGGAGACAGACAGGGCATCGTGGACCTGATGACCCGCTATCTCGCTCAGCCTCTCTCCCTGCAAGAAGAGGCATGGGCGTGTTGGGAACAGATAGACTATCTGGCGGCGCTCAGGCAGTGTGAGATGGCTGTGGGACGACAGAAGGAGGTGCTTGAATGGGCCAAAAATTACCTTCCGAAAGATCGGCTCCTGTGGGTCATGTACGATAGTACCCAGGCCCTGTGCTGGCACGAGATGGGACAGGGCAAGGAATGGCTTCAGATTTTCGAGGAGATAATGTCCTCCGTGGTGTCCACTCCTGAGAATCGAGAAGACCGTTTCCAATACTTGCGGACGGCTGCGGTGATGTGGAATGCTCAACGCGAGACACAGGAAGCATTGAAGCTGGTTGACAGAATGCACCAACTCTGCAATGAAGAGACAGGGTGGGAGAGTCGGGCGGCGTTCAAGCTAAAAACGTATGCGTATGCGATAACAGCCTGGGATCATCTCAAAGAGACCGAGAAGATCGCAGACATCGGCAGACAGGCGCGGACGCTCCTGGAAGAGATGGAACGGATATTACCCGACCCGATGACGCCATTACAGCAGCATGATCTTGGTATCGCCTACGACGATATAGGAAGTTCGCTCTTTTTCGCGGGCTGTTACGAATCGTCTATTCCTCTGGAACGCCGTGCTATCGAGTTGGTCCCCCTGTACGAATGGATATACCTCCGGTTAGCCGCCGCGACCTGGGCAACCTCCCACAACCGAACGGAAACACTGTCCATTCTCAAACAGGGTGCGGCGGTCAGCCATAGCGGAAGGCTGAAATTGGAAACGCGACCTGAGTTTACAGCCGTCCTTGAGGATAAGGAGTTTTTGAAAGCGGCAGAACGATAGGCTTCCATTCCAATTAAGATGCCCTGGTCTCCGCACAAGAGTGTGAAGGCCGGGGCGATTCTGTCGGTACCACTTCGTCTGTTAGCGCAACGGCCTCGCTACTTGAGGCTGGCGAGATAGGCGCCGAGCGTGACGAGATCGTTGTTGTTGATGCGGTTGTCGAAGGAGGGCATACGGGAGTTGGGATTCTGTGATTTGGGGTTCTTCACGTAGGCCATCAGCCAACTGGACGTATGTTCCTTCTCCGCACCAACCTTGCTCAGGTCGGGGCCTTTCTGCCCGCCCTGCCCGCCAATCGCATGGCATTTGGCGCAGCCATTGGACGCATAAATCGCTTTCCCGGCGGAGATAAGCGCGGTGTCCTCCTTGCCTCCATCCCCGGAGGCGTTTCCATTTCCGTTTTTCGAGCAGCCTGCCGCCACAATCAGCGACAGAGTAAACAGAAGAGCCGCGAAGAGCCAACCGGATTTCAATTTTGTGGAAGAGTGCATTTGCGGGACATCCTTCAAGCGGTAGAGTAATCTCTAGCTTCCGTGACGATCTTGACATCGAGAAAACGGGCGATTTCAGTGGCTTCCTGCGCTCTATAGTGACCGCCGAGAGGGACATAAGGGGCAACCGGAATCTTTTTGCCGGTGGAGAGTTCAATCAGAATGCCCTTCACATAGACTGGCTGATCTTTGTCCACGATGGTATGCACCGCGACAATCTGATCGAGAGACCCGACGGGTTTTGTCCCGCAGGTAAGGCAATTTGCCGCTCTATCGAAAACATACCCTTCCTGTTCGCGTCTGCTGTCCTGCTGAATTTTGAAGAGAGACAGCAGGATACAGGGTATGGCTGTCGCCGTGTACAGGCCCAGCAGAACGTCCGGAGAGATGTTGTCTCCGGGCGAGTGCGACGGCATCCATTTGACCATCGCCACGATAAGACCGAAAAACAGCACGACCCCGATAAGGCCCTTCCAGAACAGTGTCAGAGAGCGGCCTATTCGCCGTGTCACTTTAACAACCATCCGATCTGACGCACACGCAAGTTCCAACCCCTTCGTCTCCATAACCTGCATTGTCAGTCCCTCCATTGGGCGCCTGGTTTGAACGTATTTCTATACGGTTGGGAGCGGCGGATGCTGTTTGAGCGCGTTTTGCGCCCGCCGCCGCAGGATGGCATCTTGCTCTGTCGCGAGCAGGTTGTGCAGGAAAGGCGTGACACGAGCATCGGGCCGCTGCATGGAGAGATAGAAGACGGCCCGCCTGCGGACGGCAACACTGCGATGTGTCATCGCCACTTCCAGAAGCGCTGAGATCACATCGGTATTGAGCGGACACTCCTTACAGCCATCGCAGATCAGCGAGTGCAGGGCGCACCGCCGAACCGCCCGCAGCAGAGGCTCCACGCAGCGGTCGGCGGCGACATGGTCAAGCAACAGCGCACAGGCGGCCCGTATTTTGCCGTTGGGATGTGCCAGACCCGCCAGTAGCGCGGGAATCGCCTCTGAGTCCTGCCGCTGCACAAAGGTATCTATCTCCGCCCACTCCAGCGGCCGCGCCGTCCCTGTGAGCAACGCGACCAGGGTCTGCCGCTCGTCAGAGGATGCCGAAGCGGCCTGCCTCCTGTAAGGTTTACCCTGCTCTGCCGCGCTCCGTTTCATTATCTGCATCGAATGGGCCTCCTCGAAACCGTTGATCCATTATAGAGAAGAAACCGTTGTTCTGTCTAGTCGTTAGTTAACTGAAGTTTTATATGCGGCGCAACTGTCGGGTAAACTGAGGGTATGAACAAACACACTTCCCTTACCCTCACTCCCCAACAACGGCAACAACTCGAAATCATCCTGCGCACCGGCCAACACAAGG
>JBBRLP010000228.1:0-3120 GCA_038231295.1 Chthonomonadales bacterium
AGCGCGACTCGTATCCGGGCGATGCAGATGTTCGGCTCATATTTCACCGATGTCGTTGTCGATGGAAGCGGCTCGTTCGCATTATCGAATCTTGAATGCGGTGAGTACATGTTCTTAGCTATCGGTCCCAAGGGATGCCTCGCGGTTCAGTACCCCCGGATTGTTCGAGATAGTCGAATAGATTTTGATTTGCGAGGCGGGAATGCAGCTTGCGTGCCGACAATCAAGCCCAGGTAGCGTATGTGCTCGGGATGCATCACTCTGAAGATCAGGCGAGAACGTGGCGACATTTCCAAACCGCGCGGTTCGCTGCGGCTCCGCCCCGCCTCTGGCGGGGCGTGAGCGGCCAGCGGCGCGGAAATACAGCGCGTGGGTGGGCGGCTGCGCCGCCGACCCACACTTAACCCCCTTGAGGGGGGAGGGGGTGATCAGGCTTTCGGCACCGGGGGCGGGCCTTTGTGTCGATGACATGAATCCCTCGTTATCGGATGCTGCCGCAAAGGAGCGTGGCGACTGCAGCGGGGTTTCAGCGTCGGATAACGGAACTTATGTCATCGGCAATCCGGACGCCCCCCGGCTTCCACCTGCCGGAAGGCTTTGGCAACAAGCGCCCCTTTTGCTGAACATTCCCGTGCGTCGGTACGGTACTCCGCTTCCTGGCGACAGCATGATTCCACGCAGATGGCAGATGCGAACGGGAATATCACGCAGGCGGTGACCTATCCGTTTAACAACACGAGTTCGCCGCTGCGGACTTACAACAGTGTCTACCTGGGGACCAGTGCCTACACGTTGAAGTATATTCTCGACCGGGTGCTGAGCGTGACGATGACGACGGGTGGAACGACGAAAACGCTGGTGCAGAACTACTACGATGGCCGGGTGACGAGTGGGCAGCCTGCTTATCCGGGCGGGGCGGTTTGCACGGCGCGGTATGGGAGTGGGTGGGGGCTGGGGGCGACGGGGCCAAACGCGTTGGGGCCGGAAGCGCAGTTCGATACCAGTTCGCCGGTGGCCTGGAATTATCGCGGGCTGGTGAGCGCTTCGGTGAATCCGGCGACATCGAATTGCATGGCTTACTACGATTTCGGCGGGATCGGGTCGATAAACGGATCAGACGGGAGTGTGTCTTCGGTGAGTGCGGATGCGGCGACGAATTATGCGGCTCCGCAGACGATTTCGAGCCAGACTTACAGTGAGACGCTGTCCTACAATTCGTGGCTGGGCGTGACGCAGACGACCGGGTTGAATGGCGAGCAGTTGTCGATGACTTATTACTCGGCGGGGAGGCCTGCGACGGCGACTTCTCCGTTTGGGGCGGTGACCAGTTACGGGTATACGAATGTGAGCGGGAGTGTTTTGGCAACGCAGACGAAGAGCGGGCCGAACGGGTACACGCGGAATACGCTGGACGGGTTGGGGCGGGTGGTGAAGACTGAGCAGGGGGCTTCGGCGTCGGATATCCGCGTGGTGGTGGACAGCGTTTATACGCCGTGTTCTTGTTCGCCGCTGGGGAAACTTTGGAAGGTGTCGGCTCCTTATGCGTCTGGCGGGAGTGCTTCGGCGTGGACCGTTTATTCCTATGACGGAACGGGACGAACGTTGAGCGTGAAGCTGCCGGATGGGGCCAGCACGACCACGTATTCGTATGCCGGGGCGCAGACCACGGTGACGGATCCGGCGGGGAAGTGGAAGACGTTTTTGAATGATGCCGAGGGGAGTCTGGCGACGGTGACGGAGCCGAATCCGGCGGGCGGGACGGTTTCTACATCTTACTCTTACGACTGGATGAAGAATCTGTCGGGCGTGACGATGACGCGGGGATCTGTGACGCAGACTCGGACGTTTGTTTACGATAATTCGGGGCGGCTGACGTCGGCTACGAACCCGGAGAACGGGACGGTTTCTTATTACTACAATGCGGATAATACGCTGTGGTACCGGCATGACGCGAAGGGTCAGGATTCGGTCTATACTTACGACAGTAAGAAGCGGGTTTCGATGCTGCAGCTGTATCTGACGGGGAAGACGAATGCGGAGGATCTGTGTCAGCGGGTGAGCTATACGTATGATGCGAACCTGAGCGGGCAGACGTTTTCGCAGTATGTGGCGGGGCGGGTGGCGGCGGTGCAGTATACGGTTTGCGTGGCGGGGACGGTGCCGCAGAGCGCGTTGCCGAGGCCGACGAGTGCGGGTGGGGCGGTGACGGAGATGTATTCGTATCACCGGTCGGGCGCGGTGACGGGGAAGCGATTTCAGGTGAATCGGTGGGGTCTTGATCCGGACGGGAACACCGTGAATGCGGTGATCAATGTGGATGCGAATTACACCTATGACAGTGCGGGGCGGACTACCAGTTATCAGGCATTGAGGCCGAATATCCAGAGCCCTGTTTACACCTATGGATTCGATGCTTTGGGCAGACCGATGTCGCTGACTGATGACATACCGACGAGCGGGGTTCCGGGCGCAGGGAATCAGGTTTGGGTGCAGAATGCCCAATACGATTTTGCGGGGCGGCAGACGGGATTGCAGTTTCGGATTGGCCCTTCCCTGCAACCGATTTTCTACGATGGCTGGCAATACACGAATTATTCGAGTGCGTTCGAGACGGAGACGCGGAGTTATAACGTGAACGGGCAGATGACGCAGTTGAGCTGGGCGGCGGCGAGTTCTCCGCAGTTCAGTTTTGCGGGCGGGAGTTTGACGTACGGGTATTCGGCGACGCAGAATAACGGGCAGATCACGCAGGTGACGGATACGGTGTCGGGTGAGACGGTGGTTTATCAGTATGATGCGCTGAAGAGATTGACATCGGCGGCGTCGACTCCGAATGTGGGGAGTTCGCCGACGGCGTGGACGCAGACGTATCAGCTGGACGGGTTTGGGAATTTGACGGGGAAGGTGCTGAACGGGACGACGACTGCGATTGCGGTGGACGGGGCGACGAACCGGCTGACGAATGCGGGTTATGATGCGAACGGGAATATGACTTCGGGAACCGGGCTGACGATGGGGTATGACGGAGCAAACCGGATACGGTCGGCGTCGCCGACGTCCGGGGGGACGAAATATTACGGGTATGCGCCGGATAATAAGCGGGTGTATCGTTTCAAGGCG
>JBBRLP010000229.1:0-3098 GCA_038231295.1 Chthonomonadales bacterium
TGGTTGGGAGGAGTGGTTTCCTCCCGTCGAGACAAAGCTCTGGCGCGAAAGATCGCCCAGAAAGTGCGTGCCTGCGCTCGCTTGGGAGCGCTTCTGGTTCTCACCGATGGTTGGCCCGCCTACAAAGACGCTTTCCTGCGTGTCATTTTCCGCCCCATAATGTACCAGGCGTTTTCACCCAGATTGTACCACCTGTTTTCACCCAGACTGTACCAGGCGACGGGAAACTTCTGCAGCAACGCCTTCCCCTTGGGTATCGTAAACACAGCCCGTTTTACGAGCCCAAGGAGGAGACATGCCAGGCAGGAGATTGCCCACCGTGGATATTCGCACCCTATTGCTGCAAATACGCAGCAACCCCAGTGACCGCGCCTTAAGCCGACTCACCGGAATGCATCGCAACACCATACACGCCTACCGACAGTGGGCAAAAGAGCAGAACCTGCTCACCGAAGCGCTTCCGTCTCTGGAGGAGTTGCAGAAGACAAAGGAGCAGACCTTCGCAGATCCCCTCCCTCCCCAGAACCTCTCCTCCGTCGAACCCTTCCGAGAGATCGTCGTCAAACTCAGGCGCGAGAATGTCTGCATGGCGACTATTCTCAAGCGTCTCAAAGAGCGCGGTTACACCGGTGCCTACGCCTCGGTTTACCGCTTCGTCAAAGTCCTCGAACCCCCTACGCCCGACGTCTGTGTCCGCGTCGAAACCCAGCCAGGAGAGGAAGCACAGGTCGATTTCGGAGAGGTGGGACACCTCCCGCAGAAGGAGGGCAGACGCCAGAGGGTCTACGCCTTTGTCATGACCCTCTCCTGGAGCAGACACCAGTATCTGGAGTTTGTCACCGACCAGAAGGTCGAAACCTGGCTCGCTTTGCATGTCCACGCTTTCGCCTTCTTCGGAGGGGTCCCCAAAAGGATCGTCTGCGACAATCTCAAAGCCGCCATCCTCAAGGCCGCCTTCGACGATCCCGTCGCAAACCGCGCCTACGCCGAATGCGCCGAACACTACGGCTTTCGCATCGCTCCCTGCAGGCCTCGCACTCCTCAGCACAAAGGCAAAGTCGAACGCGGCATCGCTTATGTCCAGGGCAGTTTCTGGGCAGGACGCGACTGGGCCGACCTGCCCAGCGCCAATGCCGCTGCTCGCCTCTGGTGTCTGGGAGAAGCCGGAGAGCGCCTCCATGGCACCACCAAGGAGCGACCTCTCGCTCGTTTTGTGGAGACCGAACGCGAGCGACTGCTTCCCCTGCCAAAAACACCCTACGACATGGCCGTCATGAAGAAAACCAGGATCTACCGCGATTGCTATTTCTTCTTTGACCACGCCTACTACTCCGCTCCCTTTCGCCTCGTCGGCCAGAAGGTATGGGTGCGGGGCGGACTTGCCCAGGTGTGCCTCTACGACAGCGCTTACCAACTCGTTGCCACTCATGAACGCGCCAAAAAGCCGGGAGAACGCCTCACCCATCCCGACCATCTCCCCGCCCACAAACTGCCCGGTCTCCTCCAGAGCAGGGAAAGCTGCACAGAGCAGGCAGGCGCCGTAGGAGCCGCGACCCTCGCCCTCGTGGAGCGCCTGCTGGAAGATCCCGTCCTCGACCGCTTGCCTACCGCAGGGCGCCTGGTACGCCTCGCGGACAAATACTCCCCCGAACGCCTCGAAGCCGCCTGTGCGCGGGCTTTGCGCTTCGAGGACCCCAGTTACACCACCGTCAAGCGCATTCTGCACGAGGGACTGGAGAATGCCGCGCTGCCCGCCGCTGCGCCGCCTCTCCCCTCGGAAGCGTTTGCCTTTGTCCGGCCCGTAGAGGAGATCTTCGGCAGCCAAGTAGGAGGCATGACATGGAACTGAACGATGCTCTTCCCACCCAACTCAAAAGCCTGCGTCTCTCAGGAATGCTCGCCACGCTGGAAAGCCGACACAAGCAAGCGGTCGCCGGACAATGGTCGTATGTCGAGTTCCTCTCGCGACTTCTGGAGGATGAAGTCGAACGTCGCGCTCAGAAGCAGTTGGCGCTGCGTCTGCGGCGCGGCACCCTCAACACCACCAAAACCCTGGAGGCGTTCTCCTTCACCTTCAATCCCAGCATTAACCGCCAGCAACTCCTGGCGCTCGCCGCCGGGGACTATCTGCGGGAGAAGCGCAATGTGCTCCTCTGTGGCCCCGCCGGAGTAGGCAAAACCCATCTGGCGCAGGCGCTCGGGCAGGAAGCGTGCCGTCAGGGGTATGAGGTTTTGTTCGTGAGCACTCACAAAATGCTCCAGCACCTAAACGGCGGTCGGGCGGATAACTCGCTGGAGCGTCGGCTGGGAACGTATCTGCGTCCGGATCTGCTCATATTGGATGACTTCGGTCTGCGTCCTCTGTCGGGTTCTTCTCCGGAGGACCTGTACGACGTGATAAACGAGCGCTACGAGAAGGGGAGCATTCTGCTGACGAGCAATCGCTCCCCCAAGGAATGGCCGTCTCTCTTCGGCGATCCTCTGCTGGCGTCGGCGGGACTGGACCGATTGGGAGACCGGGCAGAACTGGTGGTCATCCGTGGAGAGAGTTACCGCTCTCAGAGCCGCACCCGCCCCGAGGAAAGTGCGCTGGTTTCTGCCAGTCCGCCGCCCACACTGGAAGTGTAACACGTTGATTTGTTACGCTCGACTTCATCCGTAACACGCCGAGATGTTACGCCTCTGGAAAGGAAATGATGGCAAGCTCGAAACAGTACCAGAGCAACGCTCAACGTCAGGCCGCCTACCGCGCTCGCCACCTGGCGAGCAAGCCTCCGCGTGATTGGGAGTTAGCGCTTCTGGCGCGCAATTTGCATTACATGCTCGCGGAGGCAATCGAAGCGGGCACGACGGATTTGCCCGCCGACGTGGTAGGCCTTCATGCGGGGGAGACGCTGCGTCGTCTGCTGCATTATCTGGATCCGCATCCCGATCCGGTGCGCTATGAGGGTCGCACGAAACCCGGCTCTTCTTAAAGGAGGTGAGATAGGTTCTCTTTGGCGCGGGGCCAGTGCGCCCCGCATCCGACACCGATCACTCAAGTTCTCAGCAGTTCTCCGCCGTCTGGTGGTACACTCTGGCCGAAAGTCGGTGGTACA
>JBBRLP010000230.1:0-3056 GCA_038231295.1 Chthonomonadales bacterium
AGCGTTTTCATGCGTATCGCCGACGCCAGCGCCAACTCGGAGTTTATGGATACTGGAAAGCGGAGCAGGTAGACACTCCGTCAATGCCGTTACGGTTCGCTGCGTAGACAAGAATTAACCAAATGAAACGGAACGCACCCTTCTCAATTCGGCGCGGGGAAGACTGGTGGATACGGAGGCGCTGACGGCTGCTCTGCAAACCAGGCGTCTCTTCGCCGCGATAGATGTCACCGACCCCGAACCGCTGCCGATGGCGCACCCTCTGCGGACGCTCCCCAACGTCCTCTTCACGCCCCATGTCGCCGGGCCGACCGACGACGATCTGCCCCACCTGACCCGAACGGCCCTGAAGGACATGGCGCGAGTCCTGCGCGGCGAAGCGCCCCTCTACCCCATTAGTCTTCCCGCCTACGACCTGATGAGTTTTTAGAAGAGAGAGCGTGCGAACTGTAAGTCGTCCCCAATCAGGCGGTCTACGGAGGCTTCGTCGGTGTACTCGGCGGTCAGGCAGACGACGCCTTTGTAGGTGCGGCGTTTCAGTTCAGCAGCGACACGGGGCCAGTTGGCGCGGCCTTCGCGGCCTGTCGTCCAGACGATTTCCCACTCTGCCACACCGGTTTCGGAAACGCCCTTGCGCTGCCAGCAGGCGCTCTTGAGATTGACCATCGCCAGATGCGACCAGACGATGTCGAGGGCGGCTTCGGGTGCTTCGCCTTCTAAACCGTTGTGGCCCGCATCCCACACTGCCGCGATCTGTTCCGGGTTGTAGGCTTCGATCAGATGGCGCAGTCCCATTGCGCTGCACACGTCCCGATTGCCGCAGTGGTTCTGGATGCCTAACGTGACTTGATATTGCTCCAGCAGTGGCACGAGCAGGTCGAACTCCCGCCGCAGCCGTGCTTCGCCCTCCAGGTAGGTCTCCCCCTCACGCATCCCAACACAGAGGCGAATCAGAGGAATGCTGTTCTCCGCGCAGGCGGCCAGCGTGCGTTCATCGGTCGGCCCGGCGATACTGGCGATTCCCAGGCCATGCTCGCGGAGGATTCGCCTCGCCTCCGGCAGTTGTGTGTGGATCGTGTCCGGCGTGACAGGATAGCCGGGACGCACCGGCAGTTCCACGCCATGAAATCCCAGCCCTGCGACATGCCGTGCCAGTTCCGGCAGTTCAAATCGCCAGGGCTTGGTGAAAACTGTAAACATCACGTCAGGCATGAGGCGGCTCCTCGCGGCCCTTCGCTTCCCGGAACTGGAAAGGCTGCCCGCCCACCATCTGATTGCTTGTAAGGCTTGGACACCAGTAGGTTTCGATATGCGCGATGACCAGTTCCGTGCCGTGCAGGTGAGAGACATAGGGACTGCGGCGCGGATTGTACAGGCTGTCCGTCATATCCCGCAGCAGCGCGACGTTTTTGCCCAGAGCGACCAGACGGCGAATACCGAAAGAGCGCCCCAGCACGCACATATTGGTATGAACACCCATCACAAGAACGTTCGCAATCTGATACTGTGCCAGCAGGCGGTATATCTCCCCGCCATCGTCGCTGATTGCGTCCTCCGCACCGATCTCCAGAGCGGGATGCTGGCGTATCCAGGCGCGAAAGGTCGGACAGGGCGGTTCATCGTCACATCCCCCGTCCGAATCGTCTATCGGCAGAGGCGGTTCGCGGGTGGGGTCAAGCGGTCGCCACAGGCGAATGTCCTCCGGGGCCGAAACGTCGGGAGCCTGTCGGGCGCGTTCCCGCTGCGGCGTTCCCTCATAGAACGCCATCGTATCGCTCGGCGCGTGAACGATCAGAACCCCGCGCTCCCGCCCCGCCCTGAGAACCGTATTCATGGCCGGGGCCAGTTCGTCCACACGCCGCGAAGCCCCCGCGCACCAGTGCCGATCCCACATATCGCAGACCAGAAATGCCGTCCGGCGCGGCGCCCAGAGCGCGTTTTCCTGCGCTTCTTTCGCGTCGCCTGCCTTCCCGTCTCTGCGGCGCAAGAGCAGCGGCCACGACGCTTCGAGCGGCGGTAGCATCAGTACAGCGTGACCTGCTGTGTCAGGCCGCCGTCCACATAGTAGGTGCTTCCGGTGACGTACTCGGCCTCGTCGCTGGCGAGGAAGACCGCGACGGAGGCGACCTCTTCCGGTCTGCCGAACCGCCCCCAGGGGATCTCGCTGATGGCGTTTTTGCTGGCGATGGGGTCGTCGAGAACGGCCTGATTGATAGGCGTAGCAATCGCGCCTGGCGCGATGTTGTTGACGTTGATCTTGTAGGGGGCGAGTTCCATGGCGAGGTTTCGCATCATCATTCGGATGCCGCCCTTCGAGGCGCAGTAGGCGGTATATTCCGGGAACGGAATATCCTCATGGACGGAGGAGATATTGATGAGTTTGCCGCCCGGCCCCTGCTTGACCATCTGCCGCGCCGCCGTCTGATGTACCAGATACGCACCGAACAGATTGACCGCGATGACCTTGTTCCACTCGTCATCAGTTACGTCCAGGAACGGTTTTTTGATCTCGATGCCTGCGTTATTGACAGCGATATCAATGCGCCCGAACTTCGCGACGACCTCGGCGAACATCCGCTCCACATCCTCCCGTTTGCTCACGTCCCCGCCAACCGCGATGCCCGTCGTCCCGAAGGTGGCGACCTGCGTCGCGGCATCGTCGCCCCGCGTTCCGCCCGGCAGATAGTTGACGGCGACATGCGCTCCTTCGGCGGCGAACCGCTCGGCAATCGCCTTCCCGATCCCACTGTTTGCGCCCGTAATGAACGCGACCTTATCCTGCAATCTCATAGTTATTTCTCCTCGTGAATGGCAACAGCCTGGCCCCGATTCGTAACCTTCCGGCGTCCCGTCAAGGTTCCCTGCTCCTATTCGTTTCTCCTGCCCTCTGTTGATAGGATCTGTGATTCGGAAAAGTCGCAATCAATTGCATGCGCTTTAGTCGCAACGCTCCGAATCGACCTGTTTTGTGGGCAAAAGGACACTTGGGAAGTGCCTGTTTCGATCTCAAAACCGTTCTTGGACAGGCCAATATCGCTTTATATGTACGGACGACA
>JBBRLP010000231.1:0-2979 GCA_038231295.1 Chthonomonadales bacterium
GACAAATAGTGGGGTTACCATGTTGAGCAGATTCCCCTCTGGTATTGCTACCGACGGGGATAATCTGGCAAGTTGGTCGGCTCTGCAAAGTGCAGGCTGAACCAACGCGATATCTCGACCCCACTATTCGTCAATGAGCCATATTTCGGAACTATCCACTGCATCTTTGTCGTCTGCGCTATTTCGGGAACGAGGAATCGTGGAGCATGGCCTTCTACACCTATAGCCATGAGACGTATGAGCCATGCACGTTTGGAAACGGAACTTTTCACGGCACCCCGGAAGAGGGCTTTGAGGTCGGAGCAGTCTATTTACGTGCCAGGTGCTTCTCTGAAAATTCAAGTTCGCCTACACGTTTGCGCTACAGCATTTCTTATATTTCTGGCCGCTCTCCGGTATTCTGCGAGAGGTCGCCTTTGCCGCTATGGAATTTGCCGATAAATGGCTTCAACGCTTCATTTCTGCACTTCCTCCCGACCATTTCTCCGTGTAGTGACGGAGACCCTCACTCGCTTATTATACCGCACCCTATTCAAGCACCACAGCATTTCCGGCGAGGGGCAGGGCGGCTTCGGAGCGGGGTTCGACACCGAGTAGGGTGCGGACGAAGAAGTCCTGGAGGCGGCGTTTGCCGTAGGGGGTTCCGGCGACGCCGTGACCGCTGCCGGGAGAGACGAACAGTTCGAAGTCCTTATCGGCCTTAATGAGGGCATTGACGACCTGCATGGTAGTCGCAGGGTCTACGTTGTTGTCCATCTCGCCGACCATCAGCAGCAGTTTGCTGTGCAGTTTCGGCGCGAGCGTCACATTGGACTGCTCGGCGTAGTGCGGGCCGACGGGCCAGCCCATCCACTGCTCATTCCACCAGATTTTGTCCATGCGGTTGTCATGGCAGCCGCAGTCCGCGACCCCGGCCCGGTAGAAATCGCCGTGCTGCAATAGTCCGCCAAGCGCGTTCTGACCTCCTGCCGAAGTTCCGTAGATGCCGACGCGGGTCAGGTCCATGGCGGGGTATTTCGCAGCGGCAGCCTGTATCCAGAGGATGCGGTCGGGGAAACCGGCGTCTCCCAGATTCTTCCAGCAGACATCGTGGAAGGCTTTCGAGCGGTTGTTCGTTCCCATGCCGTCCATTTGCACGACGATAAAGCCGAGTTCCGCCATCTGCTGCAAACCGGAAACGGGCGAGAAGCTTTTCGGGACGAAGGAACCCTGCGGGCCTGCATAGATGTTTTCGATAACGGGGTATTTGCGCTTCGGGTTAAAGTTAGACGGGCGCACGATCACGCCATAGATGTCGGTCTTCCCATCGCGGCCTTTCGCGACGAACCGCTCCGGGTATTTCCAGCCCGTCGCAAGCAGGGCCGAGGCGTCTCCGCGCTCCAGGTCAAGCAGTTTCTTGCCGGTGTCGGTGCGATGCAGTTCGGTGACAGGCGGCATATCCACCCGCGAATAGGTGTCCACAAAATAGGCGTTGTCTGGCGAGTAGCTGAGGGTATGGGTTCCGTCGCCTTCCGTCAGAACCGTGAGGCCCGTTCCGTCGAAGTTCACACGGCAGTAGTGGACATAGTACGGGTCTTGACCGGGCCGAATCCCGCCTGCCCGAAACCATATCTGCCGCTTTTGCTCATCCACTCTGTCCACGCCACGCACCACCCACTCCCCCTTCGTGATCTGGTTCTTGACCTTACCCGTCGCCGTATCGTAGAGGTAGAGGTGGTTCCAGCCGTCCCGCTCCGACATCCAGACCGCTTCCTGCGCGGCGTCCATGCGATGCAGATAGACCTTGTTCGTCCAGTCAATAAAGGTTTTCGCCTGTTCGTCAATGAGCGCCGTCGCTTCGCCTGTCTCCGCATTGACCGCGATCAGCCGCATGGCCTGATGCCCGCGCTGATTGTAGAGGAACGTGAAGCGTTTGCCATCCGGCTGCCACTGCACCTGCGAAATCTCCCAGGGATTAGGAAACAGGTCGTCTTTGATGGGAATGTCGCGTTTTGTGGTGGCATCGAACAGGTGCGGGCGCGGGTGCGCGATTTTGTCTCCCGGCTTCAAGTAGTCCAGCGTGTGCAGCTTGGGCTGCTCCTGATCCTTCGGTGAGGACTCGACGAGATAGACTTTGTGTTCCTGCGCGAGAACCGTCTTGAAGAGAACAAACCGGCTGCCGTCCGGCGACCAGTTCGGCTGGCCCTCGTAGGTGTCCTGCGCGGAGCCGTCCTGCGTGATCTGCGTCTCTTCATTGGTATTCATGTCGCGCAGAACCACATTGTTCGCCTTCACGAACGCCCGCCATTTCCGATCTGGCGCGAGATGCGCGTCCGGCGCAGGCTGCGGCGTGACCCGCCTCCCCTGGCTCTCCACAACCGCCAGCAGCGGCATCTCCGTTCCAACAAACGCGACGAGCGGTCTGCCGTTCTGGTTCGTCACCAGCCAGAGATGCCCTACATAAGTGTGGTGTTCGCGAGTCTCGCCGGGATGCAGAACGCCGTAGTCGTGCCGCTGTCCCTCCGTATCCACCCACCAGAGCGTCACATCCGCCTTTGTGCTGTTGAGGAACGTCAGATGCGTCTCCTCCGTGCCGCCAATGGAGCCGTGCGGCATTACCTGGGGCGCAATCGCCTCCGCCCGTCCCAGCGTTTCGGTCGTGGGCTTGATCTCGTAGGTATTGAGGTCGCAGGTGAAACTCTTCTCCCGAATCTGAACGAGCATCACGGGCTTCTCCGCGACAAACGCGATTCGATCCACCGGCAGCTTATCGGCATGAACCTCCTGCCCCAGCGCCTTCGACAGACTCGCAGCCAAACGCGCATGGTCAAACGCGGGCTTGCGGGTCGGGCCAGTCGGGTCTACTAAGTAGCCGGACATAGTTCGTTCGTAGTTTCTATCTGGGCGGCCAAGAGAGCGTTCGCTTTCTTGATCAGCGCCGTGTCCACCGCACTTTTGAGAGCCTTCACTTTCTGGTGACTGCGTACCGCAATCTCATGA
>JBBRLP010000232.1:0-2871 GCA_038231295.1 Chthonomonadales bacterium
CCCTGGTCTGAACCTATCCAGGCGAAGTTTCGCATCCCCGCAAAGTTCAGCCGCTAACTCGAACATCCGCCAACTTCACCCCGTGTTATAGCACCTTCCTTCACCCTGACGGAAGGTGTGCGCTATTTTCCGCTTACGCATAAACGGCTATTGCCAATGCAGATTGAGATGATGTGGGGCCAGAACTTTTTCGACCAAGCGCACGTTTAACAAGAATCTTGATATGCTCCCAAAAGGTACGTTTGACTGGCATAAAGTCGCGAACATTCGGATCTGCACCCTGATCCAACAAACGAGGCACTTTTACTTCCTCATTTCGAACCTGAAGCTTCGCTTTCTCAAGCTTCTTCATCTCATCAGCATCGCCACGGTAGTAGCTTTCCTTCGAGAGTGTTTTCACTCGTTTGATAGTCGCCATAAGCTCTGAGGACAAACGTTCCTGCCGCAGTTCTCGCCAGACGATAAGCGTGGGAATACCTACGATTAGCAGGAGAGCCAGTAGGCATCCTTTCCAGCGTTGTTTGCGTCCGTTCATCGGGCCGACCTTTCCGTATGTTCAACGAGGCCTTCTGCCAACTGACCGCGTAAGCGGTCAGTTGGCAGAAGGCCTCCGGCGACTTATTCCTGTGATGCCAGGGTGGAAGGCAGAGGACGTACTAACCGTTTTTGCGGACAAAATCGTGCAGATAGTCCGCGAGGGCGCGGCAGCCTTCGACGGGGAAGGCGTTGTAGAGGGAGGCACGGAAACCGCCGACGTTGCGATGGCCTTTCAGCCCGTCCATGTCGCGCTCCTGAGCGCCCTGCAGGAACGCCTTGTCCAGTTCGGCATTTTTGAGGCGGAAGGTCACGTTCATCAGCGAGCGGTCGGCTTTGTCGCGCACGGCGGGGTCGTAAAAATCGGGGTGCGCGTCGAGGGCCGCGTAGACGACGGCAGCCTTCTCGCAGTTGCGCTGCTCGATCACCGTCAGGCCACCCTGCGCCTCGATCCATTTCAGCACCAGCCCGACTACATAGATCGCGAAGGCAGGCGGCGTGTTGTAGAGCGAATCGGATTTCGCGTGAGTCTTGTAGGAGAAGACGACGGGAATGTCGTCGTTGGCCCGCTCAATGTAGTCCTTACGCGCAATCACCATCGTCACGCCCGCTGGCCCCATGTTCTTCTGTGCGCCCGCGTAGAGCAGATGAAACCGCGAATAGTCAATCGCCTTCGCCAGAATGTCGGAGGAGGCATCGGCGATCAGCGGCACGTCGCCCGTCTCCGGCAACACGGGCCACTCCGTCCCCTCAATCGTGTTGTTCGTCGTGATATGGACATACTGCGCGTCCGGCGTCAGATCGAGGGTCTTCGGAATATACGAGAATTTGGCGTCTTCCGAGGAGGCCGCGACATGGATATTGCCGAACCGTTTCGCCTCCTTGATCGCCTTCGCGCCCCACTCGCCCGTATTCACATAGTCGGCGGTCTGACCGGACCGCAGGAAGTTCATCGGCACCAGCGCGAACTCCGTACTCGCGCCGCCGCCCAGAAACAGCACCGTGTAGTCGTCGGTGGAGAGGCCCAGCACGCGCAGCAGACGCGCCTTCGCATCGAAGTGGATCGCCTCGTAGTCCTTGCCCCGGTGACTCAGTTCCAGCACCGACATCCCGGAGCCGTTGATCTCCAGAACGCCCCGGCTGGCCTCTTCCAGAACCTCGACCGGCAGCACCGCTGGCCCCGCGCTAAAGTTGTGTATCCGTTTCATAGATTGTCCTTCGTTCTTGTCTATTGCCGGGCCGCTATGCGCGGGTGCAGAACCGTGCTGTTCGTCTACTCGTTCCCCTCGGCGGCGAGCGCAGTCACGGCGGTTTCGGCGGGATGCCAGGGGTTCCAGCGCAGCCGCCAGGGCCGGATAAACGATTCGACCAGCACCGCCCGCGAAATTTTGGAGTGACCGAACTGCCGGTCGGTGAACACGATTGGCACTTCGGCGATTCGCATTCCGGCCTGCTGCGCCCGATGCGCCATCTCCACCTGAAACGAATAGCCCTCCGACTCCAGCGTTTCTAACTGCACGGCTTTTAGGGCGCGGCGTGTCCAGCAGCGATACCCGGCTGTCGCATCGGCCACCGGTATTCGCGCCACACGCTGCACATACCAGACCGCGAACCGGGAGAGCATCAGCCGATACAAAGGCCAGTTCTGCACCCCGCCGCCCGGACAGTAACGGGAACCGATGACCAGATCGGCGCGTTCGCTCGCCTCCAGCATGGCAGGCAGATGCTCCGGGTCGTGCGATAGGTCGGCGTCCATCTGCACGATGCGGTCGTAACCGGCCTCCAACGCCCTCTGAAATCCGTCCCGATACGCCCGTCCCAGCCCCCGCGCCCCTGTCCGCCGCACCACCTGATAGTTCGCGAAAGCCGGATTTTGTGCGAAAAGCTGCTCCGCCTGATCGGCCGTGCCGTCCGGGGAGTTGTCGTCCATCACCAGCAGATGCGCCTCCGGGACGATCCGGGCGAGGAGTTCTGCCAGCCTCGGCAAATTCTCCGCCTCATTGTAAGTCGGCACCACGATCACACTCTTCACGACAACCGCTCCTCCCTGCCCGAATGCGCCTCCGGTAGCCTTCACCCTGTTTCCCTATTATACCCCTTCCCCTCCTATGGCAAAGACACTCTGCGACGTCACGGCGCCTCAAGCAACAAAACGAGCGTCCCTGAAGTTTGACATCAGAGACGCTCGTTGTTAATGTATTCTGGCGGCGACCTATTTTCCCGGCAGGTTACCCCGCGAGTATCGTCGGCGTGCGTGGGTTTCACGACCGTGTTCGGGATGGGAACGGGTGGGACACCAGCACTATGACCACCAGAAAGTGGCGAGAAGAATGCGGC
>JBBRLP010000233.1:0-2804 GCA_038231295.1 Chthonomonadales bacterium
TGCCCTGGTCTGAACCTATCCAGGCGAAGTTTCGCATCCCCGCAAAGTTCAGCCGCTAACTCGAACATCCGCCAACTTCACCCCGTGTTATAGCACCTTCCTTCACCCTGACGGAAGGTGTGCGCTATTTTCCGCTTACGATAGTTTTCACGGTTACGCTCCAGCGTCTTACAGAAGACGTTCTCTAATTCTACACAGGCAACAATCCTGAAGCCCGCTTGATGAAAGCCAATGTCTAAGCCTCCAGCCCCTGAAAAGAGAGAGAGAACTTTGGGTATGCTCATGTTTTAATGTTGCCCCCTGAGAATTCCGCAAGAGTAGATGGAGATAGTATACCTTCAAGACTTTGTTGCCGTTTGCCGTATCTTTTCAGTTAGCGGAGGGGGTGGTTGCGGGTGCAGAAGGCAGTCCATTTGGTTTTGCGCCACTTCAGGGCTTCGTCGGCCATACTATCGAGTTTGGCGGCGCAGAGGGCGGCGTAGACGGATTTCCAGCTTGCGCCATAGGCTCGTCGTGCCAGCCAGTAGGCCAGTTCGAAATCCAGGGCGGCTCCCGGAACGCGGCGGTCGGCGAGCAGGCCATGCACCTGCACGAGCCGGGATTTGGCGAGGTAGTAGGAGGGAGAGGCTTGGCGCGTGGTGGCGCGGAGCCACTCGACGGTGAAGGGCAGGGCGAGTTCAGGAGGGTAGCCGAGGCGCGGCGCGAGGAGCGCGAGCCTGCCGTTGAGTTCTTCTGCGGTGCGATTGCCGGGACGGTTCAGGAAGGCGTCCCACACCTCGTTCGTCAGTGTGGTCTTCGCGGCTTTGCGCTGGACAATGTCGTCGCAGCACTCCCCGTAGACGTTGCCCCAGTGCGTCTCCCGCCACGTCTCCGCCTTTTGATGAACCTCGCCCAACCCACGCTTCTCTAGTTCCTTATCCACCACGCCGCCCCGGTGCGGGTCGGCATAGAGGCGCGGCAGGCCAGAACCGAAGCCGTGCGCGTAGTGGGCCAGTTCGTGCGCCAGCGTCTCATCCACCACATAGACCGGCACGTCCGGGTTGGCGTAGAGTTGGTTGACCGTGATGTAGCTGATGCCGTTGCGCCCGGTGATGGAGCCGAACCGCCGCTGCGCCCGTGTCCCGAACCGCACGACAATCGGATAGCCCTGCGCCACATCCGCGAAATGGTTCTCTCGCAGCAGCCGTACCCGCTCCACCAGCCAGCCCGTATCGCGCACCGTCCGTTCTTCCTCCGACATCAAGCCGTCTCCCTTGTTCCAAGTCATGCCGTGACGGGATGCGGCAGCGGTTCGCCGCGCAGCCCGCAGAGCAGATTTTCCGCCGCCAGTTCCGCCATACGGGTGCGGGTCGCGAAGGAGGCGGAGCCGATGTGGGGCAGGAGGGTCACGTTCGGGAGTTGAAGCAGCGGGTCATCCGGCGGCAACGGTTCTATCTCGAACACGTCCAGCCCGGCTCCGGCGATAGTTCCCACCCGCAGCGCCTCCACCAGCGCTGCCTGATCCACCACCGCGCCCCGTGCGGTATTGATGAGCAGGGCCGAGGGTTTCATCTGTGCCAGTTCGACCGTTCCGATATAGTGCCGGGTGGCCGCGCTATAGGGCAGGTGCAGGGAGACGAAATCGCTCTGCGCCAGCAGCTCAGGCAGCAGGACATACTCCGCCCCGAAATCCCGCTCCACCTCCGCGTGTCGGCTGCGGGCCGTATAGAGCAGTCTCATCTGAAAGCCGTGCGCCCGCCGCGCCATCTCGTACCCAATGCGGCCCATCCCCACAATGCCCAGCGTCGCGTGATGCACGTCCGGCCCGGTGAGCAGCATGGGAGACCAGGTGCGCCACTCCCCGGAGCGGGCATAGCGTTCCGCCGCCGTGAAGTTCCGTGCCGTCGCCAGCAGCAGCCCGAACGCCAGGTCTGCCGTCGTCTCCGTCAGGACACCCGGCGTGTTCCCGACCGCGACCCCGTGCGCCTGACACGCCTGCACATCTATGTTGTCGTAGCCCACTGCCATCTGACTGACGACCTTCAGCCGCTTCGCCCCGGCCAGCAGTTCCGCGTCTATCCGGTCCGTCAGCAGGCAGAGCAGACCGTCCGCCTCTGCCACCTTCTCGATCAGCGTCTCGCGGGGCGGCGGCATCTCTCCCGGCCACACTTCGACTTCCGCCACCTCCCGCACGCCCTCCAACACCGCTTCCGGCAATTGCCGTGTCACAAATACCCGCATTCCCCGCTCCTCGCCTACCTCGTTTGTGCAGTTTCGTCGTACCGCGCCCGTGAAACACCTGTGAATTCAACAGAAGATTCAAGTAGGTGCTTCCTGTGTTCATGCGAATGTCTCAGGCAGCACCCCGTCCGTATGTTCCATTTCCTCAATCAGTTTCCAGGCGTCTTCGCCTGCCCAATCCCAGGAGAGGAATTCTTGACGTACTTCAGCAAACTGCTCCCATTGCTTCGCGTTCGCAAGTTCGATACTGTCGATCAGAATGGTGATATCCCGCATTTCTGCGTCTGTCAGGGGACGTTGTTTTTGCAGAGCAAGCAAACTATCACGCTGCTGTCTTTCTTTAGGATAAATTACGCTGTTAATTACTTTTTGCAAGGTCACTATCGGCTTCCATGAGGAGATGCAGGTTGTTTAAATCGTTATGAGACAAGTCTCATCTGATCCCGGTCATTTCTAACCTGGATCAGGCTTGTCTCCTCTGATCCCGGTCACTCCCCTTCCGGGGCTTTCTTACGGCGCTTGGCGGGAAGGCGATACTTCCATTCGCGCAACAGAAGTTGCTGGTCGGGTTCCTGCCGGCGCAA
>JBBRLP010000234.1:0-2658 GCA_038231295.1 Chthonomonadales bacterium
CTCTCCCATGTTCCCATAGAGAGGGAGATCTTCCGGAAGTGGCTGAAGTCCGGCTACATGGAGAGCGATGTCTTCCATGCGACCGAGGAAGGTACACCTCAAGGTGGGATCATCACCCCTCCTACAATCTGGCAAAAGGCCCCTATCGGGGCCCAGCCGGAAAGGGTCAGAAGCCACACGAAACACCACATTGACCTCCTCATGCCCCACTTCGACGCGCTTTACTAAGGCGCGAATGATCTCCCGGCGCGTTGCCCAATCCGCTTCCGACAACCCGGCCTTCACTTGGGAAGCAAAATCCTCCAGACGTCCCACAATCAACCGCAGATCCGTCTGCAGCGCAGCCTCCGCCTTCAGGTGTCCTGACTGCGTGTCCAGATCTGCGATCCGCTCCCGAAGACGTGCGATCCGCGGCTCGAATTCCCCTTTGTTAATCAGGCCCTCGGCATAACTGTCTATCAAACGCGCCAATCCTTGACGCAATTTGTGGGCAGTAGCCTCCACGCCCCGAAGTGTCTCGTCCGCAGACTGAGCAGCGGGTTGCAAGCGACGCTGATATTCGTGCTCCAGTCTACCTGGATTGGCCAGTAAAGCGCACACTTCCTCCCAGACCGCCACCTCCAGAAGATCGGTGCGCACTTGTGGAGTGGAACACACACGCTCGCCGCCAAAACGATACGCATCTGTGCCCAGACAACGATAGTAGGCATAGTCCCGTTTCTGGCCCTTCCCCGCCTTCCGGCTCACCGCCTTACCATAAAAGGCGTAGCCACATCCGTGGCATACCAACAGTCCTTGCAGCAGATACCGTGCTCCCCGCTGGGTCTGACGCGCATGCGCCCGGTTCTCCTGCAACTGTTCGCCCACGGCGGCAAATTCTTCCGCAGACACCAGGGCAGGAACCGGAACCGAAATCCACTCCTCCGGAGCCACATCCTGGATCGTATGGGCGCGGCGGGGCGTTAAACTGCCTCCACGTTGCGCCCGCAGGCGCGGAGCCATGGGACCCACCCGGGTCTTGCCGAAGCCAGCCTGACCCTGATAGACCGGATTCTTGAGCATGCCCCACACCACACTGCGATCCCAGACCTGCTTGCCCGTACGGGTCGTCTCCTTCGCCGCCGTCAGACGCCGACAGACTTCCCCAATCGTGGCTCGCTCCTGTCCCACCCACCGGAAGAGTTGGCGCACGACACGCGCTTCCTCCGCCACAATCTCAAAACGGGCTTCCCCGCCGCCCTCGCGCTTGGTCACATAACGATACCCGTAGGGAGCCGCCGACAGCACACTTACCTGGCCGGTGTGGGCGGCATGGCGCTTGCCCCGCCGGCTGCGCTCCAGGATCTTGGCGCGTTCGTACTCGGCCACCATCCCTTGCACCTGGACCAGCAACTGCTCTTCCGGAGAGGGGCCCGACGCATGGTTGAGAAACACGACCTCCACCTGAGCGCGGCCCAACTCCTCCAAAAGCAATACCTGGTAGGCGTATTTGCGGGCTAAACGATCCGGAGAATGCACATAGAGTCGATCCACCCCCCCGGCCACTGCCAGATCCCGCAGCCTCTCCAGGGCAGGGCGCAAGAGCGTGGTTCCGCTATAGCCCTCGTCAAGGAAGCTGTGTTCCTCTGGCAAAACCTCTCCGTCGTTTGCGACCCGTTCGCGCAAGGCGGCCACCTGACTCTGGATGGTCTGTGCCTGGGCCTGTTGCTCGGAGGAGACGCGCGCATAAATGGCGACTTGCAGACTATTCATGCGCGTCTCCTTGTCGGGAAGCGCAGAAGGCGAAAAAATTGCTCACAAGTGAACAGGTGTTGGGTAACTTCTCTCCGGTAGAGGACAACAGACGCTGCGAAGCATCCTCCAGATTGTAAGGATCTAGGGCGAAGGCAGCGGCGACATAGGTCTTGTGGAGTTTGCCCCCAATTCGTTTGTAGGCGCTCCAGTAGCCCCGGAGCGGTCCGCGGGCTTTGCTCTCCAGTCGCACACTCACGTTCCCGGTCTCAGTGACATAGATAAACGCTCCGAGGGTCACTAGACGGCAGACTGTCGCGAGATCATGCAGTCCGCCGATCTGCTCCATACCACCCAGGCCGTTGGGTAACTGTACGGTAGAACCGTCGTAAACCACCTTGCTCATGCTACCGCCCTCCTTGTCGCCGCGTTGGGTAACTCCGAACTTTGGGGAGACGGCGCTTCTGCCGGGACACTATTTTCTAGGATCTTCGGATCGCAGAGACGCCGATTCTGGATGGGAATGAGGCGTTCATAAGCCTCTTGGAGACAGGCGGAGGCGGTCCAACTGGATTCAAACATCGGTCGAACCTCCCACCTCTTGAATGGACTGTGTTCTCGACACACCACCAGACCTTCCTTCTTCCGGCGGACTGGGGGTTGGTGGAGGCTTTAGAGAACCCAGAGGCGCACCCAGGAAACCCTGCCCATAGCCTGGGCGTAACCGAGCCCGCGGGATATTTGCCGAGAACTGTAGCACATCGTTTGCTACTTTGTAGGAGGGGTGATGATCCCACCTTGAGGTGTACCCTCCTCGGTCGCATGGAAGACATCGCTCTCCATGTAGCCGGACTTCAGCCACTTCCGGAAGATCTCCCTCTCTATGGGAACATGGGAGAGTAGCCAGTTGTGGTCGATCCGGTCGAA
>JBBRLP010000235.1:0-2544 GCA_038231295.1 Chthonomonadales bacterium
GAAACCTGTGCTGCTTCGAGGCTTGAGGTTGCTTGTTCGTTGTGTTGCGCCCGGTCTCAGTGCCGGGCGAGGATTGAAACTCGCTAGCAAGCGAGATAGAATATTATGCGGGGGGTTGCGCCCGGTCTCAGTGCCGGGCGAGGATTGAAACAGAATAGCCTGCCGGGCGTGAAATTCATTGCGGGTGGCACGGCGGTTGCGCCCGGTCTCAGTGCCGGGCGAGGATTGAAACCGACTATAGGGAGCAGGGAAATGCCGGACGGCCCCGACGTTGCGCCCGGTCTCAGTGCCGGGCGAGGATTGAAACATATGCTGCCCTCCTCTCCTGCGCGTTGGCCTGCGTGTTGCGCCCGGTCTCAGTGCCGGGCGAGGATTGAAACGGTAGGTGTAAAACGAGACGTTCGCATTGAATAGTCTGGAGGTTGCGCCCGGTCTCAGTGCCGGGCGAGGATTGAAACGGATAGCGGAGTTCGTTCAACTAGCGACCTATTCGGTTGTATCGGTGTGGAGGTGATCGTAGACGGTCTCGGCGAGTTTGAGGTTCATGCCAGGAGCCTGCGCGAGATCGGCCAGCGTCGCCTCTCGCATTTTGCGGACACTGCCAAAATGCAGTTGAAGGGCTTTACGCCGCTTGGGGCCGATGCCGGGAATATCGTCGAGGACGGAGCGCGTGGCTTTTTGGCCGCGCAGTTGTGCCTGGAAGGTGTTGGCGAAGCGGTGCGCCTCATCCCGAATGCGCTGTACCAGATAGAGGGCCTGCGATGTGCGCGGCAGGATGACCGGATCGGGTTCATTGGGCAGGAACAGATGCTCGAACTGCTTGGCGAGGCCCGCAAGCGGGACAGCGACGCCGGCCTCCTCCATAGCCGCCATTGCCGAAGAGACCTGCCCGCGCCCTCCATCCACGATAAGCAGGCCCGGTAAACGATTGAAACGCGGGTTGTCCGCCTTCGCTTCCAGCAGGCGGCGCGTCACCACCTCTTTCATGCTGGCAAAGTCGTTCGGCTTGGCGTCGTCGCGCTTGATTTTGAACCGGCGATACTCCTGTTTGTTCATCTGCCCGTTCTCACAGACCACCATCGAAGCCACCTGATTCTCGCCCTGCGTGTTGGAGATGTCGAAACATTCGATGCGCTTCGGCGGCTCCGGCAGGCCCAGCGCGTCCGCAAGCTCTTTGAGGGCGCGGTCGGTGTTGCCGAGTTTCGCCCGCATCTCCGCCTTCATCTGCTCGAGCGCGTGGCCCGCGTTTTCCGTCGCCATGTCCACGAGTTTCTTCTTGTCGCCGCGCACCGGAACGCTGATCTCGACCTTGCGCCCCTTCTTCTGCCGCAGCCAGCTCTGCACAATGGAGATTTCGTCCATGTCACAGGGCAGCAGAATCTCTTGCGGGATAAAGTTCGCGCCCTGGTAATACTGCGTGACGAACTGCGACACGACCTCGCTCTGGGTCTCTTCGCCCGTTCCTTCGACCATGAAATGGTTCTGCCCGATCAGTTTACCGCCGCGAATGAAGAACATCTGCACACAGGCTCCGTTCAGCCCCGTATTGTCCTCCACAACGGCGATAACGTCCTGATCTATGAGGTCATTGGAGATGACCTTCTGCCGCTGTAAGACTTCCTCGACGCCTTGCAGCCGATCCCGCAGACGCGCCGCCCGCTCGAACTCCAGGTCTTCCGCCGCCTGCTCCATCTCCGCCCGCAATTTGCGGATGATCTGCTCCTGACGGCCCTCCAGAAAGTCACCCACATCCTTTACCGCCAGCCCATATTCTGCCTTATCCGCCAGTCCCGCGCAAGGCGCGAGGCACTGTCCCAGATGGTGATACAGACAGGGTTTCTGCACCGGCCTGCCGTCGAAACTTTTGCCGCATGAGATGAGGGGAAAGAGCCGGTTGATGAGTTCCATCGTCGCGTAGACAGCGCGGGAGTTCGGGTAGGGGCCAAAGTAGCGGTTGTTATCCTGCCGCACACGGCGGACAAGTATCAGCCGGGGGAAGGGTTCGCTGACTGTCAGGCAGAGATAGGGGTACTGCTTGTCGTCACGCAGCCGGACATTGTAGTGGGGCTGGTGTTTCTTGATGAGGGTGCATTCGAGGACAAGGGCTTCCAGTTCGCTGTCACAGACGATATACTCGAAGTCCGCGATATGCGAGACGAGGCGACGCACCTTCGGCGTGTGGTTCGCTCCCTTCTGAAAGTAGGAGCGCACCCGGTTCCGCAGGTTGATCGCCTTCCCGACATAGATGATCGTGCCGCTCGCGTCCTTGTGGAGGTAACATCCCGGTCGGGTCGGCAGCGACCCCAATTTCTCTTCAACGGCCTGTGTGGGCATACTTTTCTATACGCAAAACTTCACGGCAGTTTCGCCAAAACCTTGTTATACCTTCGAAGAGCGTCATCAATTGAAATGGGTGCGTTCCGTTTCATTTGGTTAATTCTTGTCTACGCAGCGAACCGTAACGGCATTGACGGAGTGTCTACCTGCTCCGCTTTCCAGTATCCATAAACTCCGAGTTGGCGCTGGCGTCGGCGATACGCATGA
>JBBRLP010000236.1:0-2510 GCA_038231295.1 Chthonomonadales bacterium
CCACACTGTAAATCGTCGCGCTCGCCCGCGCTCCCTTCGGCGTGTTGGCAAACAGCCAGTTCTTTCGACCGATTACAAACGGCTTTATCGTCCGCTCCGAGCGGTTGTTGTCGATCTCCAGGCGGCCGTCCAGCAGAAACGCCGTCAGCTTCTCCCACTGGTTGCGACAGTAGGTCACCGCCGCGCCGAGCAGGGACTTGGGCAAGACCTGCCCCGCCATCGCGTCCAGCCACACCGCAAACTTCGCCAGCACCGCCGCGCTCCGCTCCTGGCGCGCTGCCAACCGCACGTCGGGCGTCGCTTCCTTCAGGCTGCGCTCGATCCGAAACAGCGCGTCGCAGAAAGCCAACCCCGCATGCGCTGGCGTGCCTCCCTTCCGGCGCGTCTCCTCGGGCAGCGCCTTCAGGGCCTCCACGAACTTGCGTCTGGCGTGCGCAAAGCAGCCCACGAGCGTCACGCCGGACAGGCCTTCGTAGCCGACATAGCCATCGACGTGCAGGAAGCCTTTGAATTCGGCCAGAAACGCTTTCGGATGTTGGGCCGCACGCGTCGGCTGGTAGTCGAAAATCGCGATCTGGGGGCCATCCCGACCCGAACGATACAGCCACATAAACGACTTCGTCTCCGCCGCCCGACCGGGTTCCTTCAACACCTGCATCTCCGTTTCGTCGGCGCAGGCGATGTCTCCCCGCTTCAGATGGTGAACCAGCCGGGCGAGGAGCGTTTCGAGCCAGCCCGCTCCGACGAGCATCCAGTTGGCCAGGGTCTGGCGGGGAAGATAGCAGCCCAGACGCTTCATGGCCGCCTCCTGTCGGTAGAGCGGCATTCCCTCCACGTACTTCTGGCACATTATGTGCGCCACGGCCCCGGGGGAGGCGAGACTGTTGGGGAAGGCGCTCTCGGGAACAGGAGCGGCGACCACAGGAGTGTGGAGGGCGTGGAGTTGGCAGTGGCGGCAGGCGTACTTTTTGCGGATGCGCCGGAGAACCCTGACCGAAGCGGGCACGATGTCGATCTTGGTCTGGATGTCTTCGCCCATTTCGTGTAAATACCCCTGGCAGTCGGGGCAGACGCGCTGGTCCTCGGAAAGTTGGTGAACGGTCTCCACGACGGGGAAGTCCGCGAGGTCCAGAGCGCGCTGTCCGGCGACCTTGCGCTTCTTGCGCTGATATTGGATGGTCTCGATTTCGGGTTCGGGGACTTTGGGGTCTGCGAGGGCTTCGGCTTCGTTGAAGAGGAGGGTTCCCTGCCCGGCGGGAGCGCGCTCGGAGGAGGGAGCGTAGAGGCGTTGGTTAGCGCGGCGCATCTGCTCGACGAGCCAGGCCATCTGGGCCTTGATGTCGGCGATTTCGGCCTGGAGGCTGACGTTCTCGCGCTCCAACTCGGGGTAAGTGCGGCGCGGCGAAGCGTGGGTCTGGGCTGGTTTTTTCGGGGCGGCTTTAGGCATCTCGTGTTACCAAGAGTATACCTGTTTCTCCCGACTAGATACAATAGCAATCTAGTGGAAGGGCTTTTCTTTTCTCCGGCTCTGCTTAGCCGTCGCGGGGTTCCGTCCGCTCCGTAGGCTTCCCGGCGGGCAAGCCTACGGAGGCGACCTCCTCTTACTTCATCCGAGCCTTGCCTCCACGGCGGGATGGGCTTGCCGCTGCTGGAGGCTCAAGCCGTCGAGCAGCCATTGCAGTTGCCTCCGGTCTACGACCAGGCTACCCGCTTCACTCGCCTTGGGCCAGCGAAAGGTTCCCTTCTCCAGCCTACGATAGTAGAGCCAGAAGCCGTTATGGTCCCACGCAAGGATTTTGAGCTTGTCGTGTCCTCGGTTGCAGAAGACGAAGAGGTGGTTGCCGAAGAGGTCGGCCTCGAAGACATGGGTGACGAGGGCGGCAAGACCGTCGATGGATTTGCGCAGATCGGTGGCTCCGCAGGCAAGGTAAACGCGCGCGGCGTCGTTTGGGGTCAGCATGTCGGCGTGGCCAGCGCGCTCACGACGGCCCTCAGAAGAGCGGGGTCGAAGCCGACAGCGACCGGGATTTCGGCTCCGGCCACGCGCACCGTCACGCCGCTGGCAACCGATGCCGCTGTGGGACGCGCGTCCACGACGTCGATAGCCAGCCACGGGCCCCTGCCCGCTGGCTCGGCGGCGAGCGTTGCCAATCGCTTTCTCCAATAGTAATACTGGCTCACAGAAACACGATTGAAATCACACCACTCGCCGACGGTCATTTCCGCCACAGCGAAATCCTCGAACCTCTCCCGCCACTGCTCCGCCAAAGCCTCTCTTGCTGTCATCCAATGCACCTCCGATTTGAGATGCTTTCATTATCCAAAAATTCGACACGTGTTAAAAGGTGGCAAATATTAGCCGCTTACTCTGCTACCTCGGCTTCGCCATCGACGCCGAGGGGCTCGCCCCGAAGAAAGCCGGTAGCCAGACCAGGGTTGCCGGCTATAATCCATGCCCTGAGCAGGAAACCCGGTAGACTCGACGAATTTAGAAGCTATTCCATACTGAA
>JBBRLP010000237.1:0-2489 GCA_038231295.1 Chthonomonadales bacterium
ACGGACGAAATGTAAATGGCTCCATACTGCGGGATAAGACCAGAGAGCGGGCGGGTAATGACGAGATCAGCGCAGTTGGATTCTCCCGCGTTCGGTGGAAATACGCAGCAATCTCCGGTGTTGGCGCCGGAGCGCGTCACGAGGATTTCACCCCCGAACAGGGCTGACTTCCGGAGCGCGGAGTGAAACGCCTGAGTAATGGTTACCAGGCCCGACCGGTCAAATCGCAGTGGTCGGACATTCTGACTGCGAAGCAGACGGCAAAGGGGCCGGGTCGCCGGGGCGGTTGCCCGCCCCGGCTCCCACAGATCCGTACGTGCGCAATTAACGCATACGGCTCGTCAGGTCGCGGGTTCACCTACCAGACGGCACACCGAATGGACAGCGATCGGCGGGGGAAGCGGGTAACGCTTCAAGAGCCGCCCGAAGGTCGTCCACGACAGGAAGCCGCGCCGTCGGCGGCGCGACAACCACTTCTTCCAGATACGTTGCACTGCGGAACGGAACTGAGACAGCGCCATGCTGTTGCCCGTGATCCCGTAGTAGCCGCAATGACCACGCACTTTCTGGACCAGCGTCTGGTGCTGCTCGGCAAGCGGGTCGTGCCGGTGGAACCGACACCACTGGGCAATCATCATGAGTGCCCGGCTCAAGCGAGTCTGGGCCGTCCGCCGCTTCACCACCCAGAAGCCCTGCCGAGAACGACCCCAGTAATGGGTGAAGCCCAGCAGGTCAAAAGTCCCTGGCTGGTGTTCCCCCTCCGAGGTATCCCGTGAGGCTTCCGTGGCAGGACGCACGAACGGCACCAGCCGCGTCTTGTCTGGGTGCAGGGCCAGCCCGTACTTGCCGAAGCGCTTCGGCAGCACGTCCAGCACCCGCCGGGCGTCGTCCTCGTGGGCGAAGACGATAACGAAGTCGTCCGCGTAACGGATCAGCGTCGCCGGCCCTTTCAGGCACGGCTTCACGTCCCGCTCGAACCAGACATCCAGCACATAATGCAGGTAGACGTTGGCCAGGAGAGGCGACACGACACCTCCCTGGGGCGTCCCGGCTTCCGGGAACGTGAGGCTCCCTGCTTCCAGAACGCCCGCGTTGAGCCATTTACCGAGCAGTCGTAGCAGCACCCCGTCTCGTAGCCGAAGCTGGAGAAGATCCCGCAGATGCGCGTGATCCAGCGTGTCGAAGAACTTGCGGATGTCCACCTCCACGATCCAGCCGCCCGCCATGGTCATCGTGCACTGCCAGAGAGCGTCGAGCGCCTGGTGCGCCGAGCGTCCGGGCCGGAAGCCATACGAGCAGTCCAGAAAGTCCTGCTCGTACACGGCCTCCAGCACCATGACGACGGCACGTTGAAGCACCTTGTCTTCAAACGTCGGTATCCCCAGGGGCCGGGTTTCAGGGCCCGCCCCCTTGGGAATATGCACCCGCCGCACGGGCGGCGCCCGGTACGTGCCGGACTTGGCCCGGTCCAGCAGCACCCGCAGGTTGTCCAGCAGGTTGACCGCATAGTCCGCAGCCGTTTGTCCATCCACGCCCGCGGCACCATCCTTGCGCGTGCGCGCATACGCCTCCAGCAGCCAGACCATGTCGATATGGTGGGCCAGGGAAGTGAAGCCCATCTCGGGAGATTGCTTCGCCAGCTCTGCTATCCGTTGTCGTCGCGTTGACACGGGTCCGGGTTCCGATGCACCCGCCATGTTTCCCTCCAACGATTCCGCGACCCGGCACTCCCTTTCCTCCACAGGGTCCCCGCGGTTCGAGTTCCCCTGCTTCTGCGGTACTATGGAGTGCTCCGACGTCCTGCCTCCCTCGCACCGCACTCGGTTGCCTTCGCGCGGTGCTACCAGACGCTGCGCCCTGTCGTTTCGCTCCCCACGGTCCAGGATGCCCGACCGGGGGCCTGGGGTTCGTCTTCCGGTCCCCACCACCGGATGGTTATATAACGCCTGGAGACGGTTCAGGACCTCCCAGGTTCCTGGGGGACCCTTGTGCCTCTTTGCCGTGTTCTCCGACCCCGGCAGGACCGATGCGCCTGGCCCTGTGAACGTCATCGGCGCGGCCCCCGCTATGTCCACAACGAAGGCTCCCGCAACTCGTCTTTCGGGGCTCAATGGCACGGCTTCAAGGCTCGCTGTCTACGCTTCGCCCTGAGATTGCTCTTTCGGACGCAAGACTCGCTTCCGGCTGCTGGCCGCTCTGCCGGGCGGGATTGGTTACCCGCAGGGATCCCATGAAAGGTTTCCGTGATGCTTCCTACATCGCTTCCCCCTTCCCCAGGCTTCGCCTGGCGCAAGGACATCGCCGAATGCCATTAACTTAAGCCCGCCGAGGACCAGAATCAGCCAGAAATCGCTTGGATTTAGACTGCAAAGTGGCGGGAATGGACCTTAAGTTAACGCCATTCGGGACATCGCCGTTTGTTTCGCGGCGAACAAACGGCGATGTCCCCCTTTGCCGCCCACGGCTGAACCTTCAGGACTCTGCGGACA
>JBBRLP010000238.1:0-2471 GCA_038231295.1 Chthonomonadales bacterium
CGTCGAGCCGATGTTCCCCGAAGACGCTATCGAGCAAATGGAACTGCTAGGCCACACCTTCTACGTGTTCTGGAATGCCGGTGACGACCGCATGAGCGTGGTCTACCGCCGGAGGGACGGCGACTACGGCCTGCTTGAGCCGGAGTTGGCATGATGCGTTAGAAGGTTAGAAGGTTAGAAGGTTAGAAGGTTAGAAGGTTGGAACGTTCTAACCTTCTAACCTTCTAACCTTCTAACCTTCTAACCTTCTAACGCGATGACGAGTCAACGGCCCGCCCTGGTGGTGTTTCAAGGGGGGGCTTTGTCTGGTGCGCCGGGGCTGGCAAAGCTCGTGGCGGATGCGCAGGCTGCCTCTACGCTGGACTTGCTTGATACGGCTGCTCGAAATGGAGCGTTCAGCCAGGCGTTCCTCGCTACTGAGCAAGAAGAGCTTGCGGATGTGGCTGCGTCTCAGGCAGGCGATTGGGCCGGTGAACTGCCGCTCACGATACTGCCAGGGGGAGCGCGAGATGGCAAGGCGTTCCACTTCGGGGAGGCTCTGCACAATATCTGCGAGGCTCACGGGCTGGTGCGCGTTGTCTACGTCGGCGGTGGGGCTATGCCGCTCGGCACGGAAGTGGACGTGCGTAGTCTTGCGGTGGCGGTGGGTGGAGAAAGTGAGTGCGTCGTCGCTAACAACCTCTATTCTGCGGATGTGGTGGCTTTTCAGCCCGCTTCGGCTCTCAGGAGCATATCGCTACCCGCGACCGATAACGACCTGGCGTGGCTGCTCCATTACCGCGCCGGATTGCCCTTTGCGCCTATACCTCGCACTCTGGCTACCCAGTTTGACCTTGATACTCCGACCGATCTCGCAACGCTCTGGCGGTCTTGCCTCGCTGGGGATCGGGGATCAGGGATCAGGGATCAGGGATCGGGGATAAGTTCCGATTCCCGATCCCTGATCCCTGATCCCCGATCCCCTTTATTCGCAATTGGCCCGCACCTTGCCGAGATGCTGGAAGGTATGCCGGGCGAATTGCCGTTCCTTGTGGGTAACGTCGAGCGCGCCTATGAAGTTATGGCGACGCGCCGAGCCGAGATCATGGTTGCGGGCAGAGTGAGCAGTTGGGTGTGGCGGAGGCTCGAAGTGAATTTGCCGTGCCAGACGCGGATTATCTCCGAAGAGCGCGGTATGAGGGCCAGCGGGCGTGAAGACCGAGGGGAAGCGCGTTCGCTGCTTGGCCTGTACAGCGATGTAGCGGGCGTGCCCGGACTTATAAAGGCCATCGAGCAGACCTGTGACGCCGCTTTCATTGACACCCGCGTGCTCTTCGCGCACCGCAACCTCAAGCCCTCAGCGCAGGACCGCTTCGCTTCGGATGCTTTCATGCCAGAACTCATCGCCGATCCCTGGATACGCGAACTCACCGAGGCGGCCATGGCTTCGTCTGTGCCTATCGTGTTTGGGGGACATTCGTTGGTCTCCGGTGGCGTATGGGCCTTGTCGGAGCGGGTGCGCGGTTCGGCCTCTGCTGGGTGCTGAACACCGATTTCTTTTCGTACTTACAATAAAAGGCCTCGAAGGGGCCTTTTATTGTAAGTAAATCTTACTCTATTCTATTGTTGTTTTACGATGACCCGACCCCTATCCTAGAGGCTGGGATGTTTCGTCTGTGCCTGGTTCGGTCGTGCTGGCCTCTTCGGTGGCGGTTTGAGTATCCGCATCGTCGGTGGCCTGGACGTCGGTTTCGATGTCGCTCACATCGCCCTCACCGGCGCTTCCCACAATCTCGCTATCGGCTTCGGCGGGCATGGCTTCGTAGCTGCCCGACGTGTCGGCGTCCGTGCTGGCATCTTCACTGGCGCTTTCTTCGTCAGAGGACGCAGGGGCCTCTGGTTCCTGGGTTGCGCCCGACTCAGATTCGCTATCTTCTGAGGGCGCAGATGTTGCTTCCGGCTCCCCTTCGGCTTCTGGAGATGCGGATATTGCTTCTGACTGTGCCTCTCCTTCAGGTTCGGAAGACATGGTCGTTGCCTCTGCTTCTGGCTCCCCTTCGGCTTCTGGAGATGCGGACATTGCTTCCGGTTCCTGGGCCGCGCTCGCTTCAGACTCCTTCTCTTCCATGTCAGTGGCCGAGGGCATCATCGCTTCGGGTCCAGATGACGCCGGGGTCTCTGCCGGTTCCGCCGCATCGGTGGACTTCACATCCACTGTTGCGACCGGTTCGGTTTCGGCTGCTGTCTGTGCGGTTGCGCGCTCCTGAGTCTGCTCTGCCGCCTGCGACTGCGCGAGCATAGCGAAGGCGTGGGCCATCGCGCCCAAAGGCTCTTCGTTCTGCTCGTTACTCCGAGGCTTTGGTTGGGGTTGCGGCTGCTGTCTGGGATCAGGTTTGCGCTGCTGCGGCTGGGCAGGTCGTTGAAATTCCCTTTCCCTGCGGCTTCCTTCGCGTTGCTGAGGAGCAGAAGCTTGCTGGGTTCCTCCCTCGACG
>JBBRLP010000239.1:0-2453 GCA_038231295.1 Chthonomonadales bacterium
GTCGTTGGATCAGGAAGGGGAAACGCACGCTCCTGCAGGCGTGGTCGCACGTTCTGGCCATTGGACAGCCGCTGCCGACGCTGCCGTTGTGGTTGAGCGAAGACCTCGTCGTCCCTCTCGACCTGGACCAGAGTTACGAGCAGGCATGCAGTGACTTGTGGATCGCGTAATCCGCGGCCGGGAGACAGGCGAGGACACTCGATGCGACCTGAACTCAGGCAGACCACGGACGCCGTTGCCGAGCAGCAATTCCCGGCCAGTCGAGCGGAAAAGCCCTACTATCA
Organism: Chthonomonadales bacterium; assembly: GCA_038231295.1. Classification (GTDB taxonomy): domain Bacteria; phylum Armatimonadota; class Chthonomonadetes; order Chthonomonadales; family Chthonomonadaceae; genus JANXLO01. The sequence continues at coordinate 285 of JBBRLP010000239.1, forward strand.
GTTCTTGATGAGGTCCCAAAGGGGTGACGGAAGAGAATCGGGCAATCGGCACGAGTTGAGGCTGCAACAGCTGTCTCTCTTGCTCCTGTTGCTGGCGTTTTTTCCCTGCGGGCGCATACCCTCAGCGCCGCTGCCCCTTTCAGCCTTGTTGCATCTTCTTTTTGCTGGCCGATTGCCTTGGCTAGGTCGTATCCTCTGCTTTTGCCCCCGCCAGCGCCGGTTCCCGCCGGGGTTTCAGAGGCGGACGCTCATAGCCATAGGCAATCGCTTCATAGATCTGCCGCATTGACGATACTTCAAACGAACTGAACAATTGCCGCACGGCCTCCCACAAGGCGCACTTGGGACCCTTCTTCGCCCATGCGGCCCCGAACAGGGCGTTGCTCTTCTGCTGCACCTGGTCCACCGCAAACGCCAACATCATCAGCAACGCCATTACCACGGCCAGGTGCTGCTCGCCGTGTCCGTAGTTGTGCTCAAAATGATAGCCCTGGTTCTTCAGGGTGTTGAACGTCTCGTTCTCGATGTGCCAACGCGCACGCCCGGCCCGCCCAGCCTGCTCGAAGGTCGCCGCCGTCAAGTTCAGATCCGTCACCCAGGCCCAGTCGCATTCGGCTTGCGCAGCGGTTTCCGCACAGCGCAGGAAGTTGACACGCACTTCCGGGTTGGATTCGTTCAAGCTCAGGTCCTTCACATACAGGTAATGGCGCCGCTTCCCCGTGCCGGCTTCGACCTTGTCATGCACTTCGACGTCGCCCGCTTCCACCCGTCGGTAGACTTGCTCGAACAGGTACGCGTGGTCCCCCGGCTTGACTCCCAGGAGGAAATGACAGCGCGCCGCTTGCAGGTCGCGGATGTGGGGGGCGTTGCTGCTCAGGGCGTCCTCGATGATGATAACGGGCAGATGCGGATGGTCCTGACGAAAACGCTTCAGCCAGCGGCGTGCCGCGTTGCGTTCGCAGTCGTTCTTGCTCTGACCGTCCTGGCGTTGAATGGGTTCCGGCGCCAGCGGGATGACCTCGGGCAAGTCCGGGTGGACGATGACGGCACCCAGCATCTGGTGGTAGTAGGATACCGTACCGTTTTGGTGTTCTCGGCTGAGGCAGTGTTCGCAGTGGACCTTCTCCGAGCGGAAGTATTCGACGCCGTCCAGGGCGATCAGGTAACAGCCCTCGAGGGAGACATACTCCTCCAGGACCTTGCCACGCTGCACCTGGCGGAAGAGGTCGGTGAATGCGGGACGGAGCCGGTCGGGATGAACGTCGTCCAGGATGGTGCGCATCTGGGTATCGCTGGGGACGGCCGACAGCCCGAAGACCGAGCGGAGGTTATGATCGAGGGCGCGGCGGCAGAAGGCAAGCAGGGAAGGGTCCTTGAGAGAGAACAGGGCCAGGCAGGCCATCAAGACGTCGGCCAGGGAGAACGAGGGTGCGCGGCGTTGTTCCGGCAACTGCTCAAAACGGCGGCGTGCGCGGGAGATCAGGGCGTCAAAATGGAGATGCCGCCGCTGGCGTAGCGAAGTACCCGATCGGTTCATGACAGTCCCTCCTGCGACTGCCACGCAACCCGTGCGCCCCCGTCAGGGCTTTACGAAAACTGCTTCGGCAAACGACGCTTTTTAAGGCTGTTCAACTCTCGCCGGGAATTGCTCCCTCCCTGGCAGATGTAGTCGATGGCATTAACCCGCCGATGCGTCAACGGATCGAGGAGGGTCGCTTCTGGGCCGGAACCGAGGATGCCGTGAAAGATCGTCCAGAAGCTGTTCGTTGTCAACAGATCGCGATCGCGGACATTCTTCAGCGCAGCCTCGATGCGATGACTCAGGCTGCTATTGACCGCTGCGGCCGCCCTGGGCGCCGGCATGGGAAGACCGATTCGCTCGACCGTTGGCTCGCCCCTGTCTTCCTCGACATGCGGCGAACATCCCGCGGCGGCCAGCGCCAGGAGGTAGGCGAGATGGACAGCACGACTCTCAGACATGGATAGGCTCTCCTTGCGTAGAAATAACGCGATAGGGACGAGAGAACGACACCAGACGCGAACGCAATGACGCCAGCTTGCGCCATTCCTCTGGCGTCAGGTAGCTGAGGCAGACGATCATCAGCAGGGGACCGAAGAGCGGCTGACGATAGATGACCACGGAGCCGATCCAGCCGGCAACGGCACCCA
>JBBRLP010000240.1:0-2438 GCA_038231295.1 Chthonomonadales bacterium
CCAGCTCTGAGGAATAGGAAGCGGCTCGGTCTGTTTCGGGCTGGCCGGCTCTTTCGCGCTCCAGCAACGGCGGCACGGCGGACGGACCCGAAGCGGAACTTCGAGTTTTCCTCACTCACCCAGACGCTTCGGAACCCGCCTTCACCTGGAACCCGCCCTCCAGCCACTTCACGCTAGCCGCTGTCTAACCGGATCTGCCTCCGCCCCGCCTCGGCACCCTCGATATCCAGCGAACCCCAACGCTGGAAACGCACGCTCTCCAGCAGACGCGACGCCATGTTCTTCAGGCTGCCGAACAACTCCAGCGCCGTCTGCTTGCCGTGTTCCACGGCCAACTGCCGCAACAGGCTCCCCTTCTCCACCAACTGCAACAACAGGTGAGCGATCTGCAACAAGTAGTAATACGTCGCCCACTGCTCCCCATGGCTGTAGGCGTGTTCCAGGTTCAGGCCACTGTTCTTCTGCGTGTTAAACCCTTGATTCTCGATGTGCCAGCGCTGTCGCCCTCCTTTCGTCGCCACTTCGACCACCGTGTCCCGGTTTACTTCCAGATCCGTCACCCAGGCCCACAGCGTCGGCGGACCCTCGACAGGGTATTCTTCGCATTGCAACGCGGTAAACGTCCAGGGACGCCCGTCGCTGTCGATGTACGACACAGCATTCACCCAGCGGTACACCTGCCGCACCCCCGCCGGAGTCACCAACTCCACATACTGTTCCGGACACAAGGCCAGCAGGGCCTGGAAGTCCGCCCACACCGCCGGCAGCCGGCCCGGCTTGAAGACGAACACATAGGCCGCGTTGTAGTCGCGGGCCAGTTGAAACGACCGGCCACAGGCATACAAGGAGTCGCCGCTCAGACACAGCCGCAGTTGCGGGAAATCCCGGCGTATCTGCGGCAGCAGCCGGTCCAAGGCCTTCAGTTCGCAGTCCTGCTTGCGTTGCTCGGCGTCGCCGCCCGGCGTGGCCGCCGCCAGGTCGCGGTTGTCGATGAACGCGGTCCCGATTGACAAAACGGTGTCGGCCGGCCCCAGCAGTTTGGCCTCCAATGCCTGGTGCATGTACAGCGTCGTCTCGCCGTGCTGCTGGGTCAGGCAATGCTCGCAGTGCGGGGTGCGAAAGAGCAAATAGCCCGTGGCATCAATGGCCACGACGTAGTACCGTTGCAGCCGCGCCGCATCCAGGGCTTTCATGCGGATTAGCCGGCGGACCAGCAAAGTCCGCAGGCCAGCCACGGGAGGCGAGTCGATCCCTCCCAGAAAGACGTTCAGGGTCTTGTTGACCGGCCGGGTCGTCTGACGCGTGCCGGCCAGGCGGTTGAGGTTATTCAGGACTTCGGGGCCATCGGTGTTCAACTGGTAATCGAGCTGGCGACGGCTGCTGAGCTTGAACAGGAACAGACTCAGGCCCCACCACAGCAAGAACCGCTTGTGGTATTCGACGAAGGGTAAGAAACGCGGGTCGTCGATCTGGTCCATCCAGGCGTTGAGGTCGGGAAAGAAATGGCGGATGGTTTGCAGGAGGATGGGGCCGATGTTCAGGGTCGTCCGCCGCGACGTTTTTGCGTCTGGGCATGTGTCCGGACCAGGGCCAGACTCAGGAGATGGATCTCGTGGAGCAGGGTCTTGAGGCGTTTGTGGTTGTCGATCCATGACTGCACCTGAGTCAGAAGGTCGAGAGGAACGTAGGTAGTGCGTGTCTTGCCGTCGATCTTGCAGGTGAGGTAGTGACCGACGTGCTTGGGTCCACCGTTGAGGCAATGGCAGCCGGGTCGTCCGCAGTGCTTGGCGATGGCGACGAGGCTGGCGGCAAGGATGGGCTGAGCGGAGGCGAGCTTCTTGAGGCGTGCGTCGAGCATGCGTCGGATGAGAGTCGGATGCTGCGGGACGCGCATGGTCAAGCCCTGCAAGGGGATAGGACGCGGTCGCGTGGGCGGCTCGGATAAGTAGACAGATGTATCCGAAAAACGGGGAAAAACAAGAGGTGCGACAAAGAAAAAAAAGACCCGGTGGACACTGATATCCTAAATACTCATATAGCCGTCAGTTGCGGAGAAGGCAAGGTGCGACAATAATCCTATTCCTCAGGGCTGCAACTCTGAGGAAGAGAATCGGTTCGGTCTCTTTCGGGCGGGCCGCCTCTTTCACGCTCCAGCAACGGCAGCACGACGGACGGGTCCGAAGTGGAAGGTCGCGTTTTCCATCCACCCAGACGCTTGTGAACCAGCCTTGACCCTGAATACTCAAATAGCAGTCCGTTGCGAAGCGGGCAAGGTGCCACAATAGTCCGATTCCGCGGAGCTGATGACAAGGGACCCTGTCACCGCACCGCAACCGGTGCCGGAACGGGACCGGGAACCAGCGGCGGCAACAGGCGCACTCGCTGCAGCACGGGCAACTCGGGTGGCTTGCCCTCCTTGTCCGCCTCCCAGGCAGACA
>JBBRLP010000241.1:0-2437 GCA_038231295.1 Chthonomonadales bacterium
GCCCGCCAGACTCAATCCCCGTCGCATAACGGATCACGAACTTCACTACCCTCGCCCAGACTTGGGAGAGGGAGCGGCTTGGCGAGCGCCTTCCACGCCGTGAACAGAGGGTGAGGGCCTTCTCCTTCCTCCCTCCCTTGCATCGAACGAATCGCCAATTCGACTACCCTCTCCCGCCGAACGCAGTGAGGGAATCCAGGGAGAGGGGCGTACCCGTTGTCACATTCCACGCCGGTACCATGGGGTGAGCAACTGTCTTAAATGTCAAGTCTCCTGGGCGGAAAACTCCCATTTCCGTTGCTGTTTGAGCATGGCATTGAGGATGGTGAGCAGTTTATGCATGCAGGCGACCAAAGCGGATTTCTTGGATTTACCCGCCGCAAGCAGACGCGCATAAAACGCGCGGATCACCGGGTTGTGTCGGCTTGCCACCAGAGCCGCCATATACAGAGCGGCCCGCACCGAAGCCCGCCCGCCAAAGATATGCCGAGGACCCGAATGCTTCCCGCTATCGTGATTGAAGGGAACCACTCCCACCAGGGCCCCGATGGCCTGGCGTGACAGCGTTCCCAACTCCGGCAGTTGCGCAAGCAGCGTCAGCGACACGCTCGGCCCCACGCCCGGAGCGCTTTGGAGGATTTCATCCTTGGCTTTCCAGACCGGACTGGCTTTCAGACGCGTCTGCAGATCCTCGTCGGCCTCCGCCAGCGCCCGCTTCAAGTAGGCCAGATGCTGGGTAAGGCTCGACTGCAAGCACGCCGGAGCCGTGCCAAGGCGGTTGGTTTCGGCGGTGATCATCTCGACTATCTGCTTGCGACGGGACAAGAGCGCGCTGAGTTCCAACGCCTCTGCCTCAGGAAGCGGGCGAGAAGGAGGCCGCAGAGCCTGGGCGAAGTGCGCCAGATCGCGCGCATCAATCGTGTCGCTCTTGGCCAGCCGTCCGGTCGCCTGCGCAAAGGCCCGTCCGCATCGGGGATTGATAACCGCCACGGCGAGACCCGCAGCGGCCAGGGCGCAAACCAGAGGCGTTTGGAGCCCCCCGGTGGCTTCGAGGACAATCTTGGCGGGAGAGAGTTCTTGCAGCCGCGCCACCATGGCCTGGATGCCGTCGGGGTCGTTGGCTTCGAACCAGGGAGCGGCTTCGGGCCACAAGTCGGCGTCCAGACGTCCCTTGGCCACATCGATGCCGACGAAAACTTCTGTTCCTGCCGCGACCGGAGGCGCTCCGGCGGGGGCGGGCGTGTTTTTCGCTTTCATGAGACGGCTCCTTTCCAAGAGCGCCGCGGGGAGACCCAGCCTTGCGAGATACGGGCTCAAGGCCCAGGCAACTGTTCGGGTTAAAGCGGCGCGGGAACCGGACGATCCAAGCTCACCCACGGTCTCTGAGACCCAAGGGCCGACGACCTATCCGGTTCCGACCGGGCGCCTTCCGAAGAAGAACGCCCGGGCCTCGAAGATTTCTCTCCGAGACAGCTAGACGGGGATTTCTCCCCAGTGTCTGTGTTTGCGGGGGCAAAGAATTGTCCCCCGGCGGACTTCCTTAAGAAGCGGCAGTGTCCCCGCAAGAAGCGGCAGTGTCCGCATCCAAAAAGGAAGCCAAAGGCTGCAGCAACGGATCGGCTTTTCCCCGCAGGGTGTTCCAACGAATGTAGCCGATCAGGTTACGCAGGGTGGCATCGGCGCGCTCCCCGAGGAGTTGGGTGGGCAGAATACTCTGTTGATCTTCCACCGCCGTTTGCAACACGATGTGCAGGGAGCGGGCCAGAAGAGCCAGCGTATCTTCGCGAGGAGGACGACGGTCACGGTGGCGCTCTCGGTAGGCCGCCTGACGCTCGGCATTGGTGGAGTATTCTTTCGGACGGGCCATAGGGTTCCTCCAAGTGTGTAACGAATTAAATAGTTACGATACTGTTGCGCAAATCCCGCATGCGCTGCGCTACTGTATTGTAACTATTCTACACGTTATTCTAAATTCATGCCATCCTTCTGCCGGGTTAGGAAGTCTGGAGAGAACGTCCTCAAGCAACCGAGGGGACTATGGGACAACTCATTCCGCCACACGGCGATGCCCCTCCCCGGAATCTGGAGAACGCTGGGATCTTATAGGAAACTGAGCTCCTATAAGATACAAGGGGCCAGGACTGTTCCACGTCTTGTCGGCGATGGAAGCCTGCCCCTCCTTTGAACCCTGGCACGATAAACAGACAGGACGCACCTTCCTCAAAGGCAGAGAAGCCAAGTGTCTGCACTACTACTTCTATTTTGTCAACGAGGAGTTCGGCATGTGTTACCTGCGTGTGCAGACCTGGGCGCCTTTCCGCTTGCAGTTCTACTGCAACGGACATAACTGGCTCGCCCGACAGATGACAGCAAAGAACCTCTCCTTCCGCCAGTCCGACAATACCTTCCTCCAGATTGAAGACATCAAGCGCGCTCA
>JBBRLP010000242.1:0-2408 GCA_038231295.1 Chthonomonadales bacterium
ACGCAGCTGGCAGATCACGCGCGATTTCGTCAGGCCGACATTGAGGAACGCTTCGACATCGAGACCGCCATAGCGATTGCGTCCGCGCCTTGCGGTCGTGCCGCGTAAGCTCACCTCTTCATAGCCGAGACGTTTGAGCAATTGCGCCACCAGCAGCGCGAAGGCGGGAAAGGGCAGAGCAAGCAGATATTGACGGGTCTGTGCGAGCTGCGATACGACAGGAGAGGTCGAACTACTGAATGTGTCCGCGGTGCCGGGAAAACGAGGAGAAGTAGCAGATTTCATGGCAGTGACGTTAGAGGTAATGATTGAAATGAATACTCGAAACGCAGAGGAGACGTTTGTCAGCTGGCGTCTTCGCGGTCATGGAACAGCACAGCAGGCGGCCAGCGTCCCGAACGCAGATGCGCGAACTCCGGCTTGACATTATCCTCTCTGTCATAGATCTCGTCGGGCAAACAACCCGGGCAATCGAGCAGGTCACATACGAAAGGGGTGGGATAGCTGCCATCCAGCGAAAACACTTCCCGCGCGTCCAGTGAGTGTCCGGTCGCCTCTTCCAGTCGATTGATGGTCGCCAGCGCCAGTCCGAACGAAGGATGCGTTTGACCGCGCAGCATCCGCAGCACTGTGGAGCGCGGCACGCCCAGATCGGCAGCAAGCCGGGCAGGACCCTCGAAGCTGTAGCGACTCGTGTGTGCCATGAGGGCAGTCAGGCGATTGGTGACAGGTTGTGCGGCAGGCGAGGTGGGCATAAAGGAGAAGAGAAGGAAATGGCGTGATCCGTCAACGATTTTGAGAAGCAACTCGCGCACCAATGAGACCACACTAAGCTATGGCATAAAGAAATGCCACTACCGTTGCGTCCACGCAACGCGGCTATCCTGCCAAGCAGTAGAAGAAGACGGTCTTATCTTTCAGGTTCTCAGTAGTGGGCTCAGCGGACAGCAGCTTCAGGACTTGCCTTCACGGACAGAGACTGCTATCGTTTCAAACAATTCGACTCCTGATCTCCTAACCATTGCTTCTTGCCTTCGTCGTATGTCACCATCCCTCCCTTCCTTCTCTGCGGAAGCTTTCACGTTCCTCCAGCAGCATGAGCTACAGTTCATACAGCGGGTGGACCGCCGCGCCGAGCGCAATCGCCAGGGAAGACCCTCACGGGCGCTGTCAGTGCCACTTGGGCGCTTCGGTGAGGACTTCCTGCTCCTTTATGCCGCACTGCGCTACGCCAGCACGCAGGGCGTGAAGATCACCCTTGTGCCCGAGACCGATGCTTCGCTCTCCTGACCAACCCTCCCCACCCTGCTTCGGAACTACGCCTGCTGCCCGTTGCGCTGAAGCAACCCTCGTTGCAGATTATGCTGCTTCCCTCTACGGTAGAGCGTGAGGCGCGGCGCTCCTGCGGACAACGTCATCGCGTCCGGCAGCCGTCCGCCTCTGTCGATCTTACCCATCGATCCCTTCCCCACCCCGGCACCATTTCGGCGCGTTTCCGACCCTGTGCCAACCGACCTTTCCCAATTCGGCATGAATGCTTCCATCACCTATGGACGATCCATGCACCAAGGAGACAACCAACTCATGAAAAAAGGCAGAACCCTGCCCGCTCTGGCGGACGAACTCCAACGTCAGGCGAACGCAAAGCGCGATCTGCTCGCGCCCGCACAGAGCCTGCGCGTGAGCAGCAACGGACATACCGCTCTCGCTATTCCCACTCTCGACGAACCGTTTGCCGTCAACGAGATCGCCCATGGACAGATGGCGGAGTACCTGGGCATTCCCAAAGGCTTCTACGACTTCCTGCGCGCCCGGACAGAAGCCCTGCGTGTGCCGGTGGCGATGTCTAGCCTGCCCGCTGGCGCTCGAACGCGCACAGAGCCGGGACAGCTGCATCTATCTGACGAGCAGTCCCTCTTCGATGTCACCGTCAATCGCCTGCTCCAGAGCAAGTCTGCCGATAAAAGGCTCGTTCGAATCCTCGACGGCAGCGTGCGCGCCTTCCTCTCGAAGAGCTACTGCCTCGATCTCGATAACTTCGAGGTCTTCGCCATGGCGGCGCGGGTCATCGAGGAGATCGGGCTGTGTCCCGAGGATGTCGTGAGCTGTGAAGTCACCGAACGACGCCTCTACCTCAAGGTCGTCTCGCCAAAGCTTGCCGCCGTGATCCCTCCCCACCAGATAAAGACATCGGGCGGGATGCTCAAGGAGCCCCAGATCGTGCAGGCGGGCTTTGTGCTCACCAACTCCGAGACCGGACTTGGCAGCTTATGTATCCGGCAGGTGGTCTACAAGCTGGTGTGTCAGAACGGATGGATCCACGAGGAAGCCTATCGCAAGCGTCATCTGGGCAGAGCGCTCGAAACCGACGAGAGCGGCGATATCTATCGCAGCGACACCAGGCGAGC
>JBBRLP010000243.1:0-2364 GCA_038231295.1 Chthonomonadales bacterium
AACTTCTCTCATATCGGTTCGCTCCGCCGCCTTTTGTGCCGAAAAAGAAACGTGGTCGCAAGTCCAAATTAGCGGTTGCAGAAGGGTCTCGACTTCAAGAGGGAGGCAAAACACGTTTTCACCGGATAATGTAGTCCTACCAGTAATTGAATAGAACGGAGTGATGGTGAGGGCCACTCCCATTCCAGGCAGGGTTTTCGCAGGGCGAATGCGAAAGTAGAGACAGGCAGAGAGAGGAAAGAACTTCGGATGGTAATTCTTGGGATTGACCCTGGCACAGCGACTACCGGCTATGGCTTGGTGGAGAAGCAGGGGAACACGGTGCGGTACATCACCTGCGGGGTGATTCTGACCGAGAAGACCGCCCCGATGCCGGACCGCCTGCTGACGATCTATACGCAGCTAAACCGTCTGCTGGATGTTCACGAACCGGATGTCATCGCGACGGAGCAACTTTTTTTTAGTAACAACGTCACGACCGCCATGCAGGTCGGGCGAACCGTCGGTCTTGTGCTGCTGACGGCGGCGCAGCGGGGGATCCCCTGGCAGGAGTATCGGCCCGTCGAGGTGAAAATGGCCGTTGTGGGATATGGCAATGCGGAGAAAAAACAGGTTCAATATATGGTCACCCAGCTTCTGAACTTGAATAAGCCGCCCAAACCGGATGACGCCGCCGATGCGCTCGCCATCGCCGTCTGCCATGCTCACTCCTCGACGATGAATCTGCTGTCGCGCTAGAGAGGGCTATCTCCTGTTGGCAACACCGCCGGAAGCGCCTGTGGGGAAACGACGCATGAACGCACTGCTGAATAGCCTGGTCGTCGGGACAGGCGGCTTTATCGGGGCGAATGCCCGCTACTGGGTCGGGGTGTGGGCCGTTCAACGCTGGGGTAAAGCCTTTCCCTATGGCACCATCCTCATCAACGTCCTTGGCTGTTTCATTCTGGGACTGTTCGCCACGCTCGCCTCGCGTCTCGCCTGGAATGACCACTGGCGTCTGCTGGTCGCCGTCGGTTTCGTCGGTGCGTTCACAACCTTTTCGACCTACGAATACGAGACGTTTCAACTTGCCGAGCAGGGCAGCCTGCTGCGGGCAGGGCTCAATGTCGTCGTCAGCCTGATGGTGGGCTTTCTGGCGGTGCTGGTCGGGGTGGGCGTCGCCCGCCTGCTGCTGCATGGCAAAAGCTAATCTCCCGCTTCGCTCCGAGCGGGTTTTCTGGAGACCTCCGTTGACATCTTCTGTACTGACAACCTACATTCCCGGCCTGACGCGCTTCGCGACCGGCAAGGTGCGCGACGTGTACGATCTGGGCGACTGCCTCTTGCTCGTGACGACGGACCGCCTCTCCGCCTTCGATGTCGTCATGGCGAACGGTATTCCGGACAAAGGCCGTGTGCTGACACAGCTATCGCGGTTCTGGTTTCGCACCCTGCGCCCGCTCGTCGCCACGCACTATATCACCTGCGACATCGAATTCATCTGCGGGCGGCTGAACGAGGCCGGAGTCGCGGTCACACCGGAACTGCAAACCCTGCTGGCAGGACGGACGATGCTGGGAGTCAAGGCGCAGGCGTTCCCGGTGGAGTGTGTCGTGCGGGGCTATCTGGCCGGCTCGCTGTGGAAAGAGTATCGGCAGGCGGGGGGAGAGACGGGCAAAGTCGTGCTGCACGGTATCGAACTGCCTGCGGGCCTGCGCGAGTCCGACCGTCTGCCGGAGCCGCTGTTCACCCCGGCCACCAAAGCAGAGACGGGACACGACGAGAACATCAGCCGTGAACAGGCCGCGTCCCTGCTCGGCAGAGAGACCGTCGAGGAACTGGCGAATATCAGCCTTCGTCTCTACGCGGCGGCGGCGGAACGCGCCCTGCGGAACGGCATCCTCATCGCGGACACCAAGTTCGAGTTCGGGCGGCATAATGGCGCGATCACCCTGATTGACGAGGCGCTGACGCCCGACTCCTCCCGCTTCTGGGAACAGGCCATCTATGCACCGGGCCATAGTCAGCCCTCCTACGATAAGCAGTATGTGCGGGACTGGCTGGAAGCGAGCGGCTGGAAAAAAGAGCCACCCGGCCCGGAACTGCCGGACGATGTCGTCGAGCGCACGGCGGAGAAGTATCGGGAGGCGTACCGGCGCATCGTGGGCCGTCCGTTGCCGACGGACGAGGCGGTCTAGTCTGAGAACACCAGACAGTGATAAGAAACTGAACAAATAGAGGGTTTCAATCGGGTGCGTTCCGTTTCATTTGGTTAATTCTTGTCTACGCAGCGAACCGTAACGGCATTGACGGAGTGTCTACCTGCTCCGCTTTCCAGTATCCATAAACTCCGAGTTGGCGCTGGCGTCGGCGATACGCATGAAA
>JBBRLP010000244.1:0-2347 GCA_038231295.1 Chthonomonadales bacterium
AGATAATGCAGTACACGAACTTGGGGCGAACCGCCTTGAAGGTCAGCCGCCTCTGCTTCGGCACCATGAACTTCGGGTGGCACGAGAGCGAGGACGAGGCTGTCGGCCTCATGGACCGGGCGCTAGAGCTGGGCATCAACTTCTGGGACACGGCCGACGTCTACAGCCAGGGCAGGACCGAGGAGAAAATCGGCAGGTGGTTCACCCAGGGGGGCGGGCGTCGCGAGAAGGTCGTGCTGGGCACCAAGCTGTACGGCACCATGGACCCGTGGCCCAACTTCGGCGGGCTGTCCGCCCTGAACATCCGCCGCGCCTGCGAGGCGAGCCTGCGCCGCCTGAAGACCGATTACATCGACCTGTATCAGTTCCACCACGTGGACCGCTCTGCCCCCTGGGACGAGATATGGGAGGCCATGGACAGGCTGGTCGCGGACGGAAAGATCCTCTACGCCGGGAGCAGCAATTTCGCGAGCTGGCACATTTCGAAGGCCAATGAGGCGGCGCGCAGGAGGAACTATCTAGGTCTCGTGTCCGAGCAGAGCCCCTACAATCTAATGGAGCGCACGATCGAGCTGGAGGTGATCCCCGCCTGCCAGGACTACGGCCTCGGGCTCCTGCCGTGGAGCCCTCTGGCGGGGGGACTGCTCGCGGGAGCTCTGCAAAAGTCAGACCAACGATCAGAGCCAGGGCGGCGCGAAGAGAGTAGCATGCTGCTAGGCCACGGCGCGAGAGAGAAGCTCATGGCAGCCAACCTCGCCAAGCTTCAGGAATATGAGGGGTTCTGTGAGGAACTGGGGGAGAAGCCTGCTGACGTGGCGCTGGCCTGGCTGCTCGCTCAGCCCGGAGTCACCGCCCCGGTGATCGGACCGCGAACCCGTGAGCAACTCAATGGCTCGCAGCGGGCGCTGGAGCTTCCGATGACGGCGGAGTGTCTGAAGAAACTGGACGAGATCTTTCCCGGTCCTGGGGGGCCGGCTCCCGAGGCATACACCTGGGGCTAAGGGCCAGGATGATTTCTGGACACGAAGACTTCGCGGGCATGGACAAGGGCGCTGTCGAATATCCCGATGCTGACCACGTTAAGTCCGATAATGATGGATAGTCGCGAATATTGCATTACAGGCGCGTAGCGCCTGTGTTTCGACGGATGCCGCCACATTTCGCTGCCAGCCCAAGACCCAAAATTGTTGCAACCATCCGCAAAGTAGTGAGAGGGAAAATGCTCCTCTTTCATTGGATCCAGTCTGCCATGCAAAGGAAGATATAAAGAGCTGTGTTATGGTATAATTGTATACAATGGTCACTGTCGCGGATAATTCTCTCGGTTGGCCAGTTCGATTGGTTTTGTAAAACACGATTTGTGAGGACGAAATACTATGCCGCTCATAGAGATGTCGCAATTTATCGAAGCACGCACGTTGGGAGATGAGACAGCGCGGCTCGTGCGGGAACATATCGTCTATGGCAATTATGCTCCTGGAAGTCGCCTTTCCGAGGCGGAAGTTGCAAGCGTCCTCGGAGTCAGCCGTACCTGTGTGCGCGAAGCTTTCGCTATCCTGGAGGCCGAAGGCCTCGTCCGGCGTATGCGTAACCGATACACGCAGATCGTTCAGTTCACGCCTCGGGATGCCCGCGAAGTGATGCAACTTCGGTCCGCAATCGAAGGCCTTTGCGCTCGCATCGTCGTCGCGGAACACCGTATCCCTCTGGAGGAGTTGGAGCGCTGCCTTGCCGGTATCGAGCGAGCCATCCTTTCCAACCCCGTCGATCGGCGCGGATATGTCGAACACGACCTCGGATTTCATCGGGCGCTCGTCAACGCATCCGGGAATACCCATGCGCTGCGCCACTGGAGCCTGCTGGAAGCGCAGATCCACGCCATGCTTTTTCTGGTTCTGGAGGACCTGGATGTTACCGTCGAATCAACCATCGGGCTGCATCGCGCGCTGCTGGAAACGCTGAGAGGGGGCTCTCCGGAAGATGCGGAGCAAGCCCTGAGCCAGCATGGCCTTTCTGTGATTCACTGTATCGCGAAGCGGCTTGAGAAGGAAAATGTACTGTGATTTGCTCAGGCCAGGTTGGTTTTCGTTGATTGATGGCGCCGGTCATCGTCGCTTCTGTGTTAAGCCGGGGCGCCTGCCAGACAACCGCTAAAGACGAACCCATCGCTTCGCAAATGGGTGTCTGCCTCCTTACTGTCCAACAGGTACGCCGCCGTTTTGCACAGAGGGGATGGGAAGCCGCCTTGTTTCGCAAGGAGCAGCAAAACCGCAAAGCCCGGGTACTCGATGGGCATGCCGAAGCGTTTTTGGTAGCCACTACGTGTAGCACACCGCCCGAGGGGGCG
>JBBRLP010000245.1:0-2325 GCA_038231295.1 Chthonomonadales bacterium
CAAGCCACCCGTCTCCTTCTAGGAGACGTACACTGGTACCTCACTCCCACTGGTTTGCCGCATCGGTTGTTCCTATCGAGGCCCAGACCGATGAGTACCCGGTTAGTAGGTCCATCCCCAAAATATTGCACGAATTTTTTTCACCTTCATCCCAGCCAAATCGCGAATTTCCGGCGTGGCGCAGGTGGACGCGATCGTGTTTTTGGTGGACGCCGCCGACCGGGAGCGCTTCCCGGAGGCCAAGGCGGAGCTGGACTCGCTGCTCTCAGATGACGGCCTGGCACACGTGCCCTTCCTCATTCTGGGCAACAAGATCGACATCGCGACCGCTGCCCCCGAGGAGGAGCTGCGCGCGTCTCTGGGCCTCGCAAACTACACCACAGGTGCGCCCAACGGCAGTGTTTCCCCAAAAAGCGGTTGAGACCTACCGTACTAAATTAAACCGAAGGCCGGTAACGCGTAACGCTGGACCCCGACGGCCGTCCATACGTTAAATAAAAATTGGTAACGCGTAACGCCCGCCAAAATTTCCGGCCATAATGACGAGTAAATAATGAAATGGTACCGAAGTAAAGAACCGTTGAGACAAACATGCCACCTGGCGCTGGTGCCACCACAACCAGCAAGTAGACGACGCTTCAAGACAAGACTTCTTCTCGTTCTATTTCTGCTCGGCACAATGGATTGTGCCGAGGTCGCTAATCACTGCTACAAGAACCTTGGCCGCTTTTGCTCTTGGCCGCTGCTTTCGCTCGCACTCGCAGCCGGCAACTGCCAGGGTTCTCGGCCGGGACGATTAACGGCGCCTTGATCCGCCCGATGCGTTTTTCCGTCGCGGAGATTGTTGAAGAGCTCGCCGAGCCAGTTGCGGCAACAGCACCTGCCGGAGCAGCCGAGCCGGCGGTAAATTGCCACGAGCAGCGGCCCTCGCACAAACCCAGGCATTTTTATGTTCCAGATGACGTCCCAGGCTTTGAGGACGAGCTGCCGCCGCTTGACGAAACCATCGACTACGGCGATCCAGAAGAGGCTGACGATTCCGGCTCCAGTTTTGTCTGTCGCCCGCTGCCTGAATCCCCGCCTTCTGTTCAGCATGTCCAGCCTTCTGCGCAGCCTGCGCGGGCAGCCAGCGCGGATGTTACAGAGGCAAGTCGAGTCGAGACGCGGTCCTGGCAGGAGCGGCTGATTGCGGCGTTCGCAAGGTGTTTCGTATCGTCGTCTGGCGAGTCAGACACGCCTGCGCGACCCCAGTTCGTCCAGGTGCAGTTTTCCGTCCCTGCGTCAGGCCGAAAGCGTTCGGCGATTGCGCTGTCCCCGGCTTGTTCTGCGGCGAGTACAGTCCGCTTTGCCAAGCGTGCCAGGTTCGGCCCTTCTTGCCAGCATCCCAGCGGCGAATCGCCCCGGCCTCGCGTCATTTTGAGCGGCAGTCTGCCGTCCAACAGCAGGATGCAGTTTTCCTCGCCGCAGTGGGCGTGTCCGAGACCTGCCTGTCAGGCAATCTTCGGGTCCCAGAGCGACATGCTGCAGCACGCTGTGGCCTGTCACGGCGCCGCTTATCGCATCTCTGGCAGCGGTGTTGTGGTTGCGGCCGAGTTTGCGCGCTATCGCTGCCGGTTTTCCGGCGGGGCAGCTCCGGCGAGTCCGCCACCCACTGGTCGTCGTCGCTCTCCGTCGCTGTCTCTAAAACGTCCAGCGGGGTTGGTCTCTCTGTCTGCCGCAGGTGAGTCGAAGCGGAGCAGCTCGCTGTCGAGTGGAGCGTCGGGGCGCCAGCAGCCGTCGCAGTCGCAGCCGCACACTCAAACCCAGCCTCAGCCGCCGCAGCAGTCCAAACCGCAGACTCAGCCGCCGCCTCAGTGTCAGCTGCGGGCTCAGACGCAGCCTCAACCGCCGCTCGAGTCGCAGCCTTGCTCGGAGAAGACGGCTAGCGGTGGGGCGTATCGTCCACCGCCTCCAATGGTCGTGTCACAGCAGCCAACGCGACCCTCACGAATGTCCGCTCGCGACCCAACCCTCCCCGGCCCGCCCCCTCGACCTCGCCCACTCAGAATGGCCGCAGCCCTGAAACGCAAGCTTGGCAGCGATGCCTTGTGGGCGCTCCCACCAGCGAAGCGCAGCTGCCCAGCGCCGCTGTTCCCGCCTCCTCCCCCTCTCCCGCCCCCTCCTCCTCTCCCGCCTCCCCCACCTTTGCCGCCACCTCCCCCTCTCCCGCCCCCTCCCCCTTTGCCGCCTCCTCCCCCTCTCCCGCCCCCCCACCCTCCTCCTCCTCCTCCTCCTCCCTTAAGTCCCCCCACGACCGCCGGAGTCCCGCGCGTTCCCCTCCCTCCC
>JBBRLP010000246.1:0-2276 GCA_038231295.1 Chthonomonadales bacterium
GATTGCGACACGAGGTCGCACGTTCGATTGTCATGCGCCAACTTCGGTGACATGACCGGGTGTCCCATCACTCGTACTCTAGGAGGTAGGGCGGCGAGGCAACGAGTCGTCTAAAGCCCTCTGAAAACGTATCCTGCCCGGTAACGGGGCCGGAGATCCGCGAGGTAACCGGTAACTGCCAGCGTCAGGGCGGTAAAGGGCAAGAGTGGCCGGCACGGCTAATGAATATAAACTCTCGATAAACGTCGTCAGTTAGAACAGGCCAAAGGCGCTGAAGGGCCTGAGCCAAAACGGCAATGCAGCGGGTAAGGGGGCTTCGCTTTCTCCCTTCATGGGCACCAAAACGCTGCCGGCGAATAGAGAGAGCCTAAACCGGACCTGTCGAATGTGCGGAACGTGGTAAGCCCGTATCACTCCCCGCAGTACTGCGGGGAAAGCCGACCGTAAGGGGAGCCGATAGTGGTGCGGGTAAAGGATGGGGAGAAAGCGAACACCGGGCTGTAATCGCCCGGATAGGAGTTGAAACATCACTCCACGCGAAAGCGGGCAGACTTCCCCTGGTATCTCATCACGAGAGAGTCTGACAAAGCCATCAAGGAGGCAAATGCAGATGTTGGTGCAAACCAGTGCGGCCGACCACGACGCCGAGGGAGAAGACCCCCAAGACAAACAGGAGAAGCGCAAGCGGACCCCTGAAGAAGTCGTGCGTAGCCTTCAGACGCGTATCGTGAAGGCGCAAGAAGCGGGCAGGTACAACAAGGTGAAAGCCCTACAGTATCTGCTCACACGCTCTCAAAGTGCACGAGTTCTCGCGGTTGAGCGCGTGACGGAAAATGACGGAAGGAAAACGCCGGGGGTAGACGGGGCGACCTGACTGACTCCGGAGAAGAAAGCGGAGGGATTGGCGACGCTGCGAGTACGGGGCTATCGTCCCAAGCCGTTGCGCCGCATCTACATCCCAAAAAAGAACGGCAAGAGACGTCCTCTGGGCATTCCAACCATGCGAGACAGGTCGATGCAGGCTCTCTTTCTGCAGGCTCTCGACCCCGTGGCGGAGACGAGCGCCGACCCCAATTCTTACGGGTTCCGGCGGGAACGCTCCTGCGCGGACGCCATTGAGCGGTGCTTTAGCGCACTGTGCAGAAACACGTCTGCGCAATGGGTGCTTGAAGGCGACATTAAAGCCTGTTTCGACCGGATCGACCATAACTGGCTGCTCTCCCACGCCCCTATGGACAAGGAGATCCTGCGGAAGTGGCTCAAATCCGGCTACATGGAAAGCCATGTCTTCCACACCACCGAGGAGGGCACACCGCAGGGCGGGATCATCTCCCCGGTATTGGCGAACCTGACACTCGACGGAATGGAACGGCTGCTCAAGGAGAATTTCTCCCATCGCAGTCGTACCAAACCGTTCAGCAAGGTGAATCTGGTGCGCTATGCGGACGACTTTGTAATCACCGGCAACTCTAAGGAGTTGTTGGAGACACAGGTCAAACCCCTGATCGAGCAGTTTCTCGCCGACCGGGGGCTGGAACTCTCGCAAGAGAAGACCACGATTACGCATATCGAAGACGGCTTCGATTTTCTCGGACAGAACGTTCGGAAATACAACGGCAAGCTAATTATCACGCCGTCAAAGAAGAACGTGGCGACCTTTCTCGCCAACATCCGGGAAGAGGTGAAGGCTAATAATGCGGCGACGGCGGGCCACCTGGCGATGCGGCTCAACCTCAAAATCAAGGGTTGGTGCATGTATCACCGGCACATCTGCGCCAAAGAGACCTTCCACCAGGTAGACAGCGCGATCTTCAATACTCTGTGGCGCTGGTGCGTACGCAGGCACCCGAACAAACGGAGACGCTGGATCGCTCAGAAGTACTTCACGACCGTGGCGGGCGAAGGCGGCGGGAACCGATGGGTGTTCTGCGGCGAGATGAAGAGGGCCAATGGAGAGATCCAGCGGACAACGCTCTTTCAAGCCTCAAAAGTACGCATCCGAAGGCATATCAAAGTGCGCGCAAACGTGAACCCCTACTCACCGCGTTGCGCAGAATACCTCAAACGGCGTCACAGCCGTGAGGAGTATCGCTCAACGCCTGCGAGGGGTTCGACGTAAACCACAATGTCTGCCCTAAACAGAGAACCCAAGTCTGAATCTGAACTGTACCGCGTCCCTAACGGGGCGTTAGAGAGGCTTGAGCCGTGTGCGGGGAAACTCGCACGCACGGTTCTTAGAGGGGGATGCGGCGGCAACGTCGCGTCCCTACTCGGCA
>JBBRLP010000247.1:0-2254 GCA_038231295.1 Chthonomonadales bacterium
AATAGTGGGGTTGCCCTGCTGAGCAGATTCCCTTCCGGTATTGCTACCGATTGCGATGTCCTGGCACGTTGGTCTGCTCTGCAAATTGCAGGCTGAACAGACGCAAAACCTCGACCCCACTATTTGTCAATGAGCCATAAATCGTAACCCTGATTAAGGTAGTGCATCAGTTCTGCATTGGCAATGATGTCGCGGCCCGCTTCGTGCGCTGAAATCGCTACAGCAACATTGGCGTCTACAACAACCGCGCCAGCGCTACTCTGCGAGGTCATTATCATACATTATTCCTTCGCGGCCTTCACGAATAATTCGTTCGGTTTGCGAGCCATCTGTACGCCTTTTCCCCTCTTGATTCCTGGCAATGGCTCGCAAGGCTGTGAGTGCCTTCTCATTCGGAATAACTTTCTGTGGCTCACTCTCTTCTTCGGCGTCCTCTGGCTCAATGACAAGACTTAACCGTTTGAAATGGCGTAGTTCGGCAGCGTGGGCTGCCAGTTGCGCGTTGACTTCTTCCCATGTTCCCTCGTATCTTTGTGCTTGCGTCACGTGACACCTCCTGTAGTCTCTATTATAGCACTGAGTACCTGACACGTCACTATCTGCCCAATGTTCAGGCGTATCACACAGGCATTATGTCTCTCGGTCAGTCGCGGTGGCGGCGGATACCGAGGCCACCGCTGTCCGGGCTGAGGAACTCGCTCAGGTTTTCGGGATGCTGGACGCGGCGCAGATGGTCGCGCAGTTCCTCGACCTGTTTCAGCACGGCCTCTCCGAAAACAGCGTCCAGGCTATCGCGTCCTTCCTGCGCCATGCGGAGCGCGGCAGCGACGAACGCCTCCTTGAGATAGGCGGGCGTGAATCCCTCGCTGCGCTCCGCAACCTGACTTGCCAGCAGTTGGGTGTCCAAGTTCGGCGCGAGACGGGCGGCAAGTTGCGAATGCCTCAGCAGGTGCAGGCAGTAGTTCCGGCGCTCGGCAGGCGCGGGCAGGCCGATATGGAAGACCCGGTCGAAGCGCGAGGGACGTTTGAGCAGGGCCTCGTCAATGCGTTCAGGATGGTTGGAGGAGGCGATCACGAGCAGGCCGTTGTTGTCCTGAAAGCCGTCCAGTTCGTTGAGGAAGGCCGAGCGATTCGCATCGTTCACCAGCCCGTCCAGGTCTTCAAAGGCGAGCAGACAGGGCGACAGTTTACGCGCACGCTCGAAGATCGTTGGGATCGCCGCCTGCCCGTTTGTGCGGGCGCTCGACTTCAGGTCGCGGACGTAGAGAAACGGCAGGTCGGGAAGCGCGGCGGCGGCCGCTTTGCATAGCATCGTCTTGCCGGTTCCGGGCGGCCCCACCAGCAGCAGGCCGCGCCGCCAGGGAAAGCCCAGGGTCGTGAACGCCTCCCGGTGCCGATAGAAGCCTTCGACGGCATCCCGAACATCCCGCAGCAGATCGGGCGCGAGAATGATGTCGTCCCAGGTCACTTTTCCGAGCTCCGCGTCGAGATCCGGGGCGCTCTCCCACATATTGGAGTAGGACAGAGAGCGGACGAGGGGACAAATCGCATAGTTCTCCAATATCTTCGCAAATCGTATAAGGCGATCCGCATCGCCGCCGGTGGCAAAGGTATGGGAGTGAAGAGGATGACCGGGAGCCAGAGCGAACTCCAGAGTTTCTCCTTCCCACTCCACCGCATACCAGCCAAAATAGGGGGCGGGCTTGCTGCGATGCATCAGCATCGAACTTCCTTCGAGCAGATCACGAAAGTTTTCGCCACGTTCGGTCAGGAAGCGGAGAAGCTGTATTCTATCCACCATGAGCTGAATGATATGGATGCCGGGCTGATGGATACGGATGTTTGCGAGGATAATATTCTGAGGCGGTACATCATCGCGGACGCTCGATTTCAGCATTTCGCGTATCGTCATTTCTCGCCAGTCAATTTTTGTTTGTGTTTCGGAGTTGTTCATGATGGTTCTGCAAGGAGATGTCTTGGTCGGCAGGCCGACGTATAGCAAACGATGGCAAAAGGACGTGTCATTATGCCAGAACGCCCGGAAAGATGTCAATTCCGCCTGCCGCGAACCGCGCTCCCGGACAGACGTTGCAGAAGGTCCAGTTTTCTGTTACCATAGAGCCTTTTTCAAAAGTCGGCTGTCGCCGTGGTTGCTTTGCCCATCAAGAATGCTACGGAGCGGGCAGAGAGTCGATTCTACTCAGAAACAGACGCCAATCTCGCCTTTTCCTGGCAACAGACCCCTCGGCAGACG
>JBBRLP010000248.1:0-2238 GCA_038231295.1 Chthonomonadales bacterium
CATTGACAAATAGTGGGGTCGAGGTTTTGCGTCTGTTCAGCCTGCAATTTGCAGAGCAGACCAACGTGCCAGGACATCGCAATCGGTAGCAATACCGGAAGGGAATCTGCTCAGCAGGGCAACCCCACTATTTGTCAATGAACCCGATTTATATGCCCCCGGAGCGATCTCTACCGAAACCCTCTATGCGTTATGTCAGAAATATCAGTCTGGTCTCATCAGCGCCATCGAGTTCAATGACGCCGTAGATCAATTTGAAGTCTTGATGAGCATCATTCTGCCGCCGCCACAGGGCGAAAGTTCCCTCATAAAAGCGGCGTATTCTATCGCAAAGGGGTATGGATGCAGCCGTACCGCCGATAGTGTCTACATCGCTCTGGCTGCCGAATTGATGCAAACGCGCCCGACGGTTCTCCTGACCTTTGATCGTGGTGTACCCAACCAAGCCGCACTGCAAGCGCCGTCCGTTGTCGTGCAACTCCTATAGAGTCGAAGGCATGTTGAAAAGAGAGCAGAATGATCGAGGGATTTTTCGCGATAGACTATCAGGTGCATTCTTTCCGTTCGCACGACGGCAAGGCGACCATTCGGGAGCAGTGTGCCCGCGCCGTCGCGCTGGGGCTGGATGAGATCGGGTTTTCCGAGCATAAGGACTTCGACCCGGCAGACCCGGTGGTGAATCATTTTGATTACGAGGTGTATCTGCGGGAGATAGAGGCGGCGCGGCGGGAGTGGGGCGGGCGGCTGAAGATTCGGGCGGGCGTCGAGATAGACTATCAGGACTGGTTTGAGGAGGAGATTGCCACCTATCTCGCCGCGCATCCGTTCGATTTCGTTATCGGCAGTGTCCATTACGTGGATCGGTTCACGGTGATGACCCCGGAGTACAACCGCACACGCGACGCCCGCACCGCCTATACCGACTACTTCAAGGCGGTCGGGGATTCGGTGAAGAGCGGGCTGTTCGATATTCTGGGGCATCTAGAGTATGCCAACCGACGCGGTCTGGCGGCCTGGGGGCCGTATCAGGCGGAGGCGTACCGGGCGGAACTGACGGAACTGCTGGACCTGGTGATCGCACAGGGGCTGACCTTCGAGATCAATACGGCGGGCCTGCATCAGAACCTGGGCGTCACCTACCCGACAGCGGAGACGGTCGCGCTCTATGCCGAACGCGGCGGCAAACGCCTCTCCATCGGCTCCGACGCGCACCACCCCGACCAACTCGCCCATGCCTACCCGGAAGCCGCCCGTATTGCTCTCGCCAACGGCCTCACCCATGTCTGCATCTGGGAGGGGCGGCAGGCGACGCCCGTTCCCCTGAAGGCGAACTGACCTGATGCCGACACCCGACATCGTAGACGTGGCGCTGCCTGCGGGAGGGCGCATCTCCGGGGCGTTCGCGATAGCGGCGGGAACGGAGATCAAGGCGCTGATTCGTTTTGACGGCGAGACTATTCTGCGGCGGACGGTGCGGACGCTGCGGGCATCGGGCTGTGTGGGGCGTATCGCAGTCGTCGGGCCGGAAGAGGTACAGGCCGAAGCGCGGGAGTGCGGGGCCGACCTCGTGATGGACGAGGGCGCGACGGGGCCGGACAACATCTTTCGCGGCATAGACGCCCTGGGAGAGGCGCATCCGCATCTACTGATCGTGACGGGTGACCTGCCGTTCCTGACGCCCGATTCCGTGCGCGATTTCCTCGCTCTCTGCCCGACAGACGGCGACCTTTGTATCCCGGTCATCTCGCGGGAATCGTTTGAGGTTCTCTATCCCGGTCTGATTCGCACCGATACGCCGCTGCGCGACGGCTTTGTGCGGCTGGGCGGCATCTTTCGTGTGGACGCCGCGACTCTGCGCCGAATCCGGCCCCATCTGGAGCAGATGTTCGCGGCCCGCAAGAGCAACTGGCAGATGGCGCGGCTCATCGGCCCGGCGTTCATAGTTCGGTATCTGCTGCGCCGCCTGACCATCCGGCAGATCGTGGAACACGCAGGGGAGATTTTGCAGTGCCGGGGCGTCGCCGTTCCCAACGCGCCCCCGGAACTCGCCTTCGACATAGACCTGCCGGAAGAGTTCGCGTATGCAGAGCAGTATCTTCGCAAGAGCCTTTTGCAAAAGTCTTTGAACGTTGATAAATGAGAGTTAGCACTCCCTGTCGAATTTGGTTTTGCCGATCAAATCGAGAAAGGAGCGCTAACATGAACATTTTAGCAGATATCTGGGACACAATCTGCAAG
>JBBRLP010000249.1:0-2162 GCA_038231295.1 Chthonomonadales bacterium
ACCGTTCCTGCGACCCTCGACGCCTTCATGCCCATCGTCGCGATGGTTCCCATGCAGCTGCTCGCCTACCACGTCGCCCGCGTCCGGGGCTGCGAGATAGACCAGCCCCGCAACCTCGCCAAAAGCGTCACCGTCGAATAGCCCTCTGCTCAAACATTTCCCCTTTGCGATGGATTTCCCTTACAAGGTGAAGCGGGCCTCTCTGGCGAATAAGAGGCTGTCGCTATTGCCCGGCACCTAATCGTGGAAAGTTGGTATTATACTGTGGTGGCTGCTTCTCCTATTTCGTCTTCCTTCTATATTACCGGGGGTACCCTATCGCGAGAAGCCGCTTCCTATGTTGCTCGGCAGGCCGATACCGACCTCTACGAGAGCCTGCTTGCCGGAGAGTACTGCTACGTCCTCAACAGCCGGCAGATGGGCAAGTCCTCTCTTTTAGTGCGAACACGCGCTCGTCTGGAGGAGCAGGGACGGCGTACCCTCTTTCTGGATCTGACCAAGTTCGGAAGCCAGAACCTGTCTGCCGAGCAGTGGTATGCGGCATTGCTTGCCGAAGTCGGCAGGGAAATGGGCCTGCGACATGAGTTTGTCGCCTACTGGAAAGAGCAGAGCGCCTTGCCGCCCCTCGTCCGCTTCTTCGATGCTATCCGAGACATCGCTCTGCCTCACCAACTTACTCCTCTGGTCGTCTTCGTGGATGAGATTGATGTCACGCTCTCCCTCCCCTTCAACACCGATGAGTTCTTCGCCGCCATTCGGCAATGTTACATCGGCAGAACCGAAGAGACGGCTCTCCATCGCCTCACTTTTTGTCTGCTCGGAACCGCAACGCCTGCCGATCTGATTGTCGATACCCGCACCTCTCCCTTCAACATCGGCAAGAGAATCGAAGTCCGGGATTTTACGGCGGAAGAAGCGGCTCCGCTGGCACAGGGACTGGGAGAGAGCGGCAAAGCTCTGCTCTCTCGTATCCTCTACTGGACGGGCGGACATCCCTACCTCACGCAGCGTCTGTGCCGATCCGCAGCCGAAGCGGGCATCCATACAAGAACCGAAGTAGACACGCTCTGCACCAATCTCTTCCTCATGCAAACGGCCAGGGAGAGCGATGACAATCTCAGTTTTGTGCGTAACCGTCTCTTAAAGAGTGAAGCCGATCTGCCTGCTCTGCTGGACTTCTATGGTAAGATGCGCGCCGGCAAGGCGGTCAAAGACGATGAAACCAACCCTCTCTGTTCGATTTTGAAATTGTCTGGAGTGGCAAAGGTAGAGAGTGGCCTGCTAAAGGTGCGTAACCGCATCTACGCCCATGTCTTCGATCAGACCTGGGTTCAGACGCATCTGCCCGATGCCGAGAAGCGGCGGCAGCGTGCCGCGTTCCGGGCAGGAGTCATGCGGACGGCAGCCGTGTCCTGGGTGGTGATCCTGATTATGAGCGCCCTGGCCCTTGTCGCTCTTCAGCAGAAGCGGCTTTCCGACAGCAACGCACACCAGGCTGACCAGCGTGGGCAGGAGGCGCTTTTAGCCGAAAGGCGGTCGGAGCGTTCCGAGCAGTCGGCTCGGAAGGAGAAGTCGAACGCAGAGCATTCAGCGCACGTTGCCCAGCAACAACGATCAGCGGCAGACGCGAGCGCGACGGAGGCAAGGTGGCAGGCCCTTGTCGCCGATAAGGCGACAAGAAAAGCACAGTTGGCAGCCAGTTTGGCAGTTTCTGCAGAAGCGAAATCGGCGGCTACGACAAAAGAGATAAGCAGGCTTCTCTACAACTCACGCATGAATCTTATGGAGCAGAGATCAAATGAGAACAATCTGAGCGGTCTGCAGGAACTCTTAAATCAGACAGGTGGCTATCACAATCGGGGCTTTGAATGGGGTTATTGGAAGAGCTACGTCGAGCAATATCAGAGCGATCAGGAGAGACTATTTCGGCTGCATCATACAACGGTATGGTACCTCGCCGTTTCACCCGATGGGAAGCGAGTAGTCTCGTCCGAGGAAAATGGATTGGTTACCGTATGGGACCTAGTCGTTAGTTAACTGAAGTTTTATATGCGGCGCAACTGTCGGGTAAACTGAGGGTATGAACAAACACACTTCCCTTACCCTCACTCCCCAACAACGGCAACAACTCGAAATCATCCTGCGCACCGGCCAACACAAGG
>JBBRLP010000250.1:0-2158 GCA_038231295.1 Chthonomonadales bacterium
ACCCCCGCGTCTTCCATCCGGCGATGATGTCGGCGTCGGCGTTGTAGACCAGAACGGTATCGGTCTGGAGGTCAAAGGTCGGGTCGAGCGGACTGCCGCTCTGCGTGGTGGTATAGGGACGGGCGGGGGCGGCGTAGACATAGGGGCGAGGCGATCCGGCCAACCCGGCGGTCATCCAGCGGGCGATCTGGTCGGGCAAGCCATCGCCGTTGACGTCGGCCTGCTGCTCCAGAAAACGCACCTGCTTGATCGCCACAATTCCGGTCTTCGCGCTGAGGAGAACGGTATTGCGCTCGCCGAACGGACTGGTCTCCGGCACCGTCCAAGCGATGTCTACGGTCTTGCCGATGCCCTTCCCGACGGAAGCGTTCAGGGGCTTGCCGTCTGCTCCCGTCACCGTCACTCCGGGCAGAGGCGCGTCCACGCCTTCCGGCAACGTCAGGCGCAGCAGGCAGGTCTCTCCGGGCACGACCGGAAAACTGTAAGCCCAGAACTGCCCGACATCGGCGCGGCGCGTTCCCTCCGCCACCTGAGTGCCTTCGTTCTTGACCAGAAAGGGCTGTTCCGCCGCCGTCCCCGGCGTGAAAACCGTCGCGTATGGCACTCGCGGCGGCGCAGCCTTCCCTCCTGCCACGCCCCCGACCACCAGTCCCGCCGCCAACACTCCACCAATACCCCGCCAGCGCTTCACCATCGTTCCTCCAAACAAAAAAGAAGTGCCGCCGCATGCACGGCCAGCGCCTCCATTATACCCGCTGCTTTACGACCATCTTGAAGAATCAGCACAAGCAGTGGAAGAACTGACAGCCCGCCGTGTTTCGACTTTCACTAAACGCCAGTACCAACCCCTGCCAGCAGTTCAGAGGATTCTTGTTCTGCGGCCTGCTCAGGCGCGTTGTGGAGTTGCCGCCAGAAAGAGAACCATTGCCGCCGTTCGTCACGGAGTTTGTCGGCGAGCGCATGGATACGCTGCTGCGTTTTGGCGGGTAATGCCGTATCTTGCAGCAGGGTTTCGTAACCCTGTAAAGCGCGGCTCAGGTCTCCCGCTTTGGCCCAGCAGCCTGCTGCGCTGATGGCATTAATCCACGATTTTTTACGCAAACCTATGCTGAGGCTGTACTCTGCAATCTGCTCTTCCATCATAGCGACTTCGGCATACAGGCTGAGCGCGGTATCTATATCGCCCTGTTCTTCCAGCATCCAGGCGCGAATCATTTTGTTGGACTTGTCCGCCTCTTTGTCAGCCCATTCCGGCGTAAAGCCCTCTATCGAGATTCCGTCTTTCATTCTTCTGCCCCCTGCGTCGCGTGATACGAGAGAATAATTTCGCGCCGCGCGAACCCGACGATTACCACATAGCCGCCAACAGACAATTCGGAGAGCAGTTGTTCCTGCTTTTCTCGATGTCGTCCCTGCATTTCGCTCGCTTCCTCCGATTGTGTGCCGCTGACCTCCATGCCGCGCAGTTGGGAGTCGTTCCCGATCCAGTAGTCGAATCCTTCCCCTTCCCGTGCCGCTGTCCACACGCGCAAGCCCGTATAATGCCACAAGACCGCGCAGGCGATACCGCAAGCCGCCCATTCCGTCACGACGCGATCCTGCACCGGCGAACGGCCCTGCAAGGCGTTGCGCCCTGCCATTGAATACGCAATTGGTGCGTTCTTGTCCCCGCCCCGCCGATGTCCTGAAGCGTGACGGTGAATTCGGTCGTCTGTACTGCGTCGTCTGGGGTGCCTCCCAGCGCGGCAACGACAAACGGCTCAAAGACAGTGGCGTCAATACGATGGACTTGCAGCGCTTCCGTGAGATGACATATCTGTCTGGTTCGTCGTTGGGCCACCGTTTTCCTGTCCTGTCCCCTCGTTACGCGCCCACTTCCGTAGAGCCGATGCCTGCCAGAAGTGAAGTCCGTTCGGTTTCGGCCTGCTTTACCGCTTGCTCGACCTTCCGCAGTTCCGTCGGCGCGTCCCGGACTTCAGCCCCGCCAGCGCTTCACCATCGTTCCCCCAAACAAAAAAGGCTCATTGACAAATAGTGGGGTTACCATGTTGAGCAGATTCCCCTCTGGTATTGCTACCGACGGGGATAATCTGGCAAGTTGGTCGGCTCTGCAAAGTGCAGGCTGAACCAACGCGATATCTCGACCCCACTATTCGTC
>JBBRLP010000251.1:0-2148 GCA_038231295.1 Chthonomonadales bacterium
CCACATTTCGAATATCTGGTGACGCAGGCGCGGCAGGCAGGCACCCACGTGCTGGTGCGGCACAACTTCACGGTGCAGTTTACCCCCGGAAAGGCCCTGCTACCCGAATTTTTTCGTGAGCATCAAGTCGAGGTCATCGCCTCCCTTCCCTATTTTACGGCGCAGCAGACAGATGCTCAGCGTGGTCAGGGGGTTTTCGGGCAGAGCCTGGACGCCATGCGCCGTCTGAACGAAGTCGGATACGGCAGGGAGGGTACGGGCCTCCTGCTGAACCTGGTATACAATCCGGTCGGCGCCTTTCTGCCTCCCGATCAGGCGAGCGTGGAACGTGATTTCAAACGGGAACTTAAAGCGCGGTATGATCTGGAGTTCAATCGTCTCTATACGATTACCAATATGCCAATTCGGCGGTTTCTGGACTATTTGCGTCGGACGGGAAACGAGGAGCGGTATATGAGTAAACTGATAAACAGTTTTAATCCCGGCACAGTTCCCGGACTGATGTGTCGGTCGCTCTTAAGCGTCGGGTGGGATGGGCGGCTCTACGATTGCGATTTCAATCAGATGCTCGAACTGCCTGTCTCGGACGAACTGGCACAGACCATTTCAAACCTTGATCTCCTGCCCTTCGCAGAAAGGCGTATCAGGACGGGCAATCACTGTTTCGGCTGTACGGCGGGCAGCGGTTCCTCCTGTGGAGGGGCGGTAACGGCATGAAACGCTACGATTACGACATTATCATTCTGGGCGGCGGCTCGGCGGGTATCGTGGCGGGGGTGATGGCAGGCGGGCTGAAAATGCGTGTGCTGCTCATCGAAAAGGGAAAAATGGGAGGCGAATGTCTGAATACGGGCTGCGTCCCCAGCAAGGCCCTGCTCCATGCCGCCAAGACCGCACGCCTGATCCGCAGGGCCGGGGAGATCGGGCTAAAAAGCAGCGCCATCGGGCGAGAGGAGACTTCCGGCGTTCTGAACTGGGTGCGCGAAACCATTGATCGGGTCCGTGTGGCGGACGCGACCGAGGATTTGCTGAGGCAGAACGGCGTCGAAATCCGGCATGGTGACGCGCACTTTACAGACCCTCACACTCTCCTGCTCGAAGGAGCGCCCCTCACGGCGGCAAACTTCATTCTGGCTACCGGATCGCGTCCCGCGCTTCCTGCTCTGCCCGGCCTGCCCGGGACAGGCGTTCTCACCAATCAAACCGTCTTCGATCTGCAAACAGTTCCTGAGAGCCTGCTGGTGGTCGGCGGCGGGCCAATCGGCGTCGAGATGGCGCAGGCCTTTCAACTGCTGGGAAGCCGGGTCACGCTGGTGCAAAAGGCAGACCGCCTGCTGCCTCGCGACGACGCGGAACTTTCCCACGAACTGGAACGGTGGCTGCGTGAGGATGGCATTGATATCCGACTGAGGACGGAACTGGTGGCTCTTCGGATGGACGGCGAAAAGAAAGCCGCTGCTCTCAGACAGGACGGCGAGGAAAGCGAACAGTCCTATTCGGAGGTGGTGCTGGGAACAGGACGGCAGCCCAATATCGAAGGGCTGAGCCTGGAAGCCGCCGGTGTGCGAGTGGAACAGGATCGTGTCCCGACCGACGCGGCGCTGCGTACTTCGGCGTCCCATATCTATGTCTGCGGCGATCTGCTGGGCGAGTATCAGTTTTCGCATGAAGCCGAGTATGAGGCCAAGACGGTCGTGCGGAATATCGTTTTTCCCGGCAGCACAAAGGTCTCGTTCCGCGCTGCGCCCTGGACGACCTTTACCGACCCGGAAGTTGCCCATGTGGGCTTGACCGAAGAAGAGGCGAAACAGAGAGGTCTGAACTATGAGGTGTATCGGCAGCCCTTCGCACAGGACGACCGCGCCCTGACCGATAACGAAGGCCGCGGCTTTGTGAAGGCGCTGACACAGGGAATAGGCGGCAAAATCCTGGGAGCGCACATCATCGGCCCACGTGCAGGAGAACTGATCCAAGAGTGGGTATTCGCCATGCAGCATGGTCATTCCATTCGGGTGCGTTCCGTTTCATTTGGTTAATTCTTGTCTACGCAGCGAACCGTAACGGCATTGACGGAGTGTCTACCTGCTCCGCTTTCCAGTATCCATAAACTCCGAGTTGGCGCTGGCGTCGGCGATACGCATGAAAACG
>JBBRLP010000252.1:0-2120 GCA_038231295.1 Chthonomonadales bacterium
GATGCCTACACTATCAAGGTCCGTGCCATGGCTCTATCTCTCCGCATATTTCCCTGCGCCCTCTGCCTGCTCGCGGCTTCGCCTCTATCCGGTCAGTCCCCCGGCGCCTTCCTAGATAGAGCCAGTCCGAGAACCGTAGAGGAAGAAGGCTAGAGGGAAAGATGGTAAAAAAGTCCGGGCCTGGAGCGTAAAAAACGCTGCCAGGCCCGAAATCGAGCGGTTATAATTTTGTCGCCAAACAAAAACGCTAAACGCCGATGAACAAGATTATAGAACTGCAGGAGGAGTTTCGTCGAGTGCTGCCAACCGTGTTGGGGTGCAAAGATTATCGGGAGGAGGAGCAGTTGCTGCGGCGGGTGAACCAGGTGTTGCGCGGGAGCGGAGTGGAAGGCAAGTTTCTGGAGTTGAGCCGGGCGAGGTTCGAGGGGGAAGTGGCGGAACGGAAGGCGGAGGGAGAGCCGGTCCAAGCGGGAGGCCAAGCGTTGGAGCGCCATCTCCGGCAGAGTGTGCGGGCGCTGCGCTGCACGGTGCTGAAAGCGCTTTTGGGCGGGAGCTATCGGGAGATCAGCGCGAGGCTGGCGCACTCGCCGCTTTACCGGTGGTTTTGCCGGAGTGAGGATTTTGAGGTGATCCGGGTGCCAGGCAAGAGCACGCTCAACGACTACGCGCATTGGTTGCCGGCGGCGGAGATGGAGGAGGTTCTCGCTGAGTTGACCCAGGCCGTGAGCGACGAGGAGCAGGCCCGCCTGATCGGACTGGCCAACGAGATCGACGTCGCGTCCGTCTGGGTGGATACGACCTGTCTGGAAGCGAAGGTGCATTTTCCGGTCGACTGGGTGCTGCTGCGTGACGGAGTGCGCACGATCATCCGCGGGGTGGAGACGATCCGCCGCCACGGGCTGCGCCGGCGAATGCCGGAACCGGCGGCCTTCCTGCGGAAGATCAACATCCAGGCCATGGCCATGAGCGCGGCCGGGCGCAAATCCGGCAGCAGGAAAGCGCGCAAAAAGTGTCTGCGCGCGATGAAGAGGATCTGCCGTACGGTCGAAGAACACGGCCAACGCTACCGCGAGAGCCTGGACCGGAACTGGCGGCAGACCGATCTCACGCGCAAGGAAGCCGAAGTCATCCTGCGGCGACTCGACCAGGTGCTCGCCCAACTGCCGGCCGCCCGGCGGCAGGCGCACGAACGCATCATCGGCGAACGCCAGGTGGCCAACCGTGAAAAAATCCTTAGCCTCTACGAAGAAGACATTCGCCTCGTCGTGCGGGGCAAAGCCGGGGCCCCTATCGAGTATGGCAACAGCCTCTTTATCGCCGAGACCAGCGCAGGCTTTATCCTGGATCACGAGTTGCGCAAGGAAGACTCCCCCGGTGACGCCCCATGGCTGCGGGAGCGCCTGGGCACCCTGCAAACCAAGAGCGGCCACCGGCTCTGCGGCCTCGGGGCCGACCGGGGGTTCGATAGCAAAGCCAATCGCACCCTGTTGGAGGAAACCGGCCTCTTCAACGGCCTCTGTCCACGCGATCCCGCCACTCTCTCCCGCCGCTGCAAAACCGACGAACTCTTCGTCGGCGTGCAGCGCCGCCGGGGCCAAACCGAAGCCCGCATCGGCATCCTTAAGAACGCCTTCCTCGACCAATGCCCCCGGGCCAAAGGCTTTGTCCACCGCCAATTGCAGGTCGCCTGGGCTGTCCTCGCTCATAACCTCTGGGTCCTCGCCCGCCAGCCCTGGGCCGAAGACCAGATCGCCGTGCCTCTCGCGGCCTGACTTTCCCTTCCCCATCCGCCGGCCACAAGAGCACTGTGTCTAAGCGTCGTGATTTTGACCTAAGTCCTTGAAAATCGCCCGCCGCTCCAACCGCTCTTCATTCAAAGGTCTATAGGTTGGGGTGTTTCGGGCCCGCCCATATCCGGCTTTTTTCCCCTCTGGAAAAATCCCGGCCTTTCGGACAGGCTCTAAGGTATTTTATTAAGTAGCCGCCCATCCCGAGTAGCCGCCGTCGTAAGACGGTGGACTCTTCGCTCCACACCACGCCAACCGCCCCGACGCTCTTATGAGCGCCGCTACACGTATTCTCCCCTCCTCGCGCCGCCACACCCCGCAGCCACCCGCCCC
>JBBRLP010000253.1:0-2044 GCA_038231295.1 Chthonomonadales bacterium
ATCATCTACAACTACGTCTGCCGCGATACGCTCGACCTAAAAACGAAGAACCGCAGTATCGCGAATAGTATTCCCGTCACCCGCAACGGAAAAATCTATGTGCCGGGCGTATAACACCAGCCGCCCTGCCGTGCAAGGAGAATAGAATGGGCGCCTCGTCTTTTCGCCTCGGTAACCGGACGGTCGAACTGTTAGTCGCTCTGGTCGCGCTCTGCAGCAGAGGCAGTCTCTCCGCACAGGCGCAGACAGGGCCGACGCCCGAAAGCGGCATCGTTTTCCCGGCAGACGCAGGAGTCCATAATGTCAAAGCGGAGTTCGGCCTCAAAGGTGATGGCGTGACCGACGACACCGCCGGTATACAGGCCGCGTTCCAGAAATATACCAACCGCGATCACATGGTGCATCTCTATTTCTCGGAGGGAACCTATCTGGTCTCAAAGCCGGTCTGGTTCGCCAAATGGATCATCGTGCAGGGGCAGAGTCGCGCGAAGACCATCTTCCGCCTGAAGGATAACAGCCCCGATTTTCAGAACCCGGCGAAGCCCCGTGCGGTGGTTGGAACGACGGAGCCGACACCGAGTGAGGGAGCGCGCAATATGGAGTTCTCCGCCCACTTCATCAACTTTACAGTGGAGACGGGGAAGGGAAATTCGGGAGCGAACGGAATCGAATTTCTCTCCCACAACGGCGGCGGGTTGGAGAACGTGACGATACATTCGGGAGATGGAAGGGGCGTACTGGGGGTGGACATGACGCGCAACGGCCCTGGCCCCGCGCTCTGCCGCAACCTCCAGGTGGAGGGGTTCGATTATGGCATCTCCATCGGGAACGGCGTCTACTTTTCCCCCTTCGAGAACCTGACGCTGATAGGGCAGAGAAAGGCCGGATTTCTCAACCGGGACCATGCCGTCGCGATTCGTGGCCTTGTCAGCAGGAACCGGGTTCCGGCAGTACAGATCACAGACCCGGACGGGCAGGTGGTTCTGCTCGACGCCAGGCTGACGGGCGGCTCTGCCGAGTCCTGTGCCATCCAGAGTCAGGGGAACCTCTATCTGCGCGACGTGCGGACGGAGGGCTATCGGGCAGCAGTTGAGCAGGCAGGCAAAACGGTTCCGGGCAACAGGCTCACGGAGTACAGTTCGCAGCCGTTCGAGGCGTTGTTTTCCGGGAACTCTTCCTCGCTGAAACTTCCAGTTCGCGAGACGCCTCCGATGCCCTGGGAACCGCTCAGCCAGTGGGTAAGCGTGCGTCGCTTTGCCAGCAAGGCGCAGGGAGAGGACTGGTCGCCCGCAATACAGGCCGCGATAGATTCCGGGGCCACAACCGTCTATTTTCCGCATGGCAAATACCTCGTCAAGCGGCCTATCCTTGTGCGTGGGAATGTGCGGGTAGTGCAGGGGCTTGGCTCGATGGTGGAGGCTACGGAGGATTTTGTGGGAGAGACGGTCTGGAAGATCGCGCCGGGCAAGGCGAAGACGGTGTTTCTGGATCGGCTGTCGTTCTCGAACGGGGCGAAGAAGGCGGTGGCGGTAACCCACGCTTCCCCGTCGGAACTGGTGATTCTACACAGCCGTTGGATGTCGTTTCGGAACACGGCGGCTTGCGGCGACCTGTTTGTGGACGATATGTGCGGCGACCCCTGGCGCTTCGACTATCCACAGCGAGTCTGGTGTCGGCAGTTGAACTGCGAGAACGGGAAACAGACTAAGATATTCAACCGGGCGGCAGACCTGTGGATACTTGGTTTGAAGACGGAGAACGGCACGACGAACCTGCACAACACGGGGCCACAGGCGCGGAGCGAAGCGCTGGGCGGCAATATCTATCCGATGAATCGCTGGGAACTGCCAGCGCTTGTGAACGACGGCGGGCAGATGTCGGTGGTCTGTTCGCTCTTCTGGGCCAACTCTCTGATGATGCTGGAAACACAACAGGGCGTCACAAAGCGACTGGAACGCAAACCGGGCTATCGCTTCTTCGCTTATGCATCGCTTCGAAAGAGGTAGAACTCACGCGAAGATGACAATGAAGACAAATCTTGACG
>JBBRLP010000254.1:0-2024 GCA_038231295.1 Chthonomonadales bacterium
GGCAATGCCCTAAGTACACCACCCACGAATAAGGGATTGGTTTTCCAACCTGCTATTTCCGACCCTATAATGCTGGGAGGTGTACTAAGCGACACGCGACACCCGAACCCCGACTCCCGCTGAAGACGCACCTGCTGCTCTCGGTTCGGGTACAATTAGCGCAGGAGGCAGAGGGTGAGGCGATTCTGGTGTTGTGTGAGGAAGAAGGCCGAATGCTGACCGCGCTATTGCAGAGTCTCAATCAAGCGGACTAACCCCACGCCTGCGTTCTTCCCTACACCCTACCCCCCACACCCTACACCCTATTCTTGAGGAGGAGACAGCAAAACGTGACGGTACAGCAACTGGAACAGGCGAAACTCGATGTGAGCCACAAGACACGGGCGAACCTGTTCAATTGGCGCGGGCAGTTCACGCCGGAACTGATCGAACACCTTCTCGACTGCTACGCCGCTCCCAACGCTATCGTTGCCGACCCCTTTGCTGGCAGCGGAACCGTCCTCCTCGAATGCGCCCGCCGCCGCCTCGACGCGCACGGCTTCGAGATCAACCCCGCCGCCTACACCATGTCCCGGTTCTACGGCCTTTGCACTCTGACGCGCCCCGCCCGTGTCGAACTGCTGGACTGTTTCGAGCGTCATCTGCTCCCTTCTGTGCAGCCCGTTTCCGCCCTGCCCCTGTTCGGCGACGGCGAGACGTTCCGCGAACAGAACCACAACCTGATCGCGTTCGCCCGCGACCTCTTTCCCACGCTCGAACGCGGCTGGGACAAAGTCCTCGCGCTGAACCTGCTGTTCCGCTGCGAAGGGCAGAAGTCCGCCGATCTGGGCGAAACCGTTTTAACCGCATGGCGCTCCCTGAAACTTGCCGCGCTCAACCTGCCGCACACGCCGGGAACGATTACCGCCCGCCTCTGCGATGCCCGCCTCGCGCACACGCAAGCCATCACGCCGCCCACGCTCCTCCTTACCAGCCCGCCCTATATCAACGTCTTCAACTATCACCAGAACCACCGCGCCCTGCTGGAAGCCGTCGGTTGGGATATGCTCAAAGTCGCCGTCAGCGAGTTCGGTTCCAATCGCAAAAACCGGGGCAATCGCTTCAAGACCGTCATTCAGTACGCCCTCGATATGGAGCAGGCATTGCGCGGCTTCTGGCAACTGCTGCAAGCCGACGGACGCATGATACTGGTCATCGGGCGCGAATCCAACGTCCGCAGTTCGCCCTTCTACAACGGTCGCCTCGTCGAAAACCTGCTCGACGGCATCGGCGGTTTCACGCAGGAAGCGAAGCGCGAACGCCAGTTCCTGAACAAGTTCGGAACGGTCATTGTGGAAGACATCCTTATCTACCGTAAAGCCGATATGCCGGACGCAAATCAGATCGGGCGGCAGGTCGCGGTGCGGCATCTGGAAAACGCGCTGCCTGCCGCGCATGACGAGGCGCGGCAGGACATTCTCGCCGCCATCGCCGAGTGCGATACCGTGTCTCCCTCGCCGCTCTTTTCCCCAAAGGACGCCTACGCTCGTGCCGAGAACGCCCCATAAAGACAAACTGCTCGCCGCCATCGCCAACCCGAAATCTCGCGCCGACGTATCGCTCCTGCAACAGGCGCTTGCCGCTTACGAGACGTGGATTGCCGACGTGGAAAGCCTGACCACGACCGGCAAACAGCGCGTTCTCGACATGACCCGTCTGCTGAACGGCTACAAAGACCTGCTCGAAGTCGAACTTATCGCACGACGCGGTTCCGACTTTCTCAAGCGGCAAAAAGGCCAACTCAAACTCGACAATTCGGTGATGGAGGAGTTCCTTATCCATCTCATTGACAGGCGCATTCTCACCGCCGTGCCGCCGTTCGACCTGGAAGTCGGGCCGCGCACCGCCTTTATGACCTTCTCCTTTCGCCCCTCCAGCGTCCAAAACCTGCGCGGTAAGCCTGAAATCGTTATCAAAGCAAAGGATCAGGATTTCACCATCGGTAAGACACTGCACTACCAGATGTCTCCCGATGCCGCCTTCCC
>JBBRLP010000255.1:0-1974 GCA_038231295.1 Chthonomonadales bacterium
CGGCCCACCTGCCAGTGATTGGAGGGCGTTGCCCGGCACAGGAACGTGCCGGGCTGGAAAAAGCGGTCGTCCTGCGGACGAAGCGTTCGGAGGCGCATTATTGTCAGGTTGCCTCTATAGGCAGAGAGATAAGCCGGGAATTGGTGCCTTTCCGTCTGGAAGACGTTTGCTTTTTAATGACGGGGGTTTTCAACCCCCGGAAAAACAGGGCGGGGGTTTTCAATCCCCGGAAAACTTCCTATAGGATACCTCACTCGCTGATCTGATCGGAGATGACGACGAACTGTTTCAGCAGGGCGCTGCCGAAGGAGGTGGTGAGGGCCACGTCTACGGCATCGCGCCCGGTCGCCATGAGAATGCGCCCGATTCGCGGCTGGTTGTTGCGGGCATCGAAGATATGCCATTTGCCGCCGAGGTAGACTTGAAACCAGGCGGCGAAATCCATGTCGCCGTTGACGGGAACGCCGATGTCAGGGATGTAGCCCGTCGCGTAGCGGGCGGGAATGTTGAGCGAGCGGCACAGGGTGATCGCCAGATGCTGGAAATCCCGGCAGACGCCCGTGCCTTCGTTCAGCACGTCCAACGCGGTCTTCGAGGGATGCGTCAGTTGGTAGTCGAACCGAACATGGGAGTGAACCCAGTCGCATATCTCCTGCACGCGATCCCAGCCCTGCGCGGTCGAACCGCCGAAGAGTTTCCAGGCGGTATCGGAGAGGCGATCTACCTCGCAGTAGCGGCTGCTCAGGAGGAACTGAAGTGTCTCGGTGGGCAGGTCTTCTACCGGATGCTGAAACGCGCTGCGGTCTATAGGGTCGGACAGACCGTTGTCGAAAACATCGGCAGAACTGTAGAATCGGAACGTCCCGGCAGGCGCTACCAGCCGCCCGCAGCGATTGCCGAACTGATCGGTATACTCCTCGACGGGAACCGCCGGTTCGGTGAGGATACGGTCGGGTGACGTCAGCCCTTCCAGGCGAGAAGGATGCAGGTTCAGCAGCACAACCATCGGCGTGGGAGCCGCCAGTTCAAAGACGATGTCATAACCGACGCGAATAAGCATGAATTTCTCCTGGGAACCGTAGACAGCAAATCAGGAGGGCAGGCTACCCTCCTTTTCCAACCTCTATTTACGATTACTCGGCTCGGAAAGTGCCAGACCTCCTCGCCCGCCTGGATTGGAGATGAGGCGGGGTTGAGGAAAACTCCAAACAGGTGCATAAAACAGTCGGCTCTGAGTACTACAGGTGAGGAAGGAGGCGAAGATGACGAATATCGCGACGCCGGACAGCAGTCTGCATCATCTCTATCCGCCGTTCGCGGCGCTGGTGACGGCGGTGATCGCGGAGGCTGACCGGGAGTGCGCGGGCAAGTTCGCCGAGTTTGTGCGCTGGAGTCCTTTCGAGACCTACCGCAGCGCCGCCCGGCAGGAGTGGCTCTACGCGCAGGGACGCACACGCCCCGGCCCCATCGTGACCTACAAGCGCGGCGCGACCGGGCTGCATCCGGTGGGACTGGCCTGCGATCTGGTCTGGCTGGACGCGCACGGCAGCCCGCACTGGGACGGGCCGGACGCGCTCTGGCAGACACTCGGCCACTGTGTGCGGGCGCAGGGGCTGGCGTGGGGCGGCGACTTCCCCACGCTCAAAGACCTGCCGCACATCCAGCCCACTCCCGCGCAACAGCGAGCCTGGCTGACGGCGGCAAGGGACCATCTGCATTCTCTGGGCCGGACATAGCCGCACACAGTGGCCCTCCGAAGGAGCGGCCCTGGACAGGCTGCGCGTCAAAGGCGTCGCCCGGCCTTTGCGCCTATCCCAATAGGAGAACTTCCCATAACTTTAGTTTCCGGTGAAATCATGTCGTGATACCTTGTTTGTCTGCTTTGAAGTACCGTGTTGTGCGCCTGTGCGCCGCTACTCCTTTCGGCAAGTGGGCTGTCGGGCTGTTCTTTTTCCGAACTTCACCCGGCAATAA
>JBBRLP010000256.1:0-1961 GCA_038231295.1 Chthonomonadales bacterium
AGGGGTGTTACCCCTCGCTACGCACCGCCTGCGGCGGCCAAGGGGTGTTACCCCTCGCTACGCACCGCCTGCGGCGGCCAAGGGGTGTTACCCCTCGCTACGCGGCTTCGCCGGACCGTCCTTCGGACGGGTGGAGAAAGGAACCGAATTTGATCCGCCGCAGAAGTTATCTTGCCCTCACCGTCCATATCATATATTTCCCCACTCCGTTTGAATGAGGCTCCAGTCCGCGCCCGGGGCCGCCACGGAAGCCGCGTGTCGGGAGCCGACGTCCGCCGCCTTGGCCCAGATCCCACTGAGCAGCTCCTGTTTATTCTCATCAATTAGTCGGATGGGTAAGCATGCACCAATCTCCGGGATCCCGCCGCCTGCGACCTTTAGTGCCGCTTCCTTCGCACACCAAATCCGATAAAAAGCCTCGACCTTGCGCGCCTCGTCTCCAAGGCTCTCCAGAGCCTGGATCTCTCCGGGCTTGAGCGCCTCGTGCGCCACTGAGCGCCAATTGAAGCCGGGATCGATACGCTCAAGGTCTGCGCCCATTGGAAGAGAGAGAGACCAAGCTAGAAATAGCCTGTCTCCTGAGTGCGAGAGATTGAACTCGAGCCTGCTCGCTCCTTCCAGTCTAGGCTTGCCCGAAGGAGAAATCACGAGCTGGATCTGCCGGGGCGGGACGAAGAGAATCCCGGCCAGCGCCTCTTTCAGGAGCCCGCGTCCGAGAAGCCAGAGCTCCCGATGTAAGGGCGAAACTAACTTGATACCCCTCGCACACTCCTCCTCGGAGAGCAGAGCCAAGAGATCATCACTTCGGGAGCGGTGGAGGGTCACGTCGACCGATGAGCAGAACACCGTGTTCGGATCCATGCTCATCAGTCGTCACGCCTCCTTTCACGCGTACTTGAAGCAGCGAGGCGTGACGAGCAGCGATCAGCGAGCCTGCCTTGCCGTAAGGCTCCACGATCAGGATCTGCGGATACGGTTTGTGTAGCCCCCGGGTCCTCTTCCACCATCGCCGCATAAACGCCTTTCATAAATTCATCTTTGCATTGTTCTGGAGGTGGAGGGCGTTTCCAGCATGAACCCCAGCAGTTAACATTGTTGTTCGATAATCGTTGGGAAGAATCCTTTCGGGTGCAAGTCTCTCCCGCCAAGCCCAAGGAGGAATCTGTCGGACAAACGCCCTGGTCACAGAGGCGACAATAGTAGTAGCTGCGACGTACGCGCAGCCGACCGGCCATCGTGACGACATCGCGGTCTCGCTCTCCTCGATGTCGCACTCAGCGTCCGCAGGAGCAGGAGATCTTCTTGATGGTATCTTCCTTCTCGTGGGCCTCTGCGGCGGCTTGGGGCAACTCCTTGGTGACGCGTTGGCCCGCTTTGTCGCGCAAGCGAAGGGCGGCCTGCTCGATTTCGTCGATGGTGCGGGGCGGATTTTCTACGGCGAAGAGTTCGTCTACCAACTGATCCATCTGCGACTTGAGGCGACGGCGCAGGGCTTCTCTGTCCATAGGGGGGGGCATCCTTTCCGAAAGAAGAGAGGACCCACAATTCGACTTGGCTTCGCAGATGCCCTTCTGATACC
Source organism: Chthonomonadales bacterium (assembly GCA_038231295.1). GTDB lineage: Bacteria > Armatimonadota > Chthonomonadetes > Chthonomonadales > Chthonomonadaceae > JANXLO01. The sequence continues at coordinate 1,580 of JBBRLP010000256.1, forward strand.
ACAAAGCAGACTTACACCCCTGCTTGATCAAGATCCAGCGGTGCATGATCCCCATGAACTATGTCAACCGCAGAGTACTCAAACCAGTCGAAGTCTGCAGGTTCCCGGCAGGCGCGGCCATGTCCCCTGCTATAGAGACTGAGAAAGACGCCGGTCCACGTGCAGGCTACTTCTGCTGTCAGAAGTTGGGTCAGGCCGGATCCGACGACCGTCCACTCCGTCTCCCCGACAGCGCGACAGGAGAATGTGTAGCGGGTCGGATCGCCCGTTATCCGAAGCTCCAGAGAGCCTTCCGGCGCTGGAATCGGTTCGGACTCCTGATTCAGATCCCCGACCGTTTTCCGGACGCTCACGACGCGACGTGACGCGCGATGTGTAACGC
>JBBRLP010000257.1:0-1823 GCA_038231295.1 Chthonomonadales bacterium
AGTTCAGGCTCAGAAACCTTGTTACCAATCCCGACTGTTCGGCGCACAATCCGATAACCCTGTGATCCCTTCTGACAATACAGCACCTTATCCGGCGAAACCCAAAGATAACTGTGTGTATATCCGTCTGTTACGCGAGACCGCCACGAGGGATCATCAAGGACAACCACCGCACCTGGAAATGGTTCGGCAGAATTCCGCGCAATCTTGTTGAGGACAACGCCAAGCAACGCGATGCCAAGAATGCAACTCCCCAACAGCAGAGTTTTGCCGCGACGTTTCATCTATATATTCCGCGTAACTATTCAGGCAGGAACTGAGGTTGGAGGGGATTGCCCTCGAAGACCCTTTGGAGTGCGGCGAGGAGCGGTTGCCCTTGCTTTTGCATTGTGGAGACATAGGAACGTATCCGGCAAAACGCCCTCCCACCCCAGAGAGTGCGGAAGCAACCCGAGATTTTCTGCTTGACTTTCGCCATCCGTACATCGCGTTCGGCGAGATTGTTGCCCTTCGGGAACGGTGAAGTCGTGCAGAAACCGCAACACGGCTTCCTCTCCCTGCTGTAATCGGGTGAGCAAGTTGCGTGCCGGACTTTGCTTGACTTTGCCTCGGGTCTTGACCACAGGCGACGCAGGAGGAGGATTGGCTTTCCACCCGAGGTTGAGGAGATGACGATACTTCCCCTCAAACCGCGCTTCGAGCAGAACGCAGAGACGGGTCTCTCCTTGGTCTTTCGCCTGTTGGACAGCCTGATGCATTTGGGACAGGAGCGAGCGCATCGCCTTCGCCCACTCCTGTCCCCCCGCTTCGGCAAGAGAGGTCAGTTCGCGGAGGTGATGAGCATTGCACAGAGCGTGACGACAGCAGTAGGACGCATACGATGCCCACCCGTCCTGCACCACCGTTCCCGTGACATGAGGGAGAATGCCCGCTGCGTCCATGCCGAGTGTGCCGCGTTTTGGATGCGGAAAGTAAGACGTCAGCGTTTTGGTTCCGGCACTGTGGAGCCAGTGCAAGCGTCCGGCAATCCGCAGTCCTGTCTCATCGCAATGGACGACGGGAGCGGTGCAGAGATGCTGACGAATGCGCTCACACACTGGAGCCAACTCCGCAGACGCCCGCTTTGTGAAGGGCGACAGCGTTCCGGCGGAGAGCGGTGTGCCAAACACCTCAGCAAAGAGGGTGGCGATGCGAGCGACGGGCAGGAGTGGGAAGGCGGAGAGATACACTGCCAGTCCTGCCACACGCGCTCCGTATTGCACGGGTTGGGTGACGTGGGAAGGAAACGTGCCCGTGTTTTGCTCTCCACACTGGGGGCAGGCACACGCCGCCGTCCGATGCTCGGTGACTACCAGACGCAACGGAGGGAGGTCGAAGACTTGTCTGCGCTGTCCGGTCTCTTGCGCGGTGGCGGGGTCGAGAACCGTTCCGCAGACAGAGCAGGCGAGAGGCGTGTGGAAAACGACGGCATCGGGGGTCTCGGAGAAGGTGAGGGTGTTGCCCTCATGTCCTTTCTGTCCGCCAGGCTTGCGTCCGGTTTGCGAGCGGAGGGAGACCGGTTTCTTCGCCAGTCCGTCGGAAGACGGCGGCCTGTGACTGTTGTGGCTGTCCTTGTTCAGACGGTCTTCGAGTTCCTTGACCTGTGCCGAAAGGAGCACGATTTGCTCTTGGAGCGTCGTCACCAGAGCAAAGACGGCATCGGTTCCTTGGTCAGCGAGTATCTGGAATTCGTCACGTGTCAGCATAATGGATTTCACGCTTTACAAGCAAAAAGAGTTGCATCCCAAAACAATGGCTGAATAGTTACCTCCTGAAATTGTAAA
>JBBRLP010000258.1:0-1806 GCA_038231295.1 Chthonomonadales bacterium
GAGGGGGAGGGCCCGGGAGAGGAGGAGGAGGCGGGAAAAGGCAAGGGCCCGGGGGAGCGGGAGGGGGCAGGAAACGGGGAGGGCCCGGGAGAGGGGGAGGAGGCGGGAAAGGGGGAGGGGGCGGGAGGGGGGGAGGAGGCGGGAGAGGGGGAGGAGGCGGGAGCAGCGGCGCTGGGCAGCTTCGCTTCGCTGGTGGGAGCGCCCACACGTCATCGCCGCCGAGCTTGCGCTTCAAGGCCGCGGCCATTTCGAGCGGGCGAGGTCGAGGGGGCGGGCCAGGGAGGGTAGGGTCGAGAGCCAACATACGCAAGGGTCGCATTGGCTGCTGTGACACAGCTATCAGAGGCGGCGGACAATACGCCCCACCGCTAGCCGTCTCTTCCGTGCGAGGCTGCGACCCGAGCGGCGGCTGAGGCTGCGCCTGAGCCTGCGGCTGGCACGGAAGTGTCGGCTGAGTCTGCAGTCGGGAGGGAAGCGACGGTTGAGGCTGGGTCTGATTGCACGGCTGCAACGGCGATGGCGGCTGGCGTTTCGAGGCTACACCTGACTGCGAGCTGCTCCGCTTCGACACACCTGCAGCAAACAGAGGAACCGACCCCGCTGGCCGTTTGAGGGACTGCGGAGGAGAGCCGCGACGATCAGGGGGTGGGCTCGCCGGAGCTGCCCCGGCAGAAGCGCGACAGCGGTAGCGCGCAAACACGGCCGCTACCACGACACCGCTGCTGGAGATGCGAAAAGCGGCACCGTGACAAGTCACCGCGTGCTGCAACATGTCGCTCTGGGACCCAAAGATCGCCTGACATGCAGGGCTCGGGCACGCCCACTGCGGCGACAAAACCTGCTCCCTGCAAGTCGACGGCGGGCTGCCGCTCGGGCTGACGCAAGGCTTGGGCGATGCGCCGCTGGGATGCTGGCAAGGAGGGCTGAACCTGGCACGTTTAGCAAAGCGAACTGTATCCGCCGCAGAACAAGCCGGGGACAGCGCACAAGCCTTGCGTTTCCGACCTGACGCAGGGACGGGAAACTGCACCTGGGCGTACTGGGGTCGCGCGGGTGTGTCTGACTCGCTAGAAGACGACACGAAACACCTTGCGAATGTTGCAATCAGCTGCTCCTGCCAGGACCGCTTCTCGACTCGACTTGCCACTGTATCATCCGCGCTGGCTGCACGCGCAGGCTGCGAAGAAGGCTGGGCAGTATGCTGAACTGAGGGCGAGGATTTAGGCAGCGGGCGACAGACGAAACTAGAGCCGGAATCGTCGGCCTCTTCGGGATCGCCGTAGTTGAGTTCGTCAAGCAGCTCGCCCTCGGAGTCTGAAGCGTCATCAACCTCCGCGACGGAAATACGCATCTGGCGGAGCTGTCAAGGCACCGCGGTTTGTCCCGGCCGAGAACCCTGGCGGCTGCTGGCAGCGAAGACGAGCGAAAGCAGAGGCCCTAGTGGCCGGAAACGAAAGCAACTCATTGAGACAGGACGAGAGCAGAACCTAAGAGTGACGCTCGACGAGGACAACTCGGAACGAACGACAAGAAGGAAAAAGACGAAGTTGATGACCTGAAATGAAAAGGAGTGATTTGAGTTAGAGGTTAACAGTTGGGTTAACAGTTGGGTTAAACGTTGAACTGATCAAACCGGTACATATTCGCTGCCTTGCGAAGATTGCTGTGTGATTCACCATTACGCCAGCCCAAGCAAACGCGTAGAGCACTCTGACGCCATCGCAGTAGCCGAAGAAATGAAACCCACAGTAGTCAGCCAAGGGTGGCCGCGCGTGGTCAACGATCACGATATAGATCCCATTCCCA
>JBBRLP010000259.1:0-1752 GCA_038231295.1 Chthonomonadales bacterium
CGCTCGGGTTTCCTGGGGGGCTACAAGCGCTGACCGTCCGCGAGTTCGACCTGTCAGCCGACCCGCTGGCGCACGTCCGTCTGCCCCGCCGCTTGCAGTCCCTGGTGGTGGAGTCGGACAACCCCTCCACGCGCGATCGGTTCTCCGCCCTAGCGGTCGATATCCCCGGAGTGCAATGCCGGGCGACCCCGCTGCCGGCGGACCTGGACAAGGTGAAGAAGTTGAAACGGCTAGTCGGGGTATGGCGGAAGGCGGCGATCGTGGAGTTCCCCACGAAAAGTGGACACGGGGTTAAGGATATTTCCGTCTATTCCGATCCGCATTCAAACGTGTTGCAGACATCCTGCCTCGGGGCCAGCCCCGTCCTCGGGGCTTGGTTCTTGGTGTTGCTCCGCTGCCCGACCTCACCTCCTCGGAAGGCCGGGCAGCGGAGCAACACCAAGAACCAAGCCCAGGGTACACGGCATCCCTTTCCGATGCGCGTGTCCCACGCAGACACGCCGCTGTCTGCAGGCCGTCCACGCTCATTCCCCCACCTCCTTTGCCGTCTGCTCGAACTCCACCGGCGATTGATACCCCAGCGTCGAGTGACGACGCTGACGGTTGTAGAACACCTCGATGTACTCGAACAACGCCGCACGAGCCTCCGCACGCGTCGCGAAATCCACGCCGTGGACCAGCTCTTTCTTCAGCGACGCGAAAAAGCTCTCCATGGGCGCGTTGTCCCAACAGTTCCCCTTGCGACTCATGCTGCAAGTGATCCCATGCTGAGCCAGCAGCCGCTGATAGTGTTCGCTGGCGTACTGGCTGCCACGGTCCGAGTGGGCCATCAGCTCCTCTCCCGGCAGACGCCGCTGCACCGCCATCTCCAGAGCGTCCACGACCAGCCGGCTCGTCATGTCGTCCGCCATCGACCAGCCCACGGCCATCCGCGAGTACAGGTCTTCCACGACAGCCAGGTACAGCCAGCCCTCCCGCGTCCAGACGTAAGTGAAGTCTGCCAGCCAGACTTCGTTCGCGGCCGCTGGGTTGAACTCCCGGTCCAGCAGGTTCTCGGCGATGGGCAGGCCATGACGGGAGTCCGTGGTCACGCGGAACTTCCGCGCCGTCTTGGCGGCGATGCCACTGTCACGCATCAGTTTGGCCACCGTGTTGACGCAGCAGCTTTGCCCCCGCGCCCGCAGTTCGGCGTGGATGCGTGGGCTGCCATAGCGGGCCTTGACCTCCTGGTGGATGGCCTGGATGTTCACGGTCAGGGCGTCCCGCCGCTGCTGCTGGACACTCGGGGCCTGGCCCCGCCAGGCGTAGTAGCCGGCGGGACAAACCTCGAGAATGCCGCACATCAGCCGGACGGGCCAGTCGCCGCGGTGTTCCTCGATGAAGCGGTAGGTCATGACGCCTCCGCCGCGAAGAAGGCCGTCGCTTTTTTTAAAACGTCTCGTTCCAGGAGCAGGCGTTTGTTGTCGGCGCGGAGACGTCGGAGTTCCTCCTCCAGCGGGGGCAGTTGGCCGTGTCCAGGGAAGGCCTGGGGGCCTTGGGTTTCGAGGGTCTGCTTCCACTTGCGGAGCAGGTTCTCGGAGACGTCGAGGGACCGGGCCGCCTCGGCAAAGGAGTAGCCTTTGTCGGTGACGAGCTGGACCGCGGCGATCTTGAACTCGTGCGTGAATGTGCGTCGTGCTTTTGTCATCGTGGACCTCCTAAGAGTGAGTTTACACTCTTAACTGGGTGTCCACCATTCGTGGGGAGGTTCAC
>JBBRLP010000260.1:0-1746 GCA_038231295.1 Chthonomonadales bacterium
CTCGGCGTCGTGGACGGCGATGATGTCAAAGCGTTTGCCGCTGCGCCGCTCGTGTTCCGCGATCGCCGCGTACACCCCGTTGAGGTTCTGACTCTTGCTCGTCGGGCCGGGCAGAACATTGACCACACAGTGAACGCCCGCGTGCCTCTTGGCCAGCTCCTGCACTTCCGGCAGGGTCGCCAGGTCGTTGGGGTACACGCCCACGAAGAACTCGACGCGCGAGGCCGGGTAGTGCATCATCTTCAGGGTGCTTTCGATCATCGGGCTGACCACGCCCGCCTCCTGCCAGGCCCCGACCATCACGGCGATGTGGGCCGGGCGGTCATTGGTCAGGTCGCTGGGCCGCACCCGCCAGCTGCGGATCTTGCGGCGGTTGAGCAGGTAGGCCAGATCGAGCAGCAGGTCGTCGAGGCTGACCAGAATGTAGAGGGCCAGCAGCAGCGTGACGGGCAGCAGCACGGCTGCTGGGCCGATGAGATGAAGGCCGAGAATGGTCATGTGGTTCCCCCTGCGCCCTGACGGAACGCCGGACGGCGAGACAGTTCTCCGGTCACGCTCGGCAGCGAGAGTCCAGTGCGGTGAGTGAGGTTCAGTGCAGCAAAAGCCAAGGGTGACGTTGAAGAAGACGACGGGCGGCGCCAGGACTGGAGCGTGAATGGACCATCGTGCGGGCGGATCTCATCAACGGGTCTGAAAGTACCCGTCATCCCGAAACTGAAACGTATAAGAGCCTATCCGGAAAATTTTCTAACTGGGGCGACGGGGGCGAGTTTGCGCCATATGATGAGGCAAGCGGTCAATTCAACAAAGCCGAGATACAGGTCTTGACGTTTGTCCCAGCGCGTCTGAATGCGGCGGAAACGATTGAACCAACTGTGGCCGACCTCGACCACCCATCGGCGTGGTGGATGACGTTGCGGATCGCCAGGGGCAGGGATGGGCGCTTCCTCCGTCGCTTTCTTCGGGATATGTGCCACCAAGCCTTCGTCTACGGCCAGTTGACGACACGCCGGCGTGTCGTAGCCACGGTCGAGCAGCAGGTGTCGCTGTTCCTCCTCCTGCAGAGGAGGAACAGCAACCACAACAGCATCCAAGACATCCATCAGCATCTTGCTGTCATGACGATTGGCACCACATAGCACCACGGAGAGCGGAATGCCTTTGGCGTCGGTCAGCAGCGTGCGTTTACATCCGGCTTTGCCTCGATCGGTGGGGTTGCTGCCCGTTGCTTCCGCCGCACCGGGGCCCCCCTTTTTCCCAGGGGAGCTTTGACCATGCTCCCATCGGCGGCTTGCCACTCCCAGTCGATGCCCAGTTCCTGGTCGTACTCTTCCAGGACGATGGCCCAGGCCGCTCGTAGGCATTCGTGCTCGACCCAGGCACAAAACCGCTCGTGCACGGTCGATTTCGGACCATATCGGCGTGGCAGTTGGCTCCACTGACTGCCCGTTCGAGCCAGCCAGATCAGTCCGTTGAAGATGGAGCGGGCGTCCCGCGCGGGACGCCCGCTCTTCTTTCTGGGTTTATCGATGACCAGAACTGGAGCCAGGCGAATCCAAAGTTCGTCTGGTATCTCCCAGAGCGTGTCCTGGTCGTTGATCTGATCTTGATGGGGTTGTGTCGTCGTCACAGGAACTCAGTAGAACATATTTTCCGGATAGGCTCTAAGGTTTCTCCTTCCCTCTTGAGGGGGGACTGGTACAGCTCGCAGAGAGGGCTGGGGAGGGGGTGAACGGGCTGAGCATC
>JBBRLP010000261.1:0-1661 GCA_038231295.1 Chthonomonadales bacterium
CTCTTGCTCCGCAACGCGCCCGTCAAGCCCTGCGCGACGAAGCCGAACGCTTTGCGGAAGACATTCTTACGTGGAATGAAACCCATCCGACTGCGACGCTTTCGCAACTAGAGACCCCTTTGCAAGAGAAGCGCCGCCAATTCATGCGCCCTGTTCTGGAAGTCTGTGTGTCCGAGCGGGGCAGCGGACATCTCCCCGAAGGAGCGCTCTGTCCCGATGGCGGGGAGGCGATGACCTTTAAAGGAGATTTGCCGCGCACAATGGAAACCCGTGAAGCCGCCGCGACCCTCCGGCGCGCTTACTACTATGGCGACCACTGCCGTAACTGTTCAGGCCCTCACCCCCAACCCCCTCTCCCACGCTGTGGGAGAGGGGGCCATTCGAGAAGGCGCTGAATAGTTACCCACTGCCAATGTGGTCTTTTCCCCCCTAGAGGAAGCGTTGGGACTTCCGGCGCAGGGGCCGTGGAGCCGAACCGCGCGCTCCGATGCCGCCAAGCAGGCTACGCCGGCTCCCTCGTAGGCGGTGGCGGCGCAAAGCTATTCCGCGATGACGGGGGGGAACCTCTCCGCCAACAGCGTCTGGCGCATTTGCCTGGAAGCGGGCGGGCGTCTGAACCGAGAGGAAGCCCAGCCTCTCCACTCGGCGCGCAAGGCGCAAGTGGCGGCGAATGCGGCTTTCTGGGCGGGAGAAGCGAGCAAAACCGAACCGGAAGCGGCTCCCTCGCATCCGATGAGGGCGGAATTGAAGGAGGGAAGCGCCCTTCACGTTCGCAGGGAGGGGTGGAAAGAGGTGAAGGTGTCTCTTGCGGCGGGGGTTCAGACCAAAACCGTGAGAGTGCCTACGGGAGAGAGCGTCGACAAGGTCGGCACGCCCCAGCCCAGTTATCGGGCGGGTCTGTGGAACGCGGAGGAGTTGGGGCTTCAGGCGTGGTCGGAGGGGCGTCGTCGCGGTCTGGATCAGGCGCAGACGCTGTGGGAGTTGGGGGACGGGGCCGTGTGGAGAGGGAACTTGAATGCCCAATATCATCCGAAGGCGGTAGAGATCGTAGATTGGTATCCTGCCTCGGAACATATCTGGGAGGTGGCGGGGGCGATCTTCGGCGCGGCGGAAACGCCCAAGCAAGCCTGGGGGCAGTCGCCAGAGGCCTCTCTGTGGGAAGGGGAGGCCGAAGCCGTACTGCGGGCCTTGGAGAAATTAACGCCGAAAACGGAGGCAGCCAAGACGTGTGTGCGTCAGAACTTGGGCTATTTCGAGACCAACAAAGAACGAATGCGCTATGGACGGTTTCGAGAAAACGGCTACTTGATCGGCAGTGGCAGTATTGAAGGGGGCGGTTGTCAGAATCTGGTAGGGGCGCGCATGAAGTTGGCAGGGAGGCGCTGGAGCCGCGAAGGCGCGGACGCGATGTTATGTCTGCGTTCCAAGTTGTTTAGTGATCGATGGGAGGAGGTTGGGAACCCTCCCGATGGAAGGCTGGCGAAAGCCGCCTAAAATCTGGGATACGCCCACGCGCCTCTGGAAAAAGCAAACTCGGCTGAATCTATGGTATACTGGTAGTCTTTCACGGTAATATCTTGGTATAGAACTTGAGCCGTCGCAACGCTGACAGACCTCAAAGGCGATCCCAAGATTCTACCTTTTACCCCTAGTCGGTCTCC
>JBBRLP010000262.1:0-1567 GCA_038231295.1 Chthonomonadales bacterium
AGCGTGCGAAGAAAGCAGAGAAGGCGAACGCGGAGTTGCAGAAAACAATCACGGAGATGGGCCAGAAACTCGGGGCGGCAGAGTTGAAGCGGGAGGGCATCACGCTCCGGCAATGCCAATCCCACTTTGAGAAGAACGTCTCATGTGCGAGCGATGTCGCCAAGCAGGCCCTGCTCCACCGCGTTGACGAAATCCTCAAAGCCATCGGCATTGACACTTCCCACGGGGCCGTGACCAAGAAGGCCATAGAGGACGGCGTAAGGGCAACAAACCCTGCGACGCGCAGCGAGGAGAAGACGCGCAGGTACAGCATCAAGCGGTTCTTCAACCTGCTATCTGCGCCCGTATCCTCCGACGGACTTGGACTTTCCAACCCCGCCATCATGTTCAAAATCGGCACGGGCAGGGACCCTCAGAGGGAGCGGCGGGACGCGGGGCTCATCACGACGCTCGACCCTGCCGAGTTGCTCGCCAATGACCGGCTCCCGCTCTATTGGAAAGCCCTCATTGCAATCCTTGGATACGCGGGGCTACGGCTGAAGGAGGCGGCGGCGATGGAGTGGGACAGGCTCAACGTCGACGGCGTGATGAAGGTGAGGCCGACCGACCTGTACCCCAAGTTGAAGTCGTTCATGAGCAATCGCGACATACCGCCGTTTCCCAACCTTTGGGACGTGATGGAGGAATACAGGAAAGTCGCCCGCCATGAGACACTCGTGTTTGACCGCGAGGGCGATGCAGGGCCGACGTGGTTCAGGGATTACTTGGGCGTTCCTGATGTCGCAGACCTCTCAGGCGCCCTCACCGACTCCATTGGCGCCGCCACGGGCATGAAGTACACACTGAAGGACGGAACCACGCTGAACGTGAAGTCCCACAGCAGACGCAAAGTGAAGGGCGTTGACACGATGTTCTTGCAACAGATGAACGGCGAGCGAATCACGGTTCCGCGGACGGACGTGACATGGGATCGCCCACAGGAGCCGGCCCGCCGCCTCCGCAGATTCTGGGAAACAACAATGAAGGAGCACGGACTTGGCGATCTCATTGACGCGTCGGGCGGCCACTGCAAAAAGGATGTTGGCGACCCGCACTACACAGACTGGGAGCCGGTCGTAAGGGCCGCCGTGAAGCGCGTGCCGTACCTTGACGGCACGGACAAGAGGAAGAAGAAGATAACACCTAAGAAGAAACGGGGAGGCAAGCCTCCCGGTCGTTGAGGCAATCACAGAAGGCCATTGCGCCGCCCTGTCAGAACGTCATTTGAAAGTAGTGAGCGCTGCTCGACTGCGACATGGCCCCGCTTGACTGCTTGCTGGCGTTGATCCCAGCGCCAGTCCCAGCGAACTCGGCGACCGATCCCAGGATCAATACTAGATATCCCCCAGCGTAATGGGACAACTGCGTCACATCGCAGGTCCATGTGTTAGTCCCGGTCGTCGGCGTCGGCGTGGACGACGATATCTGGACGTGCGTATCATACGCTGTTCCGTTGTAGGACGTACCCATGGTGGGCTGAAATCCAGTCCCTGGAGTCTGTCCGTAGACGACGGCTTGCAGCGCTTCC
>JBBRLP010000263.1:0-1560 GCA_038231295.1 Chthonomonadales bacterium
TCCGCTCTGGGGTGCGTATCTTCTGGCCATCGGTCCCAAACGAAGCAGGAGGCTCTGCGTACTGCAGTGAGTGAGAGCAAATCGTGCTGTACAGGGCCGAGACCTGTTTCCAAACGACATCGCGGCTCTTGGACTGATAACCGTTCATCGAGAGCTCGGGGTGCTCCGAGCGCAACAGTTTGGACGCGGCGGCGATGAGGACATCGACGGCCGGGTTGTTCGGCATGCAGAAGGCAGCCCAGAGTTCTGGCAGTGCACGGGTGCCGGCCCACTGGTCATAGGCCAGAACTTCTATGGGCTGCGCCGCGTGAGCCAACTCCTCGGTTCCCGTCAGGACAGAGACCTTGACCGAAGCGTTGACGGATTCTTGCAGTTCCGAGAGGTAAGTGTGGTCAGGATGCAGGTCGATGGGCGAGATGCGCCGGGTCTCGCTGGGGCCCAGTCGGTCGAACCGGACCTTGATGCCCTGGGCGAACCGTGGATTGCAGGTGATGAGCACCTGCAGGTTCTCTACGGTGTCTGCGCCGTGATTGGTCAGGCGCAGCGAGCGGATGACCGGGACAGAGTTCTGGATTGAGGCATAGCCGAGGGTGGCGTCGGACTCAATTTCGATGGCGATGCCCGTCGGCAACTCGACGGCAACTACATCCGCCCCTTCATCTCGGCTTCCCATGTCGGCGGCCTCCCTGCCAGCCAGCAATATTCCAATCTTTGTGTCTGTTTGTATCACGTTGGCGCCGTGCTGCGGGATAGGGATGGTGGAAATCCGTCTCGGTTCACACGGCGGCAGGCGGCTGGACGCGCTGGACGTCGACAGGCCTTCTATAGGGCTATCCAGCAGGCCACCCTTCGTGATGCTGCTACGTTGGCCTCAGTCGCCAGGTTGCCCTTCGTGTCCGCGCAAAGGCTCTTCATGCAGCCGGTGTATCGGCAGGGTTGGGCCTTCCTAGGGTTGGCGGCGGCCTGAAAAGCTTGCGGCTGAGCACGCCTGCGAGTGTCGCGGACCGTCTACCCCGCCCCCCGAAGTCGGGGAGCGGGCCCACAAAGGCTGGATTTTCCCTGCCCGACACGTCTCGATACATGTACCGTGAGCTTCTATACAGAAGGCACATGCCCATGTCCGCAGAAAAAACCGTGGCCGTCAGCTGCCATTTCCCGAGCTCCTCATGGTGAATGAGCTGAGGAAAGAGCCCGGCGATTTGTCGCAGGCGTTCGGCGTTCGTTGGGTCTTGGTGCGGTTACTGGCCGTGTGCCGCCTAGCGCCCTAAATAACGTCCAGCTTGGGTGACGAGGCGCCCGGCGTTTGGGTCAATTCGTGATGAGCACGTTGACTGTAGACACAATCGCCGAGTCGTAGGTGGATGTGGCAACGAGGGTGACAGGTACCGGATTGAACAGGGTGTATGCCGCATACGTGTCGACGGCGATGCTAGAGGGGCTCTGCGCGGTCAGCCTCACCTCGGCGCCCGCATAGCTGACGGTCGTGCCGTTGCCACTGACGGCCGTTCCTCCGACGTAGAGTGTCCAGTAAACCGATTCGCTTGCATCCAGTTCGATAGA
>JBBRLP010000264.1:0-1454 GCA_038231295.1 Chthonomonadales bacterium
CACCCCGGTGATGGTGGACCTGCGCAACGTGTACCCGCCGGACGAGATGCGCCGCCGGGGGTTCAAATACGCCGGAATCGGGCGGGGGATCGGCGGGTAGGCAACACACCTCTCCCGCAGGGGGAGGGGATATAGCGATCCCCGGATTGGAGCACAGTTTCTACCCGAGCCGACCGAAACCGCTGAGGCTCAGGAATTGACCCGCTGGACACTTTTGCGCTCGCATGCGTATCGTTAACGGCGCTGCGTAGTGTGAGCATTGTCTCCAGGGAGTTGGCGCGCTCTCCAGGATAGGAATGGCAAGCGGAGCTTGATGCTCTGCAGTCTCCGGGGGGAGAATGAGGTTCGGCATAGCTGCGGTCGCCATGATCGCCGGGGTGGGAGCACAAGCACCGCTTGCTTACGCGCAACAGGTGCCGGGTCCGGCCAACGCCGGTCGACTGCCTGAGCGTTTTGCTCCGCCTGTAGCGCCACAATCGGTGCCGGAGATCACACTTCCCGGTCCGGAAGTCGTGCTCCCACCTGACCGGGCGGCACAGACGCATTTTACCCTGACCGGGATCATCGTTGACGGCGCCACGGTGTTCGCCCCCCTGGCGTTGGAGCCGCTTTATCGTCCGCTCATCGGTCGGGATGTTTCGCTTCTCGACATCTATCGCGTTAGGGACGCGATTACCGCCAAGTATCGGGCGGCCGGATATGTCCTGTCGCAGGCGATCATTCCACCTCAGACGCTTATGGCGGGGATTGTTCACATCCAGGTCGTCGAAGGCCGGATTGGATCGGTCATTCTTGACGGCGAAGTTCGTGACCCTCGCGGGCTCATCGCGGCGATGGCGGAGAAGATCAAGCGGTCCGGTCCGCTGCGGGAGCGTGACCTTGAGAGGTATGTCCTCCTTATCAGCGATCTTCCCGGCGTCACTGTCAGCACCACCCTGAAACCTTCCACCGCCCAGTCCGGGGTGGCGGACCTCATCGTGGTCGTGAAGCGCCGCGCCATCACGGGCTCTTTTCAAGCGGACAACCGTGGATCAATCGCCATCGGGCCGGAGGAAAACTCCGGCGGGGTGAACCTCAATTCAGTTCTGGGGCTGGACGAACAGACCTCGATTCTTCTGGCCACGACCGGGCAGACTCGCGAGCTGCGCTATCTCTCCCTTCGTCATGACGAAACGCTGAATGCCGAAGGGGTGAAGTTGAGCCTGTCTGGCTCTTACAGCGACGCCGCACCCGGAGGGGCGATCTCTGTCCTCAATGCACGAGGCTTCACAACGCTCGCCAGCGCCTTCGTCACCGATCCGATCATCCGGTCACGTTCGCAGACGCTAAGCCGATATTCCCCAGATGGACCGCCAATCGGCCCCTCCTAGCGTGCAGTATTGACCGCTGAGCCGCCAATGAGCAACCCGCCTGGTCTCTTCCTGCTGTGCGGGTCCGTTTCGCATCCCAGCGAC
>JBBRLP010000265.1:0-1444 GCA_038231295.1 Chthonomonadales bacterium
AATGCTCGGCGGATAGCCTTTATCATTCACATAGTCGAGAACGAAAGTCAGGATTTTCTCCTGTTTGTCGGTCAGCCCTCTGGTCATCGTACTGCTCCCTCCCCTGTACGTATAATAGTTCACGCACTCTCGTCTACTATACTCCACTACTTTCGTATGTGTCAAGGGCACGGAACCGCAAAACCGCGCAATTCTGTCTCACCGGAAGGAAATTGCCTGTAAATCTGTCGTACTGCCTGCTTCTGCGGGTAAAATACCGCTGACTCGTTGAATCAGGCGGCCTTTCGGTTGCGCCTGCGGGAGGCCGTGGCAGGAACGGCGGCAGCGTTCGTGGTGAGAACGGCTTGGTCGTGTTCCGCCCGCAAAGCGGTCATGGTCACGGTAAAGGCATGTTCCAGTGCGTAAAAACCGGGATAGGCCGACAGCACCTCACGGAATCGGGTATATTCCAGGGAAGCGGCCTGAAAGATACCCAGCGCCTCGCACGGTTCGCCCATCAGGGCTTTCGTGCGCGCCAGAGCCAATTTGTCCGCGATCTCTTCGTAAATGTCACTCAATGTCGATTCAGTTTGCATCGCACTACTCTCCTGTCATGAAAGCGGTCTTGCCTGTCGCCCTCGCTCATCCACTCCGGGCAAAGGCTCCAGACCGGAAACGCCAGGAGGAGGTGCAAATAAATATTTTCCGCCTCTTTCCGGTTTGCAGGGGCAGGTGCAGAGTAGGGAAACAGAAAGGGTGCAGGAAAGAGATGAGCCACGGATTAGAGGCGATGCCACAGACTCAACCGAACCCTTGCGTGACCGGAAGCCCGGACGGCATTCGTCCTCTGGCTTCGGGGAAGCGGTATCGTGAACCGGACGTGCTGCGGCAGATCGAAGCGCTGCGGCGATGCAGTCGCAGCGAGTTTCGGCAGCGCGTCGAAGTCCGCGAGCACACGCAGCCGGGATTCGTCAGCGAAGAGGCTCTCGTCTATTTCGTGCGGGAACGGCATCTGGCTGGCCAGTCCGCGGAGGCGGGGGATCTGATCGCGCTGCTGGAAGAGCGCTGCCGCAAGCGCGTGGCCCGCACCCTGGCCGGATGGACCCAACTGAATGAGACGCAGCGCGAGGACTGTTATCACGATGTCATCGGAACCATGTTCCTGGCCCTCATCAGTCTGGAGACGAAAGACGAGTTCTGGGAGATACGCTTCTGGCACTGCCTGGACTGGAAACTCTCCAACGTCGCGCAGAAGTACCATACCGTCGCTCAGAACGAGTTTGTGCCGAACAGCGCCGAGAACGACGAAGGTCATACGGTCGACTACATCGGCAGTCTCGCCGCACCGAATCGTCTGACGACCGACCAGCGTCTTCTGGTCCGGGAGGCCCTGCAGCTCTTGACACAGGACCAGCGGGTCGTTTTTATCCTCTTCCACTACGAACAGTGGACCCAGGAAGAGATC
>JBBRLP010000266.1:0-1443 GCA_038231295.1 Chthonomonadales bacterium
AAACAGGCGCAAGCGCTCAAAGCGTATCGCGCACTGGTCTACTCGCAGGGCTGGGGAAGCAGCATTAACTCCGACCCGACCACGCTGATGCGCTACGTGCTCGCGCTCTCTCGCAGTGGAGGCCGGTGGGATGAGGCAGTGGCCGTATTTGACCGGGCGCAGCTCCAGGCGAGCGGGGGAATCGGCATGACCCTCGTTGACGGAGCGTTTGACGCACGCCGCCCGGACTGGAGCGGGATGAAGGCGGCCGCGCATTATGTGCTCGGTACGCGCTCTCCCCGACATGGTCCGGCCGACCCCGCAGAGCAGCTTCGGCATCTGGAATCGGCAGCGCACGCACAGCCGAACTGGTCTGCCGCGCAGTTTGCTTTCGGGCAGGCGCTCGAAAAGGCGGGCAGGACGGGAGAGGCTAAGACCGCGCTGAATCGAGCCGCCGCGCATGCCTCAGCGGAAATGAGACAGCAGATTCAAGTGGCGCTTAAGGATCTGAATAGTAAGGACAAAATGAGGTAGCAGGGCATCCTTCTAAGCTATGATCGTGTGCCGAATATCTGAACGTGGTCGCCCCGATATTCGGCACACGGAACGCGTAATCTGGTCGGCTGTTCCTTCGGCACTCGATACGGGGCTGGCAGCGTTCTCGAGGATACCTTCCGATTCGCGACCGCAAGGAGGCGCTCGCCCGCAGATTCGAACCGAGACCGAAGTGACGCGCGGCCACATGGCCCACAACGACTTCCCCGTTTTGTGGGGCCAAGCGCGACACACCACCGCTCCGTTAAGCCCCCTCCTTACGAAGGAGGGGTTGGGGGAGGTGGTCCGTTAAGCCCCCTCCTTACGAAGGAGGGGTTGGGGGAGGTGGTCCGTTAAGCCCCCTCCTTACGAAGGAGAGGGTTGGGGGAGGTGGTGTTCGCGCCGCCACACCAATCACGGTGAAATTATTCCTTGACAATCGCGGCGAAACGGCCTAAGATAGCGTGAAGTAACGCCTCACCCGCAATTCGCATCGACACTGCAACTCTCGTTGGAGGAAACGTATGCGCAACAATTGCAATACCCCCCCCAAATTATGTAGATGCTCGTCTACTTAATTCCGCCCGCTGTACCGTCGTCGCGTGTCTTACCGCCCTACTTGTCCTTCTTTCCCCGACCAACTGCCTTGCCGGCCACTACAATGTCGCTTACTCGGGCGGCGCCGGTTCGTACGCGCCCAACGGCAGCGCCAGCGGATTCAGCGTCGGACCAGACTGGTTCTGGGGCGGCGGCGGCTCAGCTTCCGCAATGCCCTCCGGATGGGCGGATTCCGTGGGACCGCTTACAGCGACGCTGACGTGGGCGCCGGATTATACCGGCGACCTCCCTCCTGTCAAGGTGGTTATTTTGGAAGAGTGCACGGCCAGTTGGAGCGGTCAGGGATATTATCCACCAACGGGTACAGCCAGC
>JBBRLP010000267.1:0-1441 GCA_038231295.1 Chthonomonadales bacterium
AGCAGCGGCGGGAACGGGAACGGGACCAGAAGCAGGAATAGCCCATCGCCTCTTCGGACAACGGAATTTTAGTGGAAGACCTGACAAACCCTCAGATTTTGTAGGGCAGGAACGCTGCTGTTTCCTTTGGTAGAATGGAAGCGCCAACTCACCATTTACCGAGGAGAGCAGGAAGCGTTCCTGCCACGAGTATAGTACCCTGCGCCAGCGTTTAGGCTTTCTCCTTCCTAACGCCTCGCGCCCCCAACACAATAACCTGGCTTTGTTGTCTATGGCCTGCTCTGCGCCGGGCACAGCCATCTGCCCAAAATCGCGTTGTCCTTGCCTGTCGGCGGACAACGCAAGAACGCCCAGCAACGCCTGGAGCGCTTCCTCCAGAACTCGGCGGTTCTGGCAACCCATTGGTACACAGGCGCCGCTCGTGTGGTACACAGGCGTCGCTCGTGCCGTGCTTGCCCGCTTTGCAGGCGGCGACAGCGAACTGATTTTGGACGCCACCGACCTGGCCGACCGTCCCCCGATGCTGTTTGTGGCGTTGCGTTATCGCGGACGCGCCTTTCCCCTCCTGTGGCGAAGGCTGTCTGCCGCGGGCGGTAGTCCCTTCGCGGAGCAGCAAGCCTTGCTCCAGGAGGTCCCTTGTTGGCTGCCGCCCGCAACGGGCGTGACACTTATGGCCGACCGCGAGTACGGCAGCGCTGAGATGATCCGTTTCTGCCTTTCGCACGGCGGGCATTTCGTGCTGCGGCTCAAAGGCAACCGCTGGTGTCGTTTGCACAGCGGGCGAGCGTTCCCATTGCAGGAATTGCCGCTTCGTCCGGGAACCGACTGGTGCGAAGACGCCATCACGCTCGAGGATGTGCCGGAGGCGCGCTTTTCGCTCTCCTGCGGTTGGAGCCAGCAGCCTCCCGACGACGAACCCTGGTATCTGCTTTCCGACTTGCCCGCGGGGCGGGAGGTTCTCACCCGTTACGTGGGTCGGTTCCGCATCGAAGCGATGTTGCGCGACTGCAAGGAGCAGGGCTTTCGGCTGGAGAAGACCCGCCTCAAAGACACGCAGCGGGTAGCGCGCCTGGTTCTGTGTGTCTGCCTGGCGTATGGGTTCGCCTTCTTGCTGGGCGAAGCGGTGGAAGCGCAGGGACGCCGACGCTTTGTCGAGCGGTCGGTAAAACGGCAGAGGAGCCTGTTTCAGATTGGCCTGCGCTATCTCAAACGCCTTGTAGTGCAAGGTCAGGACTGGACAGAACTACTTGTCCTCAGAAACTGAGGGTTTGTCAGGGTAAAATGTTTAAATAACCATCAGGAGCAGCCAGAATGACAATTACGCTCACACCGGAAGTCGAGGAAAAACTGCGCGAAAAGGCGCGGCGCGAAGGGCAGGATATGGATAGCGTTGCGGTTTCGCTGCTGGCGACAGCGCTGGATTGGGACGCGCAAGACCGAG
>JBBRLP010000268.1:0-1425 GCA_038231295.1 Chthonomonadales bacterium
GCGGCGCATTACATCGACTACGTAGCGCCGCCTCAGGTCACGCTGCTCTAATTCAAACTAGTAACAATACCTTCGCCAATCGTGAGTCGTGTAGGAGCGGGCCACGGGGTCGCGGCAGTGATTTTGCATCTTGAGGTTACCGAACTTTTCGGTATTTCACCGATTTTTCGGCGTCTTGTGGGCGTTTAAGCTGCCTTTTGGGGCCGCTGGGAGGCTTTTGGGGGTGGATGGATGCTTCCCAGGCAACTCACCGCCTCGCGGAGGCTGCGGCAAGAAATGTCATCGGGTTTTTGCGGGAGGCATTTCAGGACTTCCGTGAGATAGCGTTGAGCGCGAAAGAGGGCTTTGAGATCGTGGAGGCCCGCTCCAGGAAGGGTCTGGCGCAGGTCGGCGAGAAGGTAGCGGGACAGGTTGCCCATAAAAAACGCCAGCCCAATGGCATTGGTCACGGCGGTCTGCTGGACCCCCATGAAGTCCTCGAGGCCGAAATGCTGCTTGGCGTCACGGAAGGTAAACTCGATCTGGAAGCGCAGAGAGTAGTAATCGACGAGCGTCAGAGCGGGGAGGGTGAGATCGCTGGTGAAGAGGATCACGTGTCCCACGCGCTGGGTGGCCAGATGCGTACGCACGAGAATAACGACATTGAGGGGATCGGCATAGTCTTTGTGGAGGCAGCGCGCGTGGTAATACTCGGTGCGGTAGCCGTCTTCTTCGGTAGTGTGGACACAATACTCCGCAGGAAGATGGGCGTAGTCGAGTCGGGCTCCGTACTTGCGCCGGGGATGAGCGGCTTTCTCCTCGGGGGTCGGCTCGCAGTAGAGTTCGGCGTTGGCGCGCATTCGGGAGATAAGGTGCATGTCGAGTTGACGCGCCATGTGGCAGGCGAGGTGATTGCCGAAGTGTCCGTCGAGCGCGAAGTAGCGGGGACGCTCCGCAGGGGCAAGGGGGGCGAAGGTCTCTTGCGCCTGCAGGAAGATGCGCTGGAGTTCGGGGGAGAGGGTGACTTCGCGCTTGTCTTTGTTCTTGCTGCCTTTGGGACGTCCGACGGGACGCTTAGGAGGCTTGGGGGTTTCGCCTTTGGCAGCGGACTTGCGGCGCGCTTTGCGCCGTCGGGTTTGCTCTTTTTCTTCGGGGGTTCGGACGACTTGCTCTTGCGAGAGGGAAAACGCCTGACGGTCTTTGACATCAATGAGGGCGATGGAGAAGACGGCGATTGCGGGCACGGGTTTGTCATGGAGGGAGGAGAAGAAGCGATCCACGCCATAGGTCTGCTTGCCGGCTTTGGTGATGACCGTTTCGTCTCCAGCGGCGATCCTTTCGCGCGTGGCAGAGAGTGGCGCCGAAGCGGCAGCAGAGAGTGGCGCCGAAGCGGCAGCAGAGAGTGGCGCCGAAGCGGCAGCAGAGAGTGGCGCCGAAGCGGCAGCA
>JBBRLP010000269.1:0-1397 GCA_038231295.1 Chthonomonadales bacterium
CTAGGATTTCGTTGATCGTATCGGAGAGATCTCCGGCTGGCAGCCCGGCGGCGGGAGGTGTTCAGCGCTGAACACGGGGACAAGTTGTCCGGCGAGGGCCGGGCAGGGCGCAGTGCCCTGCGCCTGGAGCCAGGCAGCGGCAACGATCTGCCTGACCGACCTGAGTCGTCATTGTCACCCTCGACCGTCCCCCGCAACGTCAGGATGGTTGTCTGGAAAGGACTGGGCCGGTACCCTGCGTCAAATGCGCACTCCGTTCCTGCTGTCGCTTCTGTACGCCGTATCTGTGACGGAACTCGGCTGCCTCGTGCCCAATGATCATTACAAAGCACCGCCAGACCAGGCGGTCACCATGGACCTGTTGGGTCCGCCGGACCTGAAGCCGTGCCCGACGTATGTGCCGGGAGGCGGCGGTGGGCGGGACCGGCCGGAGATCTTCGTCCCAGGAGGACAGGGGCAGATCGGCATAGTGGCGACGAAGGTGTCTGACTTCTACCTGGACGTGTTCGATGTGACGGTGGCGGCGTACCGGGACTGCCCGGTCGGGACGTGCAGCAAGCTGGCAACGAGCACGGACTGCAACTGGACGGACCCGGTGGGAGGGAAGGAGAACCATCCAATCAACTGCGTGACATTTGTGCAGGCGCAGGCCTTCTGCACCTGGGCAAAGCGGAGGTTGCCAACGGAGGCGGAGTGTGGATATGCGGCTGGGGAGGGGAAGAGCACCTATCCCTGGGGAGAAGGAGACCCGCAGAACGGGGCCGGAGCGCAGTTATGCTGGAATCGGTCCATTGTGCCATGTGGTGATGGAGGGGATGGAGGGACCTGTGATCTGGGAACATGTCCTGTGGGACTTTTTGACAAGACGCTGAGTGGGGAGCGGAACTGTGGCGGCGCGGCGGACTTGGCGGGGACTGTATGGCAATGGCTTGACACAGAGTACAAAGAGCCTTATATAGTGCCTGAACCTATATGTAAATCAATATGCTCCATTCGTGGTGGCTCTTGGTCCGACGCCGCCGACGGTATGTCGAACTTCCGGGCCGCCTTCCGTAACGACGTCGGCGACGGCATAGGCTACGCGAGCCGCCGCTTCGGCTTCCGGTGCGCGAGAACTCCTTGACTTGGGTCAGGCGATGACAGCCGACGGGCTCTGGTCGGCAGGTCTGCGAAAGTCAGTAGCGAAAATTTGACAGCAGGCTGCGTAGTGCGAAAGTCCCGGGGTGGGCCATCTGGATATCACCTTCAAAGACTTCGCCAAGACCAGCCTGTCGCCGAAGAGAGTGTAGGTGAATCGAGGGCTGGTTTCGAGCCTCCGAGGGCCAGGACGGGAACGCGCTGATCGCTACCGCAGTCCCGCCTACCTGATCGCACCTACGTAAATCCGAAAGAAAAAC
>JBBRLP010000270.1:0-1382 GCA_038231295.1 Chthonomonadales bacterium
CGCGCCTTCGCGTCTCAGCGTCAGGATCGGCCCAGGGGGCCGCCTTCGCCACAGGTGTTCCTCCCGATCACTACGAATTTAACCACTACAACTGGAATTCCACCACACTCTACCGTCCTCGAGTCGAGCAGTTTCCGCCGACCTCGCCCCGTTAAGCGGGGCGCTTTCACAGCAGACTTGCCCGACCGCCTACACGCGCTTTACGCCCAGTGATTCCGGACAACGCTCGCCTCCTACGTATTACCGCGGCTGCTGGCACGTAGTTAGCCGAGGCTTCTTCCCCAGGTACTGTCGTTGGGTCATCCCTGGGAAAAGCGCTTTACACCCCGAAGGGCTTCTTCGCGCACGCGGCGTCGCTCCATCAGGCTTGCGCCCATTGTGGAATATTCCTTACTGCTGCCTCCCGTAGGAGTCTGGGCCGTGTCTCAGTCCCAGTGTGGCTGATCATCCTCTCAGATCAGCTACCGATCGTTGCCTCGGTAGGCCATTACCCCACCGACTAGCTAATCGGCCGCAGGCCCCTCCCCGAGCGCCGCAGCTTTCCTCCCGGCGTGAAACCGGGAGCGTATGCGGTATTAGCGCTGCTTTCGCAGCGTTATTCCCCACTCGGGGGCAGGTCACCCACGTGTTACTCACCCGTCCGCCACTAACCGGCCGAAGCCGGTCCGTGCGACTTGCATGTATTAGGCGCGCCGCCAGCGTTCGTCCTGAGCCAGGATCAAACTCTCCAGACGAACCGGTAGCTCTGTGCAGAGCTACCCCTAGTTCATGTGGAACCGGCCGGTGCGGAACCGCCCTCGGTGAAGAGAACCGTCCCGTCGCAGCCCCGTTCGCTGGAGACCGTTCGAGCTTGTTAGGAAATTGACTGGATTAACAATTGTGTGAGTTTCTTGCTCACCACTCTGCTGTTGTTAAGGTGCTACCAGGTGCCCCAACAGGTGGGGCAAAAGGGAGTATACGCCAGGAGCCGCCGCGTGTCAAGGGCCCTCCGAAGAGAGAACCCCGACAGCATCATCCGCCCCTATTTCCACGTGAACGGGGAATAAGCCGGGTGCTGCGCGGGCGGGGGGCAAACAAAACCCGGCGTATCACACGCCGGGGCGGAACCAAAGCTCGACAACGGGTTAACGTTGGAGAGTAATTGTGTTCGGGCCTGCCCTCCTGAGGATCTTCCCTTGAGAACGGTCGTTTCGGCTGGGCCGAACGAGACCGGATTTTGTTGCCGATTTCTCAACCAGCTTTGGTATTATACTGCATGCGCGCCCCGTTGTCAAGGGGTTCGCCCTTCCAGTTTTCGACCCATTTCACGGGTCTGTTCGGCGGGGCCGAACGAGACCGGACGTGCCCGGCGGCTTTCGCAACCGGCCCGGCGATTATACCCA
>JBBRLP010000271.1:0-1352 GCA_038231295.1 Chthonomonadales bacterium
ACGCCGAACGCCCAAGCTCAGCAGCCGGGCCGGCCGATTGACCATAATGTCTCGAAAGACCGTGATGCCGGCCCGGTCTGCTGCAGCGGATTGTTAGGCCACTGCGCTCGGGAACTCATACACCGGCGTCTGGATGACGCGATTCGGTACGCGCTGCTCCCAGACGATTTCCTGCAGCCGCTCGACCGTTTCCGGAGCGAAGAACCGCTCCCCGGTGCGCAGCGACACCCGAGCGGGCACCTGCTCGAAGACGATAAAGCGGCCCTCCACTTCCAAAGAGTACGTGACCTTCTGTTCGACGAAGGCTTCTTCAGACTCGCTAGGCACGTCAGCTCCTCCGTTGCTTGAAATCGACCCACTGAGTCGGATCGGGTTCATACAGTGTAATGACCTTGACCAGCGGGCGGGAGGGGTGGCTGCACTGGACGTGGAGAGGCCGACCCACTCCCGTGAACCCGAGGATCAGACAACTCGGGCCGTATTTGTCGCTCGGGTAGTCCTCAATCACCTCGCCCACCGCGAGCGCCTCACGGAGTTCCTGGACACTGATGCGACGAAGGATACTCTGGTCCACAGCTTGTTGGGAAAACTCGAAGTCTCCCGACGCGACCTTGTCCCGGATAGCCTGAATCAGATCCATACGGTCCACGGTAGCCAAGCCGAGACCATGGGGCAAGGGCAGAGGTCTACTTCTTGTTAGGCCGGCCTACTATCCCGGGATCACGATCGACCGGGCCGTGATCTTGGCGTGCGCCGACCCGCTCACCCCGATGTTGCTGAGCGGCGGCACCTTCGGACTACGGCATGTGGTCCGGAAGGAAATCGTCCGGGGCAGGGTCAGACCTGGGATCAAGACGACCGGCGTGTAGTCGTCCCAGACTACTTGGTAGTCCGTGTCCCCGCGCTGCGAGATGCACTCGACACTGTACACGTTCGGATCGTTGGGGTTGAACCGCTCGTTCCCGCTGAGGGTAATCTTCTGCCAGTCCGACTGAGCAGACTCCCTCTCGCCATCGACATCCGTCCCACCAGGGGTTGTCACCGCCGCCACCACCGAGAACTCAGCCATTGAATCGCTCCAGCCGCTGAGCTTGGTCGTCAGGCCTACCGCAGCGGCGACAAAAGGCCTACCGACCAAGCTCAGCAGCAGCCTCACGCGGGCCTGAGCGTATGCTTGAAACGGCGTGTTCGCGTGGGCTGTCTGCTGCAGCACCTGGTTCGTTTCCCTCGCAGGGTTCCCCTGCCCCACAGTGCCGGGAACTTCGGGTCTGGTTCTGCTCTCCTCATTCTCCTATCCTATCTGCGGCGTCCGGTGTCGATGCCCGTTACGTTTCTGGTGCCATGAGCAATCA
>JBBRLP010000272.1:0-1311 GCA_038231295.1 Chthonomonadales bacterium
ACGGGAATTGAGGGTTGGGCGACTCCGGTTACACCAGGGCTGAATTCCGTCGCGTTTACCTACCGCTGGATGAAGGGCGGACAGGTTGTGGCGACGGGGGCAACGTCTACCATTCCGAACACGTTGAGTGGTGAGAATGTGAATGCGACCCTGACGGTGCAGACTCCAGATGCGGAAGGCGACTACACGCTGGAAGTGGGCGCGGTCTCTATGGAGAAGCGGAACAGTACGTTCATCGCAGAGGATAGTCCCGGTGCGGTACTTCCGATTTCGGTGAGTGTTCGCAAGGGGGGAGAGGCGATACCGGAGTGGGCGGCGACGCTGGTACGCTCCGATCTGCCGACGATGTTGGAGACGGGGAGTGTCTACGAGGTGCGGGCGACCCTGCGGAACGACGGTTCGACTCCCTGGCGCAAGGTGGACGGTGCGCGGGTGACACTACGTCTCTACCGTTCTTCTCCGGCAGATAGCCCGATGGATAATACGAGTGGCGCGGCTGATACGGTCGTTCCGACTGCCGATGCGACTGCGGAACTGACAGAGGATGTGTTGCCCGGTCAGGAGGTGGCGGTTCGCCTCAATCTGCCGCTTCTGGATGCTGAGGGCAAACCGCTTCCCGCCTGGAAACAGGACGACCTGTGGAGTTATGTTGCCCGGTGGGAAGTTGCCGCAGACCGCATCGGGGGAACGGTGAAGCCTGTCTCACTTCCTGCCGGGGGCGCGAACAGTGCGGTAGGAGTCAGTATTGCTCCGATGCCTGTTCTGGTCTCTGATTTCGATTTCGGGGTGCGTTTTACTTCGGATGGGACGCCTGCGCTGCTACCGGGACAGCGTCGTCTTCCCGTGCGCCTGAGCCTGCAAAATACGGGGCGACAGACCTGGAAGGCGGAGAGCGTTCGGGTGGGGTATCACTGGTACTATCAGGACGGCACGGAGTTTCTGTGGGAAGATGAGACGACGCCTCTGCCGCAGGATGTGTTGCCGGGCGGGCGCGTCAGCGATATGCTGGCCTGGGTGACGGCTCCACCGATGGATGGAACTTACTGGCTGGTCTGGGATGTGAAGGTAGGGGATACCTGGGCTTCGACGACGGCAGGAACGCGAGCCTTTGACCAGATTGTGCGGCAGGTGCGTGTCGTGAGCGGGCGGCTTATCTTTGCCGACCTGACAAAGGCATACAATCTGGACGGCATTACGGAAGACGACAAACTGAACGACGGGAATTTCGATGGGCAGGGGCTGACGTTTCCCGCCGCGCTGGTTCCCCCGTATACGGATATGCCTGTGATGCCTGCGACGATGTGGCTTCCG
>JBBRLP010000273.1:0-1278 GCA_038231295.1 Chthonomonadales bacterium
GAAGCGCGGGCTGCGTATGCCTCTGCGGCGCAGTTGGGATCGCCTGCGGTGCAGAAGGAGATCAACGCCGAACTCCGCAAACTGAAAACTAATGAAGACGGCATAAAACGATATCAGGCACAGCAAGCCGCCCTGCACGCAAAACCGAAGTAAGTGCCTGAGGCAACCGCCCGGACAACATTGGGTTAGTCGGGCAGGCGAATGGTTAGGGACGCATCGCTAAGCCCGATGCGTCCCTTTCTGATCGAGCCAGCGCTATGCTTTCGGTTCTATCCTTTATCCCATGTACATCCATTATCGTCTCTTCTCCGTTAAAAAATCTGACGGATACTCCTTCAGCGATATGACAGATAAGGTTTTAATGAATTGGTATCGTCCGTAGGCGCTGCCGAACAGAAACAGCCTGGCAATATTCTCTCGAAATGGTGGAGGGCGATTCCGGTTTTCGGGATCGTTGTGCATCTCGTTTTCCTGGTCTCGCTGCGCACCCACTGGCTCGATCCCTTCTTCGATGACAGCATGCACCGCTTCGGACCCGGCGGAGACTTCTTCTCCCTCTATGCCGCAGGCGTCCGAGCAAGACAGGGACTGTCCGTTTACCTCACGAGCGGACATGTCGCAGGCGTGCCCTATGCCTATCCCTTCCGATATGCCCCCCTCGTCGCTTACACCCTTGCCCTCGCGCTCAGCGCGCTCCCCGCCATCAAAGCCTATGGCGTCTGGCTCATCCTTTGCGAACTCGCTCTCCTCCGAAACATCCGAATCACCCTCGAGGCCGCTCCGAGTGCTCGGGCGGGCGCAATCGCAACCGGGATGTGGCTGTGCTTCACGCCCTACTACCTCGAACTTTATGTCGGACAGTTCACCTTCCTTACCGCAAGCCTCGTCTTCTGGGCCTTCCTCGCATGGCGCAAAGCCGAAGCGGGCGGCAAAGCAGGGGCAAGCGAGGGACGCTGGGGCGACCTCTTCTGGGCGGGAGCCGTCTGGCTCAAGATGATGCCCGTTCTCTTCCTGCCCATTCTGCTGTTGCGCGGCAGAGGGAAGAGCGCCTTCCTCACCCTCCTTGTCCTCCTCGCCACAAGCGCGCTCTACTTCAACCACTTCCCACCCGACTGGCGCACCTTCCTCCTCACCAACCTCGACGCCCATCCCGCCTCCCATGCGGGCAACCAGGGACTGATGGCCCTCCTCTATGCCATCGCTCATGGCGAGATGGCTTCGTATCTGCTCCTGAGGACGCTTGCCATCGTTGTGGTCGGGGCGATGCTGCTGCCCCTC
>JBBRLP010000274.1:0-1273 GCA_038231295.1 Chthonomonadales bacterium
ATCCCGATGGTCTGGAACTCACCTCGGCCTCTATCTGGTTCGGGCGCTCGCGCGAATCGGGGACGCGCGGGCCCTCGAAACGATGCGGCAGCAGTTGCTGCTCTTTGCGTGGTATGTTCAACCTGCGCAGGTGCCGCTGGAACCGGAAGAGCCCGACGTGGCCTGGGCGTACTGGCAGATACGCACACGAGCCATGACGCAGGAACAGGCGATCGACGAGATGATACGGTCGGTAGTCGGTACTCTCCAACATTCGCTGCATGTCCAAAAGGTCCTCACGCTCGTCGGCAAACCGGCCGTGCCTGCGCTGCTTGCAGCGCTTGGCGCCCCGCCTCCCGGAGAGCATCCTGAGTCAGCGCAGAATTTAGCTGTTACAGTTCTGGGGAACCTGCGGACGCCCGAAGCAGTTCAGCCGCTCTGCGGCCTCTTACATGCTCCGTCTTCAGGCATGAGATCGGGTGTCGCATGGGCTCTGGGTCAAATCGGCGATAAATCCGCGCTGCCGAACTTGATGGAAACAGCAAGGGACGTGGAGTACGGCGTCAAGCAAGCCGCTATCAGGGCGATTGGGAACTTGGGTGATTCGTCGGCGGAAGGCTTGCTGCTGAACATCGCTGGCCACGATCCGGAAGCAAACGTGCGGTTTGTGGCGGTGGAGGCTATCGGGCAGATCGGGACGCTTGGCGCGGCCAACGTACTGGAGATAATCATGCCCGTGGAAGCCAACGAGAACGTGCGCGCTGCGATGAGGGTGGCCGTCAGGAAGCTGAGGAGCAAATAGCTCGCGCCAGGACGACACTACTGTGACACGAACAGGGCTTCTGATAACGGTGACAGTCCTGATGTCCGCCTATGGCGCGGTTGCCGGGCAGCTTCCGGGAACCGGGCAACTGGCCATGCCCGCCATCATCCTGCGGCCGACACCTGTAGAGGCGGTGGAGATGTGGCAGCGCTCGGCTACAAACCCGTCTGCGCTGTTCACCTACCTGGACCGGGGGTCGCTTCGCAAATCGCTGGCGCCGAAGAACTACGATTCGGAGACGCTCGGCAATCTGCTCCTAACTCTGGAGACGATTGCGGTAGAGCGGCTTGGCGACATCGGCAGCGTAGGAGTGATATCGCGGCTGGAGACCTACGCGGCAGACAGGCAGGCGGCAAAGGAGTTAGACGCCGCGACGACGGGCCGGCTCGCCATCGAGAGGATACGCGCCCGCGCTAAGGGGCGCGATGCTTATGTGCAGGAGTTGGTCCGCTGGCTCCAGACGCCGGATCC
>JBBRLP010000275.1:0-1268 GCA_038231295.1 Chthonomonadales bacterium
ATCCTCCTGAACGGTGAAAGGGTCAGTCTGTCCTGCCCTAGAATCGCGCCTCTACAAACCGCATCCGGCACAGGCCGAACCACGACCGCAAATCCTTGTCGTACAACTCCGTCATCGGGACGAAGGCTCGCGCATAGTAAAGCTGGCCCTGCGCACTATCTACCGATAGCGCCGGGATCGCGAGCGACCGGGCAAACCTCTGGTCAAGCAGATGCTCAAACTGTGTGTAAATGTCGGTCAGGATGTTGCTGCGCTGCGTGTTGTCCCAGATTTCAAAGTCGTAATAGACATCGTCGATAGCGGTGTCCTTGAAACTGCCGTTGACCATGCCTGTATTTTGCCGGAACGTGATCGCCGGATAGACCACGACGTTAGACTTGTTACCCTTGTGGACCGCAGGGAGCGCCGTGTCGGAATCAACACCGAGCAGCGCCGCCAGAGCCTGCTGTGCCGCCAGCCCCGCGCCCGTCAGAACTTCCAGCCCGGTGAGCCGCCTATAGATTGCTGTTGTGATAGCACTGCTCATACCCGGACCGCCCCCAGTCGATTCTTCAGGATCGCTCGGATCGGCTCTTTATTAGCGACGATGGTGGGCCAGAGCCACGCCCATTTGCCCTCACGCGCAAACTCCAGATAAACGTCGTATTCCATCCCGGCTGACAGCACGATGCGCATCATTTCGGACGAAGCTTCCACGACGGTACCTTTTGTGCTGACATCCGTCGCGCCGGTGTCGGGGCTCCACGGATGGTGCGATTTCGCGTACCCTTCCAGCAGGGTCGCGATCTCATGGGCGGCCAGAAGGGCGCCGGAACGAAGCCCCTGCGCGTAGACCTCCAGATTGCGCTGCGCCTGCTCTAAGCCCTGAATTACCGCCATCAGTCAAACGCCTCACAATCTACCTGGAGCGTGTCGTCATATTGTCGAATGTGCAGGATGCGATAGGCCACACCGTCTCCGCCGACGATGCGGTATTTGTCTCGGATCAGGACCGGGAACGGCGGTCCCTCGAATGTAAAGAAGCATTTTGTCTTGACGGTAACGCCTGGCCCTTCCGCTGAGTGCGACCCCTCGTCGACGAGCTGCTGACTCGGTTTACGATAGAAGTTCCGTGTCGCCTGCCACGTTTTGCCGGACGCAGGCCACGGCGTCGTCTTGCCGCCCGCGCCGTCTCCAGCCGTAGTCGCTTTTTGGATTGTGACGGTCTCCGGTGTCAGGCTCATAGCATCGGGGCCTTTCGGTGTCGCAGGCTGTAGCCCATAGGCCGC
>JBBRLP010000277.1:0-1236 GCA_038231295.1 Chthonomonadales bacterium
CCGGTCCCCCTAAACAAAGGTTCGTGCGCTCGCGCCCTGCCGGTGAGACAACGCCCAGCCCCGGATTACCGGGTTCAGACGCAGGAGCACGGTTCCGGCAGCCGCTTGCCCACTGCTGCGTAGGATTTCTCGGACCTTGTCCCGCAACGAGGCGACGCGCTTGCGCGAAGGTCGGGCCAACCCTTTCGCGTCGAAACGCCGGACCGTCTGTCCGAGAAAAGCGAAGCCCTCCTCAACAGGCGTGCTGTGCGTTTTCGCTTCCGACCGTTCCAGTCCACGCTCCTGCAAGAACGGGACGACCAGCGGACGAACCGCTTCTTCCAGTAATTCTCGGGACTGACCCGTGATCAGGAAGTCATCCGCATACCGCACCAGATGGACTTTGTGCTGCCCTTGCTCTCGGCGGTTGCGGGCGAACCGTCCTTGCAACCGTCGTTCCAGCCCATCCAGGGTCCTGTTCGCCAGCGTCGGGGAACAAATGCCCCCTTAGGGGCGTGCCCTCCGTGGTCGCATGAAAGAGCCCTTGCTCCAGGAACCCGGCCTTCAGCCACTTCCGCAGTACCGCCCGGTTCATCGGAACGTAGGTCAGCAGCCAGTCGTGACTAATCCGATTGAAGCAAGACTTGATGTCCCCTTCCAGGACCCAACGTGCGTTGTGCCGCTGTGCCAGCAAGTGATGACACTGCCGCAAGGCGTCAACGCAACTACGTCCTAGGCGGAACCCCTAGGAATTCCGGTCGGCCGTCGTTTCCGCGAGGGGGTCCAGTGCCAGCAGGTGTAACGCCTGCGTAGCCCGGTCCGTCATCGTGGGGATGCCCCGAGGGCGTCTCTTGCCGTTGCTCTTGGGGATAGACACGCGCCGGAGAGGTAGCGGTCGGT
Organism: Chthonomonadales bacterium; assembly: GCA_038231295.1. Lineage (GTDB taxonomy): Bacteria > Armatimonadota > Chthonomonadetes > Chthonomonadales > Chthonomonadaceae > JANXLO01. The sequence goes on from JBBRLP010000277.1 coordinate 880, forward strand.
AACCGCGCCTTTGCAAGGCGTGCAGGGCCGTGGTTTTCTTCGCGGGAGTGTTCCATCATTCGCCAGCCACTCCCGCAGTCCGACAGCCCTGGTTCTGCGTGACTCGTCAGACGGCCAGGGCACGGCCGGCGAACGAGTGAGTCAGCAGCCAGGACAGGACTTTCACCTTGCCCCAGCGGCCTTCCCGGACTGCCTTCACGCTACGCGCCTGGAGCCGACGAACGATCCGTCGCAGGGCGTGCCCGTTGCTGGCGTGCCCGTCGGTCGGAGCGTCGGGGGACGCACCAGCAAGCGTTGCCGCCGCCGACCGCTGCTTTCCCCCCGAGCCCGTTGGTCCAGTTCTCTCGTGACGGAAGA
>JBBRLP010000278.1:0-1227 GCA_038231295.1 Chthonomonadales bacterium
CTCGAAACGTTCCGCCACTCGCGGCGATATACTGTCTCTGCCCCAGATTGGTGGGCGGCGAAATCTGCCAGCCGGGAGGTGCAAGCATCTGTATGCGCCCGTTGAACGCTTCATGCCCGTGATTGACCACAGCGAAGGAGACGGTCTTCACGAGATTATAGGCGATCGTGGGGGTGTCTCCTGTGTCCATCATAATGCGGAAGGTTCCGGCATAGCTGACCAGCGCATTGGGCGGCGTAATGAGTAGAGGCTTGACCAGTGTACTGTCTGTCCAGGCGATAGCACTCACCGGGTCGGGCTTGAGCGAGGCGGCAGGAACCGCAGGCGTATCAAACACCCCGTTCACAGGAGGCGGAAGCACATCCGCAAGTGGCTCCTGACTGACGGCCTGGGGAGTCAGAGAGAGGGAGGGAGGCGGTGCAGAGGGTAGTGTCTCTCCGTCCGTGGGGATCAGTTCCGCAGGGGCTTCTGAGGCAGCCTGCATCATCCCTGCCATCGCGCCGGGAGCGGCGTTTTCTGTAATGGTCTCCGTCTCCGCAAACTCTGTCGGAGGAATAGTCTCTGCGTCCGGCGCAGGGGCGAGGTCAGGAAGAACCGGCGCATTGGCTTCCAGAGCCGCCTTCACCGAGGGGATCGTCTCGGCTTCGGTGGCGGGAATATCCGGAGTGGTTGCTTCCCCTTTCTCCGCTGAGGGCGCAAATTCGGCAAAGGCAATCGCAGGCGGCAATGCCGTCCCCTCTGTGTTCCCTTCGGTTGTGGGGAGTGTCTCTTCCGCTGTCGCCGCAACAGGCTCTGAGGGAACCCCGGCAGGGTCTGGCGTGGGGGCGACAGGGACAGGCAACGTCTCTTCTTCGATGGCGATTTCGGGGCAGCGTGCTTCCACAACCCGTTTCCCTACCTCCACCGTGCGTGCCACAATCTCGGAAAGGGTGGTGGGCGTATCCATGTCGCGCAGTCCCACTCCCGGAATGTAGATGTCTCCGATGGGACGTAGCCAGTCCTCCGGCAGGTTGCTCTTGCCGCGCTGGATACCGAGAATGGCTCCGACGGCTCCGCCCACTGTCTCCGAATCGTATCCGCAGTTGACGGCGGCGCAGAGGGAACCGCCAAAATCCGTGCCCCCGTAGAACAGACCAATCGTCAGGAAGCCCATATTCTGCGCGGCATCCGAGAAGTTCTTGCTCCCGGCTTCCAGCATCACGCTCTCCCGTGCCTCCAGCCAGGAAG
>JBBRLP010000279.1:0-1221 GCA_038231295.1 Chthonomonadales bacterium
AGTCGGACATGGAACACAAAGACATCTTCGAGCGCCGGTGTGTAGTCCTCCGCAAAGGCGGCCTCTCTCGGCGTGTCGGCAATGACGCGCACCGCTGGTCCCGCAGGCGGCAGCAGCTCGGCGAACAGACCTTTGCCCCTCGGTATATCGGTGATTATCGCCGCAGGTCCCGGCCCCGGCGCCGCTCTCTTCCGTGGCAGGACGAGTTTGCTTCCGACGGAGGCTGGCATCAGCTTCAGCACCCGCTCCTTCGCCGCACAGAACGTCACTCCCTCGCTCTGACCATGCAGGACGGTCCCCGGTAGGGTCGCGGCCTTCTCGGATGTCATCTGCACGGCGGGCCGCAGCACCCTTCCGATCAGGATCCTATGTCCTCCCCTATCCAGGCTTATCTCCACCCGACCATACAGCACGTTCTCGACACGCAGACTATACGTCTCCACGACCGGCGCGGGCGCCGGCTCCCGGATGGCTAACTGCGCCCCAGACCGCGGTCCCGAACAGAGACAGAGTCCCATCAAAATAGAGAGAAATAGGGGTTGTCTTGCATACATAACTCTCTCTTTCGGCACAAACCACGCGGTTTCCTTGTGGCCGCCCCCTTTTCGAATCAGCCGATCCGAAGAAAAAGGTCGAATGCCTGCCTCAGAGACATCTCTTCGCTCTCCTTGTAAAGTGGCCGAGAACCAGGCTCCTCCCGTTGTTCCAGCAGGGTCCGGCGCAGGGCCTCGTGCGGTCCCCAGCGCCATGTCACCCACGCGCACTTCGCCTGCATCTTCTGTGACTCCGCCAGAAACCGTGCCGCCCTGAGCATGTCCCCCTTTGCTGCGGAGAGGCAGGCGAACGCCTCCAGGGCGTCGGCGCTCTCCCCGAGGACGCCCAGTTGGCCAGAGGCCAACTGGATCTTTATGGCTTCGCTCAGGAACCGCTCCGCCTGAGCAGTCTCCTGCTGCAGATACGCGACGTTGCTCAGCAACAGCGCGAAGTCAAAGCCCATAATGTTCTCTTCATTCTCGTTTTCCGGGGAGCGGCATTCACGCACCAGAGTCACCGCCCCGGCATAATCTTCCCAATCCCGCGCGACCATGGCGAGAATATAGAGGCCATAGGTACGTTCGCCGATGCTCAGATGCGCCTGTCCGGCCGCGTAGTTCCCCCGCTGCGACTCCAGCAGTCCCAGATCGTAGAGGCAGACCATGACCCGGACCTCCTCCTTCCTGC
>JBBRLP010000280.1:0-1195 GCA_038231295.1 Chthonomonadales bacterium
ATACCGATCCCTCTGGATAATAATACACGTATACACGACCGGCCCCAGTCTCCCCTAAGTCGTGCACATTACAACACTGCCAACAGGCAATACGCCGGATTGCTAACGGGACGGATCTCCAACATTCCAAAGTGGGAGGCTGCATGCGGCGTGCGCTAGCTGGCGACATCAACTGTGTCAGGGCGATCATAGCATGCGCGATCGTTCTAGTTGCGGGAGGCAGCGTGGTAGCTGCCCCAACGAGTGAGGAATATCGCAACGTGGACTACGCGTACGCGGTCACGCTGCCGACCGGAACCCATTATGAAATGAGCGAGCCCCCGGCCTCGAACCACGGCTTCACCGTCAATCTTGGCCCGTCTGTAAGTGTGAGGGTTGACAGTTCATCTACTGACGCGCGGGATCTAGCAGGCTGCTGAAAAAGTCGATTTCCTGTTGACATGGATTTGTTGTGGCTGCACGTTGTAGAGATGCGAGGAGATACGGAGAAGCAGGCCGCGTTGATGGTGACGGTGACGCCGGAGGAGCTGATTCCGAGGGATCATCCGATCCGGGTCATCAAGAGGGTGGCTGATGAAGCGCTGAAACGGCTGGAGCCTCAGCTTTCGGCGATCTACTCGGAGCGAGGGCGGCCGTCGATACCGCCGGAAGTGCTGCTGAAGGCGCAGATTCTGATCGCTTTGTACTCGGTGCGATCGGAGAGGCTGTTCTGCGAACGGCTGCAGTACGACTTTCTGTTCCGGTGGTTCCTGGATCTGCCGGGAGTGGGAACGGCTTTCGACGCGACGACGTTCACGAAGAATCGGGAGCGGTTGCTGGAGGCGGATTTGTTCGGGGAGTTCTTCCGAGAAGTGATCGAGGATGCGCGTCGGAGCCGGCTGCTGTCGGACGAACACTTCACCGTGGACGGGACTCTGATCGAGGCATGTGCTTCGATGAAGAGCTTTCGGCCCAGGAGCGGAGATGAGCCGCCCGCGAAGGGCGGCAGCAACCCCGAGGTGGACTTCAAGGGTCAGAAGCGAAGTAACGTCACGCACAGTTCGACGACGGATCCGGAGGCCAAGTTGTTCCGGAAAGGGGACGGGAAGCCCTCGCAGTTGTGCTACGTCGGTCATGTCCTGATGGAGAACCGCAACGGCCTGTGCACGGACGCTCTGGTCTCGCAGGCGGGCGGCCGGGCCGAACCCGAGGCGGC
>JBBRLP010000281.1:0-1188 GCA_038231295.1 Chthonomonadales bacterium
AGTGTGATGCAGAAGATGACTGCCGCCCGGAACGATATGTTTGCCTACACCGAATTTGTCGGCCGACAACTGATGTGCTTTGTGGAGGCGATATCGTGAGTACAAACCGAGTAAACCCGCAGGTCGGGCGACCGACCTGCCCGACCTGCCCGGCCTGCGGAAACGACAACCTGTGCCCCGGCAAATGCGACGGACGCAGTGTCATTGCCTGCGTTTGCGGCTACATGGTTGACGCAGCGCCCAATCGGGAGACGGCGCTCAAACTCCCCGGCCTGGACCGTGGGCGACAGCAGCGCCAGATCCACACCACTGAGGCGCAGCTTGTCGAGGCGATCCGGATAGCTCTCCGTGCCCGTGGATACTGCGTTCTCCGCATCGGACAGTACCGGGCCGACTGGTCTGGCAACGACAAGGGGACCCCCGACATGATGTTCAGCCGTGCGGGATGGCCCTGCGGCCACTGGCAGGTAATGGAGATCAAACTGCCGGGCGCGCCGGTACGAGCTGCCCAGCAGGCCCTCGTCGATGCGGGCCTGTCCGTGATCATCCGCAGCGTGGAAGAGGCGATGGATTTGGCGGCAGAGGTGAACGAGCGACTATCGCAGCGAGGGGACGACTGATGGACTGGATGACGCCGGGGATCATTGCGAAATGCGATCTCCTTAATAATTGTCAAGAGCGAACCGGGAGGAATGCCTGATGCTCCTTACATTTAGTGTAACGACTGTAACGCGATGTAACGCGGTCCCTCGTTACACAAGGAAAATGGTGTAAACATGGAGTGGCTTCGGCTTTATCACGAAGTTCGGACCGACAAGGAAATCGACGAGCTAACCGATGCTCAGTTCCGAATTTGGGTCAACCTTCTCCTCTTCGCCTCCGAGCAAAAGGAGCGGGGCGTCATCTTCTACCGCAACCTGAAACAACTCGCCCTGCAGGTAGCGCGGAAGGATGTTGAAACGCTAAAAGACACCTTGGAGGTGCTTGCTGAGAACGAAATGATCTCCTGGGACGAGGAAGAAGCGGAAAACAAGATCAAATTTCTGCACTTCGCCGAGCGCCAGTATGACAGGCCGTCCGATCATCCAGCAGCAATCCAGCAGCGTGTTCAGCGTCACCGGCAAGCTAAAAAAGAGGACGTGAAACGCGATGTAACGCCCGGTAACGACGTGAAACGCGATGTAACGC
>JBBRLP010000282.1:0-1176 GCA_038231295.1 Chthonomonadales bacterium
GTGGATGCATCCAGATCCGGATGCGAAAGATGTAGGATTAAAATCTGCTGCCTTAACAGGACTGCGTACCTCCGCGATATTTTGTCCGTATCGACGCCAGGAATGCCCTGCCGCCGCAGGATCCAAAAAAAACAAAGACAGGGGGCGGAGCCCGTGGGTCCGTCATGGTCCTGTCCCGGATCGATCTCGATGCAGTTCCTCACTGCGCGAGTAATCTCCTTCTTCAAATCGGCGCCTCGATCGCTGGCCCCGTCGTATCTTCGCTGGGGCACCGGCGTCTCCCGATCCCAGTGACATCGCTGGTGGATAAAAGCCTGGTCGTGTATGAGGAGCGAGAGGGAGAGGCGCGGTATCGGTTGCTGGAGACGATGCGGCAGTATGGGCGAGATCGACTGGCGGAGAGCGGGGAAAGCGATACTGTGTGGAGGCGTCATCGGGACTACTTCCTGGCGCTCTCGGAGGAGGCGGAACCGAAGCTGACAAACTCGGAACAGGCTGAGTGGCTCCAGCGACTGAAAGCTGAGCATGAGAATTTGCGGGCAGTACTGGACTGGAGCGTGTCGGACGAGGGATCCGCAGAGGAAGCTCTTCGGCTGAGTGGAGCGCTAAGCCAATTCTGGTGTTTACGGGGCCATCTCTCAGAAGGGCGTAAGTGGTGTGATCGGGCTCTGAGCAAGACGGGGGATCAGGCGCGGATGCAAGAGCGAAAGAAGGCGCTCAATGGAGCGGGCGGACTGGCCTGGATGCAGGGTGACTATGCCGCCGCCCGGGCCTATCTTAAAGAGAGCCTGACCATCAAGCGGGAGATAAAAGACCAGTGGGGCATTGCCCATTCTCTGGAAGCATTTGCCAGCCTTGCCGCTAAAGAGAGCGACACCGAGCGAGCCGCAGCATTGTGGGGAGCAGCGGAGGCATTGCGCGAGGAGATCGGTGCGCCCCTGTCGCCCACTGACAGAGAACAGTACAACAGTCTCCCCTAAGAACCGGTCGGGCGAGCTTCCCCGCAACCGACTCAAGCTCTCAAACGCCCCGTTAAGGGGTCTCCTCACGAAACGGACAATATCGTACGTTAAGGACACTGCTATATCTCATTGGCCCCTATGGTGGACTTTCTGAGCCGAATTCTGTCCTTTTAGGGTCTTCTGTAACAGAGCGTGACACCGCTTTCCGAATGCA
>JBBRLP010000283.1:0-1161 GCA_038231295.1 Chthonomonadales bacterium
AAAGCAATGCGCGCCGGCCAACCCTGAAAGGGTTGAACAACACGGCAGCCACTCTTGTACAACCCTTTCAGGGTATAAAAAGGGGTTGACGGGCGTCCGGTTCCGGGGGTGCGCGAGTACGCGACCCCCGGCTCGGTTGTTAAACCGCTTCGCGGTACGGAATCGTCTCGGGATGTGCCAAAGGGGATGTGCCAAAGGGGATGTGCCAAAGGGGTCAGGTTCCATTTTCCCGTTCCTGCTCAGCAGCCGGCTCACGCGGGCACGGCGTCCTGACTCGAAAAACCGTGTTCGCGTGGCCGGTCTGTTGCAGCGACGGGTTCGGCGTCTCCTCCCAAAGCAATATGCTTCAGGACACCGAACACACGTCGTGGTGTCTGGATTGGATACTCCACCCCATCCACCCAGGCACGCAATCCGTCCAACATCAGGAAGCGCCACAGGACTCCGGTCGTCACCGCCCCGTATACGGGCCCCCCGCTCGACCCCTCCGCTAGATTGAACCGCTGAGCGGCCACCATCTCGGCCAGGCACTGCGGGATACCGCCGACAATGTTTTCGCTCTTGGCCTCCACCAGCACACACACGGGAGCGGTCAGCGCCAGTTGCTGAGGGCTGCGCGCCAGGATATAGTCGCACCGGCCGCTCAGGCCAGCCTCTGCGTCTACGGTGAAGTCGATTCCAGAAAACACACTAAGCTGGTCGGGGTAGCGCAGCTTGAGTTCCACCACGACCGGGGCGATGAGCAGTTCCGACCGGGCCTTCTCCGTGTTGAGATTGAGGGCCAGCGGCAAATAGCGGGCGAGAGTGTCTGCAAGGCCGGTGGGCAACTCGACCTCCGGGACGATGGCGAACAGGTTGCCGCCCTCGGTCACCGTTAGTCCGAACCGCTGGCGAAGGTCGGCGAGAGTGAAATCGCTATACCCCATACACCTCTCCAATCAACTCTCGGTCGGGTAAGGAGGTGACGTTGCCGCCACCTCCTCCCCTAAGAACTGTACGTGAAAGTTTCCCTTCCTACAGTTCAAGCCTTCACGAACGCCCTTCGCAGGACGCGGCTTGAGTCCCGTGCGTGAACCGACTGTGGAACGGGCGCTGGCAGTTCGGCTGCCAGAGTTCCAGGTTCTCCAGTAGATCCGTGCCACCCTAGACCCGCCCTTCGCG
>JBBRLP010000284.1:0-1158 GCA_038231295.1 Chthonomonadales bacterium
GCCACCACCGCGTAGTCCTCCGGCTCCGGCACGGCTCCACCGGTGTCCCCGGTGAAGATGGCCGCGCCGGAGTCATCGTAGGCATACCGGGTGAACGTGATCGTGTCGGTTCCGGTTGCCGAGCGGATCAACTCTCCCCAGCCGTAAAGGGGCAGGCTGCCCGATGGGTTTAATGAAAAGGCGAAATATCCCGAATCGCCGCGGGTCGACCAGCCTGAATAAAAGGTCGGGTTGGCGATGCCCCCGCCTCCCACGACAGGGGATAATGATCCGTCCACCGGCACACCGGCTCCCAGTTGCCAGAGCGAATAGGTATTGGGTTCCCTGACGATCATGCTGCTGATGGTGAGGACCCCGGAGCCTTGTCGTCCGGATTTGGTATCGAAGTAGGTGTAAAGTTGAAGACCATAGCCTGGAACAATGAAGACGTTAGCAGTTTGATCGCTCCCAGGGGTCTGGTCCACGGTCCCATTCACATTGGCTGTGTAGAAGATCGCGGCATTGGCCGTGAGGAGCGCGGCGGCGCAGGCGGCGGTGGTGGTGAGGGAGCGGGTGAGCCCGCCTTTGCGGAGGCGGCTGGAGGAAGCAGGATCGTTGTTCACCCTCCTATCTCCGCAGATGCCGCCCCGCCTGTCTATCGGATGAACATCCGATAGACAAACATCCCGGATCCTGTGTAGCAGAGCCGCAAGGCGGCACCCGCGTCCGTTGCTCCGAGCGCGGACTGCACTGGCCCCCTCTCCCAGCGGGAGAGGGAGGGGTGAGGGAGAAAAGCAGCGAAGTTCCATCAAGCGAGCGCCGCCGGCCCTAGCAAACGGCAACGGCTCGCTGCCCATGCGCTCTCTGACCCGCGCGCGTCGGAGCGAGGTCGCCGTTCTCCCTCACCCTGCCCTCTCCCTCCGGGAGAGGGAAACGCTGCGTCGCCGGCCCGTGGATCCGCACGCATCCCTTGCCCGGAGCGCGGACTGCCCGGCCCCCTCTCCCAGCGGGAGAGGGAGGGGTGAGGGAGAAAAGCCGCGAAGTTCCATCACGCGTGCGCGTCGTCGTCCCAAGCAAACGGCAACGGCTCACTGCCCATGCGCTCTCTGACCCGCACGCGTCGGAGCGGGGTCGCCGTTCTCCCTCACCCGTTGATCTTCTTCCGGGAGTGGGAAGCGC
>JBBRLP010000285.1:0-1157 GCA_038231295.1 Chthonomonadales bacterium
GTTCTACATCCGCACGACCGACGTGACGGGGGCGATCGAGCTGCCGGAGGGGGTGGAGATGGTGATGCCGGGGGACAACATCCAGATGCAGGTGGAGCTGATCACGCCGGTGGCGATCGAGGAGGGGCTGCGGTTCGCGATTCGCGAGGGTGGTCGCACCGTCGGCGCCGGTGTCGTTACCTCCCTGAAGTAGATCGCAGGCAATAGGCAGTAGACGACAGGCAGTAGACAGAAACGGGTAGGGGCGCACAGCCGTGCGTCCACCTCCCTCTCAGTCGTCAGTCCTGAAGTGACCGAAGGGAGCGCCCCGTGGCGAAGAGGAAAGCGGACCGCACAATTGTGACGCTCGAATGCACCGAGTGCAGCAACCGCAACTACACGACCGAAAAGAACAAGCGGAACGACCCGCAGCGAATGGAATTGAAGAAGTACTGTCGGACGCAGCGGAAAGTAACCCTCCACCGCGAGACGCGGTAAAGGGGCCTCTCGTCCCCGGCCCCTTGCGGGGAAGGCTGGTGGTGCGGTACGATAGATCGGTTGCCTGCGCGTTCAAACGCGGCGGAGGGGCGTAGCTCAATTGGCAGAGCACTGGTCTCCAAAACCAGTTGTTGCAGGTTCAAGTCCTGTCGCCCCTGCCATTTCTCGCTGACGTGAGGTGGTATCGCCTGCGACGGTTGCGGCAACGAAAGAGAAATGAAGGAACGAGGGCGTCGCGAATTGCGCCGCGCCCTTGTCAGAGCGCATATGGCACGCGCTCGCGCGTGCGGAATCGAGGCAACGGTGGCAACAACGCGGACAACCGGGGCAACAACCAATCCCTTCGTACGCGCCTTCGGTCGGTTGCGCCACGGTTCCAGCGAGACGGTGAGCGAGTTGCGCAAGGTGGCTTGGCCCGATTCCCAGACGACCCGCAACCTGACGCTCGTTGTCATTGGCATCTCGGCGGCGATTGGTTTCCTGCTGGGTCTGACGGACTCGCTTCTGACCGCCCTCTATACCTTGCTGGAGAAGCTCGGCTAGGCCGGGAGGGAGGTCGCGGTATTATGGTTCGCAGTTTACGCGCCCGGCTGGCCGAACGGAACGGCGTCAGCGTCGAAGAAGGGCAATGGTACGTCGTCCACACGTATTCCGGCCATGAAGCGAAGGTCAAAAAGAAC
>JBBRLP010000286.1:0-1151 GCA_038231295.1 Chthonomonadales bacterium
CAGTCGAGTCCGCGATCTCAGTCCGGGCCTGATTACCAGAATCCACGCTCGTCGGCGCCATCTCAGCCGCAGCAGGATTATTCAGCGCCGCGCGGCGGATCCAGTCGGGGAGGCGGGTATCAGTCTTATCCGCAGTCGAGTCCGCGATCTCAGTCCGGGCCTGATTACCAGAATCCACGCTCGTCGGCGCCATCTCAGCCGCAGCAGGATTATTCAGCGCCGCGCGGCGGATCCAGTCGGGGAGGCGGGTATCAGTCCTATCCGCAATCGAGTCCGCGCCCTGCGGTGCAGTCTCAGCCGCAGCAGAACTACTCGCCGCGGGGCAGCGGGAGCGGGTGGTCTGGAGGGTCTAGCAGGGGCGGCGGATATCAGTCATCGCCGCAGCCCGGTCCTCAATCTCAGCCCGCTCAGTATCAGAGTCCTCGATATCAGGCGCCCCGATCTTTCGGCGGGTCTTATGGCGGAGGCAGTCAACCGGTGCGGATCAGCCCGCCGATGGTGCATGAGAGGTCTGCTCCGTCCAACTCGGCGCCTCGGGGTGGGGGCGGCAACGGGGGCAGTTCGCGGGGTGCAGGGGACAATAGCGGCGGCAGCAGCCACGGACGCGGACGTTAACATTTTTCTTCTTCTCTCACGGCTCGGTTGAGGTGCATGCCACAACCGAGCCCTTTTTTGGAGCATCCTGTTGCTCAATAAGTTTACATAATATGTGTTATCAGAACAAACTGACAGGCGTCATCTCTTTACTTTAGGCCGATTCATGATAATCTTCCTGAATGAGTTTAATCCTGATTGTTTTGATCGTGCTGCTTCTGCTTGGAGGCGGAGGTGGTTACTACTACGGCGGCCCTCGCATGGGCGGCGGGATCGGCGGGCTGCTGCTGCTCATTCTGATTCTCTGGCTCCTCTTTGGGAACCGAGTTTAGGCCTCTCATCTAGACCCAGCGCGCGGTCGCTTTCGACCGCGCCTGGAAATTATCCTCAATCCAGTCAGGCCACCAATCACGTAATGGCTATTAGTGCCCAACCCCTCGAAAAGGTCTAATTGGCATTCACTGATGATTCTGGACTGTCATCTTCTCCTTCCTGCATGGAGCGGCGCGCCAACCCGCCGAACGCCATTTCCGAGAATCCTGAAACAGGTGCAGTTC
>JBBRLP010000287.1:0-1133 GCA_038231295.1 Chthonomonadales bacterium
CGTCTTTGCCGGGAGAGTTGTAGTGAGGTTTCCGTTCTAAGTCAAACCCCTCAGAAGTATGGCCTTACGTAGACGTGAGCCGGCACGTGGGAGTTGTTGGGGTGTCGACAGAAGGGAACGGAAGGGAATCACGTAAGTGGTGTTACGTCTTGCACACGAGAGTCATGGTGCGGACCTTAAAGAGGCGCTGCCCCATTCGCACTGCCACATCCAGACGGGTGAAGGTGCGCGGCAGGCGGGGTTCGCGCCGCGTCGCGAGAAACCACTCCTGCGTCTTTCCCTCCATCAGCACACTCAACAGATACCCCTTCTTTGCCACGGCCCACAGCGTGACCGCATCCACCCCTGCGACCCGCGCGAGGTGCCGGAGAAATTCTTGCTGCGCACACAACAACGGCTTGGGGAGCGGCCTGGTTCGATGTGGCTGTGTCATGCTGCGCAATCCCTCTCGCACTGGCGAATGGCCTGGCCGCGCTGATATATAGCGCCCCGCTCCTCAGAGCGCAAGACAGAGGCAGCCGTTGTCACCCTTTTTTTGCCCTGAACACTCTCCCACCATGGGACCCTCGTTCGACCTGTCCGATCCTGTCGAGGTGACGTTGCCTCCGTCCCTGTCATCGTACCTGTTCCGTTCCACTCTCGCGTGCGCTCCCCTCCCTCTTCCGCTCGCCGTCCCATCGCTCCCCTGATTGACTCGGCGTGGTGCTGATGTGGCCTGGTCCGCCCGGTCTGTCTCCGCGTGTCTGGCTCTGCTGCAGCGGTCCCGCCCGCATGAAACCGCGTGCATGCCCGCTGCCGATCGCAGAGCCGGCCGCGGTGAGACCGCCGAGCTCCGCACCACTCCTGCCGTGTGTCTGGGCTCTCCCTCGTCTGTGAGAGAGCCGCAGTCACACTTACACAGGAGGTTTCAACATGGCCACTCAACTCACACGCCCCGTCCAGTCTTTTCAGTGCGCGACCGTTCGCGCGTCGATCTGGAAGAATGAAGGAACGCGCGGCGCCTTTCACGCCGTCACGCTGTCCCGGACTTTCACGGATGGAGAGGGGAATCCGAAGAGCTCAGGCTCGTTCGGCAAGAACGACCTCTCGGCCGTCGCGACCGTCGTCGCGCAGGCTGAGCGATGGGTCCATGA
>JBBRLP010000288.1:0-1088 GCA_038231295.1 Chthonomonadales bacterium
GGCCGAGAGCGCAGAAAAGGACGCCTCCCCCGCCCGGTTCGCACGATGACCGACCAAGAGCAAGATCGGCTCTTGACGTTCACCAGCGACCATAAACACGGCTTCCGCGACCACGTTATCTATTCGCTGGCCTTTGGGACCGTGCTCCGCGAGCACGAGATCGTGGCGCTCAACGTGGGGCACGTATCCGACGATGGCAAGACCCCCCGGCGCCGATTCGCAGTACCGATCTCCGAGGGCAGCAAGGGGAACCAAGATCGCACGCAAGAGGCGATCCTGGCCGACGAAGCCTACTACCCGCTGAAACGGTTTCTCTCCTGGAAGCGGGACCGCAGGGAGTCGCTCGACCCCGAGGCCCCCCTCTTTGTCACCCGCCAGAACAAGCGGATCGCGGTGTTCACGATGAAGAGCGCCTTCCAGGCGTGGCAGCTTCGCGCGGGTATCCGCCCGCCCTTCACCTTCCGCGAACTACCGGACCCAGCGGCCCGCTTTCGAGCAAAGTGAACCGACCGCGTGCAATGGCCCGGTAACCCGGCCATTCTCCATTTCTGATTATTTGTGCAGCAGACAGATTTTTTGTGCAGGGGCTGTTATTTGTGCAAAGCCGGCGATGACGAAGAGTAGCCCTTGACGATCCTCCCTGCGCCTTGCCGGCCGCGGGCGCCGCTGGCGTGGCGAAGGCCTTGTGCTACGTCCCCGCTGGCTTCCGGCCATACCCCGGGGTCGTCTGCGCCGCCAGGGTTCGGGCCGTGCCAGGGTGGCAGCAAAGTGGAGCGTCTTCCGCGGGGCTGTTGACAGGCCGCGATCCTTTTGGTAGGCCTACTCTAAAGAGAACCCGTTTGCTCCATCTCAGGCTTCTGATGTGAACCCTTTGCTCGCGCCTTGGGCGCCGTGGTCCCTTGTTCATGCCAAAGAACCGTTCGAATCGTACCTCCGGCCCCAGAAATGCCCACCGTGACTCCTCCGAAGAGGCCCACCGCGTCCTTCAGCGTGCAGAGGAACTGAAGCCCCGCGCCAACCTGGGCGAGACCGTCGAGGAGATCTTCTCCAAGGGAGATGCCCCGGCAAGGGAGCCCGAGGCCCTGCAC
>JBBRLP010000289.1:0-1042 GCA_038231295.1 Chthonomonadales bacterium
AGACGTTCTTCTCAAAGTGGGATTGGCATTGCCGGAGCGTGATGCCCTCCCGCTTCAACTCTGCCGCCCCGAGTTTCTGGCCCATCTCCGTGATTGTTTTCTGCAACTCCGCGTTCGCCTTCTCTGCTTTCTTCGCACGCTTCTCCGTGTCCTCCAATTTCCACTGGGCAACTCTGGAGCGTTGCTCGTTGTCCAACGCGGACTCGCTGCGGCCCTGCAAGTCCTCCTTTTCGGTATCGGGCGGCGGCAGCGGGAATCCGCGCGTCCTCGCCCGCACAATCAGATACTTCGCAGACGACTAATCCTCCCGTTGCAGTTGCCCTCGTACGCTGGCAGCGCTGCAAGCCGTCGTCTACGGGCAGACTCCAGGGACTGGATTCCAGTCGAGCAGCGCGCACTATTTTCAGCTGACGTTCTGACAGGTTCTGCTCACAATCCGGAAGCCATCTCTTCGGCCTCGGACTCGCTATATCCGTGTGACATATGGTAGTCTACCATCGAGAGCCAGTGGTTTTCGCTCTTTCGCTCGCTCTTGCCAAAGTGTGGGTGCGACTCCGCCGCCGCCCGGCGCGCGAGGTAGCATGCGTGTTCCGCTTGGATTTTTCGACTCAGGGTTGCATCAGAAATGTCGGGATTCCTCGCGACGATGGAATACACCCAGCGGCCTCCCGTACGACGGGTTAGCACCCAATCACGCTGTTGCTCGGACAGCGGGAGATGTTTCGTTACCGCGTAAGCGACATCCATCATCGTAGCGCTGGCTATCTCTTGAGTCGTCATCTGTCGATCGTCTCCCGTTGATGTTGATGTTACTATACCCTGCCTGACAGGGCGGCGCAATGGCCTTCTGTGATTGCCTCAACGACCGGGAGGCTTGCCTCCCCGTTTCTTCTTAGGTGCCAACATCCTTTTTGCATAGGTGCTCAGTGTTCTTGCAGTCTGTCGCCTACTCGAACTCTTTCTCCGTCGCGGCGGGATGCCGCTTGTGCTGGTCTTCCGTCAGGAAGTCCCACGCCTCCTCGATGCTGGCGAAGGTCTTGCC
>JBBRLP010000290.1:0-1012 GCA_038231295.1 Chthonomonadales bacterium
ATCTTTATCGATGACAAGACCGTTTCCTCCAACGACTTTGGAAGACTGGTCAAAGCGTTGATTTATCTGTGGGACTCTTGGAGAGAAAGGGACTGGAAGGACAGGCTGATCTACTTGCCCGCTCCACCTCTCTAAACGAGGGACCACTTAAAGAGCAAGGGGAGCGTACAAACGGTCAGGGCCAGCGCGTCTAATTTTTCGCATCTCGCGAAACTCGGGGAACTGTCTAATCCGACTTTTTGATATCAACAGGGCAGGTCTAGCGACCAATGTTACTTGTTGATACGCGCTGAATCGAATTTAGCTGTGCCGGCCCTGGTCCCGTTCTTTCAGGGCGGCCCGCGTTTAGGGGGCTGGATCGGGCGAGACACGAACCGGAATATCGAAGGCGACGGGGTCGGGCGGAAGGGCTTGGGGAGAGCGGGAGGGTGGCTGGACGTGAAACTGCATCCTGACGCAGTCGGTGCCCCGTCCGGCTCCCGTGACAGGCGCGACCCAGACTGGCAGGCTGTTCTGCCCCGTCCGTTGTTTTGCCTGCGGCATACGCACGGAGGCCGTCTCGGGCAGTAGCGCCGTGCCATAGGGGTCGGTGATCGTGAAGTTTGCAGAGAGTGGGGGGGCGCTGCGGATCATCACGGAATTTCCCTGTCGGCTAATAGAGAGTTGTCTCTGGATACGTCCGATCCGCCCCATAAAAACCGTGGGGCTGTTGGAAAACGGCGAGTAGAAGCGTTGCTGGTCGGTCACGTCGACATTGTCGTCCGCGATCTGGCCGCCACGAATGTCGAGACGAAACGTCAGGTCGCGCTGGCCCTGGTACAGCGTTCGGAGGCGGGCGGGACTGAGACGCACGTCGCTGACGGTGACGGTAATGCCGTTTTTCGTGACGCTCACGGGGCCATCGGGCAGGGTCGAGGCCGGAGGAAGGGTTCGGCGCGCGGACGGCAGCGGCACGGTAAAGGTCATGGGGCGCGAGACAGGGAAGGGAGCGGCGGGACGGCGCGGCATCCAG